>DVOU01000050.1:0-21159 GCA_018713365.1 Candidatus Pullichristensenella excrementipullorum
GCTCGGGGGCTCGGGGGGCGGCGCTGCTTGCCCCTGCGGGGCAAGGTGCGCGCCGCCCCCCGCCAGCATTAAAATGCTGGACTTTTCATCGCTCTGTATCACTTCCATCGTCCTGCTTATACCATCCATTCTCCGTCCTGCAACAACTTCACAAATTCGGCGACCAACGGACGTGGGCGCAACCAAATATCCCAACGAAGACGTTGGCAAGCACGCAATACAGGTCATGGGGTTTTCATGCTTTCGGGGTTTCTGGCTTTCGGGATTCCGGGCTTTCAGACTGCTGGGCTTTGCCCGGCGTTTACGCCGGACTTTTTATGATCGCATGCCCTGTTCTGCCCACCGCCGAGCCCTTCCCTGTTTTGCCGTCACTTCCTGCGTATAGACTGCCTGCGAACGCCCCGCCCATAGTGCGGACCAACGCGCTTCACTCCACCTGAAACGGCTGTGCGGACAGACGCGCGCCCGTCCCGCGAGCAAAACCCTGCCGCCCGCCCAAGATTCGAGGAATGGTTTCACCTTGCGCGCAACGCGAGCTTGACCGCGCCGGTAATTCTGGGTACAATGGCGGTGACAGGAGAAAGGAGGCGTCTGACATGCGAGACATCCATCCCACATCCGGCCCGCGCGAGGCGGAACGTCCGGCCAACGATCAAACAGAACGAGCGCTCCTGCGCGCCCTTGCCGCTTCCAAGGCGGACGTGGCGAGGCGGACGTGGCGGGCGGGCGCGCCGTTCCCATGGCGGAGACGTTCCGCAAGGCCCGGAAAAAGCTGGAAGATATGCGCACAACGGGGAAAATACGGTAGACGCGCATCCTCTATATACAGCGCGCGGTCAGGGGCGTTCCCTGACCGCGTTCACTCTGTTTTCCCGTTGCCAGCATTGCGCCGCTTCCGTGAGCGCGCGCAGCTCGTAGGCGTACCAGTGCCGCGCAATGCCGTTTGCCTCGATGACACGGCGAAATTCACGATCCAGCGCCCGCCCGTCCAGCCCGAGAAGCGCCGTGCGCTGCGGCTCGAAGATGTATGCGCGCGCATACTTGCGCTCCAGCGATGGTATATCCACCTGAAAACAGGGAATGATGTCCACGGCTTTGCAGGCCTCCACATCCAAATCCTCGGCGCGCTCGCAGCCGCAGGCGCGGCAGACCGCCTCCACGGGCAGCATTTCCCCGCGCCGCGCGTCGAACCACCACAGCGGCGATGGGTAGCCTTCATCGGGGAACCAGCGCCCATAGTGGGCAAGTTCTTCCATGGTCACGCAAAGCCCTCCCCGCGATTTGTTCTCCGGCATGGCAAGGCCCGTGGGCGCGCGACGGCGTCCGAGCGGCAAACCCGTGCGGATGCGCGAAAGCCCCTTCCGGCCTGCGCGCTCTCCCCATGCCTCATTCGCCCATTGTCTTTTTCAACATACAAAAGGGGAGGAAGCTCTTTCGGGCTTCCTCCCAATGCCGTTTTAGTACGCCTCGTGGATCTCGATATCCCGATAGCGCTTCATGCCGGTGCCGGCGGGGATCTGCTTGCCGATGATGACGTTTTCCTTCAGGCCCAGCAGCGGGTCCACCTTGCCCTTGATGGCGGCTTCGGTGAGTACGCGCGTGGTCTCCTGGAAGGAGGCCGCCGAGAGGAAGCTCTCCGTGGCCAGCGCCGCCTTGGTGATGCCCAGCAGCGTGCGCTTGGCCGAGGCGGGACGGCCGCCGGCTTCGAGCGTCTTGCGGTTGGCGCGGTCGAAGCGGAAGATGTCCACCAGAGAGCCGGGCAACAGGTCGGTATCGTTGGCGTCCTCCACCTTGACCTTGCGCAGCATCTGGCGCACGATGACCTCGATGTGCTTGTCGGCGATCTCCACGCCCTGACGGCGGTAGACGGACTGCACTTCCTTGACCAGGTAATCCTGCACCGCCTTGACGCCGAGGATGCGCAACAGGTCGTGCGGGTTGATGGAGCCTTCGATCAGCTCGTCGCCGGCCTCCACCACGTCGCCGTCCTCGACCTTGAGCTTGGCGCCGTAGTTGATCGGGTATTCCTTGGTCTCGGCCTCGCCCTCGTTGGAGACGATGGTCAGCTTGCGGCGCTTCTTGACATCCTGCGTGATATGCACGGTGCCGCTGATCTCGGCCAGCGTCGCCTCGCGCTTGGGCTTGCGCGCCTCGAACAGCTCCTCGACGCGGGGAAGACCCTGGGTGATGTCGTCGCCGGTGGCCACGCCGCCGGTGTGGAAGGTACGCATGGTGAGCTGCGTGCCGGGCTCGCCGATGGACTGCGCGGCGATGATGCCCACGGCCTCGCCGACATCGACCAGTTTGCCGTTGGTCATGTTGGCGCCGTAGCAGCGCGCGCACACGCCGGAGGGCGACTGGCAGGTCAGCACGCTGCGCACGGTGACTTCCTGGATGCCCGCCTTGCAGATGCGGTTGGCGATGTCGTGGTCGATCATCTCATTGACGTGGACGATGACCTCGCCGGTGGTCGGATCGACCACGTCCTCGGCGGCCACGCGGCCGCGGATGCGGTCGTTGAGGGACTCAATGACGTCGTCGCCATCGCGGATGTCGCTGACCTTGAGGCCGCGCACCTTCTCGCCATGGGCGGCGAAGCAGTCCACTTCGCGGACGATGTTCTCCTGCGACACGTCCACCAGACGGCGGGTCATGTAGCCCGAGTCGGCGGTACGCAGGGCGGTATCGGCCAGCGACTTGCGGGAGCCGTGCGAGGAGAGGAAGAACTCCAGCACCGACAGGCCCTCGCGGAAGTTGGCGCGGATGGGCAACTCAATGATCTTGCCCGAAGGCGAGGCCATCAGGCCGCGCATGCCGGCCAGCTGGCGAATCTGGTTGATGGAACCGCGGGCGCCGGAGGTGGCCATCATGTTGATGGGGTTGAACTCATCCAGCGCGTCCATGACCTTTTTGGTGACGTCGTTGGTGGCCTGCTCCCAGATGCGGATGACCGAGGAATAGCGCTCGTTTTCCGACATGCGGCCGCGGCGGAAGGCGCGCTCGATGTTGTGTACTTCGTTCTCCGCGTCGCTCAGGATGGTGGCCTTTTCCGGCGGCACGATGATGTCGGCCACGGAGACGGTCAGCGCGCCGCGCGTGGAGAACTTGAAGCCCAGCGCCTTGACGTCGTCGAGCATCTGCGCGGTGACGGTGACGCCGTGGGTGCGGTAGCAGTCGTCCACGATGCGGCCGAGCTGCTTTTTGCCCACCACTTCGTCGATCTCGAGCTTAAACATGTCGTCCAGCGTCTCGCGCGGCTTGGTGCCCATGTCCTGCGGGATGGCCTGGTTGAAGATCACGCGGCCGATGGTGGTCTCCACCACCTTGTGGTGTTCCTCGCCCTGCCACATGCGGGAAAGGCGGATGTGGCACTTGGCCTGCAGGGAAAGTTCGCCGGTGGCGTAGGCCATCAGGGCCTCGTCCACGTCGGTGAAGTACTTGCCCTCGCCCTTGGCGCCGGGGCGGATGATGGTCAGGTAGTAGCAGCCCAGCACCATGTCCTGCGTCGGGGAGACGACGGGCTTGCCGTCCTGCGGCTTCAAGATGTTGTTGGCCGAGAGCATCAGGAAGCGGGCCTCGGCCTGCGCCTCCATGGACAGCGGCACGTGTACGGCCATCTGGTCGCCGTCAAAGTCGGCGTTGAAGGCGGTGCAGCACAGGGGGTGCAGTTTCAGCGCCTTGCCCTCCACCAGCACCGGCTCAAAGGCCTGGATGCCGAGGCGGTGCAGCGTCGGGGCGCGGTTGAGCATCACGGGGTGATCCTTGATGACGCCTTCCAGCACGTCCCAGACCTCGGGGCGCACGCGCTCCACGGCGCGCTTGGCGGTCTTGACGTTGACGGCCATGCCCTGATTGACCAGCCGCTCGATGACGAAGGGCTTGAACAGCTCCAGCGCCATCTCCTTGGGCAGGCCGCACTGATAGAGCTTGAGCGGCGGGCCGACGACGATGACCGAACGGCCGGAGTAGTCGACGCGCTTGCCCAGCAGGTTCTGGCGGAAGCGGCCCTGCTTGCCGCGCAACAGGTCGGACAGGCTCTTAAGTTGCCGTCCGCCCGCGCCGGTGACGGGGCGACCGCGGCGGCCGTTGTCGATGAGGGCGTCCACGGCCTCCTGCAGCATGCGCTTTTCGTTGCGGACGATGATGTCCGGCGCGCCCATCTCCAGCATGCGCTTTAAGCGGTTGTTGCGGTTGATGACGCGGCGGTAGAGGTCGTTTAAGTCCGCGGTGGCGAAGCGGCCGCCGTCCAATTGCACCATGGGGCGCAACTCCGGCGGGATGACCGGCACCACGTCGAGGATCATCCACTCGGGCTTGTTGCCGCTGGTGCGGAAGGCCTCCACGACCTCGAGGCGCTTGATGATGCGCTGGCGCTTCTGGCCCTCGCTGTCGCGGCGGGTCTCGCGCTCGGAGATCTCCTGCAGTTCATCGCGCAGTTCCTTGGCCAGCGCGTCCAGGTCGATGTCGCAGAGCATTTCGCGCACCGCCTCGGCGCCGATGCCGACGCGGAACTCCCAGCCGTTCTCCATCGCCTGCTGCTTTTTCATCTGATGCTCGCTCTCGGAAAGCAGCTTGTACTTTTCGAGATTCGGGAAGGTACCGGGGTCCAGCACGATGTAGCTGGCGAAGTACAAAACCTGTTCCAGCGCCCGGGGGCTGATGTTGAGCAGCGTGCCCATGCGGCTGGGGATGCCCTTGAAGTACCAGATGTGGCTCACGGGCGCGGCCAGTTCGATGTGGCCCATGCGCTCGCGGCGCACCTTGGCCTTGGTCACTTCCACGCCGCACTTGTCGCACACCACGCCCTTGAAGCGGGTGCGCTTGTATTTTCCGCAGTTGCACTCCCAGTCCTTGGTGGGGCCGAAGATGCGCTCGCAGAAGAGGCCGTCGCGCTCGGGCTTGAGCGTGCGGTAGTTGATGGTCTCGGCCTTGGTCACCTCGCCGTGCGACCACTGGCGGATCTTCTCCGGGGAGGCCAGTCCGATCTGAATGGAGTCAAGATTCGTTAGTTCAAACAAGCAGCCTCGCTCCCTTCGATATTAGAAATCGTCGTCCAGATTGAGATCGTCGTCGCCCAGTTCGAGGTCGTCAAAGTCGAAGTCCTCAGCCTCGGCGTTGTCCTCCTCGGCAAAGGCCTCGGGGGTGAGGGCGGGCACCAGTTCGTCCTTGAACTCGCTCTCGCGGTCGAACGGGTCTTCGTCGAGGTCCTTGAGTTCGATCTCCTGTCCCTCGCCGTCCAGCACCTTGATGTCCAGCGCCAGGGACTGAAGCTCCTTGATCAAAACGCGGAAGGACTCGGGGATGCCCGGCTCGGGGATGTTCTCGCCCTTGACGATGGCCTCATAGGTCTTGACCCGGCCCACGGTGTCGTCGGACTTGACGGTGAGGATCTCCTGCAACACGTGGCTGGCGCCGTAGGCTTCCAGCGCCCAGACCTCCATCTCGCCGAAGCGCTGGCCGCCGAACTGGGCCTTGCCGCCCAGAGGCTGCTGCGTGACCAGAGAGTAGGGGCCGGTCGAGCGGGCGTGGATCTTGTCGTCCACCAGGTGGTGCAGCTTGAGCATGTACATGTAGCCCACCGTCACCTTGTTGTCAAACGGATCGCCCGTGCGTCCATCGTAGAGCTGCAATTTGCCCTCGATGTTGATGCCGCACTTGGAGAACTGGATGGCCGGACGGCCGTTTTCGTCAAAGAGCGGCTCCTCGGGGATGTGCGAAGCCTTTTCCAGCTGCTCCTGAATGTCGGCTTCGTTGGCGCCGTCGAACACCGGGGTGGCCACATGCCAGCCCAGCGCGCGGGCGGCGAGGCCGAGATGCACTTCCAGCACCTGGCCGATGTTCATGCGGCTGGGAACGCCCAGCGGGTTGAGAACGATGTCCAGCGGCGTGCCGTCGGCGAGGAAGGGCATGTCCTCCTCGGGCAGGATGCGGCTGACCACGCCCTTGTTGCCGTGGCGGCCGGCCATCTTGTCGCCCACGGAGATCTTGCGCTTCTGGGCGATGTAGACGCGCACCATCTGGTTGACGCCGGGGGAAAGCTCGTCGCGGTTCTCGCGGGTGAAGATCTTCACGTCCACGACGATGCCGAACTCGCCGTGCGGCACGCGCAGGGAGGTGTCGCGCACCTCGCGGGCCTTGTCGCCGAAGATGGCGCGCAACAGGCGCTCTTCCGCGGTCAGCTCGGTCTCGCCCTTGGGCGTGACCTTGCCCACGAGGATGTCATTGGCGCGCACTTCCGCGCCGATGCGGATGATGCCGCGCTCGTCGAGGTCGCGCAGCGCGTCCTCGCCCACGCCGGGGATGTCGCGGGTGATCTCCTCCGGGCCGAGCTTGGTGTCGCGGGCCTCGGACTCGTATTCCTCGATGTGGATGGAGGTGTACACGTCGTCCTTCACCAGCCGCTCGCTGATCAGCACGGCGTCCTCGTAGTTGTAGCCCTCCCAGGTCATAAAGCCGATCAGCACGTTGCGGCCCAGGGAAATTTCGCCCTCGTCGGTGGAGGGGCCGTCGGCGATGACCTGGCCCTTTTTGACCATTTCCCCTTCCTTGACGATGGGGTGCTGGTTGATGCAGGTGCCCTGGTTGGAGCGGGCGAACTTGGTGAGGTGATAGTTCATCTCCTCGCCGCTCTCGCCGCGGATGGTGATCTCGTCAGCGGTGACGCGGGTGACCACGCCGTTTTCGCGCGAGAGCAGCACCACGCCAGAGTCGCAGGCGGCCTTGTACTCGATGCCGGTGCCGACGACGGGCGCCTCGGGCTTCAAAAGCGGCACGGCCTGACGCTGCATGTTCGAGCCCATCAGGGCGCGGTTGGCGTCGTCGTTCTCGAGGAAGGGGATCATGCCGGTGGCCACGGAGATCAGCTGCCGGGGGCTGACGTCGATGTAGTCCACCTGCGCGCGGTCCACCTCGACGATCTCGTCGCGGCGGCGCACGGTGACGCGCTCGTTTTTGAGCGTGCCGTCCTCGGCGATGGGCTCGTTGGCCTGGGCGATGACGTAGTGGTCCTCTTCGTCGGCGGTCATGTATTCGATGACGTCCGTGACCACGCCGGTGGCCTTGTCGATCTTGCGGTAGGGCGCCTCGATAAAGCCGTATTCGTTGATGCGCGCGTAGGTGGCCAGAGAGCCGATCAGGCCGATGTTCGGGCCTTCAGGCGTCTCGATGGGGCAGATGCGGCCGTAGTGCGAATAGTGCACGTCGCGCACGGCGAAGGAAGCGCGGTCGCGGTTGAGGCCGCCGGGGCCGAGGGCGTTCAGGCGGCGCTTGTGCGTCAGTTCCGCCAGCGGGTTGGGCTGATCCATGAACTGCGAAAGCTGGCTGCTGCCGAAGAACTCCTTGATGGCCGCCGAAACCGGGCGGATGTTGATCAGATCCTGCGGGCGCACCTTGTCCAGATCCTGAATGGCCATGCGCTCCTTGACCACGCGCTCCAGGCGGGACAGGCCCACGCGGATCTGGTTCTGCAAAAGCTCGCCCACGGAGCGCACGCGGCGGTTGCCGAGGTGGTCGATGTCGTCCACATCGCCGATGCCGTGGAAGAGGCCGAACTGGTAGCTGACGGAGGAAACGATGTCGTCCACCAGCACGTGCTTGGGCACGAGCTGATTGGCGGCCTCCTTAAGCGCCTGACCAAGGGGCAGTCCGTCTTCGCGCACGCGGTTCAAAAGCGCGATCAGCGTGGGCACATGCACGCGCTCGGTAAAGCGCACGTCGCTTTCCTCGTACTGGGCGTAGAGGTCGGGGTCGTAGTCGGCGAGGAAAGGCTTGAGGTAGGCGAAGTTGTTGCCGATGACGCGCACTTCGCGGCCATCCGCCTGCACCACGATCTCGTTGACGCCGGCGTTCTGGGCGCGCTCGGCAGCGTCGCGGGTGATGACCTCGCCGGCGGAGACGAGGATCTCGCCCGTGCAGGGGTTTTTCACGTCCTCGGCCACGGTCATGCCGGAAACGCGGCCGGCCAGCGCCAGCTTTTTGTTGAACTTGTAGCGGCCCACGTGCGCCAGATCATAGCGCTTGGGGTCGAACAAAAGGGCGTTCATCAGGCTGGTGGCCGATTCCACGGACGGCGGCTCGCCCGGGCGCAGCTTGTTGTAAATTTCAATGAGGGCCTGATCCTTGCGGCTCTTGTAGCGCATCTCGCCCTTGTCGTTGACGGCGGGGGCGTCGCGGGTGATGGTGGCCGCCACGCGCTCGTCGTCGCCAAACAGGCGGGTGATCTCCTCGTCGGACTCGATGCCCAGGGCGCGCAGAAGCACCGTCACCGGCAGTTTGCGGGCGCGGTCGAGGCGCGCGTAGACCACGCCGTTGGTGTCGGTCTCATACTCGATCCACGCGCCGCGGTTGGGGATCATCTGCGCCGAATAGAGGAAAGCGCCGGTCTTGTCGATGGTGCGGGCGAAGTACACGCCGGGCGAGCGCACCAGCTGCGAGACGATGACGCGCTCCGCGCCGTTGACGATGAATGTGCCATGCTCGGTCATCAGCGGGAAATCGCCCATGAAGACCTCGCTTTCCTTGATCTCATGGGTGTCCCGGTTGGTCAGGCGCACAGTGACTTTCAGGGGCGCGGCATAGGTGGCGTCGCGCTCCTTGCACTTTTCCACGGTGTACTTGGGCTTGTCGTCGAGCGAGTAGTCGGTAAATTCGAGGATCAGGCTCTCGGAGTAGTCCGTGATGGGGGAAACGTCGGCCAGAACTTCGCGAAGCCCTTCCTTGAGGAAGTTGCGGTAGGAGTTCTTCTGCACCTCGATCAGGTCGGGTACGGCCAGCGCCTCCTCAATGCGGGCAAAGCTCATGCGCGTGCGCTTGCCCATCTGCACCGGATGAACCATCCAAAAATCACCCCACACTTTCTAATATGGTCGGCAGACATGCGTGTAAATTCTTTGCGAATTTTTCACGAGTCGGTGGCGATGTTTTGCGGCAGGCTGTCCAAACTCCCGGTTCTGCGGCCCATTTTTGCGCCAAAAAGCCCAAAAAGGGGAGCTTTGTCCATATTACCGCAATGATATATTGTATCAAACGGTTTTTCGCTTGTCAAGGGCCATTTTCGCCGGTCTCGCCGCTCAAAGGGCGAAAAATCCAAAATTTAACCTCCGCGCCGCATTTCCCGCCAATGCGCGCTTCCTGCAAAATTTATTCATTCATGCAAGTTTTCCTGCAAAAATACGCTCTTTTCAGGCTTTGCGAAATGTGTTATAATAGGCATGCAAAAAATCGCCGGAAAGGATGCGTACATATATGAAGATCGCCATCGGCAGCGACCACGCCGGCTACGACTACCGCCAGATGCTCATTAAGCATCTGCGCGCGCAGGGCCACGAGGTGGTGGACTGCGGCTGCCCCGATAAATCGAGCTGCGATTATCCCGTCTATGGCCGCAAGGCCGCCCTGCTGGTCAAAAGCGGCGAATGCGAGCGCGGCGTGCTGGTGTGCGGCACGGGCTTTGGCATCTCGCTGGCCGCCAACCGCCTTGCCGGCATCCGCTGCGTCAACTGCACGGACGTTTTGACCGCAAAGATGAGCCGCCTGCACAACGACGCCAACATGATCGCCGTGGGCGCGCGCGTGGTGGGCGAGGACACGGCCAAACTGCTGGTGGACACCTTCCTCGCCACCGGACACGAGGGCGGGCGGCACGCGCGGCGCGTGGCGCTGATCGACAGCCTGCCGATGGAGTGATGTATCCGTATATCAAGCGGGGGGCGGACGTGATCCTGTCGCTGCTGGCGCTGATTTGCCTTTCGCCCGTATACCTCATTGTGGCGCTGGCGGTGAAGCTCTCCTCGCCGGGGCCGGTGCTGTTTCGGCAAAAGCGCGTGGGGCGCGGCGGGCGGCTTTTCACCATCTACAAATTCCGCACCATGCGCACAGACACCCCGCGCGACACCGCCACCCACCTTTTGCAGGACCCTTCGCGCTACATCACGCGCGTGGGGGCTTTCCTGCGCCGCTCGAGCCTGGACGAACTGCCGCAGTTTTTCAATGTATTGAAGGGCGACATGTCCATCGTCGGCCCGCGCCCGGCGCTTTACAACCAGTACGACCTCATCGCCGCGCGCGAAAAGGCGGGGGTCAATGCCGTGCGGCCCGGCATCACCGGGCTTGCGCAGATCAGCGGCCGCGACGAACTGCCCATCCCCGTCAAGGTGCGCTACGACCGCGAATATGTGGAAAACCTCTCCCTGAACATGGACGCGCGCTGCTTTTTCGGCACCATCATTTCGGTGCTGCGCGCCGAGGGCGTGCGCGAGGGAGGAACGGGAGGCAAAAAAGGTGCTTAACGTACTCATCGCCGGGCAGCACAGCTTCATCGGCACGGCCGTGGAGCGGCGTCTGGCGGCGTTTCCCGACCGCTACGCGGCAACATCGCTCGACATGCACGGCGAAGGCTGGAGATCGTTCGACTTTTCGCCCTTTGACTGCGTGCTGCACGTGGCCGGCATCGCCCACGTGTCGCCCAAGCCGGAGCTGCGGCCCCTCTACGAGGCGGTCAACCGCGATCTGGCCGTGGCCTGCGCCCGCCGCGCGCGGGAGATGGGCGTAAGGCAGTTCATCTACCTCTCCAGCGCCATCGTCTTTGGCGACGCCGCCCCCGCCGGGGAGGATGGCGGGATCACGCCGGAGACCTCGCCCTCGCCCTCGGGCGCCTATGGCCGCAGCAAGCTGGAGGCCGAACACGGCCTGCGCGCGCTGGAAAACGAGCGCTTCCGCGTGACCATCCTGCGGCCGATGATGGTCTTTGGCAGGGGCTGCAAGGGCAACTACAACGCGCTGGCCGCCATGGCCCGCCGCGCGCCGCTGTTTCCCGACTTTCCCAACCGCCGCGGCATGGTGTACATAGACGATCTGGCCGAGTGCGTCCGCCGTCACATCGACGATGGCGCCGGCGGCATTTTCCACCCGCAGACCTTCATCGCCTCCACCGCGGACCTCGCCCGCGCCGTCGCCAAAGCCCACGGCCACCACGCCCTCTTCCCCCGCTTTTTGAACGCGCCTGTGCGCATGCTGGGCAAGTCGGGCATGGCGCGCCGCGCCTTTGGCAGCTTCTATTACCGCGAGGACATGGCCGACCACGGCTTCGCCCCGGGAACGCTCACTCTGGAAGAATGCGTGCGCAGAACGGAGGAAGGACATGGCTGACCTCACCGCCATCGTGCTGACCAAGGACGAAGAAAAAAACCTGCCGGACTGCCTTTCCTCGCTGCGCGGCTTTGCCTCGCGCGTGGTGGTGGTGGATTCCGGCAGCACCGACCGCACCGTGGACATCGCCCGCGAATACGGCGCGGACGTGTTTGTCCATCCCTTCTGCGGCTACGCCCATCAGTTCAACTGGGGGCTGGACAACGCCGGCATCGACACCGAATGGGTGCTGCGCATCGACGCCGACGAGCGCATGACCGAGGCGGTGAAGGCCGAATGCGCGCCCATCCTCGAGGCGAAGCGGGAGAGCGGCGTGGGCGGCATCACCATGGAGGCGGACTTTTACATGCTGGGCCGCCGCCTGCGCTTCGGCGGGGCCAAGAAGCGCAAGTTGATGATCTTCCGCAACGGCTGGGGCCGCATCGAGCAGCGCTACATGGACGAGCACACCATCCTCTCCGAGGGCCGCGATGTGCGCATACGCGCCCGCTTCGACCACTACGATTTCAAAAGCGTCGGCCACTTCGCCAGCAAGCTGGTCTGGTACTCGGGCCGCGAGGTGATGGACGTGCTGGGCGCGCAGGGCGAAGAAGACCTGCAAAACGCCGGCATCCGCCGCACGCGCAAACTCAAGACCGGCCTTTACTACCGCCTGCCGCGCTTTTTCCGCGTGCTGTGCATCTTCATCTTCCGCTACATCTTTCAGCTCGGCTTTCTGGACGGCGCGCCCGGGCTGATCTACCACTTTATGTACAGCTTCATGTACCGCTTCCTCGTGGACGCCAAGCTCTACGAGGCGCAGAAGACCGGCAAATACGATACCACCGTCACCGCGCTGGAGGCGAAGGACTGATGCGCGTTCTGCACGTATTCACCGTGCCGGTGACGCGCAACGGCATCACCATGTTCGCGCTGCAAAGGCTGCCCGGCCTGCGCGCGGCGGGCGCGGCGGTGGGCTTTGTTGCCCCGGGCGAGGTGGAACCCTCCCTGCGCGCGGAGATCGAGGCCGCCGGGGCGCGGCTGTACGTTCTGCCGCAAAAGCGGCCCGGACTTGCCTACGTGCGCGCGCTCGCCGCCCTCGTGCGCCGGGAAAAATACGACATCGTCCACGCCCACGGCAATTCCTCCTCGCTGTTTTTTGAGATGCTCGCCGCCTTGCTCGGCGGCTGCCGCGCGCGCGTGCCCCACAGCCACAACACCACCTGCAACCACATCCGGCAGGACAGGTGGCTGCGTCCCTTCTTCTATAAGAGCTACACCGCCGCCGCCGCCTGCGGGCGCGACGCGGGCAGGTGGCTCTACGAAGATCGCCCCTTCACGGTGCTGCCCAACGCCGTGGACGTCCCCCGCTTTTCCTTCGACCCCGCCGCGCGGGCGCGGACGCGGGAAAGGCTGGGCATTGAGGAAAGCGCGCTGGTGGTGGGCCACGTGGGCCGCTTCAACGGCCAGAAAAACCATCGCTTCTTATTGGACGTGTTTTCCCGCCTCCTCAAGGCCCGCCCGGACGCGCGCTTGCTGCTGGTGGGCGACGGCTATCTGGAGGCGGAGGTGCGCGCGCAGGCCGCGCCGCTGGGAGAGCGCGTTGTGTTCACCGGCAGCGTGCCGGACCCGGAGACCTATCTCGCCGCCATGGACGTGATGGCCCTGCCCTCGCTGTTCGAGGGCTTCCCCACGGTGCTGCTGGAATGGCAGTGCGCGGGCCTTCCCACGCTGGCGAGCGCGAACGTCACCCGCGAGGTGGCGCTGACGCCGCTTGTCTCCTACCTGCCGCTGGAGGCGGGTGCGGAGGCCTGGGCCGAAGCGATCCTCTCCCTCCCCCGCCCGCCGCGCGCGCAGGCCTCGCAGGAGGCGGCGGCCGCGCTCAAACAGGGCGGCTACGCGCTTCAGGACGCCGCCGCCGCGCTGCTCGACTTTTACCGCACGCTCGCCCCTTCCCGCGAAGACCGATCTACGAAAGGATGAATGGCATGCGCGTTCCCGTCCTCTTCGCCACCAACGACAAGTATGTGCCCTACTGCCGCGTCTCCATCGCCTCGATGCTGGAACACGCCTCCCCGGAGAACGAATATATCGTCTACATCTTCCACAAGGGGCTTTCGCAGGATTCGACGGAGGCGCTGACCGCCTTCGCGCGCGAAAACGTGCGCGTAGAGCCGCGCGAGGTCGGAAAGTACCTGCACAGCGCCATGCGCGAAGTAAAGTGGTACACGCAGGAGACCTATTACCGCCTCATGGCCGCGGACGTGCTGCCCGAGGAGGACAAGATCGTCTATCTGGACTGCGACATCGTCGTCCTGGAGGACGTCGCCCACCTTTTCGCCGTGGACATGGGAGATGCGCTGCTGGGCGCGGTGCCCACAGACCCGCCCTCCGCCCAGCGCATGGGCGAGATCCTCGGCGTGCCCATCGGCATGGTGTTCAACGCCGGCGTGCTTTTGTGCAACCTCGCCGAGTGGCGCAAGATCGACCTTTACAGCCGCAGCATGGAGGCGCTGGAGCGCTTCAAGGACAAGCTGCGCTATCAGGACCAGGACGCGCTCTCCATCGTCTGCGGCGAGCGCATCATCGCCATCGACCCCCGCTGGAACAACACCACCTGCCCGCCGAACCGCGCGGGCGTGATGGAGCGCGGCATCTGCCACATGTTTTCCTCGCTGAAGCCGTGGAACTCGGCGGGCGATAGCAACTACGCCCTCTACTACGCCTGGGCAAGGCGCGTGGGCGTGCTGCCCCCGGCGCAGGCGCCCCGGCCCTACCGCCCCGGCGAGCGCTGGGCGCGCCGTCGCCTCGGCCGCCTGCGTCCCGCCGTTGTGCGCGGCCTCGCTTTGCGCGTTGGCGGCGCGGCGTACAGCCTCACCACCGCCTGTGTGCCGGGGCACAGGCCCTTCCTGCGCTGCGTGCGCTTCTGCGTCACCGCGCGCTGCCCCGGCAAGTGCGCGCATTGCGAACAGCTCTGCCCCGAGCGCGCCGCCCTGCCGGAGCTTGACAAAGAGCAGCTGCTCTCCGACCTGCGCCGCCTCTTTGCCGCCACGCGTTCCATCCGCGAATTGCGCCTCACCGGCGGCGAACCGCTCGCGCGCGCGGACATCGCCGAGATCGCGCGCTTCGCGCTGGAAAGCGGGCATGTGCAAACGGTGTCCATCGAGTCGCCCGGCTTTGCCCGGCCGTCCGGGGAACTGCACGCCCTGTTGGAAGGCGGGCGCGTGCGCCTCTGCATACACGACGCCCCCGCGCCGGAGATCATCTCCTTCCGCGAGCAGGACCGCGTGGACACCTGGCCGTGGGCCGACTTCGGCCCCCTCGAGCGCCGCGACTGCACGGATGACGAACTCTACTGGCAGGTGCGCGCCTGCGGCGCGGACGACTGGTACTATTTGAACGGCCGCCTTTGGCCCTGCGCGCGCATGGCCTGCGCCGCCGCCCTTGGCCGCGTGCCGGAGAGCGCCTGCGTCTTTGCCGACCTGCGCCGGGAGAAGAGCCGCCTGCGCACCGCCCAGGCGCTGGAAAAACTGACCCAGCCCCGCCCCATGGAGGCCTGCCGCTACTGCCTGCGCGGCACGGTGGACTTCCGCGCCGTTCCCCCTGAGGTCTGAACGCGACAAAGCCGTCCCCACACAATACGGGGACGGCTCGTTTTTGTCTTTCTCAACCCTCGTTCAGTTCCGCGCAGGAGAGCATATCGCGGCAGAGGAACAGCGCCAATAGCGCCATGGGCGCGTTGAGCAGCGCCAGCGCCGCGTAGCACAGCGCCTCGGCATAGCCCAGCGCCGCCAGCGCGATGGCCGCCGCCATGCCCGGCAGGGCGATGAGCAGCATCAACAGCAGGTAAAAGAGCATCGTCAGCGCCTTGGAGGAAACGCCGCCGAACAGGCGCATCTCCGCCACGGTGTCGGCGTTGTACACCAGCGTGAACGACCAGCGCGCCAGCACAAGCGCCGCGATGGTCCACGCGTCCAGCCCGAGGATCAGCCCCGAGGGTACGAACACCACCAGCGATTCCAGCAGCCCGTTCATCACGCTCTGCCGCAGCGCCGCCAGCAGCTTGGCAAAGGAGCTTTCCGGCGCGCAGTAGATGTAGGGCTTGGTCAGTTCGCGGCCAAAGCGCGAGAGCGCCTCGGAAAACATCTGCATGTACACGGCCATGATGAACACCGGCAGTGCGCCGTTTTCGCGCATGAAGAAGGCGAAGATGATGACGATGGCGGCGAACACCAGCGACAGGGGCGAAAGCACGAAGCGCCGGGAGCGGCGCTGCTCCACGCGGTGCTTATAGTAGAAAGCGCTCGCGCCCCAGCCGCCGCCCAGCCCCACCTTGCCCACCTTGACGTTGGCGGGAGCGCTCTCGGCCAGGCGCCCCTCCTTCTGGGCGGTGATGGCCGAGTGTGAAGTTTCCGCCGTGCGCAGCACGTCCTCGTAATAGTCGGGGTCGCAGCGGGTGATGAGCGCCACCACGGCGGCGAGGAAGGCTGCCGTCAGCGCCGCGTAGGCGATGAGCATGACATAATCGCCCGTCAGCGCGCCGGAGAGTATGGCCGCCGTCCACCCGGCCACGGGCATGAGGCGAAAGAGGGGCGAATCGGCGGCGTCCACCAGCGAGGCAAGCGACATGCCGCCCGGGGCGAGCGCCGCGCGCGCCAGCACCGCCAGAAGAAAGGCGCCCAGGACGCCGTAGACCAGCCCCTTGGCCAGCGCGCGGCGGCGCGGCGACATGCTGGTCAGCGAATAGGCGGCCATGGCCACCACCTGCGCCAGAAACACGCTCACGCCGTACAGCACGACGATGAGGATGAGCGCGCCCACGCCCACGCCGTAGAGCGAATGCAGCCAGCCGTACTGAAAGAGCAGGAACAGCCCCAGCAGCAGCGAGGCCCCCATCTGGCGAAACAGCCCGTAGTAGAGCGCCGCGCGCGCCCGGATGGGCGCGGGAAAGAGCAGGTTGACGTCGGCGAGCGTGAACATGCTGGCCCCGTTTTTGAAGCCCGCGCCCACGAGGACGACGAACATCAGCCCGCAAAAGGCCCCGGCCAGCGCCGGAAGTTCGCGCACGTCGCGCGCCGCGCCCCCGCCCTCGCCGCCGCCCAGCAGCGCGATGGCAAACAGCGCCACCACCAGCACAAGGTAGACAAGCCGCGCCGGCTTGCGCACCAGTTCCCTCAGCTGCGCTTTCAGGCGCGTAAACAGCAGATAGACGAGCGCGTTTTTCATTCCGCCGCCTCCCCGCCCTCGGTGATGGCGAAGAACAGCTCCTCCAGCGAGCGCTCGCCGCCGTCGCCCTGCCGCTTGGTCGCCGCCAGACGGCCGTGCATCATGATGTAGGCCGCGTCCCAGTAGTCCTCCACGCTGTCGATCATATGGGTGCTGATGAGCAGCGCCGCGCCGTCCTTGCGCAATTCGCCGAACATCTCCTTGAGTTCCTTGATGGCGTGGGGGTCGAGGCCGACCAGCGGTTCGTCGAAGATGATGACCTTCGGCCTGTGTACCAGTTGGCAGCAGATGGACAGTTTCTGCTGCATGCCCTTGGAAAGCTCCTTGCCCAGTTTGTCGCGCTTGTCCCACATCTCAAAGCGCTTGAGCAGCGCCTCGCCGTAGCCGTCGTCCTCCATGCGCCAGGCGCGGCGCATGAATTCCAGATGTTCCGAAACGGTCAAAAGGTCGTACACCGCCGGCATTTCCGGGATGTAGCCCAGTTCGCGCTTTGCCTCCAGCGTCTTGTTGCCGTGGCCGCAGATCTGAATATTGCCCTCGAAGCGCAAAAGCCCGGCGACGCACTTGATCAGCGTCGATTTGCCCGCGCCGTTCGGCCCCAGCAGCACTGCCAGTTCCCCGCCCGCCAGGGAAAAGGAAACGCCGTCGTTGGCCAGCGTCTTTCCGTAGCGCTTGGATACATTTTGTATATCGAGCATCTCTTCCATTCCTCCTTGCGGCAAGAGTATAGCAGACCCGGCCCCGAGGCGCAAGGCCGCGCGCTCCAAATATACGCTTTCTTTACCAAACGCCGCGCTCCGCGCGCCGAACGCGCGCTTGTCAAATTGTTTTTACTTGACAGAACGGCCATCCGATGGTATCATGAAATGGTTTGGATGCTGCAAAAAGGCGAAGGGAGGAGAGGCGCCATGCTGGAGCTGGAAAAGCTGAAAAACGCCGAAAAGGTCGTCGGCACGCGCCGCCTTCTGCGCGCCATCGCCGCCGGGGAAGTGTCCGAGGCCTATCTGGCCATGGACGCCGACCTCTTCATCGCCCGGCAGGTGCGCGAGGCCTGCGAAAAGGCGGGCGTGCGCCTTGTCGAGGCAAGCTCGATGAAGGCCCTCGGTCAGGCTTGCGGCGTGGAGGTCAAAACCGCCTCCGCCGGCATCCGCAAGTAACAACGCTATTGCCTTCCAGGGTTGCGGAAGTGTATATAGAGGCAGGGACGGCGCTTTCGCCATCCCCAAGGGACCCAAACCACTCAGGAGGTGCTTCTATACCATGCCGACGATCAATCAGTTGATCCGCAAGGGTAGGGAGAAAGTTACCAGCAAGTCGAATTCGCCCATTCTGCAGAATTGCCCGCAGAAGCGCGGCGTCTGCCTGTCTGTGAAGACGCAGACCCCCAAGAAGCCGAATTCCGCGCTGCGTAAGATCGCCCGTGTTCGTCTGACGAACATGATCGAAGGTACCTGCTACATCCCCGGTATCGGCCACAACCTGCAGGAGCACTCGGTTGTGCTGATCCGCGGCGGCAAGGTGCGCGATCTGCCTGGCGTGCGCTACCACATCATTCGCGGCACTCTGGACGCCGCGGGCGTTGCCAAGCGCATGCAGGGTCGCTCCCTCTACGGCGCCAAGCGGCCCAAGAAGTAACGGGGGTACGCCCCTGTCGGGTTTTTGAAAGTTACCGGCAGCCCAAGCCAAACCGCCTTGCGCGCACGCCATTTGGAACGTGGGAGCGCGCGCAAAAAAGCGCGGCGAGGGCGGTCGCGAGGGGACGCGCCAACATCCCCCTGCCCGCGCCGGTACGCCCAGCGTTTCTTTGTCGCTTACGTCTTTGATACGATTTAGGAGGGACTACAATGCCCAGACGTGGATTTATCCCGAAGCGCGAAGTGCTTCCGGATCCTGTATACGGAACCGTGGTCGTGACCAAGCTCATCAACCAGATCATGTACGACGGCAAGCGCGGCTGCGCGCAGGCGGTGTGCTACGAGGCGTTTGAACAGGTCGCGCAGAAGACCGGCCAGGAGGCCATGGAGGTCTTCAACCAGGCCATCGCCAACATCATGCCTTCCCTCGAGGTCAAGGCCCGCCGCGTCGGCGGCACCACCTATCAGGTGCCGATCGAGATCCGCCCGGAGCGCCGGCAGACGCTGGCCCTGCGCTGGCTGGTGATGTTCGCCCGCAAGCGCGGCGAGCGCAATATGTCCGACAAGCTGGCCGGCGAGATCATGGACGCCGCCAACAACACCGGCAACGCCGTCAAGCGCCGCGAGGATATGCACAAGATGGCCGAGGCCAACAAGGCTTTCGCGCATTACCGCTGGTAATTTACGGCAAACGACTTTCCTGTTTCAGCGCGCGGCTGCATGGTCGCGCGCTGAAAGCGGCTATACGGGGCATGTTAAAAGATACACACGCCCGTCAAGGCCGTGTTAAACTCTGGACGATTCTGAAAGAAAGCGAGAAATTTTCGTGGCTAGAACGCATACCCTGGATCACGTTCGCAACATAGGCATCATGGCGCACATCGACGCCGGCAAGACCACCACCACCGAGCGCATCCTCTTCTACACGGGCAGGACGCACCGCCTCGGCGAGGTGCATGAGGGCATGGCGACCATGGACTGGATGGAGCAGGAGCAGGAGCGCGGCATCACCATCACTTCCGCCGCCACCACCTGCGAATGGCGCGGACATCAGATCAACATCATAGACACGCCCGGCCACGTTGATTTCACCGTGGAGGTCGAGCGCGCCCTGCGCGTGCTGGACGGCGCCGTGGCGGTGTTCTGCGCCAAGGGCGGCGTGGAGCCCCAGTCCGAGACCGTCTGGCGGCAGGCGACGAAGTATCACGTGCCGCGGCTGGCCTATGTCAACAAAATGGACATCGTCGGCGCGGACTTTTACCGCGTGGTCTCCATGATGAAAGAGCGCCTGCAGGCCAACGCCGTGCCCATCCAGCTGCCCATCGGCGCCGAGGCCGATTTCAAGGGCCAGGTGGATCTTCTCAAGATGAAGGCCGAGATCTATACGGACGATCTGGGCAACACCATCGACGAAACGGAGATCCCCGCCGACCTCAAGGACGCCGCCGAGGAGGCCCGCGCCGCGCTGGTCGAAGCCGTGGCCGAGACCGACGACGACCTGATGGAGAAGTACTTGAACGGCGAGGAGCTTTCCCACGAGGAATTGATGGCCGGCATCCGCAAGGCCACCATCGCCGGCACCATGACCCCCGTTCTGTGCGGCACCAGCTACCGCAACAAGGGCGTGCAGCCGCTTCTGGACGCCATCGTCGATTTCCTGCCCTCGCCGCTGGACATCCCGCCGGTGGAAGGCACGAAGAAGAACTCCGACGAGGTCATCACCCGCAAGGCGGACGACAAGGAGCCTTTCAGCGCTCTGGCGTTCAAGATCATGGCCGACCCCTTTGTGGGCAAGCTGGTGTTCTTCCGCGTCTATTCCGGGTCGCTGAAGTCCGGCAGCTACATCTACAACTCCACCAAGGGCAAGCGCGAGCGCATCGGCCGCATTTTGCGCATGCACGCCAACCACCGCGAGGAGATGGACGAGATCTACGCCGGCGACATCGCCGCCGCCGTGGGCCTCAAGGAAACCACCACCGGCGATACGCTCTGCACGGAGGGCAACCCCATCATCCTCGAGAGCATGGAGTTCCCCGAGCCGGTCATCCGCGTGGCCATTGAGCCCAAGACCAAGGCCGGTCAGGACAAGATGAGCCTGGCGCTCATCCGTCTGGCTGAGGAAGATCCCACCTTCAAGACCTACACCGACGAATCCACCGGCCAGACCATCATCGCCGGCATGGGCGAATTGCATCTGGAGATCATCGTCGACCGCCTGCTGCGCGAGTTCCGCGTCGAGGCCACGGTCGGCAAGCCGCAGGTGGCCTACAAGGAGTGCATCCGCCGCGCGGCCAAGGCCGAGGCGCGCTACGTGCGCCAGACCGGCGGCCACGGCCAGTACGCCCACTGCGTCATCGAGATCGCCCCGCGCGAGCCGGGTTCGGGCTACGAGTTCGTCAACAAGATCGTTGGCGGCGTCATCCCCAAGGAGTTCATCGCCCCCATCGATCAGGGCATCCGCGAGGCGGCTCAGAGCGGCCTGCTCTCCGGCCACGAAGTGGTGGACTTCTCCGCCACGCTGCTGGACGGCTCCTATCACGAGGTCGATTCCAGCGAAATGGCGTTCAAGATCGCCGGTTCCATGGCCTTCAAGGACGCTCTGGCCAAGGCGGACTGCGCGCTGCTCGAGCCGATGATGAAGATCGAAGTGGTCGTGCCGGACGAGTACATGGGCGACGTGCTGGGCGACATCACCGCCCGCCGTGGCCGCGTCACCGGCATGGACATGCACGCCGGGCTGCACTCCATCGACGGCCTTGTGCCGCTCTCGGAGATGTTCGGCTACGCCACCGACCTGCGCTCCAAGACGCAGGGGCGCGGCACCTATACCATGCAGTTTGCCCACTACGAAGAAGTTCCCAACAGCATTGCCGAAAAGATCCTCGGCAAAAAGCATTGATCTCAGGAGGAAAGAATTATGGCGAAGGCAAAATTTGAGCGCACGAAGCCGCATGTAAACATCGGCACGATCGGCCACGTTGACCACGGCAAGACGACTCTGACGGCTGCGATCACGATGGCGCTGTCCCAGCAGGGCAAGGCGGCGGCCATGCGCTATGACGAGATCGACAAGGCGCCGGAAGAGAAGGCGCGCGGCATCACGATCAACACGGCGCACGTTGAGTACGAGACGGACAAGCGTCACTACGCGCACGTGGACTGCCCCGGCCACGCC
>DVOU01000051.1:0-30056 GCA_018713365.1 Candidatus Pullichristensenella excrementipullorum
GTGAAAGTGCTGCGCACCAAAGCGCTGCTGGAAACGGGAAAGCTCTCAGCAGCCGAACGCATCCTGCGCGGCAATATCGTGCTTACCGACGTGCGCGAGGGGGAAATTTCCCTTTCCAACCTCTGGTTCCGCTTGCAGGAACTCAAGCACACGGACGAGCCTCTGCCCGCGCACCTGGATTTCAGAATGCATTAACGCGCAAAACCCCCTGCATTTCCAGCGAATGCAGGGGGTTTTGCGTTACAACAATTCGACCGCTGACAAAGACTTGTCAGCGGTCGATTGGCGGAGAAGGTGGGATTCGAACCCACGTGCCCTTTCAGACAACCGCATTTCGAGTGCGGCTCGTTACGACCACTTCGATACGCTTCCATGTGCCTTTGCGGGGAACAGGACGACCCGGCAACGGATCGCCCTGTTCCTTTGGAGGTGCCACCCGGATTTGAACCGGGGAATGAAGGTTTTGCAGACCTTTGCCTTACCACTTGGCTATGGCACCAAATAAAAATGGAGCGGTAGACGAGACTCGGACTCGCGACCTCCACCTTGGCAAGGTGGCGCTCTACCAACTGAGCTACTACCGCATGGTGCCTTGGGGCGGAGTTGAACCACCGACACGTAGATTTTCAGTCTACTGCTCTACCAGCTGAGCTACCAAGGCATTTGGCGATCCGGAAGGGGCTCGAACCCTCGACCTCCAGCGTGACAGGCTGGCATTCTAACCAACTGAACTACCGGACCGGATATGGTGGGAACAACAGGGCTCGAACCTGTGACCCCTTGCTTGTAAGGCAAGTGCTCTCCCAACTGAGCTATGCTCCCACAGGCTTCCCTGCGCCTGCCGCTCTCGCGGCGACGTCTAATATCATAGCATAATACGAACGCCTTGTCAATAGCAAGCCGCCAAATTCACAGGAAATTTTCTCTTTCCCGCCGGCGGAGGGGGGAGAGGGGAGCGCCCGCCGGGAAACGCCCTCGCGGACGCGCCCCGGCAGGCGGCCTTTCTCACAGCGCCAGCTTCGCGCGCCATTCCTCGCCCAAGAGCGTCGGCAGCTGATCGCGGTGGGGCATGCCGCCCTGCGCGCCAAAGGCGGTGACGGAAAGGGCGGCGGCGGCGTGGCCGACGCGCACCGCGTCCTCGAGCGAAAGCCCCAGCGCCAGCCCGGCGGCAAACCCGGCGTTGAAGGTGTCGCCGGCGGCGGTGGTGTCCACCACCTGCACGCGGAAGCCGGGGATATGGACGACCTCCGCCCCGCGCGCGGCCACATAGGCCCCGTTGCCGCCGGATTTGTTGATGACGCAGCCCACGCCCAGATCCAGCAGGTATTTGACCCGCGCGGGCGCGTCCGCCTCCTCGCCCAGCGCGGGGGTGATGGCGCGCAGTTCGGATTCGTTGGGGGTGATGTAGTCGATCATCGCCAGCACGTCCTCCGGCACGGCCGTGGCGGGGGCGGGATCGAGGATGACCGTCTTGCCCATTGCGTGCAGGCGGCGGATGGCCTCGTGGACCACGTCCAGCGGTATCTCGTGCTGCAGCAGGAAGATGTCGCAGTCCTCAAGCGCGCGCAATGCGTCCTCCAGCCATTCCATGTCGCATTCGCCGTTGGCGGCGGGCACGACGATGATGTGGTTTTCGCCCTCGGCGTTGACCTCGATGGAGGCCGTGCCCGTGGTCTGCCCCTTGCGCACGCGCACCAGCGAGGTGTCCACGCCGTTTTCGGCGAAGTTGCGCAGATAGCTCTCGCCAAAGGCGTCGTCGCCCACGCAGCCCGCCATGCGCACCGGCATGCCCAGCCGCCCCAGCGCCACAGCCTGATTGGCGCCCTTGCCGCCGGGAATGGTGGAAAAGGCGGTGCCCGTCAGCGTCTCTCCGGGCCGGGGAAAGCGCTCCACGCGGGTGACGACGTCCATGTTGATGGAACCGATGACTGCCAGTTTCTTCATGATGTGCCCTCTGCCGGCGCGGCTCCCGGCCACGGTCCGCGCGGGGAGAGCCGCCTTATTTTCTCCGCCGCGTTCATGCGCCGCTTTGCGGGCGCGGATGTTTTTCACAAAGGCCCTGCTGCGTTACAGCAGGGCCGTGCGGTCAATAGCGCCAGTTGTCGTCCCGGGGGCCGGGGCGTTTGCGCGGGGCGCTCTGCGGGCGCTGCTGGCCCTGTGGGCGCGGCGCGGGGCGCCGCTGGGCGTTGGCTGCTCTCTGCCGCCGCTGGCGCTCTGTCAGCCGCTGCTGGGCCTCGGCGCGGCGGCGCTCGGCCTCGGCATGGTCGTAGGCGCGGCGCTTGGCGCGGTACACGGCGGCGCGGCGGCGGTTGGTGGCTGCCTTTTTGCGCGCGCGATGGATAAGGAGGATGAAGATGACAAGCACCACCAGCGCCAGCGCCACCCACGCAAAGCCGCTGGAGAAGAACGGCTCGAGCGGCAGCAGGAAGGGCAGAACGTCGTAGATGGAGGCGTGTTCCGGCCGCGCCTGCATGGCGCGCTCCGCGCTGAGCATGCCGGTGATGACCGTGCCGTCCGGCGCGGTGTAGGTCAGTGTGCCGACGATCTGACCCTCGTCGATGGGCGCGCGCAGGCCATCGTTGTAGGTGATCTGCGTGTTGGCGGCGAAGTCCGCCAGCGCCTCGGCCATGGCCTCGTTGCCGGTGCGGATGCGCACGGTGTAGCTATCGTCGCTCAACTGCGACAGCCGCAGTTCCAGCAGACCCTTCTGGGCGTCGTCCTCGGCGGCGTTGGCGATGCTGACGGTGTTGATGTTGCGGCCCGAGGCCTCGTAAAGGTCGGTGAGCAGATACGGCTGATACTGGGAAAGGCCGTATTCAAAGAGCTTCTCCGTGTCCTCCCATTTGAACGCCGTGTCGCTCGAGGTGCGCCCCGCGCCCAGCACCACGCTGATGAGGGAGACGCCGTCGCGCTCCAAAGCGCCCACAAAGCACTGGCCGGCGCGGCTGTGAAAGCCGGTCTTGATGCCGACGCAGCCTTCGTAGTAATACTGGCTCGCGGGGTTGACCATGGCGGCGGTATTGGTGAGGTTGTAGGCCCCGCGGTTGACGGTGGGGGCCATGGTGTAGGTGGCGGCGGAGACGATCTGGCGAAAGGTCTCGTTGCGCATGCCCTCCTGGGCGATGAGGGCGAGGTCGTGGGCGGTGGAGTAATGCGTCTCGTCGTGATAGCCGTGGGCGTTGGAAAAGTGCGTGCCGGTGCAGCCGATCTGGGCGGCGCGTTCGTTCATCATGTCCACAAACTGGGCGATGCTGCCGCCCACCAGATAGGCGATGGCGTTGGCGCCGTCGTTGCCCGAGTGCAGCATGGTGCCGTAGAGCAGGTCCTGAAAGGTCATGCGCTCGCCCTCGTACACGGGCACGAGCGAGCTGTCCGAGGGCACGTTTTCCGCCACTTCGGGGATGACGATCTCCTGATCGAGGGGAATGTCGCTCTCCAGAGCGAGCAGCAGCGTCATCATCTTGGTGGTGCTGGCGGGATACATGCGCACCAGCGAATCCTTGTCAAACAGCACGTCGCCGGTCTCCGCGTCGATAAGCACGGCGCTCTGGGCGTAGAGGTGGTCGGGCAAAAGCGCGCCGGGGTTGTTTTCATCCCAGTCCGACGGCGCGGCAAGGGCCTGCGGAGCAAGGCAGGCAAACAGCGTGAGCAAGACAAAAAAGAGCGCGACCGCCCTGCGACGCATGGCAAGTTCTCCTTTGAAGCGGTATTTCGCCGGACAGCGCCGGCGGACGGCTATATTATACCACTTGCGCGGCGCATTTGTACAGTACTCTGTAAAATCCTAACATTTACCAGTCAACACTTGAATTGTTCGGGACAATCGTATATAATAATGATGACAAAACCATGAAAATCATGCCGCAGTTGGCGCGGGGGCATATGGGGAGGAAGACCATGCCGAAAAAGATATTGATCGTCGATGACGAGCCGCTCATCGTCAAGGGCCTGAAATACAGCCTCGAACAGGATGGCTACGAGACCGATTCGGCGCAGGATGGCGAGGAAGCCGTGAACAAGTTCTTCGCCGGGCAGTATGACCTGGTGCTGCTGGACGTGATGCTGCCCAAGCTGGACGGCATCGAGGTCTGCCAGCGCATCCGCGAAAAGAGCAACGTGCCCATCATCATGCTCACCGCCAAGGGCGACGATATGGACAAGATCCTCGGCCTTGAATACGGCGCGGACGACTATATGACCAAGCCGTTCAACATCCTCGAGGTCAAGGCGCGCATCAAGGGCATCTTCCGCCGCACGGCGATGATGCAAAAGGAAAACACCCAGCGCGTCATCACCGTGCGCGATATGCAGATCAACTTAAACAACCGCTCCGTGGTCATCGGCGGGCGCGAGGTCAACCTGACGGCCAAGGAATTTGACCTTTTGCAGCTTTTTGTCACCAACCGCGGCAAGGTCTTTTCGCGCGAGAATCTTCTGGAGACGATCTGGAAGTACGACTACTTAGGCGATCTGCGCACCGTGGACGTACACATCCGCCGCCTGCGCGAGAAGATCGAGCGCGTACCCAGCCAGCCCGAATATATCTTCACCAAGTGGGGTGTGGGCTATTATTTCACTGACAAGGACTAAGGTCAAAGCGTTTTTATATTCGATCCGCTGGAAGATACTCATCGCCTATCTGCTGATCATCTCCATCGCCTTTTCGGTGGTGGCGGCCACGCTGATCCAGCTGGTGGGCGATTACATGTTCAACCAGCGGGTGCGGGACGATCAGCGCGTCGCGGAGAATCTTTCCTCCATCATGAGCGAGACGCTGTTTTCGCTGGACGCGAGCGCCATGCTCACAAGCGCCGCCGACGCCAGCAGCGAGGGTCTGAGCCGCGTGTTGGTGCTGGACAAGTATGGCGTGGTGCAGGTGGACGCTTACAGCCAGCTCAACGGCCGCCGCTTTGAAAACGCCGAGGTGGCCAATGTGCTGACCGGCGAGGGCGGGGACTACGGCTTTTACGACGCCGAGGACACCGGCGCCAGCGTCGAGCCCGGCTCGCTCACCTCGCTGACCGGCGTGCGCGCCATGACCGGGCTCTACGCCGCGCCCATCTATCACGAGGCCGAACTCATTGGCGTGCTGGTCTACATCTCGCAGGCGCAGGAAATCTACGAAAACCTGAGTTCCCTGCGCAGTCAGATGCTTTTGTGGATGCTCTTGGTGGCAGCCTCGGCGCTTCTGATCAGCATGTTCGTGGTGCGCACCATCACCCGGCCCATCGGTGAACTGAGCGCCGGCATCTCGCGCATGAGCCGCGGCGACCTTTCCGCCCGCGTGGAAGTGCGCGGCAAAAACGAGTTCGCCCAACTGGCCAGCGCCTTCAACTCCATGTCCGAGCGGCTGGAAAAGCTGGACATGTCGCGCAACCAGTTCGTCTCCAACGCCTCCCATGAATTGAAGACTCCGCTCAGCACGATGAAGATCCTCCTGGAAACGCTGCTCTATCAGGAAAACTACGATCCGCAGATGCAAAAGGAGTTTTTGACCGACATCAACAAGGAGATCGACCGCCTCAACCGCATCGTCAGCGACCTTTTGACGCTGGTCAACATCGACAGCGGCGGCATGCGCCTCAACGTCGCCGACATCCGACTGCGCGACATCGTCACCGAGCAGGTCAAGCGCCTCTCGCCGCTGGCGCGCGAGCGCGGCATCGAGCTTTCCTGCCTCGTGCGCGATCCCTGCGAGACCGTGGGCGACAGCTTAAAGCTCCAGCAGGTGTTCTACAACGTCATCGACAACGCCATCAAGTACACCCCGCGCGGCGGCGAGGTGCGCGTGGAGCTTGCCCGCGCCGGCAAGCGCGCCATCGTGCGCGTGGAGGATACCGGCATCGGCATCCCCGCCGCGGACCTGCCCCACATCTTCGACCGCTTCTACCGCGTGGACAAGGCGCGCTCGCGCGAGACGGGCGGCACCGGCCTGGGCCTGTCCATCGTGCGCCAGATCGTGCTTTTGCACGATGGCGATATACGCGCCGAGAGCGAGGAGAACAAGGGCACCACCTTCATCATCGACCTTCCCATCATCACGAGATAGCGGCCAAAGCGCCGCGCAGGAAAGCGGGTGAGACCTCCATGAAACGCGCGTTGGCGCTCATTTTGGCGCTTGCCGTTCTGCCCCTTGGCGCGCTTTGCGAGGCCGCGCTGCCTGAGCCGGAGGCCGAAGCGCCGCAGCTGCTGCTGGGCGAGGCCACGGCGGAGTACTTTGCCGAAGTCACGCTCCATTACGCCGCCAGCGACGGCGTTTCCCTGGCCCCGGCCTCGCGCACGCTGCTGGTGCAAAGCGGCGAGACGCTGCTGGACGTGGCGCTCGAAGCCCTGCTCGAGCCCACGGGCGGCGCGGCGCAGGCCAGCGTGGTCCCCGGCGACGCGCGGGTGATCTCCCGCGAGTTCTCCGGCGGCCTGGTCACGGTCGATCTTTCCATCGACGCCCGCAACGTGCAGAGCGAGCAGGAACTTCTGCGCATGTATCTGGGCATCGCCGCCACGCTTCTGGAACTGGACGGCGTCGAGGGCGTCAACGTACTCATCGGCGGCCGCGAGGAGGGCCTGCTCGGCCTGCCTTGCGGCGTGTTCACCGGCGCGGAGACCGACGTGGCCGCCGTCTGGGCGCAGATGCAGGCCGAGTCCGACCGCTATCTGGGCGACGCGCAGGCGTCGGTCACGCGCACGGCGGCGCTCTATTTCCCCTCAGCGGACGGCCAGTGGCTGATGAGCGAGATGCGTGAGGTCACCTTCACGCGCGCGACGCTCGTCAATACGCTCATCGAGCAGCTCTGCGTTGGCCCCGTCGCGCGCGCCTGCGCCCGCCCCATCGCCGGCGGCGAGCTGCTGGCGGGCGAGCCGGTGCTGACCGTCACCGACGCCGGCGAGCGCGTTTTGCAGATCAATCTGCGCGGGGAGGCGCTGGAAGGCACGGGCGTGGAGCGCTGGCAGCTCTGCGGCGCGCTGACGCTGACGCTGTGTTCCTTCTGCCCGGAACTGGACGCCGTGCGCGTCAGCATCGACGGCGCAGCCGTGGAAGAGATGCAGGTGGGGGAGCGGACCGTCGCCGCCGACGCAGGGGGGCTGCGCAGGCGCGACTTGAGCGGCCGCATCGGCGGCGCCGCGCGCCTCTATCTGGCCAATGAAAGCGGGGAACTGGTGCTGCGCGAGGCGGCGCTTTCCCAGGGCGAGGCCCTTTCGCCCCGCGCCCTGCTCGAAGCGCTGCTCAATGAGGAGCTGGCGGGCTTCCTCGGCGCGCAAAGCCCCCTGCCCCGGGCGCTGGATGGCACGGATATCCTCGGCGTGCGCGTGCGCGACGGCGTGGCCACGGTGGACCTCTCCGCCCGCTTTTACAGCGCCTGTCAGGAGCTGGACGAGGCGCGCGAGCGCACCGCCGTCTACGCCATCGTCAACACCCTCTGCGGCCTCACCGGCGTGCAGGGCGTGCGCTTCCTCTTCGAGGGCGAACAGGTGGAAACGCTCTCGGAATACATCTACATGCGCACCACGCTGCTGCCCAACTTCGGCGCCGTGGTCGCGGAATGAGCAAAGGACAGACGAAGGGCCGCCCCGTGCGTATGAGGGGCGGCCCCGTTCCATTTTGGCGCGCTCACAGCGCCACTTCCGCGTGGCGGGCGGCGAGCCAGGCGTTCACCTGCCAGAGGTAGGCCAGCATCTGCGGCCCGGCCATCAATTGCCCGAACCACGGCGTCTGCGCGGGGGAGAGGTCCGAGGCGGCCAGCTTTTCCAGCGCCCGCGCGTCCACCAACTGCAAAATGGGGCTCTTCTTTTCCGCCAGCATGCCCTGCACCATGCCGCAAACGATGCGCGCGTAGGCGGGGTCGCAGGTCTTGGGGTAGGGGCTCTTGCGGCGGTAGCGCAGGCTTTCGGGCAGCAGCGCGCCCGCGGCCTCTCGCAACAGCCCCTTCTCCCGCCCGCCCATGAACTTCATCTCCCACGGCACGTTGTAGATGTACTGCACCAGCCGCTCGTCGGCAAAGGGCGTCAGCACCCCCAGGTGGCTGTGTTCGCACATTGCGAGCGCCCGCTCCTGCAAATTGGCCATGAAGAACGCAAAGCACATGTGCTGCATGGTGCGCAGACAGCGGCCCTCGGCGCTCTCGTGCGGCAGGTGTTCCACGCGGGAAATGGCCTCGGAAAGCGCCCCGCGCACGTATTCGCGGATGTCCAGCTTTTCGCGCACGCGCCGCCTGAGTACGCCCGCGCGCAGTTCCAGCGAGCCGGACCAGGGGAAGGATTCGCCGCTTATGCTGTGTGCGTCGCGGAACCACGGGTAGCCGCCGAACACCTCATCGCCGCATTCGCCGGAGAGCGCGAAGCGCGCCTGCGGGGCGATCCTGCGGGCGAAAAGCAGAAGTGAGCTGTCCACATCGGCCATGCCGGGGAAGCCGCGCGCGTCCACGGCCTCCTCGAGCGCCTGCGCCAGCGACGCCTGCGTAAGCTCCACCGCCGTGTGCTGGCAGCCGATGCGCTCCACGGCCAGGGCGATGTAGGGCGCGTCGCGCGCGGGCTGAAAGGCGTTGGCGCGGAAGTGGCGGTCGTTGCCCTCGTAGTCCACGGAAAAGCTGCGCACCGGCTCCATGCGCTGGCGCAGAAGCGCGGTCAGAAGCGTGGAGTCGATGCCGCCGGAGAGCATGGCGGCGGGTCGCAGCGGCGCAATGTCGTCCACGGCGCGCTCGATCATCATGCGCACCGTCTCCACCGTGGCTGCCGCGTCGTCCTCGTGTTCGCGCGCCTCAAGGCGGAAATAGCGCCGCACGCGCGCGCTTTCCCCGCGCGCCACCAGCGCGCAGCCCGGCTCCAAAGCGTACATGCCGCGCCACGGCGTCTTTCCCGGCGTGCGCGCCGGCCCGAGGCCAAACAGCTCGCGCAGGCCGTCTATGTCCACCACCGGCCTTAGACAGCCCGCCTCCAAAAGCATGTCCGGGTGGTCGGCGAAGGCCACGCAGCCGTCCTGGGCGGTGTAAAATACGCGCCGCTCGCCCATGCGGTCGCGGCAGAGGATGAGCGCGTCCGCGTCGCGGTCGAGTACCGCCGTCAGCACCGGCCCCTCGATGTGTTCGATGTAATCCTCGCCCCAGCGCGCGTAGGCCGCCAGTACGATGCGCGCAAGCGAACGCTCCTCGCGCATCAGCCCCAGTTCCTCCGCCAGCTTGGCGGCGTTGCGCATCCGCCCCAGCGCGCAGGCCATCACCCCGCCGCTTGTAGCCGCGTCGCGCGCCGAAAGCGCGTGGCCGCCCTTTTCGATGTACGGCGCCTCGCAGACGCCGCGCGCCTCCATGAACGTCTTTTTGTGAAAAATGCCCAGTAATTCCATCGCCGCTCCCCCTTTGCCAGTCTCGGGCGCGCCCTGCGGGGCGTCCCTGCCATGGTATGAGCGGCGGGGGAGGAGAATGCGCGCCTCAGTCCGCCCGCTTTGGCAGGGCGTAGAGCTGCTTTTTGCGGGAGAGGTAGTAGCAAAGCCCCGCCGCGTCGGCCAGGAACCAGCCGATGGGCACCGACCACCAGATGCCCACCACTCCCAGCGCCGGGATGGCGGAGAGGGCGTAGGCCAGCGCCACGCGCGCGCCCAGCGAGATCACCGTCAGCACCACGGACATGCCCGGCCTGCCCATGGCGCGGTAGAGGCCGTAGAAGAGGAACAGGCAGCCGATGGCGAAGTAGAACGTGCCCTCGATGCGCAGATAGCGCACACCCTCGGCGACGATCGCCGCCACATTTGCCTCGCCCGCGTCGATGAACAGGCCCATCAGATCCGCGCCAAAGAGCCAGATCAGCGCCGAAATGAGCAGACCGAAGCCCACGGACACCTTCACCGCCCCGCGCAGCCCCGCGCGCATGCGCTCCTCATTGCCCGCGCCGTAGTTCTGGGCGATGAAGGTGGAAACGGCGTTGCCAAAATCCTGCACCGGCAGATAGGCAAAGGCGTCGATCTTCACCGCCGCGGCAAAGGCGGCCATCACCGTGGTGCCAAAGCTGTTCACCAGCCCCTGCACCATGAGGATGCCCAGATTCATGATCGACTGCTGGATACAGGTCAGCGACGAAAAGCTGGCGATCTCCTTCATGCGCGCAAGCCGCACCCGCACGCCCTTCGCGCGCAGGTCGGGCCGCTTTTTGCGCGCGTAGAGGAAAATGCCCACGCCGGAGACGTATTGCGAGATCACCGTCGCCTCCGCCGCCCCGGCCACGCCGCGCTCGAGCCCCACCACGAACCAGAGGTCGAGGCCGATGTTCATCACCGCCGAGACGGCCAGAAAGATGAGCGGCGAAGTGGAATCACCCACCGAGCGCAGAAGCGCCGCGTAGTAGTTGTACAAAAAGATGGCCGGCAGCCCCGCGAAGATGACCAACAGGTATTCGCGCATCAGGTCGCGCACCGTTCCCGTCACGCGCATGAAGTCGAGGATCTGCTCGGAAAAGCCGTATACCAGCGCGCACAAAAGCGCCGTCACCGCCGTAAGCAGGGCAAACGAGGCGCGGATGCCCTCGCGCAGGCGGCCCATGTCCCGCTGCCCAAAGCAGATGGAAAACACCGCGCCGCTGCCCAGCGACAGCCCCAGCAGTATGGAGGTCAGAAACGTCATCAGCGTGAACGCCGAGCCCACCGCCGCCAGCGCGTCCGCGCCGAGAAAGCGGCCGACGATCAGCGTGTCGGCCACGTTGTAACACTGCTGCAAAAGATCGCCCAGGATCATCGGCACGGCGAAGAGCAGCATCGTCTTCATCACCGGCCCGCGCGTCAGGTCCCTGTCCATCGTCCATCCCCTGCTTTCAAATCGTAATTTGAAAATATCGTTTCGTAAGTAATTATAACCGCGCGCGGCCTGTGTGTCAAATTTAATTTGCATTATGTTTTGGCGGCGGCTATAATGGAGGCGGAGGGATGCCTGTGTTTTTGCAAGGACTGGACGCGCTGGATCAGAAGATCGTCTCCCTGCTCATCGAAAACGCCCGCATGTCCTATTCGGACATCGCCCAGCGGGTGGGCATATCGCGCGTGGCGGTGAAGATGCGCGTGCAGGCGCTGGAAAAGCGCGGCGTCATCGAGGAATACACCACCATCGTCGATCCGCAGAAGATCAGCGGCGCCGTCTCCTGCTATTTTGAGATCGAGACCGAACCGCAGGCGCTTTCCGCAGTGACGGACATTTTGAACGCCTGCGATACCGTCACGCAAATTTACCGCGTCACCGGCAAAAACAAGCTCCACGTCCACGCCGTGGCTGCCGACGCGGAGGAGATGGAGCGCCTCATCCGCGAGGTCATCGACCCGCTGCCGGGCGTCCGCGACATTTCCACCAACATCATCCTCTCCCGCGTCAAGGACGTCAAAGGTCTGCGCCTGTAAACAGACCGCCCAAAAATCCAACCAAACTTTCAACGTTCTGTTCGTTGACTTCCCCGCTGGAGTGTGCTATAATCCTAGATGTTGTGTGACATCTGTGTCTTAAACACAAGATGTTGCGTTTTTTTGCGCGTTTCGCGTCAAGGAGATACAAAAAGGAGCAACGAGCCATGCAGGTGAGGAAGCGCAACGGCAACATCGTCGATTACGACCGCGAGTTCATCGTCCGCGCCGTGACGCTGGCGGCGGCCGCCGCCGGCGAACACGATATGGACGTCGAAGCCGTGGTGGACGGCGTGGAAAAGGCGCTGGCAAAGCGCGATGAGCGCATTGTGGACATCGAGACCATTCAGGACGCGGTGGAGGAATCGCTCTTTGAGCAGGACCATTTCCCCACCGCCAAGGCATACATCCTCTACCGCGTGGACAAGGAAAAGACGCGCGGCCGCGTGGAGTGGAAGGAGGGGCTGCTCACCCGCGAGTTCCTCTCCCCGTACAAGCACGCCTCCAGCCCCATGGGCGAACTGGGTTCGTTCGTCTATTCGCGCACCTATTCGCGCTATATCCCCGCGCTCAACCGCCGCGAGTTCTGGTGGGAAACGGTGCGCCGCGCCGTGGAGTACAACTGCTCCCTCGCCCCCACTACGCGCGAGGAGGCGGAGAAGCTCTACGACAACATCTTCCACCTGCGCCAGTTCCTCTCCGGCCGCACGCTGTGGGTGGGCGCCACGCCCGTTTCCGAGGCCTACCCCATGTCCAACTACAACTGCGCCTTTGAGGTCATCGACGATTTCCACGCCTTCCACGATCTGTTCTATCTTCTGATGATCGGCAGCGGCGTGGGCGTGCGCGTACTCAAGGACGACGCCAAAAAGCTCCCCAGGATCCGCACCGACCTCGAGATCGTCCACAAGGCATACACCCCGCGCCCCTCGGACGAGCGCCTGGAGTACACGGACCTTACCTTCTCCGGCGATACCGTCACCCTCGCCATCGGCGATTCCAAGGAGGGCTGGGCGCAGGCCATCGACCACTACTTCCAAATTCTCTCCAATCAGGAATACGGCCGCATCCGCCGCGTCATCGTCGAATACGATTCCATCCGCCCGCGCGGCGAGCGCCTCAAGGTCTTCGGCGGCACGGCCAGCGGCTATGAGTCGATGATGACGATGCTGGATAAGATCCACCGCGTCATCCGCTCCGCCGGTCTGCGCGACAACAGCGAGCGCACCCTGCTGCGCCCCATCGACCTTCTGGACATCGCCAACATCATCGGCGAAAACGTCGTTTCCGGCGGCGTGCGCCGCACCTCGGAGATCGGCCTCATCGACCAGGACGATACCGAGTGCATTCAGGCCAAGGGCAATCTCTACCGCCAGGTGGGCGGCCGCTGGGAGATCGACAAGGCCATCGCCCACCGCCAGATGAGCAACAACTCCATCTTCTACCGCCGCAAGCCCACCCGCGAGCAGCTCCACTGGCACTTAAAGCAGATGCGCTACTCCGGCGAGCCGGGCTGGGTCAACGAAGTGGCGGGCCTCAAGCGCCGCCCCAACTTCTGCGGCTGCAACCCCTGCGGCGAAATCCTGCTGGACAGCCACGGCCTGTGCAACCTCACCACCGTCAACGTCATGGCCTTTGTGAAGGACGGCAAGCTCGATGAAAAGGCCCTGCTCGACGCCCAGCGCCTCAGCGCCCGCGCCGGGCTGCGCATGACCTGCCGCGAACTGGAGATGCACCGCTGGAATCAGGTGCAGCAGCGCGACCGCCTGCTGGGCTGCTCCCTGACCGGCTGGCAGGACATGGTCAACGCCGTGGGCATGACGCGCGAGGAACAGGCCGCCCTGTTAGATCGCCTGCGCGCCGCCGCGCACATCGCCGCGGAAAAGGCCGCCACTTCGCTGGGGCTGAACGCGCCTTTGCTCGTCACCACCATCAAGCCGGAGGGCACGCTTTCGCTGCTGCCCACCGTTTCCAGCGGCGTGCATTACTCCCACGCGCCCTACTACGTGCGCCGCATCCGCATCTCCGCCAGCGACCCGCTCTGCCGCGTCTGCGAGGACCTCGGCTACCCCGTCTTCCCCGAAGTGGGGCAGGACCCGGAGACCTGCCGCACCAAGGTGGTGGAGTTCCCGGTCAAGGCGCCCGCGGGCAAGGTCAAGGCCGACGTCTCCGCCATCGAGCAGCTGGAAAACTACAAGATGTTCATGGAACACTACGTCGACCACAACTGCTCCATCACCGTCCACGTGCGCGACAACGAGTGGGACGCGGTGGAGGACTGGGTCTGGGAACACTGGGACGACGTGGTCGCCCTCTCCTTCCTCAGCTATGACGACAACTTCTACGAGCTTCTGCCCTACGAGGCCATCACCGAGGAGGAATACGAGGCTCGCCGCCGGAAGATGCGCGCCTTCAACCCCTCGCTGATCTCCAAATACGAACACGAGGAGACCGAACTGGACATCGGCGCCGCCGAGTGCGCCAACGGCGTCTGCCCCGTGCGGTAAAAGCCGCATAACGCGCCCGTCCCGCAGCATCGCGGGGCGGGCCTTTTCTCGCCCCGCGCCTTGCAAAACGCGCGCAAATGCGGTAGAATAGAGGGAAAGAACGGGAAAGGTCGGGATACGAATGCAGCTGCTGGAGGAACGGATACTGCGCGATGGGCGCGCCCTCTCGGAGGATGTTTTGCTGGTGGATTCCTTCTTGAACCATCAGGTGGATGTGGACCTGATGCGCGAAGTGGGCGCGGAGTTCGCCCGCCTGTTTGCGGATGAGGGCATCACCCGCGTGGCCACCATCGAGGCCTCGGGCATCGCCCCGGCGGTGATGACCGCGCAGGCGCTGGATGTGCCCATGGTCATCCTCAAAAAGTCCAAGTCCAGCATCCTGCAGGAGGGCGTCATCCAGACGGAGGTCTTTTCCTTCACCAAGAACGCCAGCTACCAGCTCACGCTCAAATCGCAGTTCGTCCACCCCGGCGACCGCGTGCTGCTCATCGACGATTTCCTCGCCAACGGCGAGGCGGCCTTCGGCGGCATCCGCCTGTTGGAACAGGCCGGGGCCACAGTCGCGGGCGTGGGCGCGGTGATCGCCAAGGCTTTCCAGCCCGGCATGGGAAAACTGCGCGCCGCTGGCTACCGCGTGGAGGCGCTGGCCGCCGTGCAGAGCCTTTCCTGCGGCAAGATCAGCTTTGAGGGGGACAGGGCGTGAACATACAGGACGTGCGCTGCTTCCTCCTCGATATGGACGGCACCTTCTACCTCGGCGAAAACCTCATCCCCGGCTCGCTGGACTTCATCCGCCGCGCGGAGGAAACGGGGCGGGACTTCCTCTTTCTCACCAACAACTCCTCCCACAACGCCGATTTCTACGTACAGCGCCTTGCGCGCATGGGCCTGAACGTGGGCCGCGAAAAGGTGCTGACCTCCGGCGAGGCCACCGCCGCCGTGCTGCTGGAAAAGTACCCCGGCAAGCGCGCCTTTGTGCTGGGCAACGAATTTCTCCTTGAGGAGATGCGCGAGGCGGGCGTGACGGTCGATCAAACCGCCCCGGAGATCGTCGTCGTCGGCTACGATACCACGCTGGATTATAAGAAGATGACCGCGGTGTGCGATTTCGTGCGCGCCGGGCTTCCCTACATCGCCACCCACCCGGACTTCAACTGCCCCACGGAGACGGGCTTCGCCCCGGACATCGGCGCCATCATGGCCTTTATCGAGGCCAGCACCGGCCGCCGCGCCGATCTGGTGGTGGGAAAACCCCACACCGGCATCGTGCAGGCGGCGCTTAAGCGCACCGGCCTTGCGGTGGACCAGCTGGCCATGGTCGGCGACCGCCTCTATACGGACATCGAGACCGGCCTCAAAAGCGGCATGCTCTCCATCCTCGTGATGAGCGGCGAAACCACGCCGGAAATGCTCGCGGCCTACCCCAACAAGCCCGATCTGGTCTTTGAGCGTTTGGCGGAGATGATACCGCTTCTGTAAGCGACCTTTGGAAAGGAGAAGATCATCATGCGTTACGATTCGGACGAGATGGAGCGGCAGGCCATTCTGGCCACCGCCGCGCGCATGTGCGCCGCCGCGCGCACCGCGCCCAAGGCCAAGGGCGTGGACAACATACTGACGATGGTCTTGACCGGCGAGGAGAAAAAGGCGCTCGCGGAGAAAATGCGCGAAGTCGCCGCCACGGGCAACCCCGCCGTGCAGTTCTTTCTGCGCGACGCGGACAATGTGGATACGGCGCAGGCCCTCGTACTCATCGGCGCAAAACCGGCGCGCGCGGGGCTGATGGTGTGCGGCTTCTGCGGCTTTGACAGCTGCGCCTCCGCCGACGCTGCCGGGGCGCGCTGCGCCTTCAACATGATCGACCTGGGCATCGCCGTGGGCAGCGCCGTTTCCGTGGCCGCGGACGACCGTGTGGACAGCCGCGTGCTCTACTCCGCCGGCAAGGCCGCGCAGCTGATGCAATACGAGGATTTCGACGTCGTCTGGCTGGCCATCCCCATCGCCGCCTACGGCAAGAGCCCCTTCTTCGACCGCAAGCCGAAAAAATAGCGCGTTGATAAAACGTTGAAAGCGATGGACTATACTTGTTTCCCGAAATGTGGTATACTAAGCGTGCGCGCCTTTCGGGGCGGCGCGGTTTGAGGGAGACAGTGTATGAAACGCAGACAGGAACGGGCGCAGCTGACCGAGGCGCACAAAAAGAAGATATACCTTTTCGCCATCATTGTGGCGCTGATTTTCATCGGCGCGGTCGGCTATCTGGTGGGCAAGCCGATGGTCGAATTTGTGCGGGAGCCGGAGCGCTTCCGCGCCTGGGTGGATTCCTCCGGCTTTGTAAGCCGCGTGATCTTCGTGGGCATGGTGGTCTTTCAGCTCATCATCGCCCTCATCCCCGGCGAGCCGCTGGAGATGGGTGCGGGCTACGCCTTTGGCGCGGTCGAGGGCACCATCCTCTGCATCATCGGCTGCGTCATCGGCAGCGCGCTGGTGTTTCTCTTCGTGCGGCGCTTCGGCGTCAAGCTGGTGGAAGTGTTCTTCCCCCGCGAAAAGATACGCTCGCTGCGCTTTTTGCAGGATTCCCGGCGGCTCAACCTGCTCACCTTCATCGTCTTTTTCATTCCCGGCACGCCCAAGGACCTGCTTTCCTACTTCATCGGCCTCACCGACATGAAACTGGGCACATGGCTTTGCATCACCGCCGTGGCCCGCATCCCCTCGATCGTCACTTCGACCGTCACCGGCGACGCCCTGGGGCTGAAGGACTATCAGTTCGCCCTCATCGCCTTCGGCGTGACGCTGGCTTTGAGCCTCTTAGGCATACTCGTCTACCGCCGCCTCAGCGCGCGGCGGCATCCCAACGGCTAAGGAGGGGTCCTATGCTCAGCGACATCCAGATCGCCCAACAGACCGAAATGTGGCACATCCGCAAGATCGCCGAACGCGCGGGCGTGGCGGAAGAGTATCTCGAACAGTACGGCAATTACAAGGCCAAGATCGACCTTTCCCTGCTGAATACAGCGAAGCCGGACGGCAAACTCGTGCTGGTCACCGCCATCACCCCCACCCCGGCGGGCGAGGGCAAGACCACTACGACCGTTGGCCTCGCCGACGCCCTGCGGCGCATCGGTAAAAACAGCGTCGTCGCCCTGCGCGAGCCGTCCCTCGGCCCGGTGTTCGGCGTCAAGGGCGGCGCGGCGGGCGGCGGCTACGCGCAGGTGGTGCCCATGGAGGACATCAACCTCCACTTCACCGGCGATTTCCACGCCATCGGCGCGGCCAACAACCTGCTGGCCGCCATGCTGGACAACCACATCTATCAGGGCAACGCCCTGCGCATCGACCCGCGCCGCATCACCTGGAAGCGCTGCGTGGACATGAACGACCGCCAGCTGCGCTTCGTGGTGGACGGCCTCGGCGGCCGCGTCAACGGCACGCCCCGCGAGGACGGCTACGACATCACCGTCGCCAGCGAGATCATGGCCGTGCTCTGCCTTGCCACCAGCATTGCCGACTTAAAAGAGCGCCTTTCGCGCATCATCGTCGGCTATACCTACGACGAACAGCCCGTCACCGCAGGCGACCTCAAGGCCGCGGGGGCGATGGCGGCGCTTCTCAAGGACGCGCTCAAGCCCAATCTGGTGCAGACGCTGGAACACACCCCGGCGCTCATCCACGGCGGCCCCTTTGCCAACATCGCCCACGGCTGCAACAGCGTGCTGGCCACGCGCATGGCCCTGAAACTGGGCGACTACGCCGTCACCGAGGCCGGCTTCGGCGCGGACCTCGGCGCGGAAAAGTTCCTCGACATCAAGTGCCGCATGGCGGGCCTGCGCCCCGCGGCGGTGGTGGTGGTGGCCACGGTGCGGGCGCTGAAGCTGCACGGCGGCCTGAAAAAGGACGAGCTGAAAAACGAAGACCTTGCGGCGCTGGAAAAGGGCCTGCCGAACCTTCTGCGCCACGTATCCAACATCACAAATGTCTACGGCCTGCCCTGCGTGGTGGCCATCAACCGCTTCCCGGACGATACCGAGGCGGAACTGAAACTGGTCGAAGAAAAGTGCCGCGCGCTGGGCGTGAACGTGGCTCTCTCCGAAGTCTGGAGCAAAGGCGGCGAAGGCGGCGTGGCGCTGGCAGAGGAAGTGGTGCGCCTCTGCGAGGCGGAGAACCGCTTCCAGTACAGCTACGACCTTTCCATGACCATCGAGGAAAAACTAAACGCCATCGCCCGCCGCGTCTATGGCGGCGCGGGCGCGGAACTGCTGCCCGCGGCGAAAAAGCAGGCGCGCCAACTCACGGAACTGGGATTTGGCAACCTTCCCGTCTGCGTGGCCAAGACGCAATACAGCTTTTCCGACGACCCCAAAAAGCTGGGCGCGCCGGAGAACTTCACCATCACCGTGCGCAACCTGCGCGTCTCGGCGGGCGCGGGCTTCATCGTCGCCCTCACCGGTGACATCATGACCATGCCCGGTCTGCCCAAAGTCCCCGCCGCGGAGAACATCGACGTAGACAAAACGGGCAGGATCACGGGGTTGTTCTAAGGATATTGTACACAAAAACGCCTTCGGCTCGCGAGAACCGAAGGCGTTTTTGCATGCGCGCTCAATCGCTGAGTACGAAGTGGCAGAAGCGCAGTACCTCGTACCAGTCGTCGCTGTCAAAGCAGACGAACTTGCCGTCCTTCAGCGACGCGCCGGGGTAGAAGCTCCTGGAGTAGGCCATGTGGTGCTTGATGAAGTCCACCTCGATGTGGAAATGCTCCGGCATCGGCACCCTGCACTGGGCGGCGTTCTGCACAGCCTTGGCGGCGGCGGCCTCGATGCGCTCCACGGCCTCGTCCGGGTGGATGGAGGTCACGCCGTTGCCGCGCCCCTCGTTGACCGCCACGGTGGTGATGGCGGGGATCAGTTCGCGGGCGAAATCGCACAGCGCCTTGTCGCCGGTGATGAGCGCCACGGGCACACCGTAATAGCCGGCGGTGTAGGCGTTGAGCAGGAACTCGCTGCACATCGTTCCGTTGAGGGTCACGTGGTCGTTTTTCAAATTCATCGTGTGGCTGAGGGGGTTGCCGGGGCAGCCCGCCCAGGCGTGATAGCCGGTGAAGAACACGGCGTCGAACGTCTCCTGATTCAGCCCCGTCATCATCGAGAGCGGGTCGCCGGACCAGGCGCGGTGGATGCGCGCCCCGCGCGGCAACACGGTGGGGTCGATGTTGCGGGCGGAATCGTGCGCGTCCTTGACCAGCACGTCCTCCGCTCCGGCGGAGAGCGCGCCGCGGCAGGCGGCGGCCACTTCGCGGCTCATCTGCTTCTGGTAGGGGGCGTAGTCCATGGGCGTGGAGCGCTCCGTCTCCGGCCAGGCGACGATGCCGCAGGTGCCCTCCATGTCGGCGCTCAAAAATACTTTCATTTGTGTCCGTCCTTTCAAAAATCAGAAATAGCTGCCCACGGCGCTGAGCTTTTCGGCCAGGTCGGGCCGGAAGTCCTCGGCGTCGGGGTCGAGGCTGTTGATGGTGAAGCCGTCGTCGCCAGCGCGCCCGGTGGAGTGGCAGTAGCGTCCCTCGCCCAGGTACACGGCCACGTGGCCGGGGAAGAAGAGCAGATCGCCCTTGCGCATGCGCTCGCGCGGTATTTCGTGGATGGGGAAGCCCTCGACGATGTCCGCGTCGCGGTAGATGCAGATGCCGCAGAGCATGTAGGCCATGGAGGCCAGCCCCGAACAGTCGATGCCCAAAGGCGATTTGCCGCCCCAGCGGTAGTGCGTGCCGCGATAGAGCAGCGCCGCCTCGGCGATGGCGCGCCTAAGACCGGCCTCGTCTTCGCAGCAGGGGGCGGTGAAGTGCGTACCGAGGATGGACGCCTGCACAAAGCCCTCGCGCCCGTCGGCCAGAACGACCTTCTGCCAGCCGTTTTCCGCCTCGCCGCCAACGCCCAGCACCGCGCCGCGCGTCACGCTCTGCAAAATGCAGCCCTGCACCTTGGGGATGGAGAGCGCGTCGCAGCAGTTCTTGTTGCGCACCACGCGCTTGGGAAGCGCTTCCCAAGCCCGCGCCGCCTCGTCGCCGACGATCAGCTGCTCTTTGGGCGCGTAGCCCTCGTAGCGGTAGTGCGTGCGCACCCGGACCCAGCCGGGGGCGGCCTCCTCGAGGATGTCCACCACCATGCCGTACAAAACCTCATCCGCCAGCGTGCTTTCCCACTGCGGCTCCGCCTTCAGCGGGCAAACGGCGGCATTGACGATCGCCTTCACGCGCGTTTCTCCTTCATAAAGTCATAGACGAGGCGCGAGACGCGGCCCACGAGCCGCGCCTGCTCCGGCTGTCCGTCCAGAGACGGGCCGTCCCAGGTAAAGACACCGAGGAAGTAGGGCCGCCCTTTCAGGAAGAACACCCCCGCATCGTGCGTCAGATGATCCAGTCCCCCGGGCTTGTGCCAGACGGTCACCGCGTCGGGAATGTAGCGCTGCAATTCGTCGAACGAGCGCACGCGGGAGAGGAAGTCCGCCGCCACGGCGCGCAGTTCTTCATTGAGAATCTCCCCGCGGTAGAGCATCTCGTAGAGGTGGAACTGGTCGAGGGCGGAGGTGTAGTTGTTGCGCCCCTCCCGAACCGCCGTCCAGTCGAGCATCTTGCGCTGGCAGGCGGTATTTTCAAGCCCCAGCCGCGCGCAATATGCGTTGATGTGATCGTAGCCCAGCGTGGAGATGACGGCGTTGGTGGCGGTGTTGTCGCTCAAAACGATCATCCAGTAGAGCATCTCCCACAAAGAACAGCCGTCCTGCCGGTACTCCGGCTCGAACACGCGCGTGTCCTCGCGGAAGTCCTCCGGGGCGATGGAAATGTGCGCATCCAGCGCCAGCTTCCCGGCCATGACGTCCTCCAGGGCGCAAAAGAGCAGCGCCACCTTGATCGTCGAAGCCGAAACCACGCGCGTAGCGGCGCGCAGCGAGGCCATGACCTCGCCCGAGGTCAGGTCGACACAGTGCAGGGCGCTTTTCGCGGGAAAGGCGTCGAGTATGGCTGCGAGTTTGGCCTGCAAAGCAGCGTTGTCCATCGCCTACGCCTCCCCGATGCGCACCGCGCCCGCCGCCGCGTCCAGTTCGCAGACGCGGCCCAGCGGCAGGGCGTGGGTGGGCATGCTGTGGCCGCAGGCAAAGCCGCAGATGGCGGGCTTGCCCGCCGGAACGATGAGCTGCGCGAAAATCTCTTCCAGAGAGAGCGCGCAGTTTTCGTCCTCCGGCTCGCAGTCCGTCCAGTGGCCGAGGATGATGCCGGCGCAGTCGTCGAACTTGCCGCCGTTGCGCAGCTGCGTGAGCATGCTGTCCACGCGGTAGCTCTTTTCGTTCACGTCCTCGAGGAAGAGGATCTTCCCGCGCGTGTCGATCTCCCACGGTGTGCCCATGGAGGCTGCCAGCAGGGAGAGGTTGCCGCCGCACAGCGGCCCCCGCGCCATGCCCGGCACCAGCGTCCGGGGCGCAAAGCCCTCGGGGGCGTCCAGCGCCCCGGAAAGGCCGCCGAAAAGCGCTTTTTTCAGCGATTCGAGGGAAAAGGCGTCCAACGCCCAGTCCGTGGCGGGCATGATGGTGTGATACGTTTCCAGACCGCACTTCTGGTTCAGGAAGGTGTGCAGCGCCGTCACGTCGGAATAGCCGCCGAACCACTTGCGGTGCTTACGGATGACCGCCGCGTCCAGAAGCGGAAGTATGCGGTGCGCCCCGTAGCCGCCGCGCAGGCACCAGATGCCGTCGATGGCGTCGCTCTCAAAGGCGCGCATGATGTCCTGCGCCCGCTGCGCGTCCGTAGCGGCGAGGTAGCCGTCGCGGCTGGCATAGAGGCAGGAGGGGTAGTAGACGGGCTTCAGCCCCAGCGCGCTGACGAGGGCGTCCGCGCGCCGCAGCCGTTCTTCCGACACCGCAGAGGAGGGGCCGACCAGCGCCACCCGCGCGCCGGGGAAGAGGGGAGCGGGAACGAACATGGCAAACACCTCTCAATACATGCTTTGATACTGGGAAACTTCCCCGCCGCTGGCCAGCACATAGTGGCCGGGATAGGCCTCCTGCCAGGAAGGCTCGTTGCCGGGGCCGTAATGGTGGCAGGCGGGGTCGTACACCAGCAGCTTCTTGTGGCGCTCGGCCACCGGGTCCGGCTGGGGGATGGCGGAGAGCAGCGCGCGCGTGTAGGGGTGCAGGGGCCGCGCGAACAGTTCCTCGCTCTCGGCCAGCTCCACGATGTCGCCCTTGTGGATGACGGCGATGCGGTCGCAGATGAAGCGCACCACGGACAGATCGTGGGCGATGAACAGATACGTCAGCCCCCGCGCCTTCTGCAGTTCAGAGAGCAGGTTGAGTACCTGCGCGCGGATGGACACGTCCAGGGCCGAAATCGGCTCGTCGGCGATGATGAAGTCCGGCTCCATCACCAGCGCGCGGGCGATGCCGATGCGCTGCCGCTGGCCGCCGGAGAACTCGTGCGGGAAGCGGCTGGCAAACTCGGGCAGCAAGCCCACGGCCTCCAGCGCCCGCTCCACGCGCGCCTCGCGCTCGGCCTTGGTGAGGTGGAAGCCGTTGGAGTAGAGACCCTCGGCGACGATGTAATCCACCTTGGCGCGCTCGTTGAGCGAGGCCATGGGGTCCTGAAAGATCATCTGGATGCGCCGCGTCACCTCGTGGTCGAGGGCGCGGGGGATGCGGCCGTTGATCTGCCGGCCGTCAAACGTCACCGTGCCGCCCGAGGTGGGGTGGATGCGGATGATGGCGCGGCCGATGGTGGTCTTGCCGGAGCCGGATTCGCCCACCAGCCCAAACGTCTCGCCCTCAAAGATGTGGAAGGAGACGCCGTTGACGGCGGTGAAGGGGTGGCGGCGGGAGCCGAAGCGCACGGTGAGGTTTTCAACTTCCAGCAGTTTCTTGCGTTCAGCGCTCATGCCTCTCCCTCCTTTTGTTCGCGCCGGGCGATGATGCGCGGCTTCTCCACCTTGGGCGCGCGCGGGTCAAGCAGCCAGGTGCGCGCCTTGTGGGTGGGGGAGACCTCGAAATACGGCGGATCGACGAGGAAGTCGATCTTCAGCGCCTGCGGGTTGCGCGGGGCAAAGGCGTCGCCCTTCACCTCGTGGAAGAGGTTGGGCGGCGTGCCCTGAATGGAGAACAGCGGCTCGCCCTTCACGCCCAGCTGCGGAAGCGAGGAAAGCAGCGCCCAGGTGTAGGGGTGGCGGGGGTCGTAGAAGACCTCCTCGCAGGTGCCCACCTCGACGATGCCGCCGGCGTACATCACGGCGATGCGGTCGGCCACGTTGGCCACCACGCCCAGATCGTGGGTGATGTAGATGGTGGTCAGGTGGTACTTCTTCTGCATCTCCTTGATAAGTTCCAAAATCTGCGCCTGAATGGTCACGTCCAGCGCCGTGGTCGGCTCATCGCAGATGAGTATCTTCGGCCGGCAGGCCACGGCGATGGCGATGACCACCCTCTGGCGCATGCCGCCGGAAAACTCGTGGGGGTACTGGCGGTAGCGGCGCTCCGGCTCGTCGATGCCCACGTCCCGAAGGACTTCCAGCACGGCGCGCTTGGCCTCGGCCCCGCGCAGGCCCTGATGCAGCTTCACGGCCTCCTCGATCTGCTTGCCGATGGTCTTTAGGGGGTTTAAGGAAGTCATTGGGTCCTGCAGCACCATGGCGATCTCGTGGCCGCGGATCTTCAGCCAGTCCCTGTCGGTGCGGTAGGCGGTCAGGTCCTGCCCGTTGTAGAGGATCTGCCCGCCGGAGATAAAGCCGTTGGCGTCCAGAAGCCCCATGAAGGTCTTGACGAACACGCTCTTGCCCGAGCCGGACTCGCCGACGATGGCGAGGCTTTCGCCCTCGTACACGTCCAGCGAGGCGCCGCGCACGGCGTGCAGCGTCTGTCCGCGCAGCGTGAACTTCACATCCAGATCGCGCACGGAGAGGATGACGTTGTTCTCCATGTCTGGCCCTCCTTACTTGACGTGGTTCTTGGGGTCGGCGGCGTCGGCAAAGGCGTTGCCGATGACGTAGAAGGAAATGGTAATCAGCGCCAGCACCGCCACCGGGAAGTAGAGCTGATAGCGCAAAAACGGTATCGTCATAAGCTCGCGCCCGGCCTCGATGAGGTTGCCAAGAGACGGCGTGTCCAAGGGCAGGCCGATGCCGATGTAGGTGACGAACACCTCATTGCCGATGGCCGAGGGGATGGACAGCGCCATGCGCATGGTGATGACCGACACAAGGTAGGGCAGCAGGTTCTTAAAGACGATGCGCATCGTCGGCGTGCCCAGACAGCGCGAGGCGAGGTTGTAATCGCGGTCGCGGATGATGATGATCTGGTTGCGGATAAAGCGCGCCATGCTCAGCCAGCCGGTCAGGCACAAAGCGAAGATGATCGTATCCACGCCCGGGTTGAGGATGTAGGAGATGAGGATGAGCAAAAGCGTCTGCGGGATGTTGTCGCACACGTTGTACAGTTCGGTGAAGAAAAAGTCCAGCTTGCGCACATAGCCCCAGAGAACGCCCATGAGAATGCCCAGCACGGCCTCCACGCAGGCCACCGTAAAGCCGATGAACAGCGAGGTGCGCGTGCCGGACCAGATGCGCGCCCAGATGTCCTGGCCGATGTTGTTGGTGCCGAAGATGAAGCCTTCCTGTCCGGGCAGGAGGTTGGAAAGCGTGCGCCCCGTCTCGTTGTAGTGGATGGTCAGCGGGTCGCGCTGGTTGGGCAGAAGCGGCTGGATGAAGGTGAACAGAAGCGTCAAAACCATGACGATGAGGAAAAACACGGCGATGCGGTTTTTGAAGAACACCCGCAGCGTCGCCCGCCAGTAGGAGTAGTTGGAATAGCCGCCGCGCTCGGCCTCGGAGGCGTCAAAGCCGGCAAAGGAGAAAAGCTCCTCGTCGGAAAGCCCCGTGGCCGCCGCCTCCGCCGAGGGCGTGCCCGCGACCTGCGCCTCTTTTTGCGCAAGCTGCTCTTTGAGCTGCTCTTCGAGGGCGCTGGCGAGCTGCTCGGTCTTGTGATCCTTGTAGCGTTTCATCAGCGCGCGCCCTCCTTCTTGGTGAAACTGATGCGGGGGTCGAGGATGGCCATGAGGATGTCGCCAAAGAGCAGGCCGAGGATGGAGATGGCCGCGTAGATCAGCACCAGCGCCACCACCATGGTGTTGTCCTGCCGCTTGATGACCGTGACCAGCAGCCCGCCCATGCCGGGGATGGAGTAGAGCGATTCCACGTACAAAGAGCCCATCAGCGTAAAGAGGATGCTGTTGGGGATGTACTGAATGAGCGGCACCATGGCGTTTCGGAACATATGGCGGCGGGAGATGGCGCCGCTGGGCAGGCCCTTGGCGCGCGCCAGACGGATGTAGTCCTTGTTGGACTCATCCACCATGTAGCGCCGCAGCCACATGGCGTAGTAGGCGATGTTGCCGATAGCCAGAGAAAAGATGGGCAGTATATAGCTGCGCGGGTCGCCCTGCTTGAAGAGCATGGGCAGATGCAAAGAGCCCTGCGAGCCGGCGAACTGTATGAGGATGTGGTACGCCGCCGCCGGCACCGCCTGCACGATGACGATGAAGATGGTGCCGAACTTGTCCCACAATTTCCAGCGCGTGCGGGTGCTGCGCGCCATCATGATGCCCAGCGGCAGGCCCAGCGCCAGCGCGATGGCCAGCGAGATAAGCCCCATTTGCAGGGAGATGGGTATCTTTTCTGCCACGATCTCGGTGATGGCCACGCCCTTGCGGAAGACGTTCGATTCGCCCAGGTCGCCCTGAAAGACCTGCTTTATGTAGTTCCACAGCTGCACGGGCAGCGGGTCTTTCAGGCCCAGATCGCGCAGTTTGACGTCGATCTGCGTCTGCGAGAGCTTGTCGTAGTTCTCAAAGTAGCCCTCGATGGGCATCAGGCGCAGCAGCGAAAAGACGATGACGGTGATGATGAGCATCGTGATCGCCGAGCGCAGCACGCGCTTGAGGATGTATTTTGCCACGAAACTGACCTCCTTGGTGGGGCAAAGCCCTTCCATCCGCGTCCGCTGGGGGGCGCGGATGCAAAGGTTCCGCTTCCTTGCAGAGTGCAAGCAGGCGGCAGGGGCGCGCCCGAGAGGGGAGCGCCGCCTGCCGTCGCCTGTCTATCGCCTCGCCGTCGCGGTCAGGGCCGCGAAACGGCGAGGCGGGCGTTTATCCGGCTGGGAAGACCTGTCCGCTTATTCGGCAGCGGCGGCGGCCAGCGCTTCCTCGCGCTCGGTCAGCCAGGTCTGGTAAGCCTCCTCGAATTCCTCCATGCCCATGGAGGTCTCCATCACGTGCTGGCCCTTGTAGCGCAGCGTGGAGAAGCCAAAGGCGGCATAGGGGCCTTCAAAGACGTTCAGTTTGCCGAAGGTGTAAACGCGGTCGTTGGTGTGGATCGGGATGGCGAAGCCATGGTCCAGCAGCACGGCCTCGGCCTGCGCAAAGGTCTCATAGCGGGCCTCGTCGTCGTCGGTGATGGCCAGCGCGGTCTCCACCAGATCGAGGTATTCCTGATAGTATTCCTGCGTCTGCGGATCGTCGCTCTCGTAGATGAAGCTGTAGTTGGAATCCTCGGCGAACGGGTCGACGATGAAGGCGGAAGCGTCGGAGAAGTCCGCGCCCCAGTTGCACTTCATCAGGCCATAGTCGCCGGTGTGGCGCACGGCGGAGAGGAAGCCCGTCTCGGGGCCGGCCTGCACGATGACGTCAATGTAGTCCGAGCCCAGCAGGTTTTCAAGCTGCTGCTCGACCAGCTGGCACTCATCGGCCCAGTTGGTGGTGGTGGGGTTGTAGCGCATGAGGACCTTCACCGGGAAGGTGCAGCCGGCCTCGGTCAGCTCGGCCACGGCCTTTTCCTTGTATTCAAGCGCCAGCTCGGCGTCGAAGGTCTCGCCGTCGGTGTACTTGTCCAGGCCGCCGTAGTAGGCGTAGTCCTGCGAAGCGGAGGCAAACGACAGCGGGGTGATGGTGTTGTTCAAAAGTCCCTCGGGGTTGGCCGAATCGTACACCTGCATGGCGTTGACGCGGTCGAGGCCGTGCATGATGGAGAGGCGGAAGTTCTCGTTGTTGACGGCGATCTTCCAGTTGTCCGGCTCATACTCCTCGTCGAAGCCCGGGTCGAAGTTGAACAGATACCAGTAGGAGTAGGAGACGTCCGGGCGGGACGGATGGATCTGGTCGCTGTAGGAGGAGAGCATCGGGGAGAGCAGGTTGGCGCCGATCTCGGCGTAATCCACCTCGCCGCTCAAGTACATCGTGGAGCCCAGCGTGCTGGCCTCGGCGTTGTAGGTGAACTGGATGGTGTCGATGAAGACATTGTCGATGTCCCAGTAGGTGGGGTTCTTGGTCAGCACGCGCTGCACCTGCGGCTCAAAGGTGGAAAGGTAGAAGGGGCCGCAGTAGAGCAGGGTCTCGGCGCTGGTGCCAAAGCTGTCGCCGCACTCGGCGAGGAAATCGCCGTTCACGGGCATGAAGGCCGACCAGCAGAGCATGGAGAGGAAGTAGGAGCAGGGCGCTTCGAGGGTGTAGACCAGCGTGTAGTCGTCCACGGCCTTGACGCCGATGTCCTCAGCGGCCACGGCGGCGACTTCCTCGATGACCTCGCCGTCCTCGTCCAGCTTGACGGCGTTGCCGTTTTCATCGGTGCCGTCGGTGGCGCTCTCCAGCGCCAGCTGATAGGCGGTGTAGGCGTAGTATTCGGCGGCGTTTACCACCTTGGCCACTTCCCAGTTGTACTCGTTGCCCGAATCGTTGTGGGCGTCGAGGATGTAATGGGCGGCGGCCACCCAGTCGTGGGCGGTGACGTCGGCCACTTCCGCGCCAGTAGAGTCGATCCACTTCACGCCCTCGCGGATGTGGAACGTCCACTCGGTGTAGTCCTCATTGTGTTCCCAGCTCTCAGCCAGCGAGGGCTGCAGCACGCCGTAGCGGTCGTACTCAATGAGGGTATCGACCACGTTGGCGGGGATGGTCAGGTTGTTGGTCGTGGTGGTATAGAGGTAATTGAGGGTGTCTACCTCGCTGGCGTACAGCGCGCGGTAGACGACGGGGCTGCCCTCGGCGAGCGCCGCCATCGGCAGAGCCAGCAGCAGAGCCACGATCAGGGCGATGAGACGAGTTGTGCGTTTCATGCGTTCCAAGTCCTTTCTATCAGCGATTCTGCCCGCAGGCAGTTGGGTACGAACTCAGTTCCAGAATTCACAGGGGACGCCCCGGACGCCCACGCCGGCGTCGTCCGTCATGCGGATAACCGCCCCTTCAAACTCCGGGCCGCCCTCGTAGGGGTCGATGGCGCACAGGGAGGGGCCGTCCAGATCGGCGCGGGTGACGATCTTCTGCCCCGCGGCCAGGTGCGCCGCCGCCGCCACGGAAAGGCGCGATTCCAGCATGCAGCCCAGCATGCACTCCACGCCGTTTTCCTCGGCCATGCGGCAAATTTGCAGGGCGTTCCAGATGCCGCCGGTCTTCATCAGCTTGATGTTGATAAGGTCCGCCGCCCGGCGACGGATGATGTTCTCAGCGTCGCGCGGGGAAAACACCGCCTCGTCGGCGAGGATGGGCGTTTCCACATTGCGGGTGACGTGTTCCAAACCGTCTGTGTCCATGGCGGGCACGGGCTGCTCCACCAGATCGAGGCAAAGCCCCCGGTCCTCCATGGCGCGGATGATGCGCACGGCTTCTTTGGCCTCCCAGCCCTGGTTGGCGTCCACGCGCAGCTGCACATCCGGCCCCACAGCCGCGCGGATGGCGGCGATGCGCTCCACGTCCTTTTCGCCTTCCTTGCCCACCTTGACCTTGAGGATGTCAAAGCCCTGCTTCACGGCGTCGAGGCTGTCCTCTACCATCTGGGGAATGGGGTTTACGGAGATGGTGATGTCGGTTTTGAACGACGCGCGCGCCCCGCCCAGCAGCTGGTAGAGGGGCTTTTTCTGCGCCTTGGCCCAGAGGTCGTAAAGCGCCATGTCCACCGCCGCCTTGGGGGTGGTGTTGTGGACCATGCAGGCGTTGAGCTTCTCCATGCAGGCGGGAAGATCCAAAACGTCCATGCCCTTGAGCGCGGGGCGGATGTAGTCATGCACGGCGCAGAGGATGGAGCCGTCGGTATCGCCGGTGATGACGGCGGTGGGCGGCGCCTCGCCGTAGCTCTCGCCCTCGTCGGTAATGACGCGCACTACGATGTCGCTGAGCGTTTCCACCGTGCGCAGCGCGGTCTTGAACGGCCTTGCCAGCGGCAGGGTGATGCGTCCGGTCTGTATGTCGAGTATCTTCAAGAGCGCCGCGCCTCCCGAAAATGAAGTTTCTGATTCTGAAAAATTCAAAATTATTAAAACCAGTGTACCACGTTTTGCCGGCGCTGTAAAGAGCAATGGCCGAACATTTCTGTAAAAAAGGCGTCGAAAGGGCGGAATGGGGCCAAATTCCTTCCAGTAAACACACTTGTATGCCCTGCGCGGATACTTCGCGCCCCCGCGCAACGTCCCATCACCCCCTGCCGTGCCCCGATCTGAAGGCCGCGCGCCGGCCGCATCCAACTTCGCGGCGCGGGAAATGCACGCCCGCCCCGGGCGGGGCGTCAGACCAATCGAGGCAGAGGAAAGGCCCTGTCCCGAAATGGAACAGGGCCCCCGGTGCGCTTCCGCGCTTACGCGGTGACGATCTTGGCCGCTTCGTGGAGCTTGAGTTCCTCCACGGCGTTCTCGCGCATCTTGTACTTGAGGATCTTGCCGGCGGCGTTCATGGGGAATTCCTTGACGAAGCTGAAGTAGCGCGGGCACTTGTGCTTGGCAAGGCGGGAAAGCGCGTACTGGCGCAGCTCCTCCTCGGTGGCGGTCATGCCCTCCTTTAAGATGATGCATGCCATGATCTCCTCGCCGTACTGCTTGTCCGGCACGCCGATCACCTGCACGTCCTTGACCGCCGGGTGGGTGTAGAAGAACTCCTCGATCTCCTTGGGGTAGATGTTCTCGCCGCCGCGGATGATCATGTCCTTGATGCGACCGGTGATCTTGTAATAGCCGTCCGGGGTGCGGCGGGCGACGTCGCCGGAGTGCAGCCAGCCGTCCTCGTCGATGACGGCGGCGGTAGCCTCGGGCATCTTGTAGTAGCCCTTCATGATGTTGTAGCCGCGGGCGCAGAACTCGCCGTCGGTGTTGTCGGGCAGCTCCTCGCCGGT
>DVOU01000052.1:0-5042 GCA_018713365.1 Candidatus Pullichristensenella excrementipullorum
TAGCGCAGTTCCAGCAGCAGGCGGCAATCCGCGTCCGCGACCAGCGCGATGGTCTGGCGAATCTCCTGCTTGACGTCGAGGAAGGCGTCGATCTCGCGGTCGAGCGCGCGCTCCGCTTCGATCAGGCGCACAACCGTGTCCTCCATGCGATGGACGTTCCGGCTGTGGGTCACGCGCTCGCCGCCGTAGGCCACGGTTCGGCGTCTGCTCAATTCGCGCAGACGCTCAGCCTGTTCCAGCTTGGCGTTGATGCGCTGGTCGATGCGGTAGGCTTGGGAGAGATACTCCTTTGCCGTCATGGGGGTATTATTCATAAGGCGCGACCTCCAATTCCCTGAGTATGGCGGCGACCTCTGCCGCCGAAGTGACTTTGAAGGCTTGTCCTTTTGCGTTCCTGATTTTTTGTATCGTGATCTCTTGCAGCTTTGTCAATTTGCCCGTGGGCGTCTTGACCTCGAAGGCCACGAAGCGCCCGCCGATGCAGGCAATGATGTCCGGGATGCCCGCCGTCCCATACATCCCGCCGTGCTCCTTCCACGCGAAGCAGTCCGGCGTTTTCTTCAGCAGCCGCAGGATCGCGGCCACGATGTCGCGTTCGGCCATGAGCGTCCTCCTGTAAGTTTTTTTCGTTGTAAGGCCGTTTTTTAGAGCTTTATATATACACGCACATACGTGCGCGCATACACACGTGAGTGATTTTTTCCGCGTAGCTCTAAATAACGTACTTACATACCTTACATCTTACAAAGCGGCGGCGGCATTTCACCGAAGCCGGACACATCGCAGCGCTGCCGGAGGATCGTGTAGTCGAGCACATGCGCCTGCTTCACGCGATCCGTAAAGCGCACGGATTTTGAACCGAGATAGAATTCCGTCTGCTTGAGCTGCCGAATAAATTCCGCCTTTGTCAGCCGTTCGCCGTCCACCGCGTGGTCTTTCACATACTGCGTGAACAGATCATAAATATCTTTGATATACAGCCCAAGTTCCTTGCCGTCTTCCGACAAATGCACCACTTCCGGCCCCAGCTTCATGCGGTCAAATACCTCGAGCGTCTGCTCTACTACGGTCTTGTTGCTCTCGCCGCCGTCCAGCAGATATTCATGGACGCCGAAGCCAAGAAACTTTGCGCATTCCTCCAACGATGCCGGGAATACCTGTCCCCATTGCAGGCCCAACCTGTGGCATAACCGTTCGACCAGCCTCAGGCCGCACATGGCAGCCGCCAGGTTCGAAAGAATCCGCGAGGGCAAATTCGGATTGAACAGCTGCAGAGCGGCTTCATGCCAAGCGGTGACCTCTGCCACCTGCACCCCCAGCGCCGTTTCCAACAGGCCACGGCCAAAGCCGGCAAGACGTTCCGGCCTCGCCGCAAGCCGCAGAAAAGCCTCCCGCGTCTCCGCATCGTGAATATCCTTCTTGGAAAACAGCAGTTCCAGTCCTCGTTCCCGAACGGCGGCTTCGTCCGGGGACTGCTCGCCTGCGATGACCAGCGGAGCCAGCAGATCATAGCTCACCTGCGTCTGATCCGCGCGCCCGCGCAGCCCTGCGTGCCCGTCATAGCTGTCGCGCATATGGTTATACAACCAGTTGAGCCGCTGCCGGTCGGTCTTGGACGGCTTGAATTCATCCAACGCCTGTGGAATACAGTTGCTGGATGCCGATTCCTTCATCAGCGTAAAGGCTGTGACCTGCGTCGCCGCGTTGACTCTGGTTCGCGCGAATATAGGCAGGATCACGCGCTCCAATGTATTTGACTTGCCGCTGCCTGCCTCGCCGATCAGGAATAGATGCGGGTACTTGACGTGTGCCTGTCGAAGATGCTCTTTTACAAAGCACCCGGCGCACCATGCCAACACTGCCACCGTCTTAGCGGACACATTGTAACGCAGCAGCAACAGGCCAAGGTCGCGCAGCGTATCTGCGCTGATGGCTTCGGCCTCCAGAATTCCCGTCTCCAGCCCCACATACTTTTCCGGCTGCACGATGTCATCCAGCGGCGCGGCTGTAGAATCCAACGCGGCGTTGCCTGCGACGAATTGCCACTTGCCGTTCTCCAATAGAAAACCGCTGCATTCGACGCCGCGTTTTCGATCCCAGTCCAATCCAGCCACATACTCTTTGAACATTTCCAGGTCGCCGTCGCCGCCGGTGTAACAGAGGGAAATGGTGCGTTTGTTGAGAACACCCTTGAACCTTTGTACGTTGCTGAAATCCGCGCTCATAAACGTTTGCCGGAAAGTCTCCCCGTTTATCGTCTCAAGATCGCAGGTCATTTGCGCCTCATCCTCGGATTCCACCATTTCCAGAGGGCGGATGATGAAATTTGTAATGGGGTAGACGCTGTCGCCTTTCACGCGAAAATAGCGCCCGTTCTGCTCAACAATGCTCGGCTCGCTGTCCGGCGAATAGACCGTGTCCGAAGCAGCAATGGCGTCGTCCAGCGTCTTATTGCCATAGGTCACGCCGCCAGCAAAGTGCGCCTCGTCCCATTTGGGGCGCATCAGCGCCGATTGCCGGAATAGCCGCTCCATCTGTTCTCGGTTTTTTCCTGTCCAGAAAGCCAATAGGCAGCACAGCGCCATATCCGCCTCGGATTGGCTCGTGTATTTGGGCTTGGGCTTGCCGTGTCCATCAAGTACCGCCTCGCCCTGATCATCCGTTTCGATCAGCCCTTGCCATTGATTTTCCCACAGAGCATTGAACAGTTCGCCATTCTGCGCAGCCCGCGCCTTTTCCAGCAAAGCCTCATCGGTGAGCGCAGCCGCGCGCCTTTTCACCTTTTTGCGTTTTGACGTTCGCTTGCTGGCAACATAGGTCTCGTGAATCCATCTGAGCGCATCGCCGCCCTGCGCAGGCATATCAGGACAACCATTGACGCGCTTTCCCGTCATGGTGAAGTATCGTGTATCCCCGTACATTTCCACACCCGTCACACTGTTTTTGTTGCCCTTGCCCGGCATAGCGCCAAAGTAGAACAAGTGCAGTCCTGTTCCCGAAGGGCTGTATTCCGCATAGGTCGGGCAACGCTCATAGACAGCTCGCGCCGTCTCGTTCCATTCATGGGTCTGCGGGTCAATACAATGGTCGATATCCACGCCCACAAGCCCGGTCTCCGGCGTGAACACGAAACCCACGCCGGGGTAGAGAAAACGCTTGCAGCCTTCCAGCGCCTCCTCCACGCTGCACCATGTTGCCGAATCTGTAGAAGACGCCGCCTGTCCAGTGCGTGCATTCATGGGCACTTTTCTGATCCGGCCCTTCCGCTGATCTGGCACAGCCTTCCAGCAGACCCAGTTTCGGTGTTTCGTAAGCGCCTCAGGAAACCGGATGTCCATATTTGCGCGCCTCCTCAATTTGATCCTTTAGTACATGAATGACAAATTCGAGCGCTTCCAGCAGCGTATGCAGTTCTGCATCGCCACCCAAGGCGATTTCGACTCCGCGTTCACCGTGCGCGTCGAACAGACGGCAACGCATATCTGCACCGCCAATATCAGACAAACGCAGATACGTCCGGCAACCATGCCCGGTGTCGCCGCCCTGATAGCCCGTCGTGCCCGCTGCGGCCTTCAACATACAGGCGTCTATGATCTCTCGCTCCCAGGTTTTCACGGTTCTGCCGATGACCTGACGCTCTTCCGCATGAATTTCATACATGATGAACGACCTCCTTGCAATCCTCGGTAAAGTGGCGCACAGGGATATTGCGCCAGCGCGCGCGGCTGATCTCCTTCTTCATGCCCTCGCTGACCGTGTCGCCGAAATACCAGAGCTCATGGCAGCGCGTCAGCAAGATCAAAGCCATGTGCAATGCCAGTTCGCGGGTCTGCGGCGTTTCCTTTGTTCCCATGAATTGCGGGAACAGCAGATGCGTGGCAATGGGCAGCGCGTGCCGGGACAGCGCGAAGGCGCAGTATTTCCGGGCGTTGCGCATATTGTTCTCTACATTGCCTCGGAAGGGCGAGCAGATATACACCAGCGGCATATAGCCCCGCCGCGCCTTTTCTTCCCTGCGAATATTGGCCAGCGCCTTCCCCGCCGTGGGGTCGGCATAGCCTTCTTGGTTTTTGTACATCATTCGTCACTCCAATCCGTCATGTGCCCGAAGTCCGGCCCATAAGCGGCCTCGGCCACGATGGGCACGTCCATTTCCGGGAAGGGCTGCGCGTCCATACAGGTCTGTATGTAAGTCACAGCTTCTTGCAGCCGCTCGCGCGGCACCTCAAACACCAGCTCATCGTGAATCTGCAACAGCGGCCTGAGCCACGGCCTGCCGGGGAGTCCGGCAATCAGGCGGCCCAGGGCCAGTTTGAGGATGTCGGCGGCGGTGCCCTGGATCGGCGTATTCAGCGCGCAGCGCTCGGCAAAGGAGCGCCTGCCCCAGTCCTGCGAGCGGATGCCCGGCAGGTAGCGCCGCCGCCCGAGGAAGGTCTGCGTGTACTGCCTCCGCGTCGCCGCCTGTTTCGCCTGCTCCTGCCAGCGGGCGAGGTTCGGATAACCGGCCTTCAGATTGGCGATGATGGCCTCGCATTCTAGCAGGGATTTTTCCAATCCAGCCTTAAATTTCAGCTGCCGCTGAAGGCCGCGAGGGAACAAACCGAAACAGGCTCCAAAATTCACTCCTTTTGCGATTGTTCGTCTTTCTTTATAATCCGGGTCGTTCTTATCCGCTGCCTGTGCATAGGGCACGCCAAAGATGACCGAGGTGGTCTGCGCGTGGATGTCGCCGCCGCTGCGATAGGTCTCCAGCATCTTCGGGTCGCGGCAATAGAACGCGCCGACGCGCAATTCGATCTGCGAAAAATCGCAGGACACCAGCACATGGCCCTCGGGCGCGAGGATGAAGCTGCGCACGCCTACAGGGTCGTTCGTCTTGCGGGGACAGTTCTGCATGTTAGGGTTGCGGGCGGCAAAGCGCCCGGTCTCGGTAGCCAGCGGCAACAGGTCGGGATGGATGCGCCCCGTGACCGGGTTGATGAAGCGCAGGTATCCGTCGATGTAGGTCGTTTTGAGTTTCGACCACTTGCGGTATTCCTGTA
>DVOU01000053.1:0-27227 GCA_018713365.1 Candidatus Pullichristensenella excrementipullorum
ACCTGAGGAGCCACGCGCCAGGGCATGATGCCTTGGCGCTTTTTTTGTGCGCTGGAGGAGTGGGAGGAATGAATGGGTATAATGCAGAAAGAGCAATAAAACGACGTCTATGGTCGTCCGTCCGCGTTGACTGACGTCCTGCGTCTTTGCCTTGCAAAGCTCAAGCCGCAAGGCAAAGCCGCGCGTGACGCATGTTTGGCGCGGCTGCATTTGAGGCCCTGGCGCTTTTTTGTGCCGGGAAGATGGGATGGAGGAGAGAGAAATAATGCAGAAAATGCAATAAAACGACGCCTATGGTCGTCCGTCCGCGTTGACCGACGTCCTGCGTCCGTGCCATGCAAGGCTCAAGCCGTAAGGCAAGCCGTGATGCGCATGTTTGGAACGCCCGCATTTGAAGCCCGGGCGCTTTTTTGTGCCGGAAGATGGGATGAAGGAATAGAAATAATGCAGAAAGCGCATTAAAACAAACGCGCAGGATAGCCCGTTCGTGGCGACTGGAAGGCCCGCAGGTCGGACATTGCAAGGCTCAACTCAAGCCGCAAGGCAAAGCCGCGCGTGCGGGACGCATGTTTGGCGCGCCCGCATTTGAAGCCCCGGCGCTTTTTTGTGCCGGAAGATGGGATGAAGGAATAGAAATAATGCAGAAAGTGCAATAAAACGAACGCGCAGGATAGCCCGTTCGTGGCAGCTGGAAGGCCCGCAGGTCGGACATTGCAAGGCTCAACGCAAGCCGCAAGGCAAGGTGCGCGTGACACATGTTTACCGCGCTCTGTATTTATTGACAGCGCCGGAAGCGGCATGGTAGAATACAGGCACGGACATATGGGGAAAGTCCACGCTCATGCGCGCCTTACAGCTGCATGATGAAACTTTATGGATCACGATCGAGGGATGATGCGATCATGGGGAGGGGAAACGGTCATGAAGAAGATCCTGCTTGTCGTTGTGTGCCTGCTGGTCTGTTTTGGGGCGTTTGCCGAGGACCCTGCGCTGCGCGATCAGCGCCGGACATTGCTGGCTTCGGCCTTCGAGGAGGCCGGAATTGAGAATGCGCCTGCGCTGGAGGAATTGGAAGATGCGCTGGAAGTACCTTTGACGGATGAGGCCCTGTACAGCTCGGCATGTATAGGAAACGACGTTTATGTACTCAGCGCGCAGGGCGTCCACCAGATCGGCACAGATGGGGAGCATATGTATTTCGCATGCGATACTCCCGGCACGCGGATACGCCAGTTGTTTGTGCAGAACGGGGAGCTGTGGGGATTTGCGCTCTGCGAAGGCGAAGAAGCCGGCGAAGCCATGTCTTCCTGTTATGGGAAGATCACGCTGCAAGATGGCGAAGTGCGTATCGACAAATGCGCAGACCTCGATCTGAGCCTGTACGAAAACAGAGATGGATATGGCAGCCAGACGGGCTTGCAATACGACCTGTTTGCCATGGGCGGGCGCACGTATGCAGTCGATCATGTCGATGAGGACGCGAAGGGCACTTGCCTGATCTCCTATGACTGTGATACGGGCAAGGGAAGCTGTTTGGCAAGGTACTACGGGGTATACGATATGATCCCCTATAAGGATGCTTCCATTCTCGCGCTCCACGAAACAAAAGCGCATCTCTTTCAGGATTTAAGCGCCAGCATGGACTCTATTGAGAATCCGACCCATAAAGTCATGACGCTGTTTGACACGCAGACAAATACCTATGAAGTGGTCATGGAATTTGCGGGGAATGGCTATTTGACTTCCAGCGGCCATGCCCTTTGGGGCGGCGCTCCGGCCGGCATGGCATACGACCCCGGGGAGGACTGCCTCTATTACACATATCTGGGAGAACTCCATCGCGTTGAGGGGCTGGACTTTGCAACAGATACCGTGATCGCAGAAGCGCCGGGGAATTGGCTTTATCCGACGGGGTGTTGGACAAAGAGCTACGTCACAGAGGATGGACACTATATGAATATAGTGCCGTACGCCGGGGTCGATATTATGGATATAAGCGCCTGAAACTGGTCAGGAACACAGGGGAGACACGTGACCTGCATACCTCTGGCCGGGGCCTTGTCCCCAATTGCCTGCGCGTACAGGCAGGCCAAGCGCGCGAGGGAGGACATCTTCGCTCGCCTCTCTCTCGCCGCTTATGCCTGCCCTACGCAGGCAGACCGGCGGTGGCGGCGTTCAACGGCGCGCCGTACAGCCATGTCCACGACCTTCAGGGCGTTGCGGCTCGTTGATAATGCTGGAAACCGCATGGCAGAATACAGGCACGGACGCATGGGTGTGCCACACGCAAGTCGTCCATGAAGCATGCAACCGTGCGCCGCGCACTCTGGCGGATACAGGCGTGGAATTTGCGGCAAGCGCGTTATGGATGCCCTCAAGGGGCGTTGGATGCTGGATCCGTGGGTTTGGCAGAGAGGAGAAGAGATGAGCCTCAAAAAACTCAGCCTTGTGCTGGCCGCCTTCCTGCTGATCGGACTGTTTCTGGTGATCACGGCAAGCCATTATATTGGACTGCTGCGCGGCGAGGCGATCGTTGTGCGCGGGACGCTGCAGGGTGTTTCCTGGGATGGAATAGGGCGCAGGGGCAGTGATTATGGCCTGGAACTGTATGTGAACGGGGATGTGTACAATATCGTTCGATACAGCGCGCTCAGTCAGGTGGGAAGGCTCAACTATGGCATCGAAGGAGATGGCATGGCGGAGGACGTCGAGATCCTGATGCGGCGGTTGCAGCAAAAGACCGGGCGGGAGATCAGGCTCGAATATGTGCCGCTGGCAGAGAATGGAAAACTGGTCGTGCGCCTGACGGTCGACGGCGAGGAATACATCGACGAGGACGAGGCGCGCAGAGATCACATCAGGCACGTGGAGGCAGGACGCAATACGTGGATAACGGTATGCGCTGTTGCATTGATACTGCTGGTCGGTGCGGTCGGTCTGGCGTTGCGGGAACGGTAAAGGGCGATCGGCCTGGATATATCCTGCCCGCCGTGGACGGGGCCTTCTCCCAAATCGGCCGCGCGTACAGCCGGGCACAAAGAGCGCGAGGACATGGAGATGTGCGCATGCAGAAAGGGGCAAGCCGCTGAGCGCTGCGACAGAAGCAATGCGGAAAGCAACGGAACGATGACAGAGCGAAAAGGCGGGCTTGAGGCTATGGAATATGGAAGTACGGTCGCCGGGAAGCTCCAGGGGAAATACATCGTAAGTTACGGAAGGACCTGCGATCTGATCTATTTGGTGTTTTCAGATGACGCTTCCGACCATGGCAAAGGGGGCGGGATGGCGCTTCACATCCAATGTGGCCTGCGGATCGTTCAGGGCGATCAACTGGTCGTATGCAATGAGGAAATGTATGTCCCGCGCGAAGGCGCGTCGCAGCAGGAGATCGACGATTTTGCCTGGGATGAGCCAAACGCCCGTTATGATGAAACGATGAAGCGCTTTATGGAAGGCCCTGCGCGAAAAGTGCTGCAAGCAAAGGTCCATGCGTGGGGAGATATTGTTTTAGCGTGCGATGACGGGGCGAAGATATGCGTTTATACAACGTCCACAGACGACGACAATGAACAATGGCGATTCATGCAGGACAACGAACGGGATATTATCAGAACGCCCCATATGTATTTGCTCTCTGACGCGTTTCCCGATGGCATGACTGTATGATCCATGCGCATATTGCCGTGAAAAGCGCATATGCCGTGAGCGGATGGACGCGAAACGCGGGGCCTGTGCCGCCGCACGGCCGGCCCCAGGGGAGCTGCGCCCGCCTCGGCCCTGCCCGGCCCGTTGTGGACTGGCCTTGTCCGAAGTTGGCTGGAATTTCCTTGAACGCTCCTCCCGCCCGCCCCTGCCCTCGCAGGCAGACCGGCTGTGGCGGCATTCAACGGCGCGCTGTACAGCCGCGTCCATGGCCCTCAGAGGGACGTCGTGGGCCCGTTGACAGCGCTGGAAGCCACAACACGCGACCGCAGGCCCCCACGCGCGTTCGCGCCCTGACAGGCCGCGTATGGGCGTTGACGGCGCTGAACCCGTTCAGGTCTCGAGCGTATGTGCGGGATGCGGTATTCTCCAATAACGGACAGATCAATGGATGCGGATGGATCGGATCGAGGCAAGGGAGCAGTTCTTTCGCGCAAATATCGCCTGTGTTCGCCCTCAAGCGAGGGCGGGAGTTGAAATACCACGACCTGCGAGGAAGTCCCTGACCCACTGTTCGCCCTCATGCGGGGGCGGGAGCTGAAATGCCCCTATGCTGCAATGCGCGTATTCGTCGCATGGAACGGCGCCTCTTCACGTGGGAACATTGCTGCAACTTGCCATGATGCGATTTTGAGACAGGAGGATGCGGGGAATTTATGAAAAAGAGGATCGCGTGTATTTTGGTCATCGCATTGATGATACTGGCAGGCTATGTTGGCTTGCAATTGCGAAACAGGGAAGATGCGCGTCAATTCGATCTCAACAGCATGACATTGAGAGAAGCATATGAAACAGCAGGAGATTATTCCGGGGCGCTCGGCGGCTTCGCGGACGCAAATCATATGGGCTTTGAAGCAACGGTAGAGAAGGGGAATATAAATGTAAGCGAGGTGTCGTATTGCAGTTTTCTCTGCCTTGTTCCCACGGAACTGTATTGCGCGCAAAGGATCACCCTGCAGCCCGAGCGGCTGGCCCTGGAAAACAAAATCGGCGAAGCAAAAACGATACAGGAATGGTTTGGCGGGGAAGTCATACAGGATGCCGGCCCTGCGGCAAACAGGGATCGCCTGATCGCGTATTTCGGGGGAACGGGAGAGATCAGCATTGCAGAATGGCTCAAAAGCATCATCAATGCAGATGCGGACGGGAATTATGCGATCACCCTGAGCGTTGATCCCCATGGCGAAATAACGATAAACGCAAATTGCATTTAGAGCAATGGCAAGGATGTACGCAAGCCACGGAAGCGCGCTGAACGACCCGCCCTGGCTCATTGTCCAAAGCCGGTTGCGCGCACAGCCATGCCGGGCGGACGCCGATAAAAAACCCAAAGGAAAGCCGGACGAACAGGAGGGAACGACGTGAAAAAAGCAGTGATCGGCACAGTCGCGTTGGTGATTTTAGCCCTCGGGGGGCTTTTTTGTCTGCGCATGTGGTACGCTGCCCCGGCTTCCGCCTCTGCTGAATGTCTGACAGGATGCTTGTACTGGTGTTACGATCTTGAGGAAACCGCGTCAGGCCGCGCGATCCATGGACCCGCGATATGCTCCATTGCGCTGGACACCAGGGGCCTGAACGCTCTTCCCAGCGCGGGCTATCTGATAGAAAGCGATGTGGAGAGCGGCGTCTGTATAGCGCTCCCGGATACTTCAAGTGGGAAGGAAAACATCCGCTGGGACATTTTGCACGTTCATGGCGATGCGATTTCCCCCATCATGGAGGACATTCACATGCAGGATTGTCTGAGGATCCTTGCCTATAAGGGAGGGAGCGTTTACTTTGTAAAGGCGGGCGATGCGCCGGACGTGGACTATGTGTATGCGCGCATGGAACAAAACGGCCATGTGTTGGAATACCCGATAGAAGTAAATGGCGATTTCATCGTTGATGATGCTTCCGATCTGGAAAACTACGCTTCGAGTTACAGCGCGACCGTCTCCGATCGCGGACGCATTGCCTACGATGATTTGGTTAGGGGCGAAGATGGGGAGGATCAACACATCGTGTGTTATGCTGCGCCGGAAGGGGCATATACCATTGGGGAGGGGGAAAGCCCGACATGGATAGGGGATGACAAACAGGTTTTTGACCGCGATGGCATGCTGTTTTGTTACGATATATCCGACTCCGAGGCCTATCCCTGTGTGACCGCGTCTGGCGAATGTATAGAATTGCCGCTCAAGGTCCCCCACAAGGGCATGAGCGCAAACAAAGCCGGAACGTTCCTGGCATATTTCCAATATACATCCAAGAGCGAGCGGATCGTGGTCGTATCGCTGGAAACGGGTCTGCATTATCCCATTGAGGAGATCCCGGCAGTTCCGCTGTTCAGGGACAGGGATGCCATATTGTGGGGATAGGCAGGTTTGAGGATAAAAGAAATACAGGATGGCGCGCCCCGAGGACCGCGCCTCGCTTGTGGGGTCGACGAGGTGATCTGGTCTACGCCGGTCGACGACATCTCACATCCTGCCGGACGGCGAAGTGCGCTGGATCAGCCAGAAATACAGTCAGGCGCAGAACGCCTGTCCCCCACAAAGACCGCTCTCCTCGTCAGGAAACTGGCGTGGAGGGCTTTTCATTTTTGGGAAGGGGAATGGTATCAACATACTCGACGAGGCTCTCTCGATTCGTTGGGATTTCAGCTGGATCAACAAAAAAGAGGGCTGACACGCATGAAAGTTTCCGAAGATACCCCTTTCCGCTGTGGATCGCCGATTTCTTTGCAGAACGATTCCTGTTTGTCCGCAATGAGCGTCATTGCGAGTGCAAGCAAGCACACGGTGTCTTGCACGCACGCGCTCAACAACCTGTATGTTTCAGACAAATGCGTGGCGGCGTCTGGTATTCCAGCAATAGCGTCAGCTCCGTTCGCAGGAAAACGACCGTAAGAAAAGCGCTCATGCCTGGAAGGATGACTTCGGCATGGGCGCTTTTGCATGCCCACAAGGGCCCCGCGCTCAATCGTCTTTTGCCGATCGCGGGTCGCCGGCCCACTGTGAGGGCGTGCAGCCTACAGCCTGATGGAAGACCTTGCTGAAATAGGCGTAGTCCTCGTAGCCCACGCAGGAAGCTACGTCCCGCAGCGGGGAGCCGGGGTGTTCGCGGATCATCTTCTTGGCCGCCTCGATGCGGCATTGGGTGACGTAGGCGTTGAAGGACGTGTTGGCGTGCTTGCGCAGCAGGCGGCTCAGGTAGGTCTGGGAAATGCCGATCTCCGAGCAGACGTTCTGGATGGAGATGGGCTGGGAAAACTTCTCGTGTATGTAGCGCAGGGCGTAGTCGCACAAATCTTCCGTGGACAGCTTGCGGTCGCGGCCGGCGTTGTTGTCAAAAAGCACGGCGTAGAGGCTGGCCATCAGATCGCCGTAGGAGACGGCGTAGAGCAACAGATCGCGCGCCTCGCGCAGCACGCTTTCCGTGGAAACGCCGGCCAGAGGCTTGAGCGCGAGCGCCGCGTGCGTGAGCTGTTCCACCATGGAGGCGGCGCACGATTGCGGCAACTGCCGCCGCTCCCAGTCCGCCGCCAGAGAGATGAACAGATCCTTGGTCATGCGCTCGTTGCGCTCGAGGATGAAGTATTCCAGCTTTTTCATCGTCGCGCTGGGGATGTGCATGGCCCCGTCCTGCTTCGGGGCGGGCGAGGCGAGGGAGATGTACTGCCGCCGCCCGATGACCACCGAGCGCTCCATGCGCTCCGCGGCGCGGGTGAAAAACGTTGCCAGACCGCGCAGCGGGCCGCCGCCGCGCGAGAACACCGCCGTCTGCGTGGCGGTGTTTTTGCGGCGCACCATGTAGGCCTTCACCGCTTCCTGAAACACATCCGCCACCGCGCCGGGGTTGGATACGATCAGCTGCTCGTCCTCGTCGCGGCCATAAAGGGCGAAAAACGGCTCGTCCGCCAGCGGCAGCACCGAGGTGGAGCGCAAACTGCCCCGCGAAAAGCCGAGGTTGCCCCATCGCACCAGCGCGAAGTGAAAGTTCCCCTCGCCAAAGCGCCGCTGAGCGAGCTGTTCGTCGAAGGCGTCGCCGCGCAGCAGCGCCGCGAGCATCGCCGGTTCCCGCAGGCTGTTTTCCTCATCCAGCTTTTCCTTGATCTTGCCCAGCACCTCGGCCATGTGGGAAACGCTGACCGGCTTGAGGATGTAGTCGTCCACGGCGGCCTGGATGGCGCCCTTGGCATACTCAAACTCGGCATAACCGGTGACGATGACGATGTGTATCTCCGGCTGCAAGGCGCGCGCGGCGTGGGCGAGGGCGATGCCGTCCATGCCGGACATGGAGATGTCCGTGATCAGCAGGTCCACCTTGTTTTCGCGCAAAAAGGCCAGCGCGGCCTCGCCGCTGAGGCAGCTCTGCGCGATGGTCAGCTCCCGCGCGAATTTTTCGATGATGGTCTGCAAAAAGCGCAGCGCCGGCATCTCATCGTCCACGAGCAAGACTTTGTACATCCTTATTCGTCCTCCTGTTGCTGTCGGCGGGGCAGCGTCAGTTCCACCACGGCCCCGCAATCGTTGTAAAGGCGCATGCGCATCGCCCCGCGGCTGTAATTGTACAGGCGCAGATAGGTGTTGGTCAGCCCCAGATGCCCGACGAGGGCGTCCGGCCTGTGCGCGCCGCCCTCCTCGATGCTGCGGAAGGCTGTGCGCAGCTGGTTGAGCATTTCCCGCTCAAAGCCGTTGCCGTTGTCGCGGATGGTAAGCACCAGCGTATTTCCCTCCAGCACGCCGGTAAGGGCGATCTCGCGGCGGTCATTGCGCCCCGCGAAGCCGTGCGTCAGCGCGTTTTCCACCAGCGGCTGCAGCGTCAATTTGGGGATGAGCAAGCCGTAGGCTTCCTCGGGCAGGTCGATGGTGTATTCCAGCAGCGCCTCGAAGCGCGCCTTGACCAGCGTCAGATAGCGGCGGGCGTTTTCCACCTCGTCGGCGAGCGTGGCCGTGCGCGAGCGCAGGTCCGTGGCGTAGCGCAGCATCTGCGCGAACTGGTCGCAGAGGTCGGATACCTCCATGCTGCCCACTTCCAGCCCCTTGGCGGAGATGATGTTGAGCGTATTGTAGATAAAGTGGGGGTTGATCTGCATCTGCAGGGCGCTCAACTGCGCTTGCAGCGCGCCTTCGCGCAGGGCCATTTCGTTGCGCATGGAGGCGCGCAGGCGCTCGAGCATCTCGTCGTAGACCTGTTCGAGATGGTAGATCTCGCGGTCCAGCGGCCGCACCACCTGCTTCGCGGGCGGCGCGGGCGCGTCCGTGGCGGGCAGGAAGCCGTCCACAGTCTGGTACTTGACCTTGCGCGTCAGTTTGCGGATGGACCTGGTCAGACCCATGGAGAAGAGCGCCACCAGCGCCAGCGTCACGGCAAGGATCGACAAAGAGGCGCCCAGCGAGCGCCGCAACAGCGCGTTCGCCTCCTGTGCGTAGACGGACATGTCCTGCGAAACGAATATGTTCAGCCCAACGTCCGCGCAGCGCCGGCCGACCACCAGCCGCTCGCTGCCATCTTCCAGAGCGACGTGTGTCATGGAATCTGCCTGCAGGTTGGTATAGGTCACGTCATCGCCCATATAGCGGAAAAACTCCGAGCCGTCGTCATACAGCGCCTGCGCCATCAGCCCCTCGGTGTTGTGCAGCATGAAGATGTCGGCCAGCACGTCCAGATGGCCGTTGATCTCGATATAGCCGATCGCCTGCCCGCGCCAGGCCACGGCGCGCACCACCGTGAAGACGATGGTGCCGTCGCTGGCGGCCCAGGGGTCGGGGTGGGGCCCGATGATGTGCAGCGCAAAGGGGTCGGCGTTGACTTCCGGGAGGTAGGGAAGCGTGTCGATGGTCTGGCGCGCCTCGTCGGACATGCTGATCTGAAAGCCTGTGCGCTCAAAGTGGTTGGTGAGGAAAAAGCCGTTGGGGCAGTAGACGCACACCTGATAGAAGTTTTGCAGGGACGGCTCCTGAAACAGCGTGCGGGAAAGCACGTTCTGCGCAGCGAGCTGCCGGCCGAGGTCGTCGTCCCCGCCCATCTGCGAGGCGTCGTAGAGCGCGCCCATAAAGTCCACGTCCGAACTGAGGGCGCGGATAGCAAAGTCCATTTGTTCGATCTCGCGCTCCAGCTGGGTGGAGACCTGCTCGCTGAGCGAAACGAGGTTGCGATAGGTGCGTTCCTCCAGATCCTCCATGCGCGCCTGATAGAAATAATTTGTGTTGGCGGCAGTGGTGAGGATGGCCAGCAGGGAGAAGAGCAGGATCAGTTTCAGGCTCATTTTCATCGGCGCGCGGCTCCTCGCAGTTTCATGCCCATATTATACCACAAATTTAATAAAATGCACGGCCTGTGTTGGATTTTCCAAGCGTTTGTATGGAATTTTCCAAATGGCTGGGTCCAAAAATACAAGCGGTTGTGTTGGATATTCCATTGTTTGAAGGGCAAAGCGTCGATATAATGATGGTGTAACAAGGCGCCCCGGATCCAGGCGCGTCCAAAAACAGATCAAGGAGGAAACGGGCATGAACGGAAAGGCTCGGAAATTTTGGCTGCTGGCAGTCGCTCTGCTGCTGACGATGGCGCTTGGCGCCGGCGCGCTGGCTGAGGGCGGCGAACGCGCGATCAACTGCTACAAGGCGCCCGAGGGCGTCACCATCGACGGCGATCTTTCGGAGTGGAACACCTCCTCCCCGGCGCAGCTCAACGCGCTGGAGCAGGTCGTGCGCGATCCCGGCCAGTGGACGGGCGCAGAAGACATCTCTCTGGACATCTACACCATGTGGGACGAGGAGAACCTCTACATCGGCGCCACGGTGACCGACGACACGCCCTTCATGTACCGCGAGGGCTTCCCGCCGGACATGGCCGATTCGCTGGTGCTTTTCCTCTCCACCGATCCGTCGGCCGACCCGGCGCGCACCGCCTACGCGGCCAACGACTTCCGCCTGACCATGGTCATCGACGATTACTACTATAACACCGGCTTCGACCGCGACATGGTCGAGGACAATCAGGGCTTTGAGACCGTCGGCGAAGACGGCGACATGCAGGTACTCGACGGCTACGAGTGCGCCGTGCAGGAGATCGAGGGCGGCTACACGCTCGAGGCGAAGATCCCGCTTTCCAACTTCTCCAACGAGAACATCCCCGCGCTGGCGCCCGAAGTGGGCCAGACTGTGTCCGTCGATTTCGGCATGTTCGATCTCGACTTCCCCTGCCCGGGCGTTGCCACCGTGCGCATCCAGTGGGCGGCGACCGACACCGTGGACACCGACCCCTCCCAGTGGGGCAGCATGACCTTCTGCGAATAAGAACAGGAGCGTAAAGCAATGAAAAAGATCCTCAGTTTGATCCTTATGGCGCTGCTGGCCCTGAGCGCGCTCACGCCGGCGCTGGCGGCGAACGAAGCCGTGACCGAAGTGGACGAGGCCGCCGTACTCGCCGATACGGAAACGGGCGGCGACGTCAACGTCTACCACTGGTGGACGGCGGGCGGCGAGAAGGAAGCCATCGAGACCGTCATCGCCGGCTTTGAAGGCGACTACGCCAATCAGGAAGCCCGCTCCAACGCCATCCCCGGCGGCGCGGGCGGCGCGATGGTGATGAAGGTCAAGGTACTCCAGCAGGCCGGCAAGAGTCCGGAGGCTTTTCAGGCCCACCCCGGCGAGGAGCTGGAACCCTACCTGAGCGCCAACATGCTGCTCAACCTCAACGACCTCTGGGCCGAGCTTGGCCTTGAGGAACGCATGATCGACAAGATCGTCGATCTGTGCAAGAGTTCTGACGGCAACTACTACATCGTGCCCATCGGCATCCACAAGACCAACACCATCTTCTACAACATCCACATGTTCGAGGAATACGGCATCGAGATCCCCGACCATACCGACATCACCTGGGAAGAGTTCTGGGACATCTGCGAACAGTTCAAGGAGAAGCTGCCCGAGGGCAAGTACGCGCTCGACCTCGGCGACCGCAAGGGCTGGACGGCGGCGCAGCTGTTTGAGAACATCATGATGGGCACCGACCCGCAGATCTACGAGGACTTCATCAACGGCAAAGCCACGCAGGAGCAGGTGCAGCAGGTGCTGGACGTGTTCAAGCGCCTGATGGAGTACGTCGCGCCCGACCATGCCGCCCGCGAGTGGTATGAGACGGCCGGCCGCGTGGTCGCCGGCGACTACGCCATGTACATCATGGGCACGTGGATGCAGCCCTTCCTCACCAGTCAGGGCTGGGTCTACGGCGAGGACTACGGCGTGTTCACCATGCCCGGCACCTCCGGCTACTACGGCATGTGCATCGACGGCTTTGTGGTGCCCAACGACTCGGCCAACGTCGAAGGCGGCGTGCGCTGGGGCGCCGAGGTCGCCGACGCGGACGTGCAGGTGGCCTTCTCCGCGGTGAAGGAGTCCGTCTCCCCCTACACGGACACCCCGGATGACACCTACAACGAGCTGACCCTGCTGTTCAAGAACGAGCTGCTGGACGAAAACGTGGTCTGCTATCCCAGCTTCACGCACGGCACGGCCCTGCCCTGGGCGGCGTCCACGGACCTGCAGACCCGCATCACCGACTTTGCCACCTCCACCGACCCCGACACCGCCCGCTATGCGAAGATGATCACCGAGGCTTTGACCGAAGCCGGTGTGGAAGGAGATTGGAACATTGTTGATTAAGAACATACTGCGCCGCGGCCTCTGCGCGGCGATGACGCTGGCGGTCTGCGCGGCGCCCTGCTCCTTCGCGGCGGCGGAGGCGGTGGCTGCCGAGTCCCTCAACAACTACCTGCTGATCGAAGAAAACGGCGAGCAGGTGGAGCTTGGCTACATCGAAGGCACGACCATCCTCGAGGTGGACGGCCTCAAGTTCAAGGACCACAACGGCAACGGCGAACTGGACGTCTACGAAGACTGGCGAGAGGACGACGAGACCCGCGTGGCGGACCTCATCTCGCAGATGACCGTGCGCGAAAAGATCGCCCAGATGCAGCACCCCACCTTCGTGCCCAAGTCCGGCGGCGAAGTGCCCTCCTATCTGGAAACGTGGGCCACGCAAGAGAACATCGGCCTGGTGCTGGTGCGTGAGCTGGACAGCGTGGAAAACGCCGCCAAGACCATGAACCAGGTGCAGGCGTGGGCGGAGGCCTCCCGCCTCGGCGTGCCGATCATCGTTTCGATGGACTCCGTACACGGCACCTCCTACGTCTCCGGCGCCACCGTCACCCCGCATAACCTCGGCCTTGCCGCCACGCGCGATGTGGAACTGGTCTCCAAGCTGGCCGACATCGCCCGTCAGGAGCATATCGCCGTCGGCACGCGCATGACCCTCTCCCCGGAGGCCGACATCGCCAGCGAACCCCGCTGGGGCCGCGTGATGGAGACCTTCGGCGAAGACCCGGAGCTGGTCACGGAAATGACCACCGCGCAGATCATCGGCTTCCAGAACGGCAGTGATGGCCTCAATGAGGATTCCATCATCGCCTGCATCAAGCACTTCCCCGGCTCCGGCCCGCAGATGGACGGCATCGACATGGCCCCCATCGTCGGCGACGAGGAATCGCTTCAGACCCACCTCATGCCCTACTACGCGGCTCTGGAAGTCAATGTGGCGGCCATCATGCCCTACTATTCCAGCTCCGTGTATCTGGACATGACCACCGCCGCCCTCGGCTCTGAGATCGTTCTGCAGGACCTTTTGCGCGACGAGATGGGCTTTGACGGCATCATCCAGACCGACTGGGGCATGATCTGGGCCATCCAGCAGACCCGCGCCCTCTTCGACGGCGAGATCAGCGAGGAAGAGGCCGTGCTTATCGGCGTGATGGAGGGCCAGGTGGACGGCATCGGCGGCGAATCCATCCGCCTGATCGACACCATGGAGACCCTCTACAACGAAGGCCAGATCACCGACGAGGTGCTGGATGCCGCCTGCCGCCGCATCCTCCTGCCCAAGTTCCAGATGGGCGTGTTCGAGAACCCCTACTGCGACGTCGCCTACGCCATTGAGTACGTCGGCAACGACGAGTCCCGCGCCCTCAACCTCGAGGCCGCCCGCAAGTCGATGACGCTGCTCAAGAACGACGATGACATCCTGCCCTACGATTCCACCGGCAAGAAGATCCTCGTCGCGGGCCTGCGCGCCGGCGATATGGACTCCCTCTGCGGCGGCTGGTCCTCCGCGCAGGAAGGCCTGACCATCGAGCAGGCGCTGGCCGAGTACGCCGCCGAAGGCGCGGAGATCGTCTACGTGGCCGAAGACCTCGAACGGATGAAGACCGAGGCCGAGGACGCCGATCTCATCATCGCCGCCGTGGGCGAGCCGAGCTACATGCACTCCTCCGCCTGGGGCACCGAGGATCTCTCCCTCACCGCCACCCAGCAGGAGATGATGGAAGTGCTGGACGCCACCGGCAAGCCCATCGTCACCGTGGTCATCAACGGCCGTCCGCTGATCCTCACCTGGTGCGCCGAGAACACCGAGGCCATCCTCATGGCCTACTATCCCGGCACCGAGGGCGGCATCGCCATCGCCGAGACCATCTACGGCATGAACAACCCCACCGGCAAGCTGCCCGTGCAGCTGCCCCGGGATATGGAATCGGTCCTCAACCAGGAATCGGATGTCTCCTTTGACCTCGAAGACCCGCTCTACGATTACGGCTACGGCCTCAGCTACGACATGTAAGCGGTGAAGCGGCCCCGCCGGAATCGGGGTCCTCTCCGGGCGCGGACGGGATGCGGCTGCTACCGCCCGCCCGCGCCCTTTCACATCCGCCGCGACGATGGGAGAAATGTCTATGGTCAAGTTCCTCAAACGGCATCCCATGCTCCCGCTCATCATCCCCGCCGCGCTTCTGATCTACTTCGTCTACGTGGCGCTGGGATGGAATTTGTGGGTGTCCGTCTCCGATTGGGAGCAGTATTCGCTGGAAGCCAGCTACGGTTTCGGCGGCTTTCAGTGGTATATCCACATGTTTCAGGATCCCGACTTCTGGGTGGCGCTGAAAAACACGCTGCTTTTGTTCCTCATCATCCCCATCTGTCTGGTGCTGGGCCTGCTGCTGGCGCTTTTGATGGATCAGGGGCTGAAAGGCACCTCGCTGTTCCGCAACCTCATCCTTCTGCCCTTCGCGCTTTCCTACGTGGTCACCGGCACGGTCTGGGCGTGGATGTACAACCCCTCCAGCGGCATCATCAACTCCATCCTCCGCTCGCTGGGTCTCGATGCGCTGGCCGGCAACTGGATCGCCTCGCAGGAGACGGTCATGGGCTCGATCATCCTGGCGCTGGTGTGGCAGTTCTCGGGATATGTGGCGCTGATCTTTCTGGCGGGCATCAAGTCCGTGCCGCAGAACGTCATCAACGCCGCCAAGCTCGACGGCGCCTACTCGCCCCGCATCTACGCCAAGTTGGTGCTGCCCTCGCTGAAGGGCGCGCTCTCCTCGGCGGTGACGGTGCTGGCCATGTACGCGCTGCGCTCGTTCGACTTCATCTGGCAGATGACGCAGGGCGGCCCGGGCACGGCTTCGCACACGCTGCCGGTGCTGATGTACCGCGAAACGTTTGAGCAGAACAACTTCGCCTACGGCGCGGCGATCGCCAGCTTCCTGCTGGTGCTGGTGCTGGTGCTGATCCTGCCCATCACCTATTTCAGCCGCAAAAAGAGGAGGTAAAAAGATGCAGCTGACAGCCAAGGTCAAGCCCGCGCGCGAGAAGCTCTCCGTGCGCATGCGCGTGCTGCGCGCGGCCTTTTACCTCATCATGATCGTCATGGTGCTGTTGTACCTGCTGCCCTTCTGGGGCACGATCACCACGTCGTTCAAGACCGCGGAGGAGGCGCTGACCACCAATCCGCTGGCTTTCCCGGACACGATCTCTCTGGACGCCTACGCAGATTCCTTCGCGGAACTGAAGGATTCGCTCATCACCTCGCTGATCATCACGGCGGGCGGCGCGTTCGGCTCGGTGGCGCTCGGCTCTGTGTGCGCCTACGGCCTGAGCAAGTACCGCTTCAAGTTCTGCGGCACGTTCTTTCTGCTGCTCTCGGCGGCCATCTACCTGCCCTATCAGGCCATCCTCGTGCCGCTGCTCAAGACGATCAGCAACCTCGGCCTCTACGACACCCATTTGGGCCTGATCCTCATCCACACCGTGTACGGCATGCCGATGTGTACCTCGATGTTCCTCGGCTTTTACTCGGACATCCCCGACGCGCTCATCCGCCAGGCGATGATCGACGGCAACGGCCCCTGGGCCATCTACCGCAAGATCGTGCTGCCCAACACCACCATCGCCACGGTGACGGTGCTGGTGTTCCAGTGTACGTCCGTGTGGAACGAAATGCTCTTTGCCCTGACGATGGGCGGCTTTGAGTGCATGCCCGCCACCATCGCCCTCAACCAGATGGTCGGCTCGCTCTCGGCGGAGTTCAACATGCAGATGGCCGGCTCCATCTGGCTGACCCTGCCCGTGCTGGTGCTGTACATCTTCCTGGGCAAGTACCTCATCCGCGGCTACATGGCCGGCGCGGTGACCGCATCTTAAGGAGGTTTGGCAATGAACAAGCGCATACTTTCCTGGCTTACGATCCTGGCGCTGCTTCTGACCTCTCTGGCGCTTCCGGCGCTGGCTGAGGAGGAAGAGGAGGCGACGCAGCCGACGAACGTCCTCTATGTGGAAGCGGACGGCGAACAGCCGCTGCTTGGCTACACGGAGAACATCGAAATTCTCGAAGTGGACGGCTTCAAGTTCAAGGACCTCAACAAAAACGGCCAGTTGGACGTTTATGAGGACTGGCGCGAGGACACCGAAGCGCGCGTTACTGACCTGCTTTCGCAGATGACGCCGGAAAACAAGGCGGCGCAGATGCTGCACATGACGCTGGTCTCCCTCAAGGAGAGCTGGTTTAACGAACTGAACGTGGGCTTCGTGCTGGCCTACACCTACCTCTCCGCCGGCGCGGAGGACGCCGCCAACAAGACCAACGAGGTGCAGGCGCTGAGCGAATCTTCGGCGCTGGGCATCCCCACCGTGTTCTCCATGGACTCGGTGATCGGCGCTTCCTGGGTGGACGGCGCTTCCCTGCTGCCGGACCAGCTGACGCTGGCCGCCACGGGCGATGTGGAGCTGGTGCGCGAGCTGACCGACATGCAGCGCGAGGAGATGCTGGCGCTGGGCGTGCGCATGAGTCTTTCCCCGGTGGCCGACCTGGCCACGGACCCGCGCTGGGGCCGCGTGCAGGAGTGCTTCGGTGAGGACGTTGAGCTGGCCACGCAAATGGTCGTCGCCGCCATCGAAGGCCTGCAGGGCGGCAGCGAACTGACCCCCACCTCCGTCATGGCCTGCGTCAAGCACTTCCCCGGCTCGGGCGCGCAGACCGCGGGCGTGGACGGCTCGCCCCTGGTGTTTGACGACGAGACCTTTGCCACCCATCTGAGCATCTTCGAGGCCGCCATCGAAGCCGGCGCCGCCTCCATCATGCCCTACGGCTACTCCACCGTGCCCTACCTGGGCGGCGACGCCGTGGAGAACTTCGCCCATGAATCCTCCGCGGTCATGACCGACCTTCTGCGCGAAGAACTGGGCTACGAGGGCATCATCCAGACCGACTGGGGCCTCAACCACACCGTCGCCGCCCTCGCCGGCGCCGACGCCCTGGGCGGCGCGGGCCAGCGCGAGGTCGACAAGCTGGTGGAGAACCTCACCGTGGAACAGCTCGACGAGCGCGTCGGCCGCCTGCTGACCGCCAAGTTCGATCTCGGCCTGTTCGAGAACCCCTATGTGGACGTGGAGAACGCCGTCGCCACCGTCGGCTGCGAAGAGCATGTCGCGCTGGTGCGCGAGGCCGCGGCCAAGGCGATGACGCTGGTGAAGTACGAAAACGTCTCCGCCCTCGAAGGCCAGCAGATCATCCTCGCCGGCTCGCTTGCCGAGGACACCAACGCCTTGAGCAGCGGCTGGAAGATCGAAAACTACACCGCCAAGAGCATCCGCACCGCCATTGAGGAGCGCGCGGGCGCCGAGAACGTCACCTACATCGCCGACGACGTCTCCCAGGTGCAGGATTCCTACCCCGAGGGGACCACGGCCATCGTCGTGGTCGGCGAAGCCAGCGGCACGCATGAGCCGGCCTGGGGTACCGCGACCCTCGAGTTCCCCGCCGAGCAGGCGGACATGGTCGCCGCGCTGAAGGCCTCCGGCGTCCCCGTGGTCACGGTGGTAATCATGAACCGCGCCTATGTGCTTACCGACATCGCCGAAAACTCCGACGCGGTGATGCTCGCCTACCGTCCCGGCGCCACCGCCGGCGCGGACGCCATTGCCGGCGCGCTCTTTGGCGAGACCGCCATCACCGGCAAAACGCCCTTCCAGATCCCCGCCAGCATGGATCAGGTGCTGCTCCAGCGCGAGGACCTTGCCAAGGACATCGAAGACCCGCTGTACGATTACGGCTACGGCATCGACGTGGAATCCTTCGGCGCCTGACGCGCCACTGCACAGGGAGGAGATTTTTACATGGCTTCCATTACCATTCGGGACATGAGCGTGTCCTACAACAAGGGCAAGACTTATGTGCTGGAGAATCTGAGCCTGTCGGTCAAGGAAGGCGAGTTCTGCGTCTTCCTCGGGCCGTCCGGCTGCGGCAAGACCACGGCCATGCACTGCATCGCCGGCCTGCTCAAGCCCGCCAAGGGCGAGATCTACTTCGGCGACGAATTGGTCACCGCGCCGGAAAAGGGCGTTTTCGTGCAGCCGCAGGAGCGCAACATCGCCATGGTGTTCCAGGAGTACGCGCTCTATCCCAACATGACGGTGCGCAAGAACATGTCCTTCGCGCTCAAGACCCGCAAGACGCCCAAGGAAGAGATCGACCGCCGCGTGGACAAGATGGCGAAGATGCTCTCCATCGAGCAGTTGCTCGACCGTCGTCCCGCCGAGCTTTCCGGCGGCCAGCGCCAGCGCGTGGCCCTCGGCCGCGCCATGGTGCGCGACCCCAACGTCTTCATGCTCGACGAGCCGCTGGGCAACCTCGACGCCAAGCTGCGCGAGCAGGTGCGCTATGAGCTGAAGAAGATCCAGTCCCAGCTCGGCGTCACCACCATCTACGTCACCCACGACCAGACCGAGGCCATGACCATGGCCGACCACATCATCCTCATGAACAACGGTCACATCGTGCAGGAGGGCACGCCCAACGAACTGTACGATCATCCCTGTGACCTGTTCGCGGCCATCTTCCTCGGCACGCCGAAGATCAACACCTTCGACTGCACCGTCAAGCGCACGGAAAAGGGCCTCGTCTTCGCCAACGACCAGTTCACCTTCCCCGTCCCCGAGGCGCTGCGCGCCAGCGTGGAGAGCTATGCAGGCCGCGAATTGATCCTCGGCGTGCGTCCCTCCGACCTGATGCTTGCCGACGAGGGCGAGGCGGCCATCTACGGCATGGTGGACGGCATGGAGCCGCTGGGCGACGCCAACCTCGTCTACGTGCGCGTGGGCGAGCAGATCATCGTCTTCAAGTACACCGGCGAGCGGACGGAGTTCCATGGCCGCATCGGTCTGCGCCCGATCGTGGACAAGCTGCATCTCTTTGACAAGCAGACGCAAAAGCGCATCAACGACTGACCCCGCGCGCTCGCGTCCGTCGCACACGCGGCGGGCGCGGGCGCTTTCGGCATCCGCCGTGCGCGGACGCGCGTCGCCCGCGAACGGGAGCTGCCGGTCATGTACAGGGGAGGGAAACGGCATGGAAGATATGGAAAAATTGCTCGAAGTACTCAGCGAAGTCAACGAGGATGTGGACTTTGCCCACGAAACGGCGCTGGTGGACGAGGGGCTGATCGACTCATTTGACATCGTGGCCATCATCGCCGGCCTCAACGCCGCCTTTGGCGTGCGCATACGCGCCGCGGACATCGCCCCGGAAAACTTCAACAGCGCCGCCGCCATCCTGGAGACCGTGCGGCGGGAGAGGGCGCGTTCATGACGCGCTGCGTGCTTGCGTGGCTGGAACAGTCGGCGCGCCGCGCCCCGCAGGCCGTGGCGCTGGAAGACGAACAAAGCACGATGACCTACGCGCAACTACTTTCGCGCGCCCGCCAAATCGGCTCGCATCTGTTGCGTCGCGCGGTCACGGGCGCGCCGGTGCTGGTGTACATGGACAAGGGGCCGCAGTGCGTGGCGGCGATGCTGGGCGCGGTCTACGCGGGCTGCTTTTATACGCCGCTGGACACCTCCATGCCCGAGGCGCGCGTGGAGCGCATCCTCTCCCAGCTTGAGCCGCAGAGGGTGCTGTGCGCCGCTCGCTACGCCCCGCGCCTGCGCGCCATCGCCGGGGAAACGCGCGTGGACGCGATCGAGGAGATCGGCGAAATGAAGGACGCCGCGGCGCTGGCCGCCGTCCGCCGGGAGATGATCGACACGGATCTTCTCTACGTGCTGTTTACCAGCGGCTCCACCGGCACGCCCAAGGGCGTGAGCATCTCCCACCGCGCCGTGGTGGACTTCATCGACTGGGCGGCGGAGGCGCTCGCCATTCCCGCCGGCGCGCGCCTCGGCAATCAGGCGCCGCTGTATTTCGACAATTCCGTGCTGGATCTCTACGGGGCGCTGCGCGCGGGCGCCTGCGTCCATTTCATCCCCAACCGCCACTTTCTCTTTCCCGCCGGTATGGGTCAATATCTGCGCGATGAGCGCATCGACACCATCTTCTGGGTGCCGTCGGCGCTGACGGCGGCAGTCAACGCCGGGGCGCTCGAGCGCTGCGCGCCGCCGCTCAAGCGCGTGTTCTTCTGCGGCGAGGTCATGCCCTGCAAAACGCTCAACGCCTGGCGCCGCGCCTGCCCGGGGGCGCGCTTTGTCAACATGTACGGCCCCACGGAGATCACCGACGTGTGTACGTGGTTTCCCGTGGAGCGCGAATTTGCCGATACGGACGCGCTGCCCATCGGCTTTGCCTGCGCCAACACGCGCGTGACGCTGGTGGAGGGCGAGATCTGCGTCAGCGGCACCTGCCTCTCCAGCGGCTATTACAACGACCCCGAGCGCACGCGGGAGGCGTTCGTCCCCAGCCCGCGCGGCGGGGGCGTCACCGAGTGGATGTACAAGACCGGCGACCTCGGCGCTTACAACGAGCGCGGGGAACTGATGTTCCTCGGCCGCCGCGACAGCCAGATCAAGCGCCACGGCTACCGCATCGAACTGGGCGAGATCGAGTGCGCGCTCTGCGCCCTGGAGGATGTGCGCGCCGGCTGCTGCCTTTACGACGCGGCGGGCGAGCGCATTGTGGCTTTCTATGCCGGCGAGGGTGACGAGCGCTCCCTGCGCCGTGCCCTGCGGCAGACATTGCCCAAGTACATGCTGCCGGACGTATTTCTGCGCAAGGACGCCCTGCCCACCACGGGCAACGGCAAGATCGACCGCATGGCCCTGAAGCGGGAGTGGGAACATGAGCATACTCTCCGGTGAATTTCTCCTCTTTCTGACCGCGCTGCTGGCCGTGTACTACATCGTGCCGCTGCGCCTGCGCTGGTGCGCGCTGACGCTCTTCAGCCTCGGCTTTTACGCCTTTGCCGGCTGGCAGGGCCTTTGCTGGCTGTTGGCCGCCGCGCTGGCGTTCTACGGCGCGGCGCTGGCGGCGCAGGCGCTGCGTGCGCGCGAAGAGCGCCTGCGCGCGGCGGGCGAAACGGGCCCCGCGCGGCGGGCGCTGCGGCTGCGGCGCGCCGTGGTGGGCGCGGCGCTGGCGGCGAGCATGGGCGCGCTGGTGTTTGTCAAGGCCGCCTCCCCGCTGGGCGCGCTTCTGTCGGCGCTGGGCGCGGGCGAGCAGCTCTCCTCTTTGCGCGTGCTGGCCCCGCTGGGTCTTAGCTATTGCACCTTTCAGGGCGCGGGCTATCTGCTGGATGTGGCCTGGGGCCGTCAGCAGGCCGAGCGCCATCCGCTGAAATTTTTGCTGTTCATGGCCTTCTTCCCCCAGCTGGCGCAGGGGCCGATCTCCACCTACGCGCAGCTCGCGCCGCAGCTTTCCCGGCCCGCCGCCTTTGAACCGGCGGCCTTCGTGGCCGGTTTTGAGCGCGTGATCTGGGGCTACTTCAAAAAACTGGTGATCGCCGACCGCCTTGCGGCCTTCGCCGTGGAAGCGGGGCAGCCGGGCTGGATGCTCCTTCTGGGCGCGGCGCTCTACGCCGTGCGCCTCTACGCCGACTTCTCCGGCGGCATGGACGTGGCCCTTGGCGCGGCGCGCATGCTGGGCGTGGAGCTGCCGGAAAACTTCCGCCGCCCCTTCTTCGCCCAAAGCGTGGCCGAATACTGGCGGCGCTGGCACATCACGCTGGGCGCGTGGTTCCGCGCCTATCTGTTCTACCCGCTGTGTACCTCGCCTCTGGGGCTGTTTCTGGCGCGTGCGGGGCGGCGGCTGCTGGGCAAAAAGGCGGGCCGCGCGCTGCCGGGCGCGGTGGCGACGCTGGTGATCTTCGCGCTCATCGGCCTCTGGCACGCGGTGAACCTCAGCGCCCTGCTCTACGGGGCGTACTTTGGCCTGCTGCTGGGCGGGGCACTGCTGCTGGAGCCGCTCTTTGCCCGCTTGCGCTCCGGCCTGCATGTGCGTGGGGAAAGCCGCCTCTGGCGCGCCTTCTGCCGCGCGCGCACGCTGCTTCTCATCCTGCCGGCGCAGTTCTTTGCCGTTACTGCTCAGGCGGACACGGCTGTCGCGCTGCTGGGCGGGACGGTGCGAAACTGGTCGTTTGACGACGCGGGCGCGCTGCTTTTGCAGGTCATGCCGGCGCTGGAGTGGGGCATCGCCGGGGCGGCCATGCTGCTTTTGCTCGCAGTCGATCTGCTCTGCGAGCGCGGCGTGGCGGTGGACCGCCGTCTGGCCGAGGGCACCATCGCCGTGCGCTGGCCGGCGCTGATCCTGCTCATCGCCGCCACGCTCGTCTTCGGCCACTACGGGGCGGGCTACGACGCCACGGCGTTTCTGTACGCGCAGTTCTAGCGAGGGGGTGCGAAGATGAGCAGAGGGGCAGCCATCGCCCGCTTCTGGCTGCGGCTGGTATGTTTTCTCCTGCTGCTGGCTGTGGTGCTTGGCTATATCGCCTATGTGCTGACGCCGAAGTACGATTACGGCATTTGCAGCATGACCAATCTCTACCGTCAGGACGAAGACACCGTGGACGTGCTTGTCCTTGGCACCAGCGTGGCCTACGCCGGGGTGAACACCAACGTGCTGTGGGAGGAACACGGCATCGCCGCCTACGATCTCTGCGGCGCGGAGCAGCCCTTCTGGATCAGCTATTTCTACCTTGAGGAGGCGCTGAAGACGCAATCCCCGCGCCTGATCGTCGTCGATGCCAAGGCCGCCATCTATCAGCAGGATCACACAAACCCAGGCCGCACCATCCTCAGCACCTACGGCATCCGCGACCCGCTCACCCGCCTGCGCGCCATCGCCGCCTGCGTGCCCATGGAGGACGTGCCCGGCTACGCGCTGGCCTTCCCGCAGCTGCACAGCTTCTACCCGGGCGTGACGGCGGAGAGCTTCACCCTGCCCCCGGACAACGGCGGCCGCGGCGTGGACTGGAAGGGATACATCGAATCCACGGATGTGGAGCGCCATCAGCGCCCCTCGCTGGTGCGCACAGACACGCAAAAGCCGCTGCACCCGCGCCAGAAGGAGTACTTTGAAAAGCTGCTCGATCTGGCGGCGGAAAGGGACATCCCCGTGCTGGTCGCCGCCCTGCCCACGCCGGACTACGCCTTTGACCACATGTATTACAACGCCCTGCAGGCAGTGGCGGAGGAACACGGCGCGCACTGGGTCGATTACAACGATCCCGACCGGCGCTATGGCCTGCTCTACGCCTCGGACTTTGCCGACTGGCAGCACCTCAACGTCAAGGGCAGCGTCACGCTCTCGCGCCAGCTGGGCAAGGATCTGGATGCGTGGTTTGACCTTCCCGACCGCCGCGGCGACGCGGCCTACCAAAGCTATCAGCGCTGCGCCGACGCGTGGTTCGGCCAATACCCGCAATACCGCTGGAGGGACGACGCATGAGCGAAAACGTTCTGGACTTTCTCGAAACTTCCGCCCGCCGCCTGCCGGACAAGCCCGCCTTTGTCAGCGAGCGGCGGACGCTGACCTTTGCCCAACTGCTGGAACGCTCGCGCCGCGTCGGCTCGGCGCTCTGCGCGCGCGCGCGGGCGGGCCGCCCCGTGGCGGTGGTGATGGATGACCGCGACGCGCACACCGTGGCGGCGCTGCTGGGCGTTCTCTACGCCGGCTGCTGCTACGCGCCGCTGGACGCCAACATGCCCGCGGAGCGCCTGCGGGACATTCTTAAGCGCCTTTCGCCGGAAGCGGTGCTGGTGGACGCGCAGACGCGCGCGGCGGTGGTGGCGGCGGGCGCGTGGCCGCTCATGGACTTTGCCGAGGCGGCGCGCGCCGCGCTCAACACGCGGGCGCTGCTTGAGCGGCGCGCGGCGGCGCGGGCGGAGGACGCGCTCTCCATCCTCTTCACCAGCGGCTCCACGGGCGCGCCCAAGGGCGTGGTGCAGACGCAGGGGGCCTATGTCGCCTACGCGCGCGCGACCATCGAAAAATACGGCCTTACCGAAGAGGACGTGTTCGGCAACCAGTCGCCGTTTTTCTACGCCAACTCCATCATCGACCTCTACCCGCCGCTGGCGCTGGGGGCCACCGTACACATACTGCCCGCCCGCGCCCTCGCCTTCCCCGCCATCATGGTGGAGCGGCTGGCGGCGCTGGGGGTGACGGAACTGACCATGACCCCGTCCAGCTACGTGCGCGTGGCCGAGGCCGGGGCGCTCAGGGAGGGCTGTCTGCCCAACCTCAAGTACATCATCCTCTCCGGCGAGGCGGCGCGCTGGGAAACGCTGGAAGCGTGGCTGCGCGCCGCGCCGAACGCCGGCGCGTGGAACTTCTATGGCAGCACCGAGGCCTTTTCCGTGGCCGTGTGGCGGCTCGACCGCCGCTTCGCTGCGGGCGAGACCATCCCCGTGGGGCCGCCGTTTGCGCAGGCGCGCTTGCTGTTTTTTGACGAGCAGGGCAGAAGCGTCCCGCCCGAGGAAGGCGGCTCGATGCTGGCCTCCAGCCCGTGGGTGGCGAGCGGCTACTTTGGCGACGCGGAGCGCACGCAGGAGAGCTTTGTCCGCGACCCGCTCGGCATCGGCGAGGACAGGCGCTATTACCGCACCGGCGACGAGGGGCGCATCAACGCCGAGGGACAGCTCGTCATCCTTGGCCGCAAGGACAATCAGTTCAAGCGCGGCGGCTACCGCATGGAGCTGGGCGAGGTGGAGGCGGCGCTGCGCGCCGTTCCCGGCTGGCGCGACGGCTGCGCGCTTTACGACGCGGCGGGGGGTCGCCTGTGCGTCTTCTGGACGGGCGCGCTTTCGCAGGCGGAACTCAGGCGCGAATTGCGCAGGCGCCTGCCGCGCTACGCCGTGCCGGACACCTACATCCACGTGGACGAGCTTCCCCACACCGCCACCATGAAGCTCGACCGCCGGGCGCTGCTCACATTGCTGCCCTGAGGGCGGCCCATTGCGTGAACAAAGGCGGGGGGAGCGTTGCCCTCCGCTTTGGGAAGAAAAGAGAAAGGGTGTAAGAAATGAAGAAGAAGCTGTCTCTGCTGCTGGCCATGGTCATGGCCATCGCCTGCCTGAGCCTTCCCGCGCTCGCGGAGGAGGCTGCGGCGGAGGACAAGCCCGTGACCGAGATCTTTATCATCCCCGCCGATGGGGAGCAGATCGAACTGGGCTACATCAACGGCACGCCCATCCTCGAGGTGGACGGCCTCAAGTTCAAGGACCTCAACGACAACGGCGAACTGGACGTGTACGAGGACTGGCGCGAGGACATCGACGCGCGCGTCGCCGACCTGTACAGCCAGATGACCCTCAAGGAACGCAGCATGATGCTCTACCAGGTCTGCACCTGTGGCGACAACTCGGGTGTGGTCTACAACGCGGACAGCCTGTACGAGCAGAACTGCCCCTACGGGGAATCCGGGGCCTACTCAATGTGGTACTACATCAACGTCTACGGCATCCACACCTATCTGGACAACTCCAACGGCACGCCGCAGGAGCAGGTGTGGGCGCACAACGAGATCCAGGCCATCGCCGAAGCCACGCGGCTGGGCATCCCGATCATCCTCACCTCTGACCGCCAGTACAACGCCTGGGGCGGCATGATCGACACCCCGCACGACGCATTCGGCACCGCCGGAAACGTCGAACTTGCGCAGAAGCTCTGGGAGCAGTATTCCAAGGAGACGCGCGCGCTGGGCTACCACGTGGTCTTCCACCCCTACGGCGTGGAGCTTGGCTCCTGGAACGGCGAGGACCCGGAGTATCTGGCGAAGATGACCGAGGCTGAAGTGACCGCCATTCAGGAGGGCGGCATGCAGGCCTGCACCAAGCACTTCATCGCCCGCGGCGGCGACGCGGACTATGCCGGCGCCAACGAGGTGACGCAGACGGTCGACAACTGGATGGTCGCCTGGAAGGCCGCCATCGAGGCCGGCACGAAGTGGATCATGACCAATGGCTACAACAAGGGCCTGGCCAACGACGTCAACGTGGACTTTGACAAGCAGACCATGAGCTACCTGCGCGACGAGCTGGGCTTTGACGGCATCGTGCTTACCGACTGGGGCGCCATGGGCAACGACATGGCCAGAGGCACCACCGTGGACGGCGTCGTGCTGGACGACATGACCCTTGCCGAGCGCTACGCCTTCGCCATCAACAACGGCGTCGATCAGATGGGCGCGCCCGGCGCGGGCGACGAGGAAGCCACGCTCGCCGCGGGCGGCCCCGGTCTGCTCAGCGTCGATTCCGTGATGCACGCCGTCGAACAGGGCCTGATCACCGAGGAGCGCCTGCAGGAGGCGTCCTGCCGCGTGCTTAAGTGCATGTTTGAACTGGGCCTGTTCGACAACCCCTACTCCGACGCCGACGAAGTGCTTGCCATGTCCGCCAGCCCCGAGTACATCGCCGAGCCGTGGGAGATCACCGACACCGAGACCCTCATGGCCGCCCGCAACCCCGAAACGGTCGAATTGGAGCGCCAGCTGCAGGCCGAGTCCGCCGTGCTGGTCAAGAACGACGATGCCCTCCTGCCCCTCAGCGGGGATCTGAGCGTCTACATCGGCTCCACCGCCGCCGAGTCCACGCTCACCGCCCTCAAGGAGGCCTTTGGCGCCTACGCCACCGTCGTGGACGATATGGAGCAGGCGGACGTGGTCGTCGCCGACTGCACGCAGATGAACGACGCCGCCGAACTGACCATCGAGGACGCCAAGTACTTTGAAAAGAAGCTCGTCATCGTCGCCAACAACATCGACCCGGACACCTACATGATGGAGAGCGCCGACGCGGTGCTGTTCATGAACTTCTCCCGCCCGGCCGACCACGGCAGCGGCGAGGGCGGCTTCATCACCACCACCGAGCCGCAGGTCTACGCCGAGATCCTCTACGGCGTGCGCGAGCCCGCCGGCATGATCGTCAAGGAGATCGCCCGCGACAGCG
>DVOU01000054.1:0-41563 GCA_018713365.1 Candidatus Pullichristensenella excrementipullorum
CGAATTTGAGGAGCGGCTCAAGGCCGTGCTGGAGGAAGTGCGCAAGAGCGAGGGCCGGATCATCCTCTTCATCGACGAATTGCACAACATCGTCGGCGCGGGCAAGACCGAGGGCTCCATGGACGCGGGCAACCTCTTAAAGCCGATGCTGGCGCGCGGCGAATTGCACTGCGTGGGCGCGACGACGCTGGACGAGTACCGCAAATACGTGGAAAAAGACCCGGCGCTGGAGCGCAGGTTCCAGCCGGTGATGGTCAACGAGCCGACGGTGGAGGACACCGTGGCCATCCTGCGCGGCCTCAAGGAGCGCTACGAGGTGTTCCACGGCGTGAAGATCACCGATCAGGCGCTCATCGCCGCCGCCAAACTCTCCGACCGCTACATTTCCGACCGCTTCCTGCCCGACAAGGCCATCGACCTGGTGGACGAAGCCTGCGCCATGATCCGCACCGAGATCGACTCCATGCCGCAGGAGATGGACGACATCGCCCGGCAGATCATCGAAAAGGAGATCGAGGAGGCGGCGCTCTCCAACGACACCGAGGCGCGCTCGAAAGAGAAGCTTGCCAAGGTGCAGGAGGAACTTGCCGACATGCGCGACAAGTTCAAGGCCATGAAGGCCAAGTGGGAACTGGAAAAGCAGGACATCGGCAAGGTGCAGAAACTGCGCGAGGAGATCGAGCAGTGCAACGCCGACATCGAACTTGCGCAGCGCGAGTACGACTTAAACAAGGCCGCCGAATTGCAGTACGGCCGCCTGCCGCAGTTGCAGAAGGAACTGGAGGCCGAGGAAAAGAAGGCCGAGGCCGCGCAGGGCAAGAACAAGCTTTTGCGCGACAAGGTGACGGACGAGGAGATCGCCCGCATCGTTTCCCGCTGGACGGGCATCCCCGTTTCCAAATTGGTCGAGGGCGAGCGCGAGAAGCTGCTGCGGCTGCCCAGCATCCTCCATCAGCGCGTGGTCGGGCAAGACGAGGCCGTGGAGAAGGTCTCCGAAGCCATCCTCCGCTCGCGCGCCGGCATACAGGACCCCAACCGGCCCATCGGCTCGTTCCTCTTCCTCGGCCCCACGGGCGTGGGCAAGACGGAACTGGCCAAGACGCTGGCGCAGGCGCTGTTCGACGACGAAAAGAATCTCGTGCGCATCGACATGACCGAGTACATGGAGAAGCACTCCGTCTCGCGCCTGGTCGGCGCGCCTCCGGGATACGTGGGCTACGAGGAGGGCGGACAGCTGACCGAGGCCGTACGCCGCAAGCCGTACAGCGTCATCCTCTTTGACGAAGTGGAAAAGGCGCACCCGGACGTGTTCAACATCCTTTTGCAGGTGCTGGACGACGGCCGCATCACCGATTCGCAGGGCCGGACGGTGGACTTCAAGAACACCATCATCATCCTCACCTCGAATCTGGGCAGCGGCATTATCCTTGAGGGCATCGGCCCGGACGGCAAGCTCTCCGAGGAAGCGCGCGGGGAAGTCAACGGCCTGCTCAAGCGGCAGTTCCGACCCGAGTTCCTCAATCGTCTGGACGAGATCGTCTTCTACACGCCGCTTACCAGGGAGCAGATCGAAAAGATCGCCGATCTGACCCTCGAAGCGCTCAACAAGCGCCTTGCCGAGCGCGGCGTGACCGTGCGGCTGACCGACGAAGCCAAGGCGTATGTGGTGGAAAACGGCTACGACCCCGTGTACGGCGCGCGCCCGCTCAAGCGCTTTATCCAGCGCGCGGTGGAGACGCCCGTGGCCCGCACGCTCATCGCCGAGGACGTTCCCGAGGGGACCACACTGGAAGTGTACCCCGAGGGCGCGGCGCTGGCTGTGCGCATTGTCTAAGGAAACCCTTTTTTATCGCCGTGGGGCTGTACTCCACGGCGATTTTATTATGATATGGTTATAAATTTATACGAAAAATATTTAACAGTAATAAGCTGGAACCTGACTTGACTTTTGGCCGTCTAAGAGCTATATTTTTTATAGAATCTTTTTGAAAAGATTGGATTTTTTTTGACAGGAGTGTATTGCATTGATCCGAAAGGTGCAGGCGGACGGCAGGCATCGCGCCGGCATCCCGTATCTCAATCAGGAGATGACGGATATCCTCAGTGCGGTGGAACAGGAGACGGGCGATCTGGCTCTGGCCCAGAGCATTTATTTCAGCCCCACCGCGTTGACGCATATCAAGCGCCTGATCGACATGGGAGGCTCTATCATCACGGATACCACGCTGGTGGCAAATGACATCAGCGTCGATCTGCTCGGCAACAAGGGCGCGAAAGTATTGTGCTTTATCGACGACCCGCAGGTGGTCATGCTGGCTGAACAGCGCCGCGTGACCCGCGCGGAAGTGGCGGTGGACTACGGGCTGGCGGTGCCGGGTCTGAAGCTGATGGTGGTGGGCAGCGCGCCCGCGGCCATCAACCGCCTGATCCAGCGGCGCATGCACGAGCCGATGTCGGACGTATGTGTGCTTGCCGCGCCCAGCGGTTTTGCCAGCGCCGTGCAGCTCAAGGAGCGGCTGCTGGACAGCGACCTTGCCACCATCGTCGCCCGCGGCAAAAAGGGCGGCATCCCGGCGACGGTGACGCTGGTCAACGCCATTCTGCGGGAAATCAACGGCAAGAGCATCGTCTGAAAAAGCAAAAATATGCCTTTGCGGGCGGGAGCGGAGCAGGAACGCGGCTTCGCTTCCGCCTTTATGCGTTTTCCGGGGGCGTTTTGGGCAGGCGGCCACAGAAAGCTGTGCCCGTTTCGTCGCTGGAGGCGCGTATCTCGCCGCCGTTTTCCTCCATGATCTCCAGGACGATGGACAGGCCCATGCCCCGGCCCGCGCTCTTGGTGGTGTAGCCGCGCTCAAAGATGTCATTCAGGCGCTCGGGCGGTATGCGCGAGCCGGTGTTGAACACGCGGAAGGTGAAGGCGTGGATGTCCTCGCCGATTTCGACGAGCAGTTCCCGGCGCGGCAGGGCGGGGTCGGCCATGGCGTCGATGGCGTTGTCGATGAGGTTGCCCAGCACGCGGCACATCTCCCAGCCGGGCAGGGAAAGGTCCTGCCACGCGGAGCGGATGCGCGTTTCCATGCGGATGCCGCGCTCCCCGCAATCGGCGGCCTTGGCGGCGAGCAGGGCGTTGACAGCGGGGCTGGCGGTCTTCAGCGCGCTGCTGACGAGCTGTATGTCGCCATAGACGCGCTCGATGTATGCCTGCGCCTCCTTGTACTCCCCCATGCCGATGAGGCCGTAGACCACCTGCATGTGGTTCTTGAAATCGTGCCGCTGGGCGCGCAGTGTGCCGTTGAGGTCTTCGAGCTGGGTATAGGCGTCCTCGAGCATCTCGCTCTGGCTGGCGATCTTGCGGGCGTTGCGGGCGTCGCGGATGTCCAGAAGCGCGCCCCAGACCACCACGAAGGCCACGGCGCAGATGAGCAGCCGCTCGGCCATGCCGGAAAGGTCGAACTCGCGGCCAAAAAGGGCGTAGAGTACCAGCCCCACGGCGAAGATCACCTGCGCGGCGTTGGCGGCGATGGCGTAGCGGGAGACTTTGTTGAGGTCCAGCCGTTCTCGAAGCGTCTTTTTCATGGGGATATTATAGCACCGGGGCGGCGGTCGTTGCAATAACTTTTCCAAAGCATGCCGCATATCTAAACACGGTGTAGATATAATTGTGGGCACGAAGAAAAAAGGGGGGACTTTCCATGAGAGATCAGGCGACGCGGCGGTTGGCCTACGGCGGGCTGATGGCGGCGCTGATCGCGCTGCTGACCGCCTATGTGCGGCTGGACATACTGTTTTTCCTTTCCATGCACAGCGGCTACGCGCATCTGGGCGACGTGGGCATCGTCATCGCCTCGGTGGTGATGGGGCCGTTCGCCGCCGTGCCCGCGGCGCTGGGTTCGGCCATCGCCGACCTGTTGGCGGGCTATGTGACCTACGCGCCGTTCACGCTGGTCATCAAGGGCTGCATGGGCTTTTTCATGGGCAAGTGGCTGGTGGCCAAGCGTTTCAGCGCCCGCAACATCGCCCTGCTTCTGCTGACGGCGGCGTTCATGGTGGGGGCGTATTTTCTCACCGACACGCTGCTCTACGGCGTGGAGGCGGCCATTGGATCGGTGGTCGGCAACTGCGTGCAGGGCTTGGCGATGATCGCCGGCGGCGTGGTCATCCTGCCCATATACTGCTCGCTGCCGGAGCGCATACGCGGGAAAAGGAAGTAAAGGCGAAAAGCGCCGTCGCGGGGATGTCCTCGCGGCGGCGTTTTTAATCCTTCGGTTTTTCCCAGAGGCCGTACTGGGCCTCGTTTTGCAAGGCGGAGAGCAAAAGGTCGCGCGCGTCGGGCTTGCGGCGGCAGATGGCATTGAGAAGCTCGCGCACATCGTCGCGCTTGGTGCGGCCGTTGGCCGGGCAGGGCGAGGGCACGACGGGCAAATTGAGCGCTTTCACCACGTGAATGACGTGCTTCTCCGGCAGGTAGACCAGCGGGCGAATCTGGGTGATGCCCTTGCGCGTCAGGTGCGTGACGGGGTGGAAGGTGTGGATGCGGCCCTCGTAGAGCATGGAGAGGAAGAGCGTCTCAATGGCGTCGTCGCGGTGATGGCCGAGGGCCAGTTTGTTCGCCCCCACTTCCAGACAGAGGTCCACCAGCGCGCCGCGGCGCATTTTCGCGCACAGGGAGCAGGGGTTTTTCTCCTTGCGCTCCTCGAAGATGACTTTGCCGATCTGCGTTTCGCGGACGATATAGGGAACGTCCAGCGTTTCGCAGAGGGCGCGCACGCCGCCGAGGTCGAAGGGCTGAAGGCCCATGGTGAGGGTCACGGCGGTGAGCGTGTAAGGATTTTTCGAGAAGCGGCGGTAGAGCGCGAGCGCGTAGAGCAGCAGCAGACTGTCCTTGCCGCCGGAGACGCCGACGGCGACGTGGTCGCCCGGGGCGATCATGCGGAAATCCTCGTCGGCGCGGCGCAGGCAGCCAAGCACTTCTTTCATGTGCGTCCTCCGTTCACAGATAAAGAGCGCCGTTTTTCCGCGGCGCTCTCTTTTATACTTTGTCGCCTATACGTGCAAAACCTCCGTGGCCACCGAGAAGAGTACCAGCAGCGAACATATGTCCACGATGGTGGTGATCAGCGGGCTGGCCATCAGCGCGGGGTCCAGATGGACGGCCTTGGCCAACAGCGGCAGCGTGCAGCCGATGGCCTTGGCGACGATGACGGTGATGTACACCGCCACGGCGATGGTCAGGGCGGTGGGGATGCGCTGGGCGATGGTCGCGTCCATATCGCCGAGCCAGAAGGTGTAGAGCGCGAACGTGACCACCGAGAGCGCCGCGCCGACGACGAGGCCGACGCGCACCTCCTTCCAGAGGAGCTTGAAGATGTCCTTCAGTTCCACCTCGCCGAGGGCGAGGCCGCGGATGGTCAGCGTCGAAGCCTGCGAGCCGCAGTTGCCGCCCGCGCCCATCAGCATGGGGATGCAGGCGGTCAGCACCACGCCGAAGGCCGAGGTCTTGAGCGCGACCTCGTAGTGGGTGATGATCATGCCGGTGAAGATGGCGGAGATCATCAAAAACAGCAGCCACGGCATGCGGTTCTTGGCCAGCGTCAAAACGCCGGTCTTGAGGTATTCGTCCTCCGAGGGGAGCATGGCGGCCATTTTTTCAAAGTCCTCGGTGTTCTCCTCTTCGATGACGTCGACAATGTCGTCGATGGTGATGATGCCGATCATGCGCTCCTCGTGATCGACCACGGGGATGGAGATGAGGTCGTACTTGCGCACGGTATCGGCGACAAGTTCCTGGTCGTCGGTGGTGTGGACGCAGACGAACTGCTGGTTCATCAGCGTTTCCACCTTTACATCGTCCTGCGCCAGAAGCAGCTTGCGCAGCGGCAGCGTGCCGAGCAGCTTGCGTTGGGCGTCCAGCACGTAGAGGGTGTAAATGGTCTCCTTGTCAAGGCCGGTGCGGCGGATCTCCGCCATGGCCTCGCCCACGGTGGTGCCCACGTGCAGTTCCATGTACTCGATGGTCATGATCGAGCCGGCGCTGTTTTCCGGGTAGCGCAGGAACTGGTTGATGAGGGCGCGCTTCTGCGCGTCGCAGCCCTTCAACACGCGCTTGACCACGCCAGCGGGCAGTTCTTCCAGAAAGTCCACGGCGTCGTCGATAAACATGTCGTCCACCAGGCGCACGGCTTCGTTGTCGTCCATCGCCTCGATGACGCGCTGGCGCTGGTCGGCGTCCATATAGGCAAATACGTCCGCCGCGATGTCCTTGGGCAGGAGCCTGAACACCATCAGCATTTTTTCATTGTCAAGTTCCTCCATGTACTCGGCGATGTCCACCTCGTTGAGCATGGAGAGCGCGCCGCGCAGTTCGCCCTTGCGGCCTTCGGCCACGAGCTTGTCCAGACGCGCGCGAATTTTTTCGAAATCCATCGGCTTCACCCTCCCTCCGTTTGTTCAGAAACGCACGAAAACAGCACACCGCCCACGGACGTGCTGTGCTTGCGACGTTTCGACAGATGTTTGAGAATGACGGCCTTCCGGGAAGGATCAGTCCGCGGCAGGGCGGACGGAGCGACTTCGGGGAACGCCTTCATTGGACACACATCTAGCGCCGTCGTCCACGCCTTGCCACCTCCCGGTATCAGAATGGATGGGGAGAAGTTTCCCGCCCTTTTATCATAGCCCCGGAAGGGCGAAACGTCAAGACCCGCGCGAAAATTTTCTTCGCTTCAAAGGAATTAACGCAAATCGCCGCCGCGCGGGATTGACATATGTTCCCCGGCGCATTTAGAATATAGGTTGTGATTTTTTGACTTGGAGGAAGGCACATGCTGCACCCGGAGCTTTCGGCGGAAGTGGCGCGCAGGCGCACGTTCGCCATCATCTCCCACCCGGACGCGGGCAAGACCACGCTGACGGAAAAACTGCTGCTCTACGGCGGGGCCATCCGCCAGGCCGGCTCGGTCAAGGCGCGCAAGGCCGCCCGCCACGCCACCTCGGACTGGATGGAGATCGAAAAGCAGCGCGGCATCTCGGTGACTTCCTCGGCGATGCAGTTCGACTTTGACGGCTTCCGCATCAACATACTGGATACGCCCGGCCATCAGGACTTTTCCGAGGACACCTACCGCACCTTGGTGGCTGCGGACAGCGCCGTGATGCTCATCGACAACGCCAAGGGCGTGGAGGAGCAGACCATCAAGCTGTTCAAGGTGTGCCGCATGCGCTCCATCCCCATTTTCACCTTCGTCAACAAGCTCGACCGCGCCGGGCGCGACCCGTTTGAATTGATGGAGGAACTGGAAAACGTATTGGGCATCCGCTCCTGCCCGGTCAACTGGCCCATCGGCATCCACGGCGATTTTCAGGGCGTGTACCACCGCGACACGCGCGTGGTGGAACTCTACCGCGGCGGCGACCACGGGCAGAGGCAGGTGGAAGTGGAGACGATCGCGCTGGACGACCCCCATCTTCCCGAGGCCATCGGGCAGAGTTATTACGATAAACTTTTGGAGGACGTGGAACTGCTGGACGTGGCCGGCGATCCCTTCGATCTGGACATGATCCTCGAAGGCAAGCTCACCCCCATGTTCTTTGGCTCGGCGAGCAACAACTTCGGCGTGGAGCCGTTTTTGAAGCGCTTCCTCTCCTACACGAAGTCGCCCACGCCGCGCGTTTCCGACCACGGCGTTATCGAGCCGACGGACGAGAAGTTCACCGGCTTCATCTTCAAGATACAGGCCAACATGAACCCCGCGCACCGCGACCGGCTGGCGTTCATGCGCGTGTGTTCCGGCGTGTTTGAAAAGGGCATGACCGTGTGGCACTCTTCCTCGGGCGAGAAGGTCAAGCTGGCGCAGCCGCAGCAGTTCATGGCGCAGGAACACGAGACGGTGGAGACCGCCTACCCCGGCGACATCATCGGCCTGTTCGACCCCGGCATCTTCCGCCTGGGCGACACGCTGTGTACCGGCGCGCCCGTGCGCTATCAGGGCATCCCCCTGTTCGCGCCGGAGTTCTTCTGCCGCGTCAGCCCCGAGGATTCGATGAAGCGCAAGCAGTTTTTGAAGGGCGTTTCCCAGCTTTCGCAGGAGGGCGCCATCCAGACCTTCAAGCGCCCCAACATCGGCCGCGAGGAGATGATCGCCGGCGTGGTGGGCGTGTTGCAGATGGACGTGCTGGAATACCGCCTAAAGAGCGAGTACGGCGTGAACATACTGCGCGAGAACCTGCCCTTCCGCTTCGTGCGCTGGATCGTTCAGACCCCGAAGCCGCCGGACAAATTGCGGCTGACCTCCACCACCGTGCCCGCCATCGACCGCGCCGGGCGCGACGTGCTGATGTTTGAAAACGAGTGGTCCATCCGTCTGGCCTGCGAGAACAACGAGGGCCTCGTGCTCGCGGAGACTGCCGACCGCATGACCGCCGACGACCTTGTGTGACAAAGGAGCTTTATCCGTGAACATCGTAAGAGACGACATTCGCAACATCGCCATCATCGCCCACGTGGACCACGGCAAGACCACGCTGGTGGACGAGATGCTCAAGCAGGGCGGCGTGTTCCGCAAAAACCAGCAGGTGGCCGAGCGCGTGATGGATTCCAACGATCTGGAGCGCGAGCGCGGCATCACCATCCTTTCCAAGAACACCGCCGTACACTACGAGGGCGTGCGCATCAACATCGTCGACACCCCCGGCCACGCCGACTTTTCCGGCGAGGTGGAGCGCGTGCTCAAGATGGTCAGCGGCGTACTTCTGCTGGTGGATTCCTTTGAGGGGCCGATGCCGCAGACGCGCTTCGTGCTCAAAAAGGCGCTGGAGTTGAACCTCAAGGTCATCATCGTCGTCAACAAGACCGACCGCCCCGACGCGCGCTGCGCCGAGGTGGTGGACGAGACGCTGGAACTGCTTTTGGAACTGGACGCCTCCGACGAACAGCTCGACAGCCCCATCGTCTTCGCCTCCGGCCGCGACGGCACGGCAACGACCGACTGGAAGGTGCCGGGCAAGGACCTGCGGCCGCTGTTTGACGCCATCCTCTCCCACATCCCCGCGCCGGAGGGCGACCCGGACGCGCCGTTGCAGCTGCTCATTTCCACCATCGACTACAACGACTACGTGGGCCGCATCGGCATCGGCCGCATCGAGCGCGGCGGCATACAGGCGGGGCAAATGGCCATCCGCTGCGCCTACGGCTCGAGCTTTACCTCCCCGGCGGCGCGGCTGGGCGGACTGTACGAGTTCGATGGGCTCAAGCGCGTGCCCTGCGAGAGCGCCCGCGTGGGCGACATCGTGGCCGTTTCCGGCTTTGACGAGCTGTTCATTGGCGACACCATCTGCGACCCGGCCATGGCTGAGCCTCTGCCGTTTGTGAAGATCGACGAGCCGACCGTTTCCATGACCTTCTGCGTCAACGACAGCCCCTTCGCCGGCACGGAGGGCCAGTTCGTCACCTCGCGCCACTTGCGCGCGCGGCTGATGAAGGAGATGCAGACCGACGTCTCCCTGCGCGTGGAGGATACCGAGACTACCGACGCCTTCCGCGTTTCCGGGCGCGGCGAATTGCACCTTTCCATCCTCATCGAGACGATGCGGCGGCAGGGCTATGAGTTCCAGGTGACCAAGCCGGTGGTCTTGTACAAGGAGATCGACGGCGTGCAGTGCGAGCCGATCGAGCGCGTGGTGTGCGACGTGCCCACCGAGTATTCCGGCGTGGTCATCGAAAAGCTGGGCCGGCGGCGCGGCACGCTTGCCAGCATGCACGGGCAGGACCGCATGCGTTTGGAGTTCCTCATCCCCTCGCGCGGGCTGTTTGGCTACCGCAGCGATTTCCTCACCGACACGCACGGCGAGGGCGTGATGAGCGCCGTGTTCGAGTGCTACGAGCCGGTGAAGGGCGAGATCCCCACGCGGCTGTGCGGCTCTCTGGTCGCCTTTGAGACTGGCGAGGCCACCAGTTACGCGCTGTTCTCCGCGCAGGATCGCGGCGAGCTGTTCATCGAGCCGGGCGCGAAGGTCTATTCCGGCATGATCGTCGGCCGCAACTCCCGGCCCGGGGACATCGACGTCAACGTCTGCAAGAAAAAGCACATGACCAACAGCCGCAACTCCGCCGCCGCTGAGGAAGCGTTGAAGATCACCAACGTACACGTTCCCACCATGGAGGAAGCGCTGGAGTTCATCGACGACGACGAACTGGTGGAGATCACCCCCAAGTCCATCCGCATGCGCAAGCGCGTACTCAACGCCGAGATGCGCAAGAAGCTGGAAAGCCGCAAAAAGCAGGGCTGACCGGCTTGACCGGGCGCCCCCGTCGCGGGGGCGTTCTTTGAAAGGAGCGCCATGCGCATACTGTCCCTCGAACTTACCGATTACCGCAACTACGCGCGCGCGGAGCTTCGGCCCTGTGCGGGCGTGACGGTGCTGGCCGGGGACAACGCGCAGGGCAAGACCAACCTTCTGGAAGCCATCTACCTCTGCTGCACGGGGCGCTCGCACCGCACGCGGCAGGACCGCGAACTGGTGCGCTGGGGCGCGGACTTCTGCCGCGTATGCGTGGAGGCCGAGCGGCGCGACGGCACGCACGAGGTGGACATCGCCATACCCCTGGCCGGGCGGCGCAAGATCCGCGTCAACGGCTCGGAGATCGCCCGTTCCGGGGAACTGATGGGGCATGTGACCGGGGTGTTGTTCTCCCCGGAAGACCTGCGGCTGATCAAGGACGGGCCGGGCGAGCGGCGGCGGTTCATGGACATCGCCCTTTCGCAGATACGGCCCTCGTATTACTACGCCCTGCAGCGCTACGCCCGCGCGCTCAAGCAGCGCAACGAGCTTTTGCGCACCGGCAGGCTGGAAACGCTGGACAGCTGGGACGAACAGCTCTGCCGCGAGGGGACGCGCATCATGGCCGCGCGCGCGGACTACATTGAGCGCCTCAACGAGGCGGCGGCGCGCACGCACGGCGACATCGCCCGCGAGCGGGAGAAGCTCTCCATCGCCTACGCGCCCAACGTGGCCGACGGCGATTTGCGCGCGGCCCTGCAGCGCACGCGCGAGGTGGACGCGCGGCGCATGACCACCAGCGCCGGGGTACACCGCGACGACGTGCGCTTCTGCGTGGACGGGCGCGAACTGCGGCTGTTCGGCTCGCAGGGGCAGCAGCGGACGGCGGCGCTGTCTCTGCGGCTGGCGGAATTGGACGTAGTGCGCTCGGAGAGCGGCGAAGCGCCGGTGCTGTTGCTGGACGACGTGATGAGCGAACTGGACCCGGAGCGGCGCAGGCGGCTGCTTGCCCATCTGGAGGGCATCCAGACCATCGTCACCTGCACGGACGTGGCCGACATCGCCGGGGCGCGGGCGGGCATGGTCGTGCGCGTGGAAGGCGCGAGCCTCAAGCAGGCGTGAATGTGGATAAAAATGTGCTTGCAGTCAGAGTATTTTGACTGCGAACGCATTTTTTGCATGTAAATATGCAGCATATGCCGGTATTTATGCGGTATTTTCGCCTTATATACGCGATTTTGTGCATATCATGCAGGATGATGGAAAGCGTTTTTGTGTATATTTATTGCTTGACATCTGCATAAAAATGCACTATAATGCTGCCATCGACTTTTTTGAAGGATGGTGCTTTTTATGAAGTCCAAAGTGCTTATCTCTCTCATCCTCGCGCTGGTCGTGTGCCTCTCTTCCGTGGGCGCGCTGGCCTGCACGGCCATCTATGTCGGCTCTGACCTGACGGCGGACGGCTCGACGATGTTCGCCCGCTCCGAGGACATTGCCAACAGCTACAACAAGCTCTTCTACGTCAGCCCCGCGGGCGCGAACGCCGAGGGCGAGGTCTATCAGGGCTGCTACGGCTTTACCTGGACCTTCACCCACGACAGCTACAGCTACACCGCTTTCAGCGATGACAACGGCTACGGCGTGGACAACGTCTGCCCGGACTGCGGCGGCACCCACAAGCACACCCCCTATCAGGCGGGCGGCACCAACGAGATGGGCGTGACCGTCAGCGCCACGGAGACCATCGGCGGCTCGGAGGCGGTCGAGGCGGTCGATCCCTACGCCGACGCCGGCATCGAGGAAGCCGAGATCGTCACCGTCGTGCTGGGCGAGGCGGCCACCGCCAAGGAGGGCGTGGAGCTGCTTCTGAGCATCTACGACGAGGCGGGTTGCTGCGGCGGCTCCGGCCTGTTCATCGCCGATCAGAACGAGACCTGGTACATCGAAAACGTCACCGGCCATCAGTACATCGCCCTGAAATTGAGCAGCTCCATGGCCTTTGCCCAGCCGAACATGGCCATCATCGGCCTGATCGACCTGGACGACACCGAGAACGTCATCGCCTCGGAGGGCATCATCTCCGTGGCGCAGGAAGCCGGCACCTATGTGGGCGACGCCGAGGCCAACACCATCGACTACGTGGCCTCCTACTGCGGCGGCTCTGAGGCCAACAGCCGCATGGTCAGCGCCCTTGCCTACTTTAACGCCGAGACCGCGTCCCAGACGCCCGTCTCCACCGACTACACCATCTCCAACGTGGACGCCGAGGGCAACATCGTGCCCATGTACACCAACATCACGCTCGATCACGCCTACACCATCGAGGACGTGGTGGGCTACTACCACATCGACGGCATCGCCTCCTCCCGCAACCTCGAGACCCACATCTTCCAGATCTTCCCCGAGGACGGGGCGACCGACACCGTGGAATGGGTGGCCATGGACGACGCCGGTTACAGCGTGTTCGTGCCCTACTATCCGATGCTGACCACCGACACCTACGCCGCCTATCAGGTGAGCACGCTGCCCTCCGATTTCAGCGAGGAGGAGCCGGCTGAGGGCCTCTACTACGCCAGCACCACCACCGTGCGCACCGAGGAGGGCCGCGAGACGGTCGAGGGCTTCTGCATCCTGCCGGAGGACTGGGCTGATTCCATGTACTGGTCCCTCGACGCGCTTTCCAACCTGATCCTCTCCGGCGGCGCGAGCGAGGAACAGATCGCTGAGGTGAACGCCGCGCTTTCCGAGGCGCAGCAGGCCTGCTACGACGCCTTTGCCGAGATGCAGGCCGCCGTTTCCGAGGCCGCCGACGAGGCCGCCGCGCAGGAGGCCGCCACCAGCATTAGCGAAGAGGCCGCGGCCAACGTACACGCCGTCGCCGTCGAGCTGGTCAATGGGCTGACCGCGTAAGGAACGGGAAATGCAAGGGTCGCCGCATCTGCGGCGGCCCATTTTGACGCCTATTTGAGAAAGCGCTTTCGTTTATTTTCGTTGACTTTGCCGGCGCAGGCCTTGATAATATAGGTAAGAGCCGGCTTACATGACGAAAACGAAACGGAGGTATGGAGCATGAAGAAAGTGCTGTGCGCGCTGCTGGCGCTGGCGCTGCTGGGGAGCGCGGCGCTGGCGGAAGAGATCTCGCTGAAGGTCTGGGGCAGCCAGGAGGATCAGGAATTGCTCGCCGAGCTGTGCGAAGCCTTCGCCGCGGAACACCCGGAAAACGAGTGGACGTTCACCTACGGCGTGGTCGGCGAAGCGGACGCCAAGACGCGCTATCTCGAAGACCCCGCCGCTGCCGCGGACGTGTTTTCCTACCCGGACGACCAGATCATCGACCTCGTCAACGCCGACGCGCTCTATGAGGTGACGCGCGATCTGGACGCGATCGTCGCCGCCAACACGCCCGGTTCCATCCAAGCCGCCTCGGTCAACGGCGTACTCTACGGCTACCCGATGACCGCCGACAACGGCTATTTCCTCTACTACGATAAGTCCGTACTCTCCGAGGAGGACGTGCAGACGCTGGACGGCATCCTCGCCGCCGCCAACGCCGCCGGCAAGCAGGTGCAGATGGACATCTCCAACGGCTGGTATCTGGCGAGCTTCTTCCTCGGCAACGGCTGCACGCTGGGGCTGGACGAAGACGGCAGGCAGGTGTGCGACTTCAACAGCCCCGCGGGGCTGGCCGCCGCCGAAGCTGTGCGCGCCTTCTGCAACGACCCGGCCTTCACGCCCGGCGACGACAGCTTCCTGATGGGCGCCATCGGCGACAGCGTCTGCGCCGGGGTCAGCGGCACGTGGTGCGCCGAGGCCATTTCCGAAAAGCTGGGCGAGAACTACGGCGCCTGCAAGCTGCCCACCTTCACCGTGGACGGGGAGCAGGTGCAGATGGGTTCCTTCCTCGGCTGCAAGATCCTCGGCGTGAACACGCAGACGGCCCACCCCGTGGAGGCGATGATGTTGGCCGAATACCTGACCAGCGAGGAGGCGCAGGTGCGGCGCTTTGAAGTGCGCGGCTACGGGCCTTCCAACATCGCCGCCGCTTCTTCCGAAGCCGTGGCTGCCGACCCGGCGCTCTCGGCGCTGGCGGCGCAGAGCGCCTACGCCATCAGCCAACAGGTGCTGGCCGGGTTCTGGACGCCCGCAGAAGCGCTGGGCGCGGAATTTGAGGCTCACTCGACCGCCGACCTGCAGGGCCTGCTCGACCAGTTCGTGGCGCAGGCGACAGAGGGCTGAGGACAGGCAGGGGGCTGCTGCGGGCGCGGCGGCCCCCTCTGCGCGCAAAGGGGGCGCGATATGCAAAAAGCGAAGCGGTGTTTGCTGCGCAGGCTGCGGGAAGCCGACGCTTCCGCGCACCTTTCCTGCGCGGTGATGGGGCTGGGCTGCCTGCGCCACGGTCAGGTGGCCAAGGGCCTTTTGTACCTCGCCGCCGAGGGGCTGTTCATCGCCTATATGGCCTGCTTCGGGGGCAGATACCTCGCCAAATTCGGCACGCTGGGCGACACGGCGCAGGCACGGGTGTGGAGCGAGGAATTGCAGATCTATCAGCGCATCCCGGGCGACAACTCCATGCTCATTCTCTTATACAGCGTATTGAGCATTGCGCTGTGCGTGCTGTTTGTGGTAATATGGAGAATGAATCTGCTGAGCGCCTGCTGCGCCTGCGAGCGGGCGCGCGCCGGGGAAAAGCAGCCCTCCCTGCTCGTGGAGGCGCGCGCGCTGCTGGACGAGCGCTTTCACGTGACGCTGCTCTCCGCGCCGATGGTCTCGCTTTTGCTGTTTACGGTGCTGCCCATCGTCTTCATGGTGCTGATCGCCTTCACCAACTTCGACGCCGATCATCAGCCGCCGGGCAGTCTGTTCACCTGGACGGGGATGACCAACGTCACCGACGTGTTCCTCGGCAACGCGGTAAAGACACGCACGTTCTTCGGCATCTTCGGCTGGACGATGGTGTGGGCGGTGCTGGCGACGTTTACCAACTACATCTTCGGGCTGTTGCTTGCCGTCGTCATCAACAACAAACTGGTGAAGGCGAAAAAGACCTGGCGGACGCTGTTTATCATCCCGGTGGCCATCCCGCAGTTTGTCAGCCTGCTGCTCATCTCGCGGGCGCTGGAGCCTTCGGGGGCCATCAACGTGGCGCTGATGGAGCTGGGATGGATCGACGCGCCGCTGCCGTTTTTGCTGGACGAGCGCCTCGCGCGCGTGGCGGTGGTGGTCATCAACATGTGGATCGGCATCCCCTACACGATGATGACCTTTTCCGGGGTGCTGATGAACATCCCCTCTGAACTCTACGAGAGCGCGGAGATGGACGGCGCCGGGCCTGTGCGCAGGTTTTTCAGCATCACGCTGCCCTACATGGTGTTCGTCACCACGCCGCAGACCATCACCACGTTCGTGGCCAACATCAACAACTTCAACGTCATCTACCTGCTGACCGCAGGCGGGCCGTTTTCGCTGGACTACTATCAGGCGGGGAAAACCGACCTGCTGGTGACGTGGCTCTACAAGTTGACCGTGGATCACCACGATTACGCGCTGGCTTCGACCATCGGCATCTTCATCTTCATGCTGGTGTCTGTGTGTTCTCTGGCGGTGTACAACCGCTCCCGCGCCGTGCGAAAGGAGGATATGTTCCAGTGAAGATGGCATCGGGCCGCAGGCGGCGGCTGTCCTTCCTGTTGCACGCGCTGCTGGCGGCGCTGGCGCTTTTGTGGATGATCCCGGTGTTCTGGCTGCTGCTTTCCTCCTTCCGCGCCGAGCCGGGGGCGTACACGCCCTATCTGTGGCCGAAGGGGTTCACGCTGGACAACTACGCGCGCCTGTTCACCGACACGCGGCTGTTCAACTTTCCGCGCTGGTTCGGCAACACGCTGCTGGTGGCCGTGTGCAGCTGCCTGATCACCACGGTGCTGACGCTGATGGTGGCCTATGTGTATTCGCGGCTGCGCTTCAAGAGCCGGCGGGCGCTGATGAACGCCTCCCTGGTGCTGGGCATGTTTCCCGGGTTCATGAGCATGATCGCCATCTACCACTTCCTCAAGGCGGTGGGGCTGGATCAGACGCTGCTGGCGCTCATCCTCGTCTACTCGGGCGGAGCGGCGCTCAACTACCACATCGCCAAGGGCTTCTTTGACACCATTCCCAAGGCGTTGGACGAGGCCGCGACGCTGGACGGGGCCAGCAAGAGCGTCATCTTCTGGCGCATCATACTGCCAAACGCCCGGCCCATCGTGGTCAACACAGCCATCAACGCCTTCATCGCCCCGTGGTGCGACTTTATCTTCGTATCCGTCATCATGAAGGACAATTACGACAACTACACCGTGGCCAAGGGGCTTTATACCATGGTGGACAAGGCCAATATCTACGATTGGTACACGGCCTTCTGCGCCGCCGCCGTACTCATCGCCGTGCCCATCGTGCTTTTGTTCATCCGCTTGCAGAGTTTTTATGTGTCCGGGGTCACCTCGGGCTCCGTGAAAGGATAGTGCTTATGGAATTTGCCGCCGTTTACCACCGCCCCCGCAGTGAGTTCGCCCACGCCGTGGAGGAAGGGCGCTTCGTGTTCCGCCTGCGCGCCGCGCACGGCATGCTCAAGGGCTGCGCGCTCCACTACACCGACCGCGCCCCGCTCGACCCGGGCGTGTCCTTTGCCCGCCTGCCCATGGCGCGCGTGCGCGCCGACGCCTACGGCGACTGGTACGAGGCGGAACTGCGCACGGAGCTAAAGCGCGTGGGCTACTGCTTTGAACTGGAGGCGGAAGACGGCATTTGGTACTACTACGGCGACTGCTTCGAGCGCCAACTGCCGCGGCAGCGCTACGAGTGCTTCCAGTTTCCCTACGACCACCGCGCCGACCGGCTGGAAGTGCCCGCGTGGGCGGCGGACGCCGTAGTGTACAACATCTTCCCGGACAGCTTCGCCTCCGGGCGGGCGGCCATTTGCGGCGAGGGGACGGAGAAGCCCTGGAACGGGGAAATGTGCGCCTCGCGGCTGGGCGGCACGGTGGAGGGCGTGCGCCTCAACCTCGGCTATATACGCGATCTGGGGTGCAACTGCGTCTATCTCAACCCCGTGTTCGCCGCCGATTCCTATCACAAATACGACCTGCTGGACTACTTCCACGTCGATCCCTGCATGGGCACGGACGCGCAGTTCCGCGCGCTGGTGGACGAGGCGCACGGCATGGGCCTGCGCGTCATCATCGACGGCGTGTTCAACCACACCAGTTGGCGCCATCCCTTCTTTCAGGACGTGCTGCGGCGCGGCAAGGCTTCGCCGTTCTGGCGGTACTACTATTCCCTGCCGGAGGACGTGCGCTTCCCCGCGAAGGGCGAGGCGCCGGGCTACGCCTGTTTTTCCTACGTGCCGCAGATGCCCAAGACCGACACCGCCTATCCCCCGCTGCGCGACTATTTCTGCGCCGTCGGCGCGCACTGGGTGCGCGAATACGACGTAGACGGCTGGCGGCTGGACGTGGCCAACGAGGTGGACGACGGCTTTTTGCGCGCCTTCCGGCGGGCGGTGAAGGGCGCGAAGCGGGACGCCATCATCATCGGCGAGGTGTGGGAGAACGCCAGCCACTATTTGCAGGGCGACATGATGGATTCGGCGATGAACTACGACTTCCGCCGCTTCTGCCAGCGCTTTTTCGCCGAGGGCAGCATCGGCGCGGAGGACTTCGACGCGCGCGTGAGCGTGCTGTTGATGCGCTACCAGCGGCAGGCAGCCTTTGCCCAGCTCAACCTGCTCGACAGCCACGATGTGAGCCGCTTTTTCTCGCTCTGCGGCGGCGACGCGCGGCGCATGGCGCTGGCGGTGCTGTTCCAGATGACGTTCGTGGGCATGCCGAGCGTGTTCTACGGCGACGAACTGGGCATGGACGGCGTGGCGGAGCTGGAATACCGCCGGCCCATGGCCTGGGGGCGGGAACACCCGCTTACCGAAGTCTACCGCAAGATGATCGCCCTGCGCAACGCGCACGCGGCGCTGCGGCGGGGAAGTTTTGCCACGCTGCGGGCCGAGGGCGGGCTGTATTGCTACGAGCGGGCCCTGGAGGGCGAGCGCGTGGCCGTGTGCATGAATCCCGGCTCTGCGCCGCGCGCGGTGGAGCCGCTGGGCGAGGTGCTGCTCGCCGACGGCTATGCGGCGGGCACGCTGGAGGAAAAGGGCTACGCGGTATTTCTCCGCAAGGGGTGAGGGACATGCCTTCGAGCATCTACGACATCGCCCGCGCCGCGGGCTGTTCCATCAGCACCGTTTCCAAGGCGCTCAACGACCATTACAGCATCGCCGAGGAGACGAAGCGGCGCGTGCGCGCCGTGGCGGAGGAGCTTCATTACCAGCCCAGCGCCCGCGCCCGCAACTTCGCCAGCCGCAAGAGCGGCTCGGCGCTGTTCGTGAGCGATTTTTACCGCAACATCGGCTACGAGAACCCGCACATGTTCGAGATCATCAACGGCGCGACGCACGCGCTGGAGGAAAAGGGCTATTCGCTGCTGCTGCGCAACATGCGCGCCGCAGACGCGCCCGCGCTTTTGCAGGACGCCATGCTGCGCGAGCAGGCGGACGGCGTGCTTTTGCACGCCACCATCCTCACCAAGCAGCTGGCGATGGTGCTGATGAAGGCCGACCTGCCCTATCTGGTCATCGGCAGGCCGGGATTCTCCACCGGCGTGAGCTGGATGGACGTCAACCACGAATCGGCAGGGCGGCTGGCGGCGGACTATCTGCTCGACCGCGGCTACCGGCGCGTGGCCTTTTTGCTGGGCAACGCGCGCGAGGACACCATCGCCCAGAGCCGCCTGAAGGGCATGAACGAGGTGTTCGCCGAGGAAGCGCTGAGCGTGGAGACCATCTCCGGCTGCCTCACCTACGAGGAGGGCGCGAGGGCGGCGGAGGCGCTGCTCGACCGCGCCGAACGGCCGGAGGTGATCGTCTGCTCGAGCAACACGCTGGCTGTGGGCTGCCTGCACGCGCTGCGGGCGCGGGGTGTGGACATTCCCGGCGGAATGGCGCTGATGACGTTTGACAACTACCCCTTTTCGATGATCGTGCAGCCGCAGATCACCGCCGTGGACCTCGACATGTACGACATGGGCTGGGAGGCGGCGCGCTTCCTTTTGCGGCGCATCCACAAGCCGAACTTGCAGACGCAGAGCTTCTGCACCACGCCGCGGCTCATCGCGCGGGATTCGACGTGAGACCCATCTGGCGCGGCTGCATATATATTCTGTTTATTCATATTTACCCATTGGGGGGTTTGTTCCGTTTGGGAAAGTTCGCCACCGAAAACCGTTATCTCGTCGGCAAATTTTGGTTATTTTTCCCATGGATCGCTTGATTGCCGGGGCGGGACATGGTATACTATGCACGCTGTTAGTCTTGACTAATATACGTGCTTTTTATTTGCATATTCGTTAGTTATGACTAATATAGAAGCGCGCAACAAGGAGGGGAACGGCTATCAGGAACCATCGCATCTCCATCGTATTGGGCATCTGCCTGATCGTGGCCAGCGTCTGTTCGCTGTTCGTCGGCGTCATCGATCTGGATCTGCCGTCGCTGTTTGGCGGGGATATGGAGCAGTTGAAGATCCTCGTCGTCTCGCGGCTGCCGCGCCTGCTCGCCATCCTCTGCACCGGCGTGGGCATGAGCGTGGCAGGACTCATCATGCAGCAGCTTTGCATGAACAAGTTCGTCTCCCCCACCACGGGCGCGACCATCTCCTCGGCGCAGTTCGGCATTCTGCTGGCGCTGTTGTTCATGCCGAACTCCACGCTCTGGGGGCGGGCGCTGTTCGCCTTTGCCACGGCGACGCTGGGCACGTGGATCTTCGTGTGGTTCATCCAGCGCATCACCTTCAAGGACGTGGTGATGGTGCCGCTGGTGGGCATCATGTTCGGCAACGTCATCGGCGGAATCACCAACTATCTGGCCTACAAGTACGAAATGACGCAGGCGCTGTCCACGTGGCTGGTGGGGCATTTTTCGCTGGTGCTGCGCGGGCGGTACGAACTGGTGTATCTGGTGGCGCCGCTGGTGGTGGTCGCCTTCCTGTTTGCCAACCACTTCAACATCGTCGGCATGGGCAAGGACTTTTCCAAAAACCTCGGCGTGCATTACAATCTGGTGCTGTTCATGGGCCTGACCATCGCGGCGCTGATCACGGCGAGCATCGTGGTGGTGGTCGGCTCCATCTCCTACATCGGCCTCATCGTGCCCAATGTGGTGGCGATGTTCAAGGGCGACAAGATCCGCGGCACGCTGGTGGACACGGCGCTGTTCGGGGCGCTGTTCGTGCTGGTGTGCGACATGCTGGGGCGCGTGGTCATCGCGCCGTATGAGCTGCCCATCGAGCTGATCGTCGGCATCCTCGGCAGCCTGCTGTTCATCGGACTGCTGTTCTACCGGCTCAAACACGGGCGCAGGGCCATCCGCCTCAAGGGGCCGACCTTTGGCTGTGGGGCGGGCGCGCCCGATCTGGAAGGAGGCGCGGGCGAATGCTGACCAAGGCGCAGCGGTCCAACCGCAGGAAACTCTGCATCATGGCGGCGCTGGTCTTGCGGGCGGCGGCGGCCTACATGACCGTGGACGTCAACGTTGGCAACGCCAAGCTGCTGGCCTACTCCATGCGCATACGCGCGCCGAAGCTGATCGTCATGCTCATCACCGCCTTTGCCATCGGCGGGGCCTCGCTGGTGTTCCAGTCCATCATCAACAACACCATCGTCACGCCCTGTCTGTTGGGCATGAACTCGCTCTACACGCTCATCCACACGGCGGTGGTGTTCTGCGTGGGCTCGGGGAGCGTGCTGGCGGCCAACGCCAACGCCGCCTTCGCCATCGACCTGGTGCTGATGGGCATCACGGCGACGCTCATTTACAGCTACCTGTTCAAAAAGACGAAGCACAACGTGCTTTACGTGCTGCTGGTGGGCACGGTGCTGACCTCGTTTTTCTCCAGCGTGCAATCGACGATGACGCGGGTGATGGACCCCAACGAGTACGACACGCTGCTGACGACCTTGGTGGCGAGTTTCAGCAATGTCAACGCCGAGATCATCATCTTCGCGCTGATCGTGCTGGCGGCGGTGATCTTCTTTCTGCGCAGGGAGCTTGCGCTGCTGGACGTGTTGACGCTGGGCAAGGAACAGGCAATCAACCTCGGCGTCAATTACGACCGCTGCATCCGCCGCCTGCTGCTGGGGGTGACGCTGGCCATCGCCGTGGCCACGGCCATGGTGGGGCCGATCTCCTTCCTTGGATTGATCATCGCCAATCTCGCGCGGCAGCTTTTGCGCACCTACCGCCACACGCAGCTCATCCTCGGCTCGGCGCTGTTTGGCATGATCGTGCTGGTGGGCGGGCAGATCATCGTCGAGCATGTATTTACCTACGCCGTGCCCATCAGCGTGTTCATCACTGTGGGCGGCGGGCTGTATTTCCTCTATCTTCTGCTCACACGAAGGAGGGTGTAGCGTTGTTTGTCAAGGAACTGACGAAAAAGTACGACGGCAAGGCCGTGGTGGACGGCGTGAGCTTCGACATCCCCAAGCGCTCGGTCATCTCCATGATCGGGCCGAACGGGGCGGGCAAGTCCACGGTGCTGAACATACTTTCCCGCCTCATCGCCCGCGACAGCGGTCTGGTGGACTTCGAGGGGCAGGATATTTCCCGCTGGAAGAGCAAGGAACTGGCCAAGCGGCTGGCCATTCTCACCCAGTCCAACAACATCCAGATGAAACTGACCGTGCAGGAGCTGGTGACCTTCGGGCGCTTCCCCTATTCGGGCAACCATGTGACCGGGGAGGACATGGCCATCGTCGAGCGGGCCATCCAGTACATGGAGCTGGACCCCTTCCGCGACCGCTTCATCGACGAGCTTTCCGGCGGACAGCGGCAGCGGGCGCTCATCGCCATGGTCATCGCGCAGGACACGGAATACGTGCTGCTGGACGAGCCGACCAACAATCTGGACATCTACCACGCCACGAACATGATGAAGATCGTTCGCCGCCTCTGCGACGAGCTGGGCAAGACGGTCATCCTCGTGCTGCACGAGATCAACTACGCGGCCTTTTACTCGGACTACATCTGCGCCTTTGTCGATGGCCGCGTGGCCAAATTTGGCACGGTGCGCGAGGTGATGAACAAGGAGGTGCTTTCGAAGATCTACAACGTGGACTTCGAGATCCTCGAGATCGAGGGCAAGCCCCTCTCCATTTACTACTGAGGCGCGATCGCGACGCGCTTTGGTATAGACCATCTTTCAGTACTTTGTGTAAAGGAGACACGACCCATGAAAAAGCTGGTTTCCCTGTTGCTTGCCGCCCTGATGCTGCTGGGCATGGCGTCCTTCGCGCTGGCGGAGGCCGCGCCTGAGACCATTACCATCACTTCCCTGAACGCCGAGCGCGAGCCGGTCGAACTGGAAGTGCCCTACGACCCGCAGCGCATCGCCATCCTCGATATGCCCTCCCTGGACATCCTCGACCGCCTTGGGCTGGGCGACCGCGTGGTCGGCTCGGCGACGACGACGCTGGAGTATCTGCAAGCCTATGTTCCCGGCAATACCATCGCCAACCTCGGCACCATCAAGGAGGCCGACCTCGAAGCGGTGATGGCCTGCGAGCCGGACGTCATCTTCATCGGCGGTCGGTTGAGCGCCTCCTACGACGCACTCAGCGAAATCGCGCCCGTGGTGTTCCTCTCCACCGACACAGAGATCGGCGTGGTGGAGAGCGTGCGCAACAACGCCACGACCATCGCCTCCATGTTCGGCCTTGAGGCGCAGGTGGACGAGCTGATGGCCGGCTTCGACGCGCGCATCGAGGCGCTCGCGGCCTTTGCCGAGGGCAAGAACGCCATCGTCGGCCTGTGTACCAGCGGCAGCTTCAACATACTCGGCAGCGACGGCCGCTGCTCCATCATCAGCGTGGAGATCGGCTTTGACAACCTCGGCGACGGCGACGTGACCGCCACCCACGGCAACGAAAGCTCCTTTGAGCTGGTCGTGGAACTCGACCCGGACTATATGTTCGTGCTTGACCGCGACGCCGCCATCGGTACGGACGGCGCGCAGCTGGCCAAGGAGATCGTCGAAAACGAACTGGTGATGGACACGAACGTCTACAAGGACGGCCACATCGTCTACCTTGCCAACCCCACCGTGTGGTACACCGCCGAGGGCGGCATCACCGCGCTGGACATCATGCTGGGCGATCTGGAGGGCGCGCTGCTGGCTGAATAGCAGGCGCCGGACATCCCAAGGGGGCTGCGTAACAGCGGCTCCCTTTTTTTGCGGATTTAACAGAGAAAATGGCCGCGCGGGGGTTGACAAAATCGCTTGAAAGGATTATCATTTGAATAGATGTTCAAATGAAAGGTTGTGAGAACGATGTCGGAGTTCAGGGATATGCCGCTGGAGACCTGTGAGTTCCAGTTCGTGCATGAGGACACGGTGCGCCGGGCGCTGGAAATGATGCCTGCGGAGGATCAGCTCTACGATCTGGCCGAGCTTTTCAAGGTGTTCGGCGATTCCACGCGCATCAAGATCCTCTACGCGCTGTTCGAGGCGGAGATGTGCGTGTGCGACATCGCCCAACTGCTCAACATGACCTCCACGGCGGTATCGCACCAGCTGCGCATCCTCAAGGGCAACAAGCTGGTCAAATCGCGCCGGGAGGGCAAGAACATCTTCTACTCGCTGGCCGACGGCCACGTGACCTCCATCCTCGATCAGGGGATGGAACACGTCAACGAATAAACGGGTCGCACCAAAGTTCAACAGGAGGGAAAGACGATGAAAAAGGTGTTCAAGCTGCGGGATCTGGACTGCGCCAACTGCGCGCGCAAGATGGAGGATGCCATTCGCAAAATCGACGGCGTGGAGGACGTGCAGGTGAGTTTTATGACGCAGAAATTGACGCTGGTGGCCGACGAGGCGCGCTTTGACGAGATCGTGGAAAAGGCGGTCAAGGCCTGCCACAGAGTGGAGCCAGACTGCGAGATCGTGCGTTAACGAAAGCGCCCGGGCGGACGCGCCGGGCGGAAGGGGGACGGAGCCATGAGCCGGAAACACAAGAAGATGCTTGCGCGGATAATCGTCAGCGCGGCGCTGCTGATCGCCTGCGCGTTCTCGCCGCTTAAAGGGATATGGCGGCTGCTTTCCTTCCTCGTCCCCTACGCCGTGATCGGCTGGGACGTTTTGTGGAAGGCGGCGCGCAACATCGCCCACGGGCAGGTGTTTGACGAAAACTTCCTCATGGCGCTGGCCACGGTGGGCGCGTTTGCCACCGGCGAATACCCCGAGGCCGTGTTCGTGATGCTGTTTTATCAGGTGGGCGAACTGTTCCAGTCCTACGCAGTGGGGCGCTCTCGGCAGTCCATCTCCCAGTTGATGGAGATACGACCGGATTACGCCAACCTGGAGCGCGACGGCAAGGCGGAGAAGGTCGATCCCGACGAGGTGAATGTGGGCGACGTCATCCTCGTCAAACCCGGCGAGCGCGTGCCGCTGGACGGCGTGGTGCTGGAAGGGCGCTCGACGCTGGACACCGCGGCGCTGACGGGCGAGAGCCTGCCCCGCGACGTGGGCGAGGGCGACGACGTCATCAGCGGCTGCGTCAACCAGAGCGGGCTTTTGCGCGTGCGCGTGACGAAGGCGTTCGGCGAATCGACCGTTTCCAAAATTCTCGATCTGGTGGAGAATGCCGGCAGCAAGAAGGCGCGCGCGGAGAACTTCATCACCAAGTTCGCCCGCGTGTACACGCCCTGCGTGGTCATTGCCGCGGTGCTGCTGGCGGTGGTGCCCTCGCTCGTCAGCGGCGATTGGAGCGAGTGGACGCGGGCGCTGATCTTCCTGGTGGTCTCCTGCCCCTGCGCGCTGGTCATCTCCGTGCCTTTGAGCTTCTTCGGCGGCATCGGCGGGGCCTCGCGCGACGGCATACTCGTCAAGGGCGGCAGCTATCTGGAGACGCTTTCGCAGGCGGAGATCGTCGTCTTTGACAAGACGGGCACGCTGACCAAGGGCGTGTTCAACGTCACCGCCATCCATCCCGACAAGATCTCCGAGGCGGAGCTTCTGGAGCTGGCGGCATACGCGGAGAGCTATTCCGACCATCCCATCTCCCGCTCCATCCGCGAGGCCTACGGTCAGGACATCGACCAAAATCGCGTCGGCGCGGTGGAGGAGCTGGCCGGGCGCGGCGTGCGCGCCGTGATCGACGGAAAGACGGTGTGCGTGGGCAATTCCAAGCTCATGGACGAACTGGGCGCGAAGTGGCACCCCTGCCACCACGTGGGCACGACGGTACACGTGGAGGTGGACGGGCTCTATGCCGGGCATCTGGTCATCTCCGACGAAGTGAAGCCCGACGCGGCGGAGGCCATCCGCAAGTTGAAAGAGTTGGGCGTTCAAAAGACCGTGATGCTCACCGGCGACGCGCAGGCCGTGGGCGAGCGCGTGGGCGCGGAGCTGGGGCTGGACGAGGTACACGCGCAGCTTCTGCCCGCGGACAAGGTGGAGCGCGTGGAGGCGCTCTTGAAGGAAAAGAGCGACAAGGGCGCGCTGGTGTTCGTCGGCGACGGCATCAACGACGCGCCGGTGCTGTCCCGCGCCGACGTGGGCGTGGCCATGGGCGGCATGGGCTCGGACGCGGCCATCGAGGCCGCCGACGTGGTGTTCATGGACGACAAGCCCTCCAAGCTGGCCGACGCCATCCGCATCGCCCGCAAGACGCGCGCCATCGTGCGGCAGAACGTGGTGTTCGCGCTGGCGGTGAAGCTGCTGGTGATGGTATTGGGCGCGTTCGGCGTGGCCAACATGTGGGAGGCGGTGTTCGCCGACGTGGGCGTTTCCGTGATCGCCATACTGAACGCCATGCGGGCGCTGCGCGCGCCAAAGGCGTGAGACTCTGAAACGGGGCGGGAAACCGCTCCGTTCTTCTTTTGCCCTTTTGACACAGAACTTTTGTGTTTTTGCGGGAAAATCTGTCACAGGGGGGTGACAAATTCTTAGACTTCATGTATACTTTGCATATGTGTCAAAACAGGCACAAAAAGACGGGGAGGAAAGTATCATGAAGTATTGCACCAATTGTGGCAAGGAAGTACACGACAACGCGGTCGTCTGCGTCCACTGAGGCTGCCGGCTGAACTCGAATCAGCCCATGCCGGGCATCCGTCTGAATACCAACCGCAGCCTCATCAAGTACATACTGCTCTCGCTCATCACCTTCGGCATCTACGGCCTTGTGGTCATCTCCGGCATCAGCGAGGACATCAACACCGTCGCCAGTCGCTATGACAACAAGAAGACGATGCACTACTGTCTGATCGTCTTCCTGTTTTCCTGGCTGACGCTCGGCATCGCGGTGCTGGTGTGGTACCACCGCATCTCCGACCGCGTGGGCGATGAACTGAAGCGGCGCGGCATCAACTATCCCATCAGCTCCACCACCTTTTGGGCTGGTGCATCCTCGGCACGCTCATCATCATCGGGCCGTTCGTATACTATCACAAGCTGTTCACGGGCATGAACTACCTCTGCGAGAGCTTCAACCAGAACGGCATCTGAACAAAGCGCGCGAAAAGGCGGCGGGGGCTGTATGCTCCCGCCGCTTTGTCTGCCTGCCTACGCTTTCTCCCCCGCGCCGTTCTGCAGCAGCGCCTCGAAGCTGTGGAAGGCGACGCCGTGCTGCTGCGTATCCTCCAGCTGGCGGTGGCCAAGGCCGGTGTAGATCCTGTAGGCGGCGATGTTTTCGCAGGCGCAGAGGTAGCGCATGGCCTCGACGCCCTGTTCGCGCAAAAGCTCTATGCCGCTGAGGAAGTAGGCCCTGGCGCGGCCCTTGCCCTGCTTCGACGGCGCGAGGCAGAAGCGGCAGGCCTCCACGGCGCGCTTGACCGGCGTCCAGGAGATGCCAAGGCCGTCGAGGTCGTAGGGGTGCATGAAGGTGATGGCGGCGACGATCTTTCCGTCCTCGCGCCAGATGTAGAGGCAGCCGTTTTCGATGTCCTCGCGGATGGTCTCGGGGCTTGGATAGTCCTCGTCCCAATGGGAGTGGCCACTCTGGTTGGCGGCCTGGGCGGCGGCGCGGTAGAGGGCGAGAAGCTCGCTGGCGTCCGTGCGCAAAGCGCGTTCGGGTCTTGTCATGGCAGTCTCCTTTCCCCCGTCACTCGACTGCCACCAGCCGCAGCGATTCCACGCCCGCGACCTGGGAAAGGGCCTCGAGCATGGCGTCCAGCGTGTCGCTCAATTCGGAAATGTCCATGGAGATGGTGACGCTGGCACGGTCGTGGATGGGCAGGCTCTGGGTGATGGTGAGTATGTTGACGGCGAAGCCCGTGAGGCGGTTGAGTACCTTGGACAGCACGCCGCTTTCGTGGTCGAGCATCAGCATCAGCACCGCCTTGCGGCCGACGGTGAGGCGGGTGGGCTCGATGACCTTGTCCTTGTACTTGTAATAAGTGCTGCGCGAGATGCCCACCTGCTCGCAGGCGCCGCTCACCTGCTGGCAGACGCCGCTCTCCAGTAGCCGCCGCGCCTCGACCACCTTGAGAAAGTAGTCCGGCAGGGCGCTCTTTTCCACGATGAGATAATCCTTGAGCATGGAGACACCTCCTTCACTTTCTATGATACCATATTCCCGCCCGTGTGGGAAGCGCTTTTTTCGCGCCGCTTTTCAAGCGCGGGCAAATGTGCTATACTGTCTCTATCACCAAGGAGGGAGCAGGGATGTACTACGAGCCGTACAAGCGGCGCGGCGCGCGCCGGGAAGAGCGCGAACGGCGCGGGGGCTGCCTGCCCCGGGCGCTGTGGTTTTTGCTGAAGCTCGCCTTCCGGCTGGCGGTGCTGGTCGTCATCCTCGCGGTGATCGCCTACGCGCTGCCGCCGGGGCTGTTCAACGTGGAGCCGCAGGCCGATCTGGGCATCACCTCGGGTCTGCCGGACTCGCGGGTGAACATACTGGTGCTGGGCGTGGACGCCGATCAGGGCGGCGGACGGCGCTCGGACACGATGATGATCCTCTCCGTGGGCTACCAGTCCGTAAAGCTGACTTCCATCCTGCGCGACACCGTGGTGGACATCGACGGTCACGGCAGCGGCAAGATCAACGCCGCCTACGCCTACGGCGGCGCGGAGCTGGCCATGCGCACGGTCAACCAGACCTTTCAGATGAACATCACCAAATACGTGGTGGTGGACTATTTGACCATCGCCCGCCTGGTGGACGCGGTGGGCGGCGTGGACATCGTCATCTCCCAAGCGGAGATGGAGCAGATCAACGCCAACAATTCGCGCTACGCCGGCTCGACGAGGGTGGCCGAGGACCTGGGCTACATGCCCGCGCCGGTGCGCGAATACAGCGAGGACGGCGAGACGCCCGTGCATCTGGACGGCCTGCAGGCGGTGGGCTACGCGCGCATCCGCAAGCTGGACAGCGACTTTATGCGCACTTCGCGGCAGCGGCGCGTGGTGCAGGCGGCTTTGACGGCCCTGCGCGGGCGGCTCTACGACCCGGGGATGTACGTGCGGGTGGCAAAGGTGCTTTTTGGCACCATGGAGACGAACATGAATCCCGTGGAGATCTGCTCCCTGGGCATGAAAGCGCTGGTCTGCGGGCAGATCGAGCAGATGCGCCTGCCCGTGGACGGCACGTTTGACGACAATGGTTCCAGCATACATATCGACGCGGCGGCCAACGCGCAGGCGCTGCGGGCGTTTATCTACGGATAGCAAAAGGCGGCGGAGGGACTTTTGTCTCCCCCGCCGCTTTGCGTTTTTGCCTCAGCTGCGATAGGCGCGGATGAGGGCCTGCGTGCCCTCGTCGCCATAGCCCTGCGCCTCGAGGGCGCGGAACATGGCCAGCACCTTTTCCAGCACCGGCATGGGCAGATCGCGCGCGCGGGCTTCGCCGTCGGCCAGCGTCATATCCTTGATGAAGTGCTTGATGAAAAAGCCGGGGGCAAAGTCGCCGTGGGCGCTCTTGGGGCCGTTGTTGGCAAGCTGCCAGGAGCTGGCCGCGCCGCCGGAAATGGTGGAAATGACTTCGTCCACGTCCAGACCCGCCGCGCGGGCATAGGCAATGGCCTCGCACACGCCCGCCAGCGTGCCGGCGATGGCGATCTGGTTGGCCATTTTCGTGTGCTGACCGCTGCCGGCGGCGCCCATGTAGCGGATGGACTTGCCCATGGCCTCGAAGATGGGCACGGCGCGCTCAAAGGCCTCGCGGTCGCCGCCGACCATGATGGCCAGCGTGCCGGCGCGCGCGCCCGTGTCGCCGCCGGAGACGGGGGCGTCCAGCGCGCTCAGGCCCCTGTCCGCCGCCTCGGTGTAGATGCGCTGGGCCAGACGCGGGCTGGTGGTGGTCATGTCGATGACCAGCGTGCCGGGGCGGGCGTTGGCCAGGATGCCCCTTTCGCCAAAATAGACCTCTTCCACATCCGGCGGGAAGCCGACCATGGTGATGACCGCGTCCGCGTCCCGCACGCAGTCGGCCGCGCTCTCGCGCCATTCGGCGCCGGCCTCCAGCGCCTCCAGCGCCTTGGCGCGCGTGCGCGTGTAAGCGCTGACCTCGTATCCATGGCTGAGGAGATTTTTCACCATGCCGTTGCCCATGACTCCCACGCCGATAAAGCCGATCCTCATACTGTTTCCTCCTTTGCCCAAGGGGGCGGTATGAAGGTTAAATTCGCCGTTTTATGGCCGGGTTCCTGCTTTTCCTCTCGACAGAATATCGTTTTTGTATTATAATCGTTCTGCGTATATCATCATTTGGGAGGTCGCTATGGTACATCCGCTGGAGCGGTGGTTTTTGTGGTTCGTCATTTACAGTTTTATCGGCTGGGTCTACGAGAGCATCCTCTGCTCCGTGGCTGGCAAAAAGCTGGTCAACCGCGGCTTTCTCAACGGGCCGGTGTGTCCCATCTACGGCACAGGCGCGGTGGCGGTGGTATTCGCGCTCTCGCCGCTGAGGGACATGCCCGTCGCCCTGTTTTTCGCCAGCGCCGTTTTGACCACGACGCTGGAATACCTGACCTCCTGGGCGATGGAAAAGCTCTTTCACGCCCGCTGGTGGGACTATTCCCAGCGCTTTTTGAACATCCACGGCCGCGTGTGCCTGCGGGGCTTCGTGGCCTTTGGGGCCATGTCCGTGCTGGTGGTGCGCTATGTACATCCGCGCGTGGCGGCGCTGACGGCGCGGCTTTCTGCACGGGCCACGCATGTCCTCGCGGCGGCACTGGCACTGATGTTCTGCGCCGACCTGACGCTGACGCTCATCACCGTGCTGGGGCTGGACAAGCGCTTGCGCGCCGCGCGCGAGGCCTTCCGCGAACAGCTGGAGGAGCGCATCCCCCGCCTGCGCGGCCTGCACGCCTTCCAGATGAAGCGCCTCTCCCGCGCCTTCCCCGCGCTGGACTTCACCCGCTACCACGAGGAATGGCTGCGGCTGCGCGAACGGCTGCGCCACAAGCCGCTGCGCATGGATGAACAAAAGGAAGACGGCAGTTTTCGGTAAGATCGCGCAATTTGAAAATATTTTGTGAAACATCGCCGCGCGCCTTGACAGATGGAGCCGCTTGTGGTATCCTGTATTCAGTTAGTTAAAACTAACCGCGCGGGGATCTGCCCGGTACGGCCATGCGTCCGGAAACAGGACCTCCGCCCCGCGCGCATCCGGGCCCGTCCCGGCGCGCTTTGGACCGGCGCGCGGGGAACGCGGCGGGCACGGCGCACACTGCATGGCCCTCTTTTTCGCGCAAGGGCGCGGACGCGCGAGCGTTCGTGGCGAGAAAGAGGGCTGCCGCCTCCTTTTAGCCGGCGCGATGGCGTAAACAGCCGTCGCGCCGGCGACCGTTTTGGCGAAGGGGCATGGAAAAGCGCCCCCGCGGGATGCGAGGGCGCTGTCTCATTCCATATCGAACATGTTGAGCTGCTGGGAAAAGCCAGTCTTCCAGCGGGCGCTGAGGCGCTCGAACTCCGCATCGTCGATGCTCCTGAAGGGGCGCGCGCCGCGCGAGACCAGCGCGTGGTTGCCGGGAAAGCCGGTGTAGGCGTAGACCCAGTCGCACATATCGCACTTGCTGGCCTCGGCCGCGCCGCGCTTTGCCTCGCAGTTGAAGACGAAGGCCGCGCGCGCGAGGGCGTATACCAGCTTGCTGCGGGCGATGGCGTGGGGCACGGTGGGCAGGGCTTCGGGGTGTTCGAGGGACAGGGCCGCCATGCGCCCGGCCTCCATCAGGCCGCGCATCGGCTCCTCGGCGATATGGGCAAGCAGGCCGCCGGCGGGCACGTCGATGAGCGTGCCGCCCAATTCCGCCACCAGCGACGCCGCCACGCGGGAGACGCCCAGTTCGCCGCCCGTGACCACGGCGTAGCCCATCCTGCAGGCGCCGCGCACGATGCCCTCGACGCTCTGGCGCACCTCGGGCGTGGTCTTGACGCCGCTGACGCCCACCACCGCCACGGCGGGCAGATCCAGCAGCGAGCGCTCGCCGGCGAAAAACAGCGACGGCGGAGCCGCCTCGGCCATGCGCGCGCGGAACTGGGGCGGGTATTCGCCGTCAAAACAGGTAAGGACGCGCACGCCCTTCCCCATGAAGTTTTCCAGGGTGTAGGAAAGCTGCACGCCGCGGTTCAAAAGCGTATAGAGGCGGTAGCCCTCCTCCTCGCTGACGCCCAGGAGCATCATCAGGCCGCTGATGTCCGCGCGCAGCAGCGCGCCCAGACGGCCGGCGGCGCTGGACTTGACGCGGGAAAGCAGGCGGCGGTACTCCGCCGTACTCAAGGGGCGCGCGTACTCCGCGCGGTCGGCGGAGAGCGGGATGGTCAAAAGCATGGTGGCAAAGGCGTCGTCGTTGTACATGGAGCTTCCTCCCCCGCCGCGCCCGGCGCGGCAGCTCCATTATACCACAGCCGCGCCGCCGCTTCAACCGCCCAGCGCCTGCCTGAGCTTTTCCAGCGCCTTTTTTTCGATGCGGGAGATGTAGGAGCGCGAAAGGCCCAGCGCCTTGGCCACCTCGCGCTGGGGCAGGGGCGCGCCGCCCCGCAGGCCGTAGCGCATCTCCACAACGCGCCGCTCCCGCGCGTCGAGCAGCGGCGTTTGCAGCAGGCGCAGGGCGCGCGCGGACTCGATGGCGGTCTCGGCGGCGTCGCTGACCTCGTTTTTGTCCGTGCCGAGCAGGTCGGTCAGGCGCACTTCGTTGCCTTCCTTGTCCGTGCCGATGGGGTCGTCCAGCCGCGCGGTGAGGCGCGCCTTGCGGCCGGCGCGCAGCTGCATGAGGATCTCGTTTTCGATGCAGCGCGCCGCGTAGGCGGAGAGCCGGCCCGCCTCGGGGCGGAAGGTATCCACCGCCTTGATCAGGCCGATGACGCCGATGGAGACCAGATCGTCCGCGTCCAGCGCGCCGCCCTGATACTTCTTGGCGATGTGCGCCACCAGACGCAAATCGTGTTCGATGAGCGCGTCGCGGGCGCTGGCGTCGCCCTCGCCCATGCGGCGGATGTATTCGGCCTCCTCCGCGGCGCAGAGCGGCTTGGGAAACGAACTGCGCCCCGTGATGTGCAATATGAGCGCCCAGAGGTCCTCCGCCGCCCAGATGAGCGCTTCGCCGAAAAACTGCATGGCCTTTCCCCCTCCCGGCGCGGTGCGGCTGCGCCTTTCGGGGAATGCTATGCGCGGGGACGCGCCGTCAAGAACGGCTTTGCGCGTTTTTTCGACGGCGCTCGTCCCCGCGCTCGACGGCGTTCGACCGCCTCAGCCTTGCGGCGAGGGCGTTTCGGGTGTTGTTTTGCCGCTTTTTTCCCGCAGCGCGGCCTTGATCTGGCCCAGCAGCTGGGGCACCATCTCGATGATGCGGTCCACGGGCGCGTAGGCTTGCGCCGGAAGAAGACGCACCTGGCCTTCGCTGACGACGATGAAGCCCATGGGCTGCACGCTGACGCCCGCGCCTGTGCCGCCGGCAAAGGACGGCAGCTCCGCCGCCTGTTTGGCGCACTTGTATTCCCCGCCGCCGGCCACGAAGCCGAAGGCCACGCGGGAGATGGGGATGACGGTGGAGCCGTCGGCGGTGGCGATGGCGTCGCCAACGACGGTGTTGACGTCCACCATGTCGCGGATATTCTCCATGGTGGTGGTCATGAGGTTCTCAATGGGATGCCTTTCCATGCGCATGCCTCCTGTTGCGTTCGCAAATGCCCCCAAGGGCCGCAAGCACAATATGCCCCACGCGCAGGGAGACTATGCCCGCCGCCTCGCCGCGCAGACTCCGCTCCTGAAACCGGGGCCGCACGCGCAAAACAATGCGCGCGCCCGAGGCCGCGCCCACGGCGCGCACGAACGCCTGCAAAAGGCCCACGGCGAGCGCCGTGGCGGCGGCGTCGGCAAGGCCCAATTCGCCCTGCGCGCGCAGTTCCTCCACGCGCACGCGCTTGAGCAGGCGGCGGCCCACGGCGATGAGAAGAAGCGCGTCCGGCCGCTTTTTCGGCTTGCGGCGCGGCCTTTTCCGCTTGCCCGCCCGCGTGCGCGACAGGCGCAGGGCAACGCCGCCCACCAGGGGGAATACGCCCAGCGCCGCGCCCGTCCGCTCCCCCGCCCGGGCGCAAAAGGCCACCTTCAGCGGCGTAAGCGCCAGCAGCGCCGCCGCCAGCAGGGCGATGGCGAACGCGCGCATGCCCTCACCTCCCAAAAACAGTTTGCCCACGGCGCTGGAAAAGTTCGCCGGCGGGCGGGAAGTTCATTTTTTCTTTACAAAGGCGCGGCGCGGGAGTATAATGGAAAAAAGGGAAAGGAGGGCTGCGCGTGAAAGCGTCGTTCAGAAGGGAGTTGCCGGTTCTGGCCGCAATCTTCTTTTTCTGGTTTTCGATGTACACCTACCCCTCCTTCTTCTCCGCCTATGTCTCCGACCGGCTGATGGCCCCGGAGGTGATGACGGGGCTGATCGTCGGCGCTTACGGCTTTGCGCAGATGGTGCTGCCCATCCCGCTGGGCATCGCCTCGGACTGGACGCGGCGGCGCAAGCCGTTCGTGGCGCTGGGCTTTGCCGCCTCGCTGCTGGCCTGCGCGGGGCTGATCGCGGCCGAAATGCTGGCCGCGCGCGGACGGGTGGGAACGCTCACGCACATAGTGGCGCTCCTCGCCCGTGGCCTTTCCGGGGTGACGGCGGCGACGTGGGTGTCGTTTTCCGTTTTGTATTCCGCCTCCTTCGAGGCCGACGAGATCGCCCCTGCGGTCAGCCGCCTGATGGTGCCGCAGTACGGCTCGCAGATCGTGGCCATGCTGCTGGGCGCGCAACTGGCGCAGCGCGTGGGCGAAACGGCGGCCTTCGCGCTGGCGGGGGCGGCGGCGCTGGCGGGGCTTTTGCTGATGCGCCGCGTGCCGGAGCGGCCGCCGGTGGGCGAACGGCTGACGCTGAAAAGTTTTGCCTCCGTACTCTCGGACCGGGGGCTGAAGGTGGGCACGCTGCTGGGCACGCTGTTTCGCCTCGTCTGCTGGGGCACGGTGCTGGGGTTTGTGCCCAACTGGGCGCGGGACGTGGCGGGGTTCTCCGTTTCGCAGCTGGGCTATCTTTCCGTGATGTACCTTTTGCCCAACACGGTGATGGCGCGCTTGAGCGGGGCGTATCTTGCCCCGCGCTTCGGCTTTCGCAAGGTGCTGGCGGCGGGCTTTGCCATCGTGGCCGCGGCTTGTTTCCTCTACCCGCGCGCCACGGCGTTCTGGGGGCTTCTGGCGGTGCAGGGCCTGTTCGGCGTGGGCATGGGGCTGATCCTGCCGCTGACGCTCTCCGCCGCCATCCGCAACATTCCCGACCACCGGCGCGGGGCGGCCATGGGCGTGTATCAGGCCGTGTACGGCGTGGGCATGTTCATCGGCCCCGTGGCCGCGGGCTGGATCATCTCGGCGCTGCCCACGGCGGTGGAGGGCATGGCGGCGAACTTCTACGCCAACGGCGCGCTCTCGCTGCTGGGCGTGGCGCTGACGCTGTGGCTTTTGCGCGAAAAGCGCCGCTGACTTCATCACATTTTGACAACTTCCGCTCTTTGTGATTAGCGGGCGGTTAATTCACACATTCGCGCTTTACGCAGCCATGAAAAGTATTGTAAGATGGTCGCAGAAACGCAACCGTCGCGCCTTTGCGCGCGTCTAAGAGCCTGGAACGACCACTTTGAACAATGAGGTGGAAAAACAAATGAAGAACGCATTCCGTGCCACGCTCGCCGCGCTGCTGGCGACGCTGCTCCTGCTCGGCTCCGCTTCCGCCGTGATGGTGGATGAGGACGGCTATCTGGAGGAGATCCTCCTTGAGGACGGCGAGGAGATCCAGTTTGAGGACTCGCAGGCGGACGCCTCTTTGCAGGCCTCCATCGACAAGGTGAATGAGTTGCAGCACATCCTGCTCCTGGGCATCGACGCCCGCCCCGGACAGACCACTGGCCGCTCGGACACGATGATCATCCTCACCGTGGACACCAACAACCAGAAGATCAAATTGATGAGCCTGATGCGCGACATCATCGTCGCCATTCCCGGGCGCGAGAACAACCGCCTCAACGCCGCCTATTACTTCGGCGGCCCGGACCTGCTTTTGCAGACCATTGAGAACAACTTCGGCATCCACATCGAGCATTATGTGGGCGTCAACTTCTCGCTGCTGGCCGACCTCATCGACCAGATCGGCGGGCTGACGCTGACGGTGGAGAGCGAATACTACATGGACCGCATCAACGCCGTCATCAAGGAGGACAACAAGGTACTCGGCCTGCCCGAAGACGACGGTCTGCTCACCCACGCGGGCGAACAGCTGATGACGGGCAAGCAGGCGCAGGCCTACGCCCGCTACCGCTACGGCACCTCCGACGGCGACTTTGGCCGCACCGCCCGGCAGCGCGAGGTCATCACCAAGATCTTCCACAGGCTGACGGAGATGTCCATGGTGGAACTCTCCGCGCTGGCGATGGCCAACCTCGGCAACGTGGTGACCAACCTCACCTTGCAGGACATCATGCTTCTGGCCCCGGCCATGCTCTCGCTCAAGGACGCTGAGATCGAGGAACTGCGCCTGCCCGTGGACGGCGGCTACAAGTTCCAGACCGTGCGCGGCATGTCCGTGATCGTGCCGGACCGCACCATGACCATGGAAGCCATCGCCGAGTTCCTCACCGAGGACTAAGCGCCGGCAATGCGAAGAAAACGACGGCTGGGGCGCGCGCTGTTGGCGCTTGTCTGTCTGGGGGCGGTGATGTTCGTGGCGCTGGTGGGCACGGTGAGCGTCTGCGCGGCGCTCGAGCGCGCGGTGGAGCCTGCGGACTGCATCATCGTGCTGGGCGCGCGCGTGCGGCCGGACGGCACGCTCTCCGACAGCCTGCGCTACCGCTGCGAATCGGCGCTGGCGGCGTGGCGGGAGGAGCTTGCCCCGGCGCTGATCGTCTGCGGCGCGCAGGGCGGGGACGAGCCCATGCCGGAAGCCATTGCCATGCGCGACTGGCTCATGGCGCAGGGCGTGCCGGAGGAAGCCATCCTCGTGGAAGGCGCCTCCTTCAACACCGAACAGAACCTCGATAACGCCCGGGCGCTGATGGACGAACGCGGCTGGAAAAGCGCCATCGTCGTCACCAGCGATTACCACCTGCAGCGCGCCCTGTGGCTGGCGCGCGACGCAGGCATAGACGCCTGCGGCATCCCCGCCGAATCGCCGCACCCGCTGCCCATGCGCCTCAAGGACCGCGTTAGGGAGGCGTGCGGCTGGGGCATGTACGCGCTGCGAAAGATATTCCGGGGATAGAAAAATGCCCGATGCGAGGATGTTCCTTGCATCGGGCATTTTTGCGCGTTCAGTTTTCTTCCAGAGGAATGGCGGGCGCTTCCACGCCGAGGTGGGCTGAAAGACAGTCTACGAGAAAGCCGTGGTCCAGAACGTCCGGCAGACCCGAGGTCAGCGCCACGGCCACCAGTTCGCCCGTCTTCAGGCGGATGGGGAAGCCGCCGCCGCAGAAGACGTACTCGCGCGGGTCGAGACCGCTCTGCTCCACGCCTTCGCCGCTGATGGCCGCGATGGCTTTGGAAGCCAGCGAGCTGCGCTCCATCAGGCAGACGGAATTGTACTTTCGCCGCATCCAGTTCTGGTTGTTGACGGTGGTGCCCGCCGCCGCGTACTGGAAGAGCACGTAGCCGGTCAAAGACCAGATGGCCACGCAGACCTTGAGATCGCGGCGCTTGAGTTCCTCCACCATGGCGCTGCCCAGCGCCCATGCGGTCTGGCTGTCGAAGCTGTCAAAGCGCAGAAGCGCTTCCTGTTGCGCGCAAGTGTCGCGCATCGTTGCAAAGTCCATATCGGTCACCTCGTCTGTTCTCCCCGTTTCAGGGCCTTTTCTCTACTCTTTTTCTTTGGCTCCGTCGTTCCCTTTATCCATAATGCTCCGCATCTCATCCGCCCATTTCTTCCGCATCGCATGCAGGCGCTCCTGTTCGGCGTACATCTTTTCCCGCCGCGCCCTTTCCCGCGCGAACCTTTCCTCGGCTTCTTTGGCTCGCGCCCTTTGCTCGGCGAAGTAGGCTTCGCGCGATCTCCGGCTGAAGGGCTTCCAGAGAAATGGAGAAGGTTTTTGCGCAGGGTTCGACTTATTGGTCGCGTAGTCTATCAGCGACAGCTTTTCAAGATAGTTCGTGACCCATCCCATACGATCAACTCCTCTATCGTATTACGTATTATAACACATCTTTCTCCGTTTGTCTGCCCCCCCGGAGACAAAAGCGCCGCGCTCCGATAGCGGAACGCGGCGAACATGCGCTTGTCAGGTGAGAGAGGCGACGAACTCGGCCATGCGGCGCACGCCCTCGCGGATCTTGTCCTCGCCGACGGCGTAGGAGAGGCGCGCGAAGCCCGGCGCGCCGAACGCCTCGCCCGGCACCACGGCCACGCACTGCTTTTCCAGAAGCAGGCTGGCGAAGGTGTTGGAGGAGTCGATGACGGTGCCCTCGCAGCGCTTGCCGAGCAGGGCGCGCAGGTCCATCATCATGTAGAACGCGCCATGGGGCAGGTCTGCGGACAGGCCCGGCACCTCGTTGATGAGCCTGCACATCAGCTTGCGGCGCTCGTCGAAGGCATGCACCATGCCGGCCACTTCCTTGCCGTCGCCGGAGAGGGCCGCCTCGGTGGCGTACTGGGCGATGGAGTTGGCGTTGCTGGCCGCGTGGCTCTGGAAGGCGGACATGGCCTTGATGATGTTCGCGGGGCCGGCGGCATAGCCGATGCGCCAGCCGGTCATGGCGTAGGCCTTGCTCGCGCCGTTGACGACCACAGTCTGCTCCTTGATCTTCTCGCCCAGAGAGGCGATGGAGACATGCTCGCAGCCGTCGTAGATGAGCTTTTCATAGATCTCGTCGGAGATGACGTAGAACTGCTTTTCCACGGCCAGCGCGGCGATCTGCTCAAGCGTCTTACGCGGGATCACGCAGCCGAGGGGGTTGCTGGGGCTGTTGAGGATAAGCACCTTGGTCTTGTCGGTGACGCGCTTGGCGATCTCCTCGGGGCGGACGATGAAGCCGTCCTCGTGGTGGCAGGGCACGAACACCGGCACGCCGCCCACCATCTTCACCATCTCGGGATAGCTGACCCAGTAGGGCGAGGGGATAAGCACCTCGTCGCCATCGTCGACCAGCACGCTCAGGGCCGTGAAGATGGACAGCTTGGCGCCGCTGGAAACGATGATCTGCGAAACATCGTAGGCAAGGCCGTTGTCCTTCATGAACTTTTCCGCGATGACCTTGCGCAGAGAGAGCGTGCCCGGCACGGGGGTATAGCGGGTGCGGCCCTCGTCGATGGCGCGCTGCGCCGCGGCGCGCACGTATTCGGGCGTATCAAAATCCGGTTCGCCGGCGCCGAAGCCGACCACATCCCTGCCCTCGGCCTTCAGCGCCTTGGCGCGCGTGTCGATGGCCAGCGTGGCGGAAGGGGCGATCTGCGCCGCCCTGCGCGATATTTGCAGCATTTTTTTCTACCTCCAAGTCGTCCTGTTCCTCAGGATATTTCGCCAAATGATGGAGAACTCCTGCCTTGCACGCAAATTTTACCTCTTTTCCCGCCAGAATGGGCATATATTTGCAAGTGAAACGCTTTTTCGGCCCAAAACTACACTTTAACACAGTTTGCTTTACACAGGTTTCAAAACATGCTATAATAAATCGTATTTTCTCAGTGGGGAGGCTATGTCATGGAGTTTGACCGCATGGGCGTTGAGGAGATCAAACAGTCCATACGAGAAAAGCTGGAAAATAACTTTGGCTGCGGGCTGAGCGACGCGACGCCGCAGCAGCTCTATCAGGCCGTGGCGCGCACCGTCCGCGACGAGGTGATGCGCCGCCGCACTGCGTCGCGCGGCGTGCGCAAGACCGAGCGCAAGAAGAAGGTCTACTACCTCTGCGCCGAGTTCCTCACCGGCCGCGCGCTGCATTCCAATATCGTCAACCTCGTCAACGAGGACAATTACGCCCAGGCGCTGAAGGAACTGGGCATCAATGAGGACGCCATCTTTGAGCTGGAGCCGGAACCGGGCCTTGGCAACGGCGGCCTCGGCCGTCTGGCGGCCTGCTTTCTGGACGCTCTGACCACCATGGAGCTGCCCGCCATGGGCTGCACCATCCGCTATGAGTTCGGCCTCTTCCGCCAGAAGCTCATCGACGGCTATCAGGCCGAGGTGCCGGACAACTGGCTGGAATCGGGCAATATCTGGGAGATCCCGCGCCCGGACGAGACGGTGGAAGTCCACTTCGGCGGCCGTTTGGAGGAGTATACCGAAAACGGGCGGCTCAAGTACCGCCACCTCGACTACAAGACCGTGGAGGCCGTGCCCTACGACATCCCCGTGGTCGGCTACGACAGCTGCATGGTCAACATGCTGCGCGTGTGGTCGGCGCGCTCGAAAAAGCAGATCGACATGGCCTCGTTCAACTCCGGGCAGTACATCCGCGCCATGGAGGAGCGGGAACTGGCCGAGGTCATCTCCAAGGTGCTGTACCCCAACGACAACAACTACGAGGGCAAGGAGCTGCGCCTCAAGCAGCAGTACTTCTTCTCCTCCGCGTCCATCCAGTACGCCGTGAAGGACTTTATCAAGGTCTACGGCTACAACTGGCGCATCTTCCCGGACAAGGTGGCCATCCACATCAACGACACGCATCCGGCCATCGCCATCCCGGAACTGATGCGCATCCTCGTGGACGAATACGAGCTGGACTGGGATTTTGCCCAGGACATCTGCTACCGCACGTTCGCCTACACCAACCACACCGTCATGCAGGAGGCGCTGGAGCGCTGGCCGGAGGACATGTTCCGCGTGCAATTGCCGCGCATCTACATGATCCTCAGTGAGATGAACCGTCGCCTCTGCCAGGATCTGTGGGACGCCTTCCCCGGCCAGTGGGACCGCATCGCCCACATGTCCATCCTCGCCTACGGGCAGGTGCAGATGGCCAACCTGGCCGTGGCCTATTCGCACTCGGTCAACGGCGTTTCCGCCATCCACACCGACATTCTGCGCAAGCAGACCTTCCGCGACTACGCCATGCTGCAGCCGCGCAAGTTCGTTTCCATCACCAACGGCATCACCCACCGCCGCTGGCTGATGCAGGCCAACCCCGGCCTGTCCAAATTGCTGGACGAGGCCATCGGCACGGCCTGGCGGCGCGACCCGCAGCGCCTTTCCGACCTTACGCCCTTTGCCGACGACGCCGCCTTCCGCGAGCGGTTTGACAAGGTCAAGCACGAAAACAAGGAGCGTCTGGCGCGCTTTGTCAAGGCGCATCAGGGCGCGATCATCGACCCGGACACCATCTTCGACGCGCAGGCCAAGCGCCTGCACGAGTACAAGCGGCAGCTGATGAACGCGCTGGGCATCCTCATGTTCTACAACCTGATCGTGGATCATCCCGAAGTGCAGTTCACGCCGCGCACCTATCTGTTCGGGGCCAAGGCTTCGCCGGGATACTACCGCGCCAAGCTCATCATCAAGCTGATCAATTCCATCGGCGAACTGGTGAAGAAGCATCCGCGCGCCTCGAAGCTGATCAACGTGGTGTTCCTGGAGAACTACTGCGTGTCGCTGGCGGAGCTGCTGATGCCGGCCACGGAGGTCTCTGAACAGCTGTCCACCGCCGGCAAGGAGGCCAGCGGCACCGGCAACATGAAGTTCATGATGAACGGCGCCCTCACCGTGGGCACCCTGGACGGGGCCAATGTGGAGATGCACGAGGTGCTGGGAGACGAGAACATGTTCCT
>DVOU01000009.1:0-10220 GCA_018713365.1 Candidatus Pullichristensenella excrementipullorum
CTCGGCCCAGATGCAGCGGGACCTGCTGGCCAACGTCCAGCTCTTCCAGATACGCTTTGGGCGTCCGCTCCACCACGACCGTCGTCTTTTTATGCTTGTTGGCCTTGGCCTTGACGTGGGTCGAGTCCGTATACAGAATCGTTCCGCCCACCAGTCCCTTTTCCATGGCCTGGCGCAGAATCTCATTGAAGATCTGCTCGGGAATGTTGTTATCCCGGAAACGGCGCTTCCGATTCACGCTCAGCGTTGTGGCGTCCGGCGCTTTCTCTGTCAGACTCAGCCCGCAAAACCATTTATATGCCATGTTATAGTTAATCTCTTCCTCCAGCCGCCGCTCCGAACGGATGCCGTAGAGATACCCCACAAACAGCATACGGAACAGTACCTCCGGCTCAATCGCCGGACGGCCCAGGTTGGCGCTATACAGCGGCGCGCACAGCCTGCGGATGAATGAGAAGTCGATGCTCCGGTCGATCTTTCGCAGCAGATGCTCCTGCGGTACCAGCTGTTCCAGAATGATCAGTTCCATTCCCTGTTGCTTTTCGTGGAATTTGTTCAGCATGCCGCTCTCTCCTGCTTCTTTCTTTTGCGTTTCTCGTTCTCTTCTGTTTCTGTTCCTAATAGTTATTATATATTCGACATGCTTATCCGGTTTTCCTTATAAAAAAAGACCGTTGACTTGATTTTGTCAACGGTCTGGATCCCCCGGCATTGCCGGGGGATCGTCATTTTTGCGGGCGGGAACGGGCTACTCCTCCCCGCTCAGCTCGCCGGTCAGGGCGGTGAGGCGGCCGGCGAGGAAATCGTCCAGGCCCTCGCAGCTGGCGGGGTCGGTCAGGTCGGGCAGGCCCATCCGGAGGCAGTAGTCCGCGTAGGGGATGTCGGGGATGGGCGTCTGCACAAGGGCGTTGTAGCGGGTCACCGCGTCCCCGCCGGCCTGCTGGTCGCGCCACAGGGAGACGGCGTTGACCGCGGCCAGCACGCAGCTGATATCGGAAAAGGGATTCTGGAACAGGCTGGACGAGTTCATCCACCGGGCGCCCAGCAGCATCTGATAATCGGGCGAATACCCCGTGTCGTCAACCAGGGTCAGGCTCAGCTCCAGGTAGCGCCGGGCGATGTCCCGCGGCGAAAACGAGTCCGGGCTTGTGAAGATCTCGGCGCTGAGGCGGCTGCGTATCAGGCCGTGGTACAGGTTGTCAAGCGGCTGCAGCAGGTAGCGCAGCGTGAGGTAGGCGCCGTGCTCGTCCCCCCCCGCCCGCTCCCGGAAGAACGCCTCCATGGCGTCCAGGCACAAAAGGCTGCCGCCGATGGCGTGGGTTTCGTAAATCGGATAGCGCACCGTGTCCGATGCGTTGGAACAGGACGCGTAGAGGGCATGGCCGAATTCGTGCATGGCACCGACGGCAAGGCTCAGGTCGTCGTAGCTGCGGATGGTCACATGGAGCCGCCCGTTCGTGACTTTGGTGGCGCCGCCCGCCAGCAGCTGCGGCACCGTCTCAAGCTGCAGCGCGTCGGATTCGATCAGCGATTCCAGCAGGGGCTGATAGTCGGGGCAGAGCGTCCCGTAGAACGCGGTCGCCTCGCGCAGAAAGCCGTCCTCCTCCAGAAAGGTCTGGGCGTCCGGGGTGCTGGACAGGGCGCCCAGGTCCGACACCAGCTCCCAGGTGGCGGGGAAGCCGGCGGCGATCGTCTCCAGCATGGGCGACACGCTGAAGTCGATGCCGTAGAGCACCTCGCAGGCGTAGTCCATGTAGTTGCCGAAATGTCATAGCGCGTTTGTCGCGCCGCTGAAAAACGGAAAGGGCGCCGCAGCCCGCTTGCGCAGGCCACGGCGCCCCGTTCAGTCAGCGTGAATCATTCCGCGGTGTCAGCCGCCACGGCGTTGGCCGCCGTCCGGCCGGAGACGAAGATCTCCACGATGGCGTTGCCGCCCAGGCGGTTGCCGCCATGGATGCCGCCGGTCACCTCGCCCGCGGCGTAGAGGCCGGGGATGATGTTGCCTTCGGTATCCAGCACGTGGCGCTCGGTGTCCACCTCAACGCCGCCCATGGTGTGGTGCGTGGAGGGGGCCATCAGACGGATGCGCAGCGTGGTGTTTTCCAGATCGTAGGTATCCACGTTGTAGCTGCCGTCCTCGTTCTTTTCCACGTCGCCGATGGTGCGAGAAGCGATGGCTTTGCCCACATCCTCGAATTCGCCCTGGCCCATCACGGCCATGTCGTAATTGCGGATGGTTTCCAGCACCACGTCGGCATCGGCCTCAACGCCGATCTGGGCAAACAGGTCGCCCAGCTCGGTGGCCTTGCGGGTGTAGTAGCGGCCGTCGAAGTCGCCTTCTTCAAGCTGGATCGGGCCGGGGATGGGCTCGGTCACGTTGTAGATTTCAATGAATACGCCCTTGGTGCCGTTGACTTCCATGCCGTTCTCAAACTCGGCCAGGGACAGCACGTCGCGCTCGGAGCCCTCGTCCACGAAGCGCTTGCCCGTGGTGGGGTTGATGTACACGGCGTAGTTGCCGCCGCCGAAGGCCAGGTTGCCGTTGTCCACCCAGGAAATCGGCATCAGCTGGGTGAAGCCCATGCCCGTGGTGGCCGCGCCGACCTCCACCGCCATGTCGATGCCGCTGCCGGTGAGGGATGAGCGGTTGGTGGTCTTGGTGGCCTCGGTCAGGTACTCGCTGGACCAGTACACGTTGGTGTCGAGCACCATGTCGATGTTGGCCGCATAGCCGCCGGTCGCCAGGATGACGCCCTTGGTGGCGTAGGCGGTGACCTCGGTGCCGTCGTAGCGGGTCGCCTTGACGCCGATCACGCGGCCGGTGTCGTCGGTGATGAGGCTCTCGGCCGTGGTGCGCAGCATGATCTCGTTGGCCTCGTTGGCGGAGAGGAACTCGTTCATGGGAGCCACGAAGTAGGTGCCCCAGCGGCCGGCATAGCTTTCGGTCTCGCCGTCGCCGTCGGTATCGACATCGGCGCCGATGAACTCGTTCTCACGATACCACAGAGCGCCGATCAGCGTGGGCTGGGTGTCCTCGATGAAGGTGGAGCCCATCTCCTCCAGCCAGGGCTTGAGCTCCTGGCCGTCCTCGATGAACTGGGTGACCAGGTCGATGTCGCCGTAGATCCACTCGCTGCCGTCCGCGCTCTGACGCAGACCGCCGTAGTAGGTCTGGAAGATGTGCAGGTTCAGCGTGGAGAACAGGGTCAGCTGGTTTTCCGGCACGCCCGCGTCCAGCTGGGGCTGCGCCCAGTCCAGATAGGCCTGGATCTCGGCCTTGAGGGCCTGGAGCACGGGCAGGTAGTCGGCATGGACGCCGTGCTTGGACAGCTCCTTCATGTCGCCGGCCACGTACTCGTGATCCTTGTAGTAGTCCGCGTCGAACTCCTCTTCGTTCCACTCCAGGATGGCCTTGAGCTCGTCGATGCAGCCCTGCACGGACTTGACCTTGTTGTAGGTGTTGCCGTCAAAGCCCACGCCCGTGGTGGCGTCGGGATCTTCGGGGTCCCACACCAGGTAGGGCATCACGCTCTGGTACTGGCCGCCGGAGACCAGCGTGTTGCCGCCGACCTCGGCATTGGTTTCGATGACGAGCACGGTGTCGCCGTTCTGGGCCGCCTGCGCGGCCGCGGCGATGCCGGCGCCGCCCGCGCCCACGATCACCACGTCATGGGTGACCTCGATGGGCTCCTGCGCCTCGTAGGCGAAGGGCCTGGCGCCCGCCTGCAGCGCGGCTACGTCACAGCCGGCCTGCTCAGCCGCCGCGTTGACGGCACCAAACACCGCGCGGCTGGTGAACGTCGCGCCGGAGACGCTGTCCACGCCGGTGGAGGTGTATTCGATGATCTGGGGGAAGAGAATGTCGTAGGCCACATCGCCCACGTGCTCCGTTTCGGCGGAGGAGACGACCTCGATGGACTCGATGGCGTCCTCCGTGAAGGTGACGCTCAGCACCACGTCGCCGTTGTAGCCGGCGGCGGTGCCCTCATAGGTGCCCGGCGTGAAGGCGATTTCCGCCGTCTCCTGCGCCTCGCCCCTGGCCTGGGCAAGCGCGCTGCCCACGGCGTCCTTGACGGCGGTGCTGGTGATGGTCGCGCCGGCCATGCCGTCCACGCCCTCCGCGTCGGCCTGACCCACATAGGCCGCGCTCATCTGCTCGATGGCCGCGCCGCCCAGCGCCGGGGTTTCGTCCTCACCGGTGATTTCAATTGCGGTGATCGCCTCTTCGTCCACCGTGAGCTTCACGTTTACGGCGCCTCCGAAGCCCTGCGCGGAGGCCTCGTATTCGCCCGGCGTAAACGTCGCGGCGCCGGCGGTGAACGCCGTGCTCAGCAGCATGACCGCCAGCACGATACCCGTCCATTTCCTGATGTTCATTCCTTTTCCCTCCTGTTTTGAAGTCGGGTTGACAAGCTACCATATTTACTATAACCATGAAGTTTATGGATGTCAAGGACCTTTTCCCTGCCGGCCGGGGGGGAAAACCCGGCCAAAGGGAAAGCGGCCCCGGCCCGTGGTAAAATGCCAGGGCATGCGGCCGCCGGGCTCCTGACAGGGATGACGCTGACGGACACGCCTCCATTCAGGCCGGGACAGGCCGATTCCGGTTTCACAAAAGCGCTTCATTGACCGCGCCGCCCATCGGGGCGAGCGGCGCCGTATCCGCGCCCGGCGGCGGCCCGTTCGTCGGATGATTGAAGAAAGAAGGGCGGCATGATATAATGATACCCTGTTTTGCGATTTCCCGGTATCACAAAAAGGTGGTGAAGCCGTGCTTTGCATGATATGCGACGATCAGAAAGACGAGCTTGAAACGGTGCGGAGGTTTGTGGAGGGCTATGCGCAGGAGCATCCGAATCTGCTTCTTTCGGTCCGCTGCTTTTCCGCCCCCCTTTGACATGCTGGAGGAGATGGAGCGCGGCGGCGCTCCGGATCTTGCGATACTGGACATCTGCATGCCGGGCGTGCTGGGCACGGAGATCGCGCGCGAGATCCGGCGCAGGAGCCGGGATGTCACCGACATCGTGTTCCTGACCGCCAGCCCGGACTTTGCGGTGGAGGCCTTCGCCCTGCATGCCAACGACTACCTCACCAAGCCCTTCACCCGGCAGCGCCTGACGGAGACGCTTGACCGGGTGATCGAAAAAAGGCGGCGGCGGCTGTACCTGCCCATCCAGTGCGGCAATGAGATTCACCGGGTGGATGCGGCCGGCGTCACCTTTGCGGAGGCCAGGGACCACACCCTCGAAATTCACCTGAAAGCGGGGGACTGCCTGAAAACGCGCATGACGCTGACGGAGCTGAGGGAGCTGCTGCGCCCCTCCGGCGGCTTTGCGGCGGTCGGCGCCTCGTATATCGTCAACCTGCGCTGCGTAAAGAGCCTGCTCCCGTCCGGGCTGGTGATGGCGGACGGCCAGACCATCCCCGTGCCCAGGCGGCTTCGCAGCGAGATGAAGCAGCAGTATTTCGACTTCTACATGAAGGAGGCGACCGGACGGTGATTCATCATGTGGCGCTGATGGGCCTGCTGGCGCTGACGCATATCGTCTGCTTCGCCGTGATGACCGAGCGCAAGTACACCGTGGGCAAAACCCTGGCGTACTATGCGGGGTTTGCCGCCTGGTTCATCGGCTGGACGCTGCTGATATCCGCCTGGATCGGCGCAAACTCGCCCTGTACGGCGCCCGCCATGTTCTGCGGCACCATCGTGGCCGGGTTTGCCGTGTTCATGCTGACCTCGGCGGATGCGCTGTGCAAGAAGCTGTTTCTCTTCATCAACTATTCCAGCGTGTTCTGCATCCTCTACTGCCTGTCCGTCCTGATCGGCGACGCGCTGTTTCCTGCGCTGTCGGGCAACCGGTCGTTCTACGCAAGGAATATCACCCGCACGCTGCTCTACATCCCCACGGTGCTTCTCTACCTCAAATTTGTCCGCCCCCGCGTGCGCACGGTCCCCGCCCGCAAGAAGCGCACCTGGCTGTCCATCTCGCTGGTGTCCCAGCTGTTTCTGGCCGCCTTTGCGTCGTTTGTGGTGCTTTTCTATCCCACCGGCAGCCATACGGGCGGCAACGTGTTCCTCTTTGCGGTCGTCGTGCTGATCTACGGCTCGGTGCTGTGGGTGGTCTTTGAAACGATCCGCTACATGAGCGAGGAAAACAGAATGGAGCTCGTCGCGAAAAACATGGAATACCTGCAGGGGCAGCTCGCGCTCGCCAGGAAAAACGAGCGGATTCTCAGAACCGTGCGCCACGATTTCCGGCACCACAGCCGCAATATCATGACGCTGCTGCAAAAGGGCGATGTCTAGGAGGCCCTGTGCTATATCAGGCAGTATGAAGAAAACCTGGAGGCGTCCGGGAAGGCGAGCTTCTGTCCCCATGCCACGGTCAACGCCGTGCTGGGCAGCTTCTGCGCCCAGGCGCAGAAGGAGGGCTTCCGGGTTTCGGCGCGCGCGGACACGCAGCAGGAATCGCCCGTGGCCGACATTGATTTCGTCGCCATTCTTTCCAAGCCTTCTGGAAAACGCCTTCAACGGCTGCAGGGAATGCGGCTCGGACGGGGAAATCCGCGTGGATGTCCACACCGTTGAGAACAAGACCGTGATCGTGTGCCGCAACCCCTGCAAGCCCGGTCTGGAGATCGAAAACGGGATGCTGCGGGAAAGGGGCACCGGCATCGACAGCATGGTGCACGCGGCCGGGAAATACGGGGGCAACATCCACTATCAGCTGGAGGGGAACACCCTGACCGCCTGCGTGATTCTCAACGCGTGACCAAATACGACGAAAAACCGACCAATCACGGCAAAGCCATCCGACAGGGTGGCTTTTTCCTATATGCTCGTGCGCAGGCCAAAGGGGGCCGGTCCGCCCATTTTTCGGGGCGGCCCAGGCGCCCGTGCCGGCGGGCGCCCTGCCCGCCCAAGGAAACCAGAATATCGCAAGGGGGTTTTTCGCTTGACACGCAGGTTTTTCGTCGCGCTTCTGCTGGGCGTTCTGCTCCTGTGCGGCGCGTCGGGAAGCGCGCTCGCGCAGGAGCTGGATATTGCCGACGGCCCCATTTTCATCACCGAAACGGGATACCGGCAGGGGGAGTCGGCGGAGGTGGCCTGCACAGGCCCCTACACCGTCACGGGCACGGGCAGCGGAGCCATTGTGGTCGAGAGCGGAACGCATGATATCACCATCTCGAACCTGCAAATCACGGCGTCCGGCACGCCTGCCATCCGGGTTGATGCGGGCGCGGCGCTTCGCCTCACGGTCGCGGGCGAAAACCGCCTCACCGGCGGCAGCGGCTTCGCCGGCATATGCGTAGCGCCCGCGTATGACGCCGAGTGGCATTACGACGCGGACGCCAGCGGGAAGCTCTACCTTTCCGGCGACGGCACGCTTGGCGCCGTGGGCGGCGACGGAGACGCCGCGAAGGGCGCCTACGGGGGCGGCGCGGGCATCGGCGGAAACGGCGAGGACCAGCACGGCGGCGACAGCGTCGATTTCGGACTGGTCTGCGTCACGGAGAACTTCACCGGCATCCTCGACGCCACCGGCGGTGCGGCTTCTGCCCATGTGAATGGCGAAAACGCCTTCGGCGGCGGGGCCGGCATCGGTTCCGGCGGCTTCAACATGGGCTATGTCAACAACTATCAGGATGTCAGTCCCTACTACTGGGGCGAGGTCGTGGGCCGCATCGAGCTGCACGGCGGCACCCTCCGCGCGCGCTCCGCCGGAAACGGCGCGGGGATCGGCGGCGGCGGGCTGGGCGAGGACACGGCGTCCTCACAGATTTCCATTCTCATCTCCGGCGGCAGCGTCACCGCAAACGGCGGCACGCTGGGCGCGGGCATTGGCGGCGGCGGCAACGGCTCCGTCCGGGAGGTCCGCATAACCGGCGGAACGGTCATCGCCAGGGCAAGCGGCGGCGCGGCCGGCATCGGCGGCGGCACCAACACCTCCTACAGCCCCGTTCACTGGGGAGATATGAATGGGCAGGTCAGCCCGGACAGAACCGGCAGCATCGCCATTTCGGGCGCGGGCACGTCCGTCAGCGCGCACGGCGGCACCGGGCAGGGCTTCTCCGGAAGCTACGGCGGCGCGGGCATCGGTTCGGGATATCCCACCGGCAACAACGAGCGGAGCGTCGCCTTCCGCATTTCCATTACAAACGGCGCGTCGGTGCGCGCCTATGGCGGCTACCACGCGCAGGCCATCGGCTATGGCTTCCGGCCGACGGATTTTACCGGCTACGGCATTGCGCTGGAGCTGGACGACAGCATCTTCCTGTGGGCGCAGAACGCGGACTGCTACCAGCCCGCGCTGGTGGCGGCCACGAAATACGATGCCGCCCCCATCACCTATGCCAGCACCAGCCGTTATCTGACGGCCTATACGCACGCGGACAAAAACGCCACAGCTCCCGCCGCCTCCCGGGCGCCCGGCTATCTGGGCAGCCCGTCCGCCGCGCCCGACGAGACGCTGGACTGGGCCTTCGACGCCGCGGCGGGCACCGTGAGCGTCGGCCCCCGTGACGGTGATCGACCGGGTCTCCGGCCTCCGCGGCAACTGGGCCACCCTGTGCGGGCTGGAACCGGTGACCCTCTCCCTCGCGGATATCATCATCTATGTGGGCGGCGCGGGGTATGAGAGCGTCGTTACGGATGCGGGCGGCGGCGTGGTCAGCACGGTCAGCGACGGCCTGCCCGAGCCCGGCTTCGTCATCGAGCTGCCCCCGGAGATCGACCGGGCGCTCAAGGCGGCCGCCGGCGCGCCGCTGGATCAGCCGCTGGACCTTTCGGGCCGCCTCGGCTTTGCCTATGCCGACGGCGCGGGCGCGGCGAGGACGTGGTCGCTGGAGCGCTACGACGCGAAGGAAGGAAACACCAGCATGGCCGACGGCCGCTACATCTACCGCATCGTGCCGGCGCCGGGCCAGGACCCGATCCGGCTTGAGTTCACCGACGAGGAGGGGAACAGGAGCAACAGCGACGACTTTGAAATCGAGCTGGAGGACCTCTATCGGCTCTACGACATGACCCTCTACGCGGGCGCGCTGAATCCCGACTTCTTCAAGGCGGTCGTCACCTTTCCCGACGGGAGCACGCGCGAGATGGAGGTCGGGGTCCGATCGGCAAAGCTGACCATCCGGGGCGTGACGCTTGAGGAACCCACGATGGTTATCCTGACGCAGGCGCCCACGGCGCCCGTGGACCGCTTCACGGCGCAGGTTGATCCCGATACGCGCTTCTACATCAACGAAAGCCCGCTGGAGGTCGAAAACTGGAACGCGGTACGGCTGCTGGCGGACGAGATCGTGCCCGAGGCGCAGGGAACGCTGCATCAGAGCGCGCTCAGGGCGTTTTCCTCCCGGATTACGCAGGAGTACCAGGTGGCGTTTCGCTACCTTGACCTGGTGGATACCAGCAACGGCAACGTCTGGGTGACCGCCAGCGAACCCGTGGACATCTACTGGCCCTATCCGGCGGGAACGGACCGGAACACGGAGTTATTCATCGTTCACTACCTGGGGCTGGACCGCAATGACGACAGCGCGCTGCCGGAGGGCGACTACACCATGCTCCTGCACGCCGCCGACGAACGGACCCTGGAAAACACGCCGTATGGCATCCGCATACGGGTGAGCGAATTCTCGCCCTTCGCGCTGTTCTGGAAGGCCGGAAACGGCCCGGCGGCGCCTGACGCGCCCGCCGCCCCGCCAAAAACCGGCGACGGCAGCCATGCGGGCCTGTGGCTTTCGCTGCTGCTGCTCAGCCTCGGCGGGCTGTGCGCCGCGGGCGTTGCCGCCCGCCGCCGCGAAACCCGCTGAGCCCAGGCGGCGGGAACGCCCATGCCGTCCGCGCAGCAGCGACGGTTTTCTCCGCAGCGGCGGGAAGGTGCGCCCGTGCGGCCAGCCGGTCAGGCCCGCCGCCCCTGACGGCAAGGGGCCGAACCCGGCCTTCAGAAGAAGGCGCTCCTCTCCCTGCGCCGCGGGAGGCCGTCCGGAACGTCCCCCGTTGCCCGAAAAAACAGGGCTGCCTGAAAAAGGCGGCCCTCAGCTTGTCGAAAAAGTCCGCCTGCGGCGGCCTTTTCCGCCAGAAGCTTAAGAAATGTTTGCGCCCAGGGGCGCAAACTCCCCGCCCGCCCGGCAAAGCCGGGCGATACGAATTCACTTTGGAGGACCTGCGGGTCCTCCAAACCTCCCCAAATGGGTTATTTGACAGTCTGAGG
>DVOU01000055.1:0-9042 GCA_018713365.1 Candidatus Pullichristensenella excrementipullorum
GAGCTTTGTTCGAGGTTGACTGTTTCCGACCCCGCGAGGGGCGCGGGTTGCATCGTGCCGCCACAATTACGAGTTGGAGTGTAGGGACGTTTCCGACCCCGCGAGGGGCGCGGGTTGCATCATGTCAGATATGCCACCGTGCCGCCCCCTCTCGTTTCCGACCCCGCGAGGGGCGCGGGTTGCATCCAGCAAGGGCACGCTTGCGGTGGATGAGATCAGTTTCCGACCCCGCGAGGGGCGCGGGTTGCATCAAAACATCATCACGATTCTGCACGCCTTACCATCGTTTCCGACCCCGCGAGGGGCGCGGGTTGCATCGCTGATCGCGACCGCGATTTGCAGACGGCCAAGTTTCCGACCCCGCGAGGGGCGCGGGTTGCATCCTGGACTTTTACGCGCTTGTAGCCGTAGGGGGTTTCCGACCCCGCGAGGGGCGCGGGTTGCATCCGCAAACGCGCACATCCATAGCGCGCGTTCTTTGTACAAACAGACCAACCACATTGTGATGATACCACGTGTCCGACCAAAAATCAAGTGCCGCCGCCATAAAATTGCCCGCATCCCGCTGCTTTCCTTGCGCGTACCCCTCCCATTTGCCCCGTCCATTTCCCCGCGCGCCATACGTTCGCGCGGCATAAATTTTCCTCCAGCCCTGAATTTCCCCCTTTCCGCGCCGATGTTATGGCAGAAGGAGGGATGGAATATGTGTTCTCCAAAGCGCGTGCTGTGGATCTCCCGCCACACCATGACGGCGGCGCAGCGCGCGGACTTGGAGCGCGTCATGGGCGGCGCAGTCGAGCTGACGCCCTGGACGGACACCGTGGAGGACGTGCGCTCGCTGCTGCCCCAGATCGCGCGCACGGACGCGGTGGCGGCGGTGCTGCCGCTGGAAAAGCTGGCCGGGCTGATCGAGCTGGCGGGGGAGACCCCAGTACTCGTGGCGCGCGCCGGCCGCGTTCCCACCGGGCGCACGGTGGTCCTGCCCGACGGGCGGCGGGAGAAGGAGTTCGCCTTCGAGCATCGCGGCTGGCGGCAGATCCTGGAGGTCACCATCCGCGAACGGGAGCTGTGACCCCGCCGCCGCCCCGCGCCGCGCGACGCCGCCGGGCCAAGCGGGAAACCCCAGCCTCCACGCTCCAAAAACGCAAAAACTTTTGCTCCGCCCTGAATTTTCGCCATCTCGCGCCGATGTATAAGTGCAGGCACCCCAGCCACCGACCGCGCATCTGCCGCCGCAGGTGCGATACGACAAAGGAGGAAACGGATATGGGCAACAAGTGGAACGATAACTGGCTCGAGGACGCGCGCGACGTGGGGCTGACGACGCTGGGCAAGGCCGGCCTGATCGGCGTGGCGCTCGGCACCCTGGTCTTCGGGGCGTACGCCGCCTGCAAGGGCGAACGCGCCGCGCTCGACGGCGAGACGCCTGGCAAGCAGTACGCGCTCGACATCCTCACGCACGGCGCCAAAGGCGGCCTCATCCTGGGCAGCCTGGGCATCCTCCGTGCGCTGCGGAAGGGCATCAAGGGCGGCAAGAAACGCCGCCCCTGACCCCCGCCGCCGCCCCGCTTTGGGACACATTCGCCCGCCCCGCCCAGAAAACAATACAAGATAACATGCGGGTTTCTGTAGATCCCCAAATTTCCGCGTATGCAAACCAGGACTAACGATGCATTGCGCGCGTCCTGTTTCTCCTACCCCTGCCCCTCCACCGTCGAGGCGCGCACGATCAGGTTGGGCGTGGCTGTGTGGGTCTGGGATTGCAGGTTGGGCTTCTTGATGGAACTCAAAAGGAATTTTCCCGCCTGAACGCCCATTTCCCGCACGTCGATGTCCACCACGCTCAGGGGCGGGTCGCAGAGGGCGGAAAAGGGGTGATCGTCAAACGTCATGATGGCGATGTCGTGCGGTATGCGCAGGCCGCGGCGCTGCACGGCGGCGACGCAGCCCAGCGCCAGCACATTGTTGGCGCAGATAATGGCGTCCGGCAACGGGCGCAGCCCCAGAAGCTGACCGGCCATGCGCGCGCCCTCGTCGCGGGTGGATTCGCCCAGCCAGATGTAGCGCTCCTCCAGCGGCAGGTCGGCCTCGTGCAGCCCCTGCCGCACGCCCTCCAGCCGGTGGACGGAGATCAGGTCGTGCTCGCCGCCGCCGAGAAAGGCCACGCGCCGCCGCCCGAGGGAGACGAGGTGTTCGCTGGCCAGCACGCCGCAATAGACGTTGTTGATGTCGATCCAGGAGACCTGGCAGGCAAAGCCCGGCTGCCCAAGCACCACGTGGGGAAAGCGCGTGCGGCTGAGCAGCGCCGCCAGCGGCCGCGACAGCACCGAGGCGTGGATCGCCAGCGCGTCGCATTCCCGGCGGGCGATCACCTCTTCGGCAAGGGCGCTGACGGCGGTGGTGTCCGTGGAGCGCAGCACCACCGCGTAGCCCCGCTTTTGCAGCGCTTCTTCCAGCCCGCACAGCATTTCGAACATGTGCGGGTTGTCAAAGGCCACGTCGCGCTGCAGCGCCGCGAGAAACGCCACCTTGCGGGTCATGCCGCTGGCAAAGCTCTGGGCGCTGGCCATCGGGTGGTAGTTCATTTCCTCCATCACCTGCCGCACGCGCTCGGCGGTGGCCTCGGAGATGGAATAATGGCGGTTGATGACCTTGGAAACGGTGGAGATGGACGTCCCCGCCGCCTTTGCCACATCGCGGATGGTCACGGCCATGCGCACCCCTCCTTTGCGCCATTATACCACGTTTGCGCCGCGCGCTTCAACCGGCATGGATGGCAAAGGAATGCGCCGCCAGTGCCGCGCCCTCCAGCCCCTCGCTCCAGAGGACGTTCGCGGGCGCTTCCGGCAGCTGGACGCTTGCCGACCCGGCGTTGATGGCGACCGTGAGCCGCTCCCCGCCGCCCTCCCGGGCATAGATGAGCAGCCTCTCCCCGGATTCGGCGCGCAAAACGCGGAAACTGCCGCCGCGCAGGGCCGCGTGCGCGCGCCGCAGCGCGATGGCACGGCGGAAAAAGTCCCAAAGCGCCGTATCGCCGTCCGCCCAGGGCATTGCGCGGCGGTACTCCTCCTCGCGCACGCCCATCGCGCCCAGCTCGTCGCCGTAGAAGATCGAGGGCATGCCCGGGAAGGTGAGCTGAAACAGCACCGCCAGCCGGTAGCGCCGCGCATCGCCCCCGCACAGCGACAAAAAGCGGCTGACATCATGGCTGTCGAGCAGGTTGAGCTGCGAGGGGATCATCTGCTTGCGATAGCGCATCAGCATATCCCCGCATCTGCCGGCAAAGGCGCGGGCGTCGATGCTCTCCTCGGCGAAAAAGCGCCGGGCGTGCTTGCGGAAGTCGTAGTTCATCGTCGAATCGAACATATCACCATTCAGCCAGTGCCGGGCGGTCTCCCAAACTTCGCCCACCAGCAGGCAATCGGGCTTGACCGCCTTGACGCGGCGGCGAAACTCGCGCCAGAAGCCGTCGTCGATCTCGCTGGCGACGTCCAGCCGCCAGCCGTCGATGTCAAAGGCGCGCACCCAGTGCTCCCCGACGCGGCAGAGATAGTCGCGCACCTGCGCGTTGGCGGTATCGAACTTGGGCATGGTGCGCTCATAGCCGAAGCACTCGTAGCCGGGGATCGGCTCGCCGCTCTCCGGGCGCACGACGGGAAATTCCAGGTGGTAAAACCAGTCGCGGTACGGCGAGGCGGCGCCGCGGCGCACGACGTCCTCAAAGGCGAAAAAGCGCCACGAACAGTGGTTGAACACGCCGTCGAGCATCACGCGCATGTCGCGGGCGTGGCAGGCTTCCACCAGCGCGCGCAGGTCGTCGTCCGTGCCCAGCGCCGGGTCGACGTGGAAGTAGTCGAGCGTATCGTATTTGTGATAGGCCCCGGCGACGAATATGGGGTTCAGGTACAGGCAGTTCACGCCCAGCCGCTCAAGGTAATCGAGGTTTTCCCGAACGCCGCGCAGCGTGCCGCCCCGCAGCCCCTCGCAGCCGCACACGCGCGTGGGCCTGCCGCTGATGGAGCGATGGCTGGTGGCAAAGCTGTCCGGGAAGATGTTGTACACCACGGCGTCTACCGTCCACGCCGGCACCACGGCGCGGTCGGCGCGGTGATCGAAGGGCAGCTTGAAGTACTCCGAGCGGTCGTCCACGAGATGGTCTGTGAAGACGTCGCCGTAAAACAGGCATGTTTCCTGTCCATCAAAGAGTTCGAAATAATAGTGCAGGCGGTGGAAGGGGCTGTCCAGCTCCACCTCCCACCAGTCGTGCCATTCGTCCTGCTGGACGACGCGCATCGGCGCGGGGAAAAAGTCTATGGGCGTTTTGCGGCAGGCGGTGTCGCCATAATAGAGCGTGCAGGCCGCCAGATCGCCGCGCGCGGCGCGCAGGCGAAAGACGATGCGCTTTTCACCGATCGCGTGGCAGTATTCGGACATGGGCAGGTGCAGAATCGCGTCTTTTCTCATTGGGCTCATCCCTTCACCCCGCCGGCGGTGAGGCCGGAGGTCATGTATTTCTGGCACAGCAGGAAGATGACCAGCACGGGCAGCGACACCAGCAGCGACGCCGCCGCGAACACCGGCCAACTGCCGCTGGTCTCGGTGGCCTGCAGGCCGTACAGCCCGGCGGCCAGCGTGTAATTCGCCTCGCCTGTCATAAAGGTCGTGGCGTAGATGTATTCGTTCCACACATAGATCAGCACCATCAGCGCCGTGACGATCAGGCTTGGCCGCGCCAGCGGCAGCACGATGCGCCAGACCACGCCCACGTCGCTGGCGCCGTCCATGCGCGCCGCCTCCTCGATCTCTACGGGCACGGTGTCGAAGTACCCCTTGAGGTTCCAGAGGCTGAACACCGACATCGTGCCGGTATAGACGAGGATCAGCCCCAGACGGGTGTTGACGAGCCCCAAAGGCCGCAGCAGGCGGTAGATGGCGAACATACTCAGAAGCGCTGGGAAGGAGTTGAGCAGCACCAGCCAGCGCAAAATCATCTTCCGGCCGGGAAAGCGGCGGCGCGAAAAGGCGTAGGCCGCCGGGATCGCCGCCGAGAGCGACAGGGCCACGGTCGCCGCAGCCAATACCATGCTGTTTTCAAACCAGAGCAGCACGTCCTCGCCCTCGAACACGGCGCGGAAGTTGTCCAGCGTCAGCGCGCGGGGGATAAAGGAAAAATCTGAACTGAGCAGCGTGTTCTGGGCGCTGAGCGCCACGGACAGCGCGTAGAGGATGGGAATCAGCGTCACAAAGCAGAGGGCGATGAAAAACAGATTGAGCGCCCCCATGGAGGCGATGGAACGCAGTTTTCCGCGCTTCACCTGGACACCTCCTTTCGCTGCAGGCGGGAAAAGAGCAGAAGCAGCGCGAAGATGAGCATGGAAATGGCCGAAGAATAGCCGTAATTGTTGGTGATGAAGGCGTTCTCGTAGGCGTAGGTAAGCACGGTGTGGAAGTTGGAACCCGTCTGCGCGCCCATCTGCTGGGTGAGCAGGTAGACCACGTCGAACTGCTTGAAGGTGGTGAACACCGTGATGATCACCGCCGGAGCGATCATCGGCCGGATGGTGGGGATGGTGATGTACACGGCGCGCTGCAGGCGCGTGGCCCCGTCGAGCCGGGCGCTTTCGTAGTAGCTTTCGTCGATGGACTGCATGGCCCCATCCATGATCATAATCATGAACGGCAGCGCCAGCCAGAGGTTGACCACCGTGCAAAACACAAACGCCGATACATCCGTGGCCAGCCAACGCCGCGCCTCCAGCCCCAGCGCCTCCACCCACTGGTTGAGCAGGCCGAACTGCGAGTTGAAGATGCCCGTTTTCCACAGGAGGATGGATACGTAGCCCGGCATCGCCCAGGGGAACATGAGGATGGTCTTGTACAGCTTGCGCAGGCGCAGTTTTTTTACGTTCAGAAGGCTTGCCAGCGCAAAGGCGAGTACGAGCTGCACAGCCATATTGACGATCGTCCACAGGATCGTCCACAACAGGGCGGACAAAAAGCCCGAATCGAACACCAGCAGCGCCCGCCGGTAGTTTTCCAGCCCGATGAAGGAAAAGTCGAACCAATGGTATACCGACATGTTCGTAAGCGATATGTACAGCGTATACAGGATCGGAAAGACCACCATCAGGGCGATGAGCGTCAGCGACGGCGCGCTCCACGCATAGCTGCGCAGCCAGCCCCTGCCTTTGCGCATAAGCACCCTCCTCATCCTCTTGTTTCGCGGGCGGGCGGACGCGGGGTGCTCCGCACCCGCCCGTTTTTCAGCGTATCGTTACTGCATGTTGGCAATCAGGTTTTGCGCCTGCGCCAGCGCGTCGTCAAAGCTCTCCCGCACGTCGCGCCCGGAGAGGTTGACGTCGGTGAGAAGGTCGCTCACCACCGTCCACATCACGTCCATCTCGGGGATGTTGGGCATCGGCACGGCAATCTCCGCCGTGGCGCGCATGGCCTGTACCATCTCGTCTTCCGCCACCGCTTCGTCGTCGTAGCAGAGGGCGTTCGCCGGCGCGCAGCCGCTCGCCAGCGCCAGCGTCACGCCGATATCAGGCTCCACAAGGGCCGCGAGTACGGCGCGCACGCTGTCCTCCTTGTTCTCGGCGGCAAATTTGAGCACATGTACGCCCTGCACGCCGGAATAGGGCGCCAGCGCAAGGCCGGTCTCGTCCACCACCGGCATGGGGGCGATGCCCAGAGAGATGCCCGCCTCGCGGGCGCTGGGCACCATCCACGGCCCGCCGATGGTGCTGTCGGCCTTGCCCTCCAGAAAGAGCGTGTTCACCGTGGCGTACTCCGTTTCCCCGGGCATGAGTCCGACGAACTTCTTGTGGTAGGCAAGCGCGTCCTGCACCGCCTCCGCGTCCGGGAACGGCTCGCCGTCTGCGGAGATGATCTCGCCGCCAAAGCCGTGGATCCAGGCGGCGGCGTAGTAGGCCGTGGAGTGCTGCTCCACAAAGCCGTAGCGCCCGCGGCCCGTGTTTGCCTGCATGTACTGGTACAATTCCTCGGTGGTCGCGGGCACGCTGCCCTCGAGCATGTAGCGCTCGTTGTACAAAAACAGCAGCGTTTCAAAATACAGGGGCAACTGATAGAGCGTGCCGACATAGGTGGCCGCTTCCAGCGTCATGGGCAGATGATTTGCAAGCGCGTCCTCTGCAAGCAGCGGCTCGATGGGCGCGAGTATGTCCATCTCGGCAAACACGCCGACCTTGTCGTGGGCAAAGATGAACATGTCCGGCGCGGCGGAGGGGTCGTTGCCCACCAGCTTCAAGGAATCGGTGAGGCTGGTCTTTTTTTCAAACGTCACTTCGATCTCGGGACAGGCTTCCGCCAGATAGGCGGACAATGCCTCCACCACGGCGTCCTCCTTGTCGTGCCAGATCACCAGTTTGGAGGCGTCCACTTCCTTGCGCGCGGAGCAGCCGCCCAGCGACAGAGCAAGCAGCGCGATCAGCAAAATGGCCAGTATCCGCTTCATGCCAGTTCCTCCATTTCAAAGGCTCCCCCGTGCGGGGGAGCCATGGTCGGGGCGCGGTTAGGGCGCTTCATAGGTCACGGAGGCGTTCTCCGCGTCCGTCACCACCACCCATACGTCCACGCCGCTCTCCACGGAGAGGTCAGCCGTCTGCACGCTGCCTTCGTTGCCGTTGATGATGACCGAATTGATCCAGCCCGGGGCCTGTACGGTGTACCATCCGTCTTCCTCGGCCATGGGCTCGCCTGGCCAGGCGGCGTAGGCGTTGGTGCCGTCCGGGGCCGACCACGCCCAGCAGCAGGGCTCCGCCCAGTCCGCCGGCACCTGCGCGTGGATGGTGATGTCCGGCACGTCGGCCTGCTCGGGATCCTCGTAGGCCACTTCATAAGTGAGATCGTTGTAAACGGTGACCCAGACCTCCTTCGCCTCGATGGCGATGTCCTCCGTCTGCGCCTCGCCCTCGTTGCCGCTAATGATGATGGAGTTGACCCACGCGGGCGCTTCGGCGGTGAACCAGCCGTCCTCGCCGCCGCTCATGGCTTCGCCCGGCCAGGCCTCAAAGGCGTTGGTGCCGTCCGGGGCCGACCACGCCCAGAGGTTGACGGTCTCCCAGGCCAGCGGCACATAGGCGTGTACGGTGAACATTTCCACATATTCGGGAATGGCCTCGTCCGCCTGCGCCTCGTAGGAGACCGTGCAGGAAAGATCGTCCGCGATGGCAATCCACGCCGCCTTGCCCGCCTCGATCACCACGCCCTCGGTCTGCACGGCCGCGTCGTTGGCGCTGACGATGGCGTTCTGCACAAAGCCCGGCACATACGCGTAGTACCAGCCGCTTTCGCCCAGGGGCTGCATGGCCTCGCCCGGCCAGGCCTCAAAGGCGTTGGCGCCGTCGTCCGACCACGCCCACAGGTGCGGGCCCTCCCAGCCGTCCGGCACCTGCGCCAGCACCGGCACCATTTCCACATCCTCTTCCGCCAGAGACACGGGCAGCGCCGCCAGCAAAAGAACCGCGCAGAGCATCCACAGCAGCATCTTCTTCATTCAGGAACCCTCCCTTTCGCAAACAGGCTTTTGCCCTGTATCGTTGTACCCATCATAGCATGGCGTCGGGGAAGTGTCAAAGAAAAGTAACGAAATTAGTTTCGTATGCGAATTGCTGCGCGGGAAGGGAGAAATTCATGCAATTCACACAATTTTTCTCTGGGCATTATCCACAGACTAGCGGTTATATTTCCATTCATGAGAGCCAAGAGAGAAACTGTTTTCCCGACTTTCTGACCGTGGCGCCGGAATTTCCCCATCCGCGCATTACATCCGTCTACCCAAAAAACGCCGGACGGATCACTCCGACCGGCGCTTGAAAACTGCGCGTGCTTTTATTTTACTGCACCCGACAGCCTTTCGCACACCGCCTTGCAGCGCTTCTTATTAAAAGCGATGCCGTAGGCGAGGATGTCCTCCCGGCCGTCCTCCCGCAGGCGCTCGTCATAGCGCCGCGCCTTGATCTGCTCCATCGCCTTTACGCAGGCCTGCTCAAGCCCCTGAAATGTTGGTGCGTACTTGAC
>DVOU01000010.1:0-3597 GCA_018713365.1 Candidatus Pullichristensenella excrementipullorum
AGCGGAGCGCATGGCGGTAATGACGCCGCTGCGCCCGGCGTTGATGCCCGCCGTCAGGCCGCGCATGGCATTGAGCCCGGCGGGGCGAAGCAGGCTCGCGGGCATGGCGGAGGACACAGCGCTGCTGAGCCGCGCGGCGAGCAGAAAGGCTTCGCCGATGAAACTGTACTGACCCATGCCTTCGCCGACACCGGCGGCTACGTTGCTCCCGGTGGGGACCATGCGCGTGGAGGGCGACTGGATGCCCAGCGCGGTATTGAGCGCAGTTTCGAGGTTGGCGGCGACAGTCTCGGCGTCTGTGGCCCAGCCCGCTTCAGTCATGCCCTGCGCAACACCCTCCTTGACATGCGAGCCGATGCCGTAGGTATCGAGGCCATTGAGCATCTCAGAGATGGCCTGCAGGTTGGCAAGGTCCTCCTCGCTGATCTCCCCGCCCTGCTGGATGGCGGCGACCAGTTCGCCCACGTAGGCGGACAGCTGCGCGACGCTCTCCGCGTCAAAGTTGAGCTTCAATACGCTTTCTATCTGGGAAAGGTCGGTCGTTTCGCCGCCGAAGCCAGCCCAGAATTTGTCCCAGCCGCCCAAGTCCTTCGTCCTGTTGTAGGATTCCAGCCGGTCGAGGATGCCATTGACCTGGTCCATGGTCGTGGTCGGCAAAAGGCCGATGGCGAGTCCTGCCGTGGTAACGCCCAGCTGATCCACTTCATCGACCAGCGGACGGATAGAGTCCACGGCCTCTTGTGTGCCGGTGACCTCCGGGGTAATGAGCACATGCAGCGTGCCATCCGCGTCCAGCGTGGCCACCGTGTCCGGGGTAATGGCATTTTCCGGCACCATGTCCACGGGAATCTCTACGCCGTCCTTCCAGTATTTCACCTGCCCGGCAGACAGCTTTTCTTCAAACTCCCCTTCGTCCAGTTCGCCCAGCCGCACAGGGACTTCCAGTTCAAGGTCAGGATTCTGGTTGAGTTCATTGTAAGCAAGGTAGTCGTAGCCTGTAATGACCACGCGCGTGTGCGGCTGCGGCACGGAAACGCCCTCCGCCTCCTGATAGGCGGTAATGTAGGCCGTGAAGGAGGTCAGGAGCTGGGATTTGTCACAGCCGGTTGCCTCAGCGTAAGCAGAGACAACAGCTTCTACCTGATCCGGCGTCAGTGTGGACAGGTCTATGCCCTCGGCCTCCATGTAGCGGGCGACCATTGCGGTGATGCCGTCTGGCGTGAGCGTCGTGGTCAGCGCGCCGCCGGTGACTTCCTGATAGGCCAGCACGAAAGCAGTCAGGCCGTCCGGACTCAGACCCGAGGTGTTCACGCCGTTTGCTTCCATATAATTGGAGATGTAGGCAGTGATTTCGTCAGGCATGAGCGCAGAGACATCCGCGCCGGAGGCGAGTTCCTCATACGCCGCCACCATCGCGGTGACGTTTTCCGGCGTGAGACCCGACACGTCCGCGCCGTTGGTGGCCTCAGCGTAGGCGGAGACGTAAGCGATGACGCCCTCCGGGGTCAATTCCGCCGTGCTTGCGCCTTCGGGAATTTCTGTGTACTTGTCAATGAAGCCGGTCACCAAGACCTGCTGCTGGGCGGCGGCTTCTGCGGTTTCGTAGCCGGTAATGATGGCCTCGGTGGTAATCGCGCCGGGGTTGGAGGCAAACTCATTCCACCGGGCCTGCGCGCCGGTCATGTCGAGGTCGGTGGCGATTTTGAGCACTTCCTCCGGCAGCGATTCATTGAACATCGAATACAGGCCGGGGAGGTCGGTCTTGATGAGGTCAATGTAATCCGCGATGCCCGCAAACTGATCCATAAGGCCGGACACATCGATGTCCGGGAACATGGACTGCACTTCTTCCTCGCTCATGCCGCCGTCCAGCAGGGATTGGATCTGTGTGAGCAGGCCGAGGTATTCAGTAAGCGCCCCTTCGTCCATCTCCGCCGACAGGTTGGCGAGGTCTTCAAGAATTTGGGGCTTATCCTCCTCGCCCGCTTCGCTGTATTCGCGCAGTTTGGTCAGCAGGGAATCCACCTGCTGGTTGGCCTGCTGAATATCGTCCTGCTCCCACACGGGCATGACCACGCCCGCGAGCGTCTGCGCATACTCTCGCGCGGCGGCGAGGCGGTTCTCGTTGTATCGCTGGTTCAAGGCTTCGAGTGCGCTTTGCCGTTCAGCGGAATCTTCGATAAGCTGGATGACGGCATATTCCTTGTCATACTGCGCGTCCAATTCCGCATTGACGGCGGCCATACCCTCTGCGGCGGCCTTGACTGCATTTTCATAGACGGACACGTCCGCGCCGCTTTGTCCACGCGCCTGCGCGCGGGCCACTTCCGCTTCGACCTTCTGTGCGATTCCCTCAAAGCCGTCCGTGTCGGCTGGCGTGAGGTTGTACTTGATCTCGATAGCTTCACGGGTGTCGATGAGTTCCTGCAGCCGGATCTGATCAGATTCCGAGAAATAACCGTTCTGACGCTTCTTCAAAAGCGCTTCGATTTCTGCGTCCAGCGAATCCAGCGTTTCGATGTCCTTGGCAAGCTGCTCCGATACGCCGGAATAGCCGCTCTCGTCCGCCGTAGCCTTGAGGTTGGAGAGTTCTTCCCTTGTGCTGGCGGTGAGGGTCTTGAAGGAATCCGTCCACGAGGACACGATCTCGTCCGTTTCCTTCTCTCCGTCCGTCCACACCTTGAGCAGCCCGTCCAACCAGTCCTGCGCGCTCTGCGCCTGCCGGGAGAAGTCGCCTTCGCTCATGCCGAAGAACGACAGCCCCTCGGAAGTACCGTAGAACGTCTCGGCGGCGGTGTCCTTCCACTGCTGGGCCGTCTCATTCATGGCCTCCAGCGCTTCCCGCGCCTGTTTCGCGCCAGAGACGTAGTCCACCAGCGCAGCGGTAGCGGTCACCACAGCGGCAGCCACGGCCAGCCACATGGCGGGGGATTTGGACAGCGTCGCAAAGAAGCCCTTCCAGCCGCCGCCCGCCTTGCCCACGGCGGTGGCAAACTTGCCGATGCCGGTGGACAATGTGCCAATGCCCTTCGTGACCTTTCCCAGCACCAGCAATACTGGCCCGGCAGCGGCGGCATAAGCGGCCATCTTCACGATCTGCTGGCGCTGGGCTTCGTCCATTTCGAGGAAGCCCGCCAGCAGGTCATTCGCGCCGTCGATGAGTTCCTGTATCGTCGGGTTGAGGTCATCCCCGATTTGCTGCGCGAACAGTACGGCGGTGTTTTTGAGGTTGGTGAGCCTCGATTCCGTGGTCGCGTAGCGCTTGTTGGCCTCTTCGGTGAGGGCTGTATTCTCTTCCCATGCGTTGACAGCCATGGCCTGCGCTTCGGCGAACAGTTCGTTGGCGTTGACCGAGCGCAGCAGCGTGTCGCGCAGGCGGATCTCGCTGATGCCAATCTCATCCAGCGTGGCGATGGCGGATATGCCCGCCTCGTCAAGTTGAGCAAGGCCGACGATAAACGCCTGAAACGCCGCGGCGGGATCGCTGTCCCACAGGGCCTTGAACCCCTCCGCCGTCAGGCCAGATACGCGCGCAAAGTCCTCCAGCGCCTGTCCGCCTGTCTCGGCGGCGACCTCCATGTTGATCAGCGCCTTGGA
>DVOU01000056.1:0-7987 GCA_018713365.1 Candidatus Pullichristensenella excrementipullorum
CCAAGCCCCCAAGCCCCTATCCCCGCGCCCTCCCGTTTCGCCACCCCGGTCTTCGTGGTATATCATAAGTAGGCGCAGTGTCCCGCAGCCGGGACGCGCGAGGACGCGACCGCCGCGTGGGCGGCGGGGAAAGGAGACTTCATGCACGACATCCTGCTGGCCTTTGCCCTTACGCTCATCGCCGGCCTCAGCACCGGGGTGGGCAGTCTCATCGCCCTGCTGGCCCGGCGCACGGACCGGCGCTTCCTTTCGGTGAGCCTCGGCTTTTCCGCCGGGGTGATGATCTACGTCTCCATGGTGGAGCTGCTGGACACGGCGCGCGAGTCCCTGACGGCCGAGCTGGGCGCGCGCGGCGGCGCGTGGGCCACGGTGGCGGCGTTTTTCGGCGGCATGCTCTTCATCGCCATCATCGACAAGCTCATCCCCGCCGAGGAAAACCCCCACGAGGTGCGCCTCGTCGAGGGCAAGACCGCGCCGCAGCCGCAAAAGCTGATGCGCACGGGCGTACTCACGGCGCTGGCCATCGCCGTCCACAACTTCCCTGAGGGCCTGGCGACGTTCGTCTCCGCCCTGCAGGCGCCGAACGTGGCCGTGCCCATCGTCGCGGCCATCGCCATCCACAACATCCCCGAGGGCATCGCCGTATCCGTGCCCATCCATCAGGCCACGGGGTCCAGGCGCAAGGCGTTCTGCTGGTCGTTCCTCTCGGGCCTTGCCGAGCCGGCGGGGGCGCTGGTGGGCTATCTGCTGCTGATGCCGCTGCTGTCGGACGCGGTGTTCGGCGTCCTCTTCGCCGCCGTGGCCGGCATCATGGTGTTCATCTCCTTCGACGAACTGCTGCCCGCGGCGCGGGAGTACGGCGAACACCACCTTTCCATCTACGGCCTCATCGGCGGCATGGCGGTGATGGCGGTGAGCCTGCTGTTGTTCATGTAGGGGCAACGGACGATTACCGGCTCTGGCGGCGGGAGCGTTCCCTTGATCGCAAAAGCGTCCGGCAGACCCGGCCATGGGCGCCGCCGGACGCGGGGCGGCGCAAAAAAGCAGAGCGGACGGCGCAGGGCCATTCGCTCTGTTTTCGCAAGGCGGTGCGCGTGCAGCGATGGGACGCGCTCCGACCGCCGTCCGCGCTTCCCCGCCGCGGCCTTCGACAACGAACGCCCCCGTCCGCGCCGAATGTCCGCCCCGTCGCGCGCCGCAAGGAAGAAAAAAGGCCGTCTGTACGACCGCAGGATGTTGACAAAGCCCGCAGACTGGCAGGGCGTTGGGAAAGCCCGCAAACATGGAAATTTGCCGGCGGCGAAATTTGTCGCCAGGGCGTTTTGCCGGGCCTTGATCGTCAAAAAACGGTCGCCATCGGCGACTTGCAAGCCGGGCCCGCGCCCCTGTGACCGGGTTTGACGATCCCGAAGGGCCGGGCAGCTCCGCCGGCGGGAAGCCAACTTGCATCCATGGGCGCTTCCACGGACGCAAGTGGCCGCAGGAAGCAGGTTTGCTGACGCCGGAAGCAAAATTTGCTTCCGATTTCTCTTTATCGGAGCAAATTTTGCGGTCGCGGGCTTTGCCAGCGCTCTGAATCGTCTGTCCGACCGCAGGATGTTGACAAAGCCTGCAGACTGGCAGGGTGTTGGGAAAGCCCGCAAACATGGAAATTTGCCGGCGGCGAAATTTGTCGCCAGGGCGTTCTGCCGGGCCTTGATCGTCAAAAACGGTCGCCATCGGCGACTTACAAGCCGGGCCCGCGACCCTGCGACCGGGTTTGACGATCCCGAAGGACCGGGCAGCTCCGCCGGCGGGAAGCCAACTTGCGTTCATGGGCGCTTCCATGGACGCAAGTGGCCGCCGGAAGCAAAATCGCCTCTGATTTTTTCAGTATCAGGGCGATTTTCGTATTTATGGGCTTGTCAGCGCTCTGAAACCGTCTGTACGGCCACCGTCAGAGCGCGGCGAGCCGCCCGCGCCCGGGCAACGGGGGCGGGAACGGACGGCCAGCGCCTTCGGCCGCCACACCGCGTTCCTGCCCGCTTCGCCTTCGGCCGCGCACCGCGTTTCTGCCCGCTTCGCCTTCGGCCGCGCACACCGCGCTTCCGTCCGCCCGGTTTTCGCTCACGCAATGCCGCTCCCGCCCGCGTCCTCCTCGGGCGCGGGGATGCGGAAGGACAGCACATGGCTCTTCAGCGCCCGCTCCGTGGTGGAAAACTCCTTCGCCAGCGCCGCGTACAGTTCGCGGTCGTATTCGCGCGAAGAGCTGTCGAAGATGCGCAACTCTTCCTCCGACGCCCCGGGAAAGGGGACAGCGCCGATGGGCGCGCCGCCGAGTTTGCGCATCAGCCTCTGGCTCGCTACATTGTCGGGCGAGACGTTGCCTATGTAGAACGCCTGCCCGGTCAAATGCGTATAGCGCGCCATCAGCAGCCGCAGCGCCCGGAAGCCGACGCCCTGCCCGCGCCAGGCGCGCAGCAGCTCGATCTGCAGTTCGGGGGCGTCCGAGCGATACTTTTGCAAGCCGCAGTAGCCGCAAAACCGCCCGTCCTCCCGGGCGAGGATGGCGCAGTTCAAGTCGTTTTCATTCATGAACGCGTCCCAGAGGGCGGCAAACAGCCCCTCGGCATCGAGGGCGATCAGCCGTTCAAGTTCCGGCTTTTCGCGGTAGATGTCGAGGTAGTTTTCCCGCTCCGCCCCGGTGATGTGGCGCAGGAGGATGTCGCCATCGGCGGCGAACAGGCCGTCGGGGGCGAAGAAGTTTTGCACATCTCTGTTCATATTGCGCCTCCGTCGCGCTCGAAGCGCAGGGTCTTTGGATCGCGCCCGCTCTGCGGCGCGTCGCCGGTCGAAGGCGTGTTCGGCACAGGAATATCCCCCTCTGTAAGCGTTTGAGAATATTATAGCGCTTTGCGTGGAATATGTAAACCGTGGAGCGTCTGTTGGCCGCAAAAAAACAGCGCCCCATGCGGAGGCGCTCAGGATGTTGACAAAGCGGGCGGACTGGCAGAGCGTTGGGAAAGCCCGCACGCATGGAAATTTGCCGGCGGAAAAACTTGTCGCCAGGGCGTTTTGCCGATCTTTGGCGGTCATGGGCTTTGTCAGCGCCCTGAGCGGCCCATGCGGAGGCGCTGTTTTATCTGCCGACAAGGCCCGCAAACGCAAAAATCGCCCTGATCCATGAAATCAGGGACGATCTTTGCTTTCCCGCGCGGCTGTTTGCGCCGATCAGGTCGTGGCGCGGCGCAGGCCGCTCAGCAGCACGTAGCCCTGCGCGCCGTTCAGCGAGCGGATCTTGCCCCAGCTGCCGTTGGCGTCCACCAGCAGCAGGTGGTAGCCCTTGGGCAGGGTGGTCGAGCGGCTGGAGCTGGTGCTGGGCGAATTGTACACGGCCAGAGACGAACTTTGCACATAATAGACGTTGCGGGTGCTTGCGTCGCCGACCTTTTCCAGGTAGCCGGCGTAGACATAGCCCTGCTGGCCGCTTGACGTGCAGACATAGGCCATGCTGCCGCTGCGGCCGAGGTAGAACATGCGCGTTCCCTGGCGCAGCGTGCCGATGACCTGGCTGTTCGCGCCCGTGCTGGAGCGTATGTAGACATAGTCGTTGGTCAACTGCAAAATGGTCACCGCGCGGTCCGCGGCCTGCGCGCCGACCGTGCCCAGCATCAGGCACAGCGTCAGCGTCGCGCAGACGAGCGCGCGCAAGAACTTCTTCCCGGCCATACGTACACCCCCACAACAGTATTTTAGCACATTTGGCGGCGTTTGTAAACGCGCAAAAGGCAGCGCGGAATTTTTTCGTTTCACCGTCGTTTTTTTGGACGTCTGGAGGTGGGAAAAAGTTCCGCGGCAGGGGCATTGCGGGCGAAAAAAAGCGCTCCCGGCGGGCGTCGCCCCGGAAGCGCTTGCGGAAAAGCTCACTCGCCCTCGCGGACGGCGTGACGCTCGCGGAAGAGCAGCGAGATGCACCACAGGCCGGCAATGCCGACGATGGTGTAGATCACGCGGCTGACCACCGCGGCCTGTCCGCCGCAGAGGTAGGCCACCAAGTCGAACTGAAACAGGCCGACCAGCAGCCAGTTGATGGCGCCGAGGATGGTGATGACGAGCGAAGTACGATCCAGCATGATGTTTCCACTCCTTTTCCGCCGGCATACCGGCGTGATGGGAGTAGTATATCCGCGCGTCGCAAAAATATACCAGGGGCGGCAGTGCCGCCGGACAGGGCCTTCGGCGCCGGGTCGACGCGCGTCCGCCCCATGAGCAGGGGGCGGGCGCGCTGCGCTTCGGCCGAATGGGGCGGCGGTGCGGGCAGACGGCGGCAAGCCCACGAGCAGGGGCTTGCCGCCTGCGGCGCCGTTGGGCGACGCTGCCTTGCCCTGCGGGCAAGGGGCGCTGCCGGTGTGCGGGGGTCGACGCTGTTTGCCCTGCGGGCAAAGGCGCTGCAGAGTGGCGCGCCGGATCATGGCGTATCGCGGGAGAAAGCGGGGACTCAAAGCGTTTTGCCCATCAGGGAACTTTCCCGGCGCGCCGGGGAACGGGGCACGATGTCCTCCACGAGCCGGTCTGCCGGGTAGGAATTTCCCGGCGTGCCGGGGAACGAGGACGTCGCGCGTTTCCCCACCGGGAACGGAGATACGCGCCCTCTCGCAAACGGAACGCGCCCTTCTCCCGGCGACCCCTTCCACCGTATCCGATGCGGCGCTTTGCAAGCACGCCTCACCGCCATCGCTTTTCGCGGCGAACATCCGGCGCATGCGCCCAACACCGGCTTCCTTCGCCCGCAAGCTCCCAACATTCCGCCCTTCCCGTCGCCGCCTCATTCCCAAACCATCCCGCGGGGAGACCGGCGGGCTCTGCCCGCACCCGCTCAAGGGTCCAGACCCTTGAGAATCCCTTTTTGGGGAACAGCCTCCGCTTTCCCGCAGCCCCCGTCCCCCAAAAACGCCGCAGGCGGCAGGCCCCTGCTCGTGGGCCTGCCGCCGTGTATGCGCTCTGCCGCCGGAACAGAAACGAAACGAAGCACCCAAGCCCCCTGCTCGTGGGGCTTGGGTGCGTGAATACGGAGCCAACGGCACTGGCCGCCGGCCCTGCCGGCCCCCTGCTCGTGGGGCGGATGTGCGTCTACCCGGAGCCGAAGGCACTGACCGCCGGCCCTGTCGGCCCGCACCCGCTCAAGGGTCCAAACCCTTGAGAATGCCTTTTTGGGGTAGCTGACACCCGTCCTCCAGAAATCCATGCCCTTCCCGTCGCCGCCTCATCCCCAAACCATCCCGCGGGGAGACCGGCGGGCTCTGCCCGCACCCGCTCAAGGGTCCAGACCCTTGAGAATCCCTTTTTGGGGAACAGCCTCCGCTTTCCCGCAGCCCCCTCCCCCAAACCCCGCAGGCGGCAGGCCCCTGCTCGTGGGCCTGCCGCCGTCTACTCCCACCCTCGCTCCAATCGGACCGAAACGCAGCAACCCCGCCCCATTCGTGACGGGGCGGGGTTGCGTCAACACGGAGCCGAAGGCACTGGCCGCCGGCACTGCCGGCAACGGAGGAGGTTGAGGGCGTTTTGGCAGGTCAGCGTGCGTATCCAGTCGCGGTCGCCGCGCAGCATCAGGCGCTCGGCGCGCGCGCCGTCGGGGCCGGCGATGCCTACGTAGACCAGCCCTACCGGCTTTTCCGGCGTGCCGCCGTCGGGGCCGGCAACGCCCGTGGTGGCAATGGCCCAGTCAGAGCCGCTCACCCGCCGCGCGCCCTCGGCCATCTCCAGCGCACACTCGGCGCTCACCGCGCCGTGCTTTTCCAGCGTCTCCGCCCGCACGCCCAGCACGCGCATCTTCGCCTCGTTGGAATAGGTCACGTGCCCCTCGTGTACGGCGGCGCTGGCGCCGGGGCAGTCGATGAGATGGGAGATGAGCATGCCGCCGGTGCAGCTCTCGGCCGTGGTCACGGTTTCGCCGCGCTCGATGAGCGTTTTCAGCACCACAGAGGCCAGACTGACCTCCTCGCCGGGGCCGTAGGCGGCGTAGACGGCGCTTCCCAGCCGGCGGCGTATCTCCGCCTCCATGGGATCAATGCGGGCGCTGGCGTCCTCGCCCAGGGGCACGCGGGCACTGATGCGCGCCGTCACCTCGCCCGCGCCGCAGTAGAGCGCGAGGGTGGGGTCGTCGCTGTGGAACAGGTCGAGCAGCAGCGTCTCCGTCTTGGATTCGCCCACGCCGAAGATGCGCAGAAAGCGCGATTCGATGTGTTCGCCCGAGCGCTGGCGCAGCCACGGCGCGAGCTGGCGCTCGAACATGTCCTTCATCTCGCGGGGCGGCCCGGGCAGCACGGCCACGGCCTTGCCATCGCGCTCGACGATGCAGCCCGGCGCGGTGCCGCAGGCGTTGGGCATGATGATGGCCCCGCGCGGGAAGTACGCCTGCTTGTTGTTGTTCTCCGTCATCTCGCGGCCGAGGCGGCACATGCGCGCGCGCACGGCTTCGAGGCTTGCTTCGTCCAGCTCCATGGGCAGGCCGAAGAACTCGGCCACCATTTCCTTGGTCAGGTCGTCCTCCGTGGGTCCGAGTCCGCCGGTGGTGATGACCATGTCCGAGCGCGACAGCGCCTCGGCAAGCGCCTGCTTGACGCGCGCGGGGTTGTCGCCCACCGTGGTGTGGCGGTAGAGGTTCACGCCCAGTTCCGACAGCCGCCGCGAAATGTACTGCGCGTCGGTGTTGGCGATCTGCCCCATCAAAAGCTCGGTGCCAACGGCGAGGATCTCTGCGATCATAAAAACTTCGCCTCCTGCGTTACTTACATCAGCCCATGGGAACTTCAGCGTTCATGATCAGCGCCACGGTGGTGGCGTCGATCACCGCGTTCGGGTCCGTGGGGTCCACTTCCAACAGCGGCGCGCCGGGGTTCTGGGCGTTGTAGGCCTGCTGGAAGCTCAGTACGATCTCCAGCGTGCGCTGGTCGAACGCGCCGGGCTGCGGAGCGTTGTCTGCGGTGAACAGGTGCAGATCGAACAGCTTCTGTTGCAGGGCCTGTATGCTGGCCGGGTCAGAGCTGGCGTCGATGCTGCCGGACACGGGCGCCTGCGTGGGCGCTTCGGTCGCCTGCGCGGCGATGCGGAAAGTGAAGGTGGCGGAGGTCGCCTCGCCGCCGGAAGCGGGATAGGCGACGATCTCCAAGGTGTAGTCCATACCAGGGGTAAAGTTGGCCATCGGCACGGAAAGCGCGGTGCCGCCAGCCTCGCCGGAGTGCATCACGCTGCCATCCGGGGCGTAGAAGGTGGCGACATAGCGGGCCACCTCGCCCTGCACCGCCCACTGGAAGGACGGGTCGCCGTCGAAGACGTACACGCCGCCCTCATCGTAGCCGCTGCCCGCCGCGCCGATGGAGGGCGCGGAGATGGGCGCGGGCGTGGGCGCCTCGGTGGGCGCTTCCGTCACCGGGGCGGCAATGCGGAAGGTGAAGGTGGAGGACGTAGCCTCGCCGCCGGAGGCGGGCTGGGCGACGATCTCCAGCGTGTAGACCCGGCCCGGTTCGAGCGTGGACGCGCCGATGTTGAGGGAATTGCCGCTGACAGCACCGGTGTGGACGACGGCATACTGGTCGTCGTAAAGCGTGGCGGTAAAGGAGGCCACGTCGCCCTCGACCGACCACTGGAAGGACGGGTCGCCGTCAAAGACGAACACGCCGCCCTCGTCATAGCCGCTGCCCGCCGCGCCGATGGAGGGCGCGGAGATGGGCTCGGGCGTGGGCGCCTGGGTGGGAGCTTCCGTGACCGGAGCGGCGACGCGGAAGGGGAACGTGGAAACGGTGGCCTCGCCGCCGGAGGCGGGATAGGCGACCACTTCCAGCGTGTAATCCGCGCCGGGAGCAAGGCTGGCGGCGGACATGCTGAGCGAGGTCTGGGTGATGCCGTCCTGCGAGCGCAGGACGGAACCCTGCGCGTCGTAGAGCGTCACGGAATAGCTGGCGGCGTTGCCGTAGACCGACCACTGGAAGGAGGGGTCGCCCTCGAAGAC
>DVOU01000057.1:0-28450 GCA_018713365.1 Candidatus Pullichristensenella excrementipullorum
GGGAGGTTTACACAAAGTTTGGGACGGTCTCCTTTCTATCGCACTTTTCAAGCCTTTCTATCATTTTACCCCTGCGTTTGTGCCTGAACGCAGGGGTTTGTCAGTGGTCTGAAATTTTGCCGCAGGCAAAATTTCCTCGTCAGCTGCACTTGCATCCTGCGGTCACTTACGTCCATGTAAGCTCCCTTGGATGCAAGTACAGCTTCCTTGGCTTGCAGGCTTTCTCAACGCTCTGCCAGTCTGTTGACTTTGTCAACATCCTGACAGGGACGCCCATCATCCGGGCGTCCCTGTTTTGTCTGCAAGGAAAGCTGGCCGCCCTGCGCGCCGCCGAAGCGCGAGCCTCACCGCTCCCGCTCCTCCACATCGCAAAGGCACGGCGTCCGTCCATCGTTCCCGGGGCGCAAGAGCGCGCGCTCCAGCGCCCGCGCGTCGAGCAGGCGCACCAGATGCCCCTGCCGGTAGAGGGCGAAGAGCGCCTCCTCGCGCGGGGAAAGGGCGCGCAGCGCCTCCAGGGCGTCCATCCGTTCGTCCACGGCCCAAAGGCGCATGCGCGTGGGGCGCTCGGGCGCGCCGCCGTCTGGCCGCAGCCGGTCCACGAGCGCTCCCGCCACCCCCAGCGCGGCGATGCGCCGCTCCCTGCTCCCGGCGGCGGCGAGGAAGACGGCCGGCAGGAGGATGGCGAGATTGACCACCCCCGCGCGCGCCCAGCCGTGCAGCGCGATGAGCGCAAGCGCCAGAGAGAGCGCGTAGCCGCAGAGGGTCAGGGCGCGGAGCATCCTTGCGCGCCCCCGCGCGGTGCGGGCGAGGGCGAACAGCGCCCGTCCCCCGTCCAGCGGCAGGGCGGGCAGCAGGTTGAAGGCGGCGAGCATGCCGTGAAAGCGCATCAGTTCCAAAGAAAATGAAACGGGCAAAGCGCGCCACCAGGCCAGCGCCGCCGTCGCCACCAGCCCCAGCAGGTTGGCAAACGGCCCCGCCAGCGAGACGCCCATCAGCTGCCAGCGCCCCATGCGGTAGGGGTTTTCCAGCGTCAGCGCCCCGCCGAAGGGCATCAGTTCCAAAGACTCCACGCGCACGCGCAAAAGCCGCGCCGCCAGCAGGTGCGCCCCCTCGTGGAGCAGCAGCGCCGTCAGCATCGCCACAAGCTCCGCGCGCGCCCCCAGGGCGAAGGAGAGCGCCAGCATGATCAGCGCCAGCGCGTGAACGCGCACATTCGTATCGCCGACGCGAAAGCGGATCATGCCCCGAGCAGCGGCGCGGGATCGACGAACGCCCCGTCCCGCCGCACTTCAAAGTAGACCCTGCCGGCCTCGCTGCGGGCGATGACCTGCCCGCGCTCCACGCGCTCCCCGGCGACCACCGACGGCTCCAGAAGATAGGCGCAGACGGACTCCAGCGCGTTGTCATGCTCGATCATCACGCCCCAGCCGCCGCCGGAGAGCTGCGTCGTGGCCACCACCGTTCCCGCCTCCGCCGCCACCACGTCCGCCTCCGGCGCGCAGGAGAACTCCACCCAGGGCTGCTCGTCGCTGAAGCGCTTTTGCAGATCGCCCTCCACGGGCGCGGCCAGTTCGCTCTGCGATGAGAGGTCGAAAAACACCAGCACGGACTCCGGCATCAGGTCGCGCACAAAGGAAAGGCTGCCCAGCGAGCCATCCAGATCGATCTTCATCGTCAGCGCCCGCTCCACGCCCTCCACGGCTGCGCGCGTCCACGGCGTGTCGATGTTGCGCGCCGCCAATAACATGAGTAACAGCGCGCAGGCGATGGCGCTGTTGCGCAGCAGGCGCTCGCCGAACGTCAGCCGCGCCTTTGCAGACCGTCGTCTGTTTTTGATCGCCCGCATCCCTGCCCGCCGCGCCCTGCGCCCCGCCGCGACGCCTTGCGCGGACGCCTCCCCGTGCGGGCGCTCCGAAGTCCGCGCCTCTGCCGCGCCCGCACGCTCGCGCCGCACGCCGTTCTGCTCCGAAGCAGTGTGCGCATAGCGACCAGAGTCGGCAGATGCCGCTTCGCCGGTCGCCTTCCCGCCCTGCCCAAAGAGGACGCGCGGGACGCGCTCCCCGCAGCCGCCGCGCATCGCCCCTTCGCCGCCATCGCCTGCCATCCGGGCGCGCCGTCCGCTCCAAAGCCGCTCGCTGACGCCACGCCGGGCCTTTTTGTTCGAGACTTTGGTCTGTATATCCCCGCCGGGCCGTTCCGCGTCCGCCCCGCCAACGCCCCAGACGATGACTTCGCCCGCCTGGACCCGGGAGGCGCGCGCCCTTTTCTGCCCGGCGCGCCGGGGCGCTCCCGGGGCCGCGACCGGCGCCGCGCCGGTGTGGATGATGAGCTTCGTGGTCTGCGTCTGCATGCGCGTCCCCTCCTGTCAGGGGACTTTATGCGCCTGTGGCCGCGAAACAGAACCGCCCTCTGCGCACGCCAAAACGCAAAAGCGCCGCGCCCGCCGCCACGATGGGGCGGGGCGCGGCGTCTTCCGCGTTTCGGTCAGCGCAGGTTTTCCGGCTCCAGCGGCGCAAGCTCCGGCAATACGAAGCGTCCGTCCTTGCGCACCAGCACGCCGTCGAACCAGATCTCGCCGCCGCCATACTCCGGCGTCTGGATGCAGACCAGATCCCAGTGCAGCGCCGAGCGGTTGCCATTGTCGCATTCGTCGTAACAGGCGCCGGGGGTGAAGTGGAAGCTGCCCATGATCTTCTCGTCGAAGAGGGTGTTGTTCATCGGCCGCGTGATGTAGGGATTGACGCCGAGGGCGAACTCGCCCACGTAGCGCGCGCCCTCGTCCTGGTCAAAGACGCGCTCCGCGCGCGCGCCGTCGTTGCAGGCAACGGACGTGATGCGCCCGTCGCGGAAGGTCAGGCGCATGTTCTCAAAGGAAAAGCCGTCGTGCGTGGAGGGCACGTTGTAGGCAATGGTGCCGTTGACGCTTTCGCGCACAGGCGCGGTGAAGATCTCGCCGTCGGGAATGTTGACGCGCCCCGCGCAGGGCACGGCGGGCATGCCCTTGATGGAGAAGGTCAGATCCGTCCCCGGCCCGAGGATATGCACGCGGTCCGTGCGCTCCATCAGCGCCTTGAGCGGAGCCATGGCCGCCTCCATGCGCGAATAGTCCATCGTGCATACGTCGAAGTAGAAGTCCTCGAACGCCTCCGTGGACATCTCCGCCATCTGCGCCATGGCCGGCGTGGCGTCGCGCAGCACCACCCAGCGCGTCTTTGGTATGCGTAGCTGGCCGTGTACGCTCTGCGTATAGCGCGCCGCAAACAGATTCTGCTTCTCCGCCGGCACGTCGGAATGCTCAGCGCGGTTGACGATGCCGGTCAGGCCGATATAGGCCTGCATCTGCTCCATCACCATGGCGTCGGCGCGGGCGCGCAGGTCGAGCTGTTCCTGTGTGCAGCCCAGCAGCAGCGCGCGCTCGATCTCAGCGTTGCGCAGCCACACAAAGGGACACCCTCCGGCGCGGTACACCTCGGCCACCAGCGCCTTGACCAGCTCGCGGTCCGCGTCCGTGGCCTGAATAAGCACATTGTCGCCGCTCTGCACAGCCGTTGAGAAGCGCACGAGCGTCCTTGCCAGTTTGTCGATGCGCGCGTCGCGCATAAAAACACCGCCTTTCCAACAAGAAAAGGCCGCCGCATGGCGACCTTTCCCCGTGTATGTCTCTTATTCCGCCGCGGGCGCTTCGGTGGGCGCTTCCGTCTCCGCGGGCTCCTCGGTCACATCCGCCGCGGGCGCTTCGGTGGCCTCCGCCGGAGCTTCCGTGGCAGTGGCGGCCTCAGGGGCCTCGGTGGCCTCCGCCGTGGCGGCGTCGGTCTCGTCGGTGGCGGCCGCGTCATCCGCAGCAGCGGTCTCATCGGTGGTGGTCTCGTCGGTGGCCGTCTCATCGGTGGCGGTCTCGCCGTCCGTGGTCTCTTCCACCGGGGCAGTCACATCGCCCGTCGCGTCCGTGGTGTCCGCCGCGCCGGTGTGGGAGGCGACGATGGTCGCGGCGATGGCGGCGACGATAAAGATGGCCGCGCCGATCTTGGTGATCTTGGCCATCTTGGCTTCATAGCTCTTGGCCTTGTTCTTTCCAAAGAAGGTCTCCGCGCCGCCGGCGATGGCTCCCAGCCCCTGACGCTGACCCTGCTGCAAAAGCACCGCGATGATCAGCACGATGGAAATCAGAATCAGTACGATGTCAAGAATAATGGTCCAGGCGTTCATGGGATTCCTCCTAAGTCATCATCAAAGCAGATTGCCAGAGTATTATAGCACGCTTTTTCCCCAAAGGCAACCATGTTTTTCATATTTTCCCGAATTTCACAAGGATTTTTCGCGGGAAGGGACGCTTGACCAGCCATTGGGACTGTGATAGTATAAGTCGAAGGAACATGAACGCCGTCGAAGTCCGGCAGGGAAGGGGGGAGAGCCATGGCCCGCGCGGACCGCTGGGTGCTTCTGGGCGCGCTCGCCGCGCTGTTGCTGCTCTTTGGCTGGACGCACCGCGCCGCCCTCGCGCCGCCTGCGCGCCTCGCCTCCATCGACACCGTGCCGGGCGCGTCCATTGAGGAGGGCGGCTATCTTCTCGACATCAACACCGCCGCCGTCGATGAACTGGACACTCTGCCCGGCATCGGCGAGGTGCTGGCCGGGCGCATCGTCGCCTACCGCGAGGCGCACGGCCCCTTTCCCAGCGTGGACGCGCTCGACCACGTCGAGGGCATCGGCGAAGGCACGCTCGCGCCCATCCGCCGCTACCTGACGGCGGAGTGACCTCAAACGCCAAAGAGCTGCACCCAGTAAAGCACGCCGCCCGCCTCCAGCGCGCAGACGCCTATGCGCGTATAGCCCGCGCGCAGGATGTTGTCGCGGTGGCCATCCGAACTCATCCAGGCGGCCATCACCCGGTCGGCGCTGTCGTGGCCGCGGGCGATGTTCTCGCTGCTGACCGCGCCGGAGACGGTGGACCAGCTGCTGCCGTCCGGCCGCGTGTGGCTGAAGCTCTCCACCAGCTCGCGGGCGCGCACGGTCGCGGCGCGCGTGAGTTCACTGTCCACGCGCAGCTCCGTCAGTCCGCGCGCGGCGCGCTCCATGTTGGTCTGGCGCACGACCTCCGCCGCGAGCGCGGAGTTACCGCTGCCCTGCGCCTGCGTCGGTCGCGGCGTGGGGGCCTGCGTAGGCTGCGGCGTGGGGACCATCGTCGGCGCAGGAGTTGGGACTTCGGTCGGTTTTTTCGTTGGCGCGGGCGTTGCCGTAGCACCCGCCGGCTGCGAAGGGCAGACTTCGGTCTGCACCGGCCCTCCCTCCATGGGCGGCGCGACACTCCCCGCCTCCACGCGCGCGCAGCCGTCCATGCAGCGCAACTGCGCCGCGTAGTCGCCCGCCTCCCGCGTGTACCAGATGGGCACGTCGAAGCCGCCGTCCGTCCCGCGCACAAGGCTCACCAGCACCGGCCAGCCGTCGCGGTAGATGGTCAGCGTCGCCTCCGGGCAGGCGCACCCCGTCCAGCGCACGGCAAGGCCGTCCTCCGTCAGGCGCGCCTCCAGCGCAGGCGCGGCCAGCGCCCCGGGAGCGATGAGCGCCGCGAGCAAAAGACATATGAGCATTCGTTTCATGCGCTTGCATCTCCTTTGTCATGGAATTGTAATAACTTACGAATAAATTGTAACAAAAAAGCCAAGGAATGTCAAGATTAGTTGTACATTTTCCACAAATTGCCAGCGCTTCCAAATGTTGGCAGAAACTTTGATACGGAAAGAGGATAAAGATGCTCGAACTGCTGCTCGCGGAAAAGCGCGATCACCCCGCCGCCGAGGCGCGGGATTACTGCAAACTCCTTTACCAGAGCGAATTTGGCGCGGGCCACATGGCCGCGGACGCTGAGACGGGTCTTGCGCGCCTGCGCAAGGAATGCGCCGCCTGCGCAGATGGCGCGGCAGAGGGCGAAGCGCCGTTTACAGACGTGGGCGGCGGTCTTGTGCGCCTGCACCTGCGCGCCCTTCCGGCGCTGAAACTGCGCCTTGAAACCGTGAACGGCCTCTTTGCGCAGGCCTGCGCTCCGCGCGGCAGCGTCGCGGGTCTGGAGGAAAAGCTGGATACCCTGCGCGAAAACGCCGCCGGACTGGGCCTGCGCCCTGAGGACGTGGACGCCGAGATCGCCCCCTGGCGCGCGGCGGGCTATCCGGCGCTCTCCCATTCGCAGACCTATCGCGCCCTCTACCGCCCCGCCTACCGCCTCGTTCCCGCGGCGGCCATGCGTTATCTTCCCCTGTTTCAGGCCATCGACGCGCTGCTGGAGCAAAAGGGAAGCGCCCGCGTGGCCATCGACGGCAACAGCGGCGCGGGCAAGTCCACCCTCGGCGCGCTGCTGGCGGCGGTCTACGGCGGCGAGCTTTTCCACATGGACGACTTTTTCCTGCCCCCGGAGCGCAAAACGCCCGCGCGCCTCGCCGAGCCGGGCGGCAACGTGGACCGGGAGCGCTTTGAAAGCGAGGTACTATCGCATTTGGGCACGTCCTTTTCCTACCGCCCGTGGCGCTGCCACCCCGGGGCCTTCGCCGCGCCCGTGTCCGTCGAGCCGCGCGCGGTGGTGATCGTCGAGGGCGTTTACAGCCTCCACCCGCAGCTGCGAAGCGCCTACGACCTGCGCGTCTTCCTTTCCATCGCCCCCGAAGCGCAACAGGCGCGCATCCGCGCGCGCAGCGGCGAGGCGATGCTTTCCCGCTTCCTGACGGAGTGGATACCGCTGGAAAACACCTACTTCGACCGCCTGGGCGTGCGCGCCTGCTGCCAGCTCGCCTTCGAGGCGGAGTGAACCTCTGCGCCGCGCACACGCCCCGATTTGTGCCCGTCAGGTAAAATTCACCGCCCGCGCGCATGCGCGTTCCTTCCAACGCATAAGCATAGAAAGCGAAATGCGGTTGGGAGGTTTTTTCTATGGCGATAAGCGTGCTTAAGCAGGCTCTCGAGATCGAGGAACTGGTCGGTTCGCGGCAGGGGCAGGCGCTTCTGCGCGCGGAGGCGATCGTGCCCGGCGCGGGCCGGGACGCGATCGAAACGCTGATGTCCGAAGCCTCGCTGGTCATCGGTCAGGTGGACGTGCAGGAGGGGCGCGTGGTGCTGGAAGGCACGGCGCTGTGTCAGGCCGTCTACCGGCAGGGCGAGGAGGCGGCGCTGCGCTCTTTGACGGCGCAGGCGCAGCTCAACCACGCCTTCGAGCTTCCCGGCGCGGCCGGAGACATGCCCTGCCGCGTCGCCGGCGAGGTGGAGCATGTGGAGGCGAAGTATGAAAACGGCCACATGGTCTTTCTGGTCAGCGTGGGTCTGAAATTGCAGGTATGGAAACTGACGCCTGCGGAGATCGTCACCGGCATCGAGGGTTCGCCCGCCCTTCAGACGGATTCGGAAACGGTGCGCTCGGTGCGTCTGGCGGCGGAGGCGGGGGCGGACACGCTCCTTGCGGAAACGGTCTCCCTGCCGGCGGCGCTCGACGCCCGCGCGGCGCTGATGAGCTGGGGAACGGTGACCATCGAGGGCGTGGAGCCGGACCTGGGCGGCGTGCGCGTGCGCGGCAAGCTCAACGTGGAGGCGCTGGTCTCCAGCGGCGTCGCCGGCCGCCCGGTGGCGCTGATCAAGGTGCCGCTCTCCTTTGAGCGGCTGGTGGAGATGCCGGACTGGCTGGTGGAAAACGTCTACGCCACCGCCCATCTGGACCGCCTGGACGCGCGCGTGGAGACGGACGATGAGGATGACGCCGCCGATGACGAGGACGACGCCGACCTGCGCATCGAGGCGGACGTCGCCCTCTCCGTCAAGGCGGTGACCGCCTCCGAGGCCGCCGCCCTCACCGACGCCTACGTCACCCGCGGCCCCTCGCTCAAGATCGAGACGCAGGCCATCTCCCCCTGCGTGGCCATCGAGCGCGCGCAGGCGTCCGAGGCCTTCCGCGGCACGCTGCTTTTGCCGGAGGACGCCCCCGGCGCGGGTACGGTGCTGGCCGTGCGCGTGCGCCCCGTGGTGGGCGGCTGGGGCGTGGACGCGGGCAGGACCACCATCGACGGCGTGCTTGAGGCCACGGTGCTGTACATGCCCGGCGGCTCGGACCGCATCTCTTCCGCGCAGAGCGAATTGCCCTTCTCCCTGCAGGTGCAGGGCGAGTTGGACGACAGCTCCTGGGTGACGGTGGAAGCCCTCTCCGCCGAGGCCAACGCGCTGATGAGCGACCGGCTGGAACTGCGCTGCCTGCTCAGCGTCAGTGCCGAGACGCGCGTGACGAAGGAATACCGCCTGTTGAGCGGCGCGCAGGAGGGCGAGGATGTGAAAAAGCGCCCCGGCATCGTGCTGTTCTGGCCGGGGAGCGACGACGACATCTGGTCCATCGGCAAGCGCTACAACGTCAGCGTCGAGGACGTGCGCGCCATGAACGGCGGCACGGACATCATCCGCCAGGGTAAGGCGCTGGTGCTTAAGATATGAAGAAACGCTCCAAGGCCTGAAGAACGGCAGCGATCTCTGCCGCCCACCTTGCGGGTACCTCAACGCTCTGAAGGTCTGCTCATTTTTCAACCCCCTGAGGGCATCGCGCGCGCGGTGCCCTTTTTGCGCGGGAACGACGCCGCCCGCACGCGGCGGCCGCTCCCCGGTAAAAATCAGCGATGCGGAAGAGAGTGAACAAATTTCAAAAAATATTGCATTGAAAAAAACACCCAAATGCGCGAAGATATACATGTAAAAGCGCGGAGGGGCCATCGCCCGTCCGGGCGCCCGGGCAGCGGCCCTGCCGGGGCTTGATGTGACAGAACGCGCTTGCGTTCAAGATAAACAAGGAGTGAGGTAACATGAAAAAGGTATTCGCGTTGCTCATGGTCTGCGCTCTGCTGCTCTGCTCTGCGTTCGCTTCCGCCGAAGGCGAGCTTATCAGCGTCGGCATCGTGAACAATCCGCCGTCTGAGTCCGGCTATCGTGAGGCCAACGTTGAGGACTTTGAAAAGGTCTTCTCCGCCGAGAACGGCTATGACACCCAGACCTTCTACAGCCTGAAGAACGACGAGCAGCTCAACGCCGCTCAGCAGTTCATCACCGAAGGCGTTCAGTACCTGCTGATCTCCGCCGCCGAGACCACCGGCTGGGACAACGTGCTGGCCTCCGCGCAGGAGAACGGCGTCATCGTCTTCCTGTTCGACCGCATGATCGACTGCGATGAGAGCCTGTACGAGGCCGCCGTCGTTTCCGACATGCGCAACCAGGGCGTCACCGCCGTGGAATGGCTGAAGAGCCAGGGCCTTGAGGAGTACAACATCGTGCATATTCAGGGCGTCATGGGTTCCGACGCGCAGATCGGCCGTACCGAGCCTTTGAACGAGCAGGTCGCCGCCGAGCCGGACACCTGGCATCTCGTCGCGCAGCAGACCGCGTCCTGGGACGAGGCTGAGGCCAAGACCATCACCGAGGCCGCCATCAACTCCGGCGAGTCCTTCAACGTCATCTACGCCGAGAACGACGGCATGGCCCGTGGCGCTGTCGCCGCTCTGGACGAGGCTGGCATCACCCACGGCGTTGACGGCGACGTCATCGTCATGGGCTTCGACACCAACCGCTACGCCCTGCGCGAACTGCAGGCCGGCAACTGGAATTACGATGGTCAGTGCAGCCCCTACCAGGCCCAGATCATCAGCGACATGATCCAGCAGCTCGAGGCCGGCGAGGCCCTCAACCTCGAGAGCAAGAAGATCATCACCGAGGAGCGCGGCTTCGACGCGGCCACCATCACCGAGGAAGACATCGTCAACTACGGCATCGGCGATGACCCCGGCGTGATCGAATAAGTCGCAGGCGCCGAAACGTGCAGCCATCCCGCGCAGGGGTGGCGGGGGCCGGAAACGCCTGAGAGGCGCCTCTGACCCAAGGTAGAAACATCGTGCGGTGTGGCTATGTGGTGTATTCCGCGTAACCACACCGTACATTGTCATGCAGCGCCGCCTCCTCCTTACGCGCGCATGATACGGATGAATGGAAAGGGGAAAGGCAAATGGAAAACGGAGTCGTCTTGTCCATGCGCCAGATCTGCAAGTCCTTCCCGGGCGTCAAAGCGCTCCAGAATGTGGATTTCACCCTTCGCAAGGGCGAGATACACGCGCTGATGGGCGAGAATGGCGCGGGTAAGTCAACGCTGATCAAGGTGCTTACGGGCGTCTATTCCCGCGACGCCGGCACGGTCAACATCGAGGGCGTCGAAGGCGACGTGGCCATCCGCTCGCCGCAGGACGCGCAGGCGGTCGGCATCAGCACAGTGTATCAGGAGATCACGCTCTGCCCGAACCTCACCGTGGCGGAGAACATCTTCATCGGGCGCGATAAGGGCCACTTCGTCAACTGGAGGGCACGCGAGAAGCGCTCCGACGAGATCCTCAAGAACCTCGGCATCCCCGCGCGCGCCAAGCAGCAGTTGGGCAACTGCTCTCTGGCCGTGCAGCAGATGATCGCCATCGCCCGCGCGGTGGACATGGATTGCAAGGTGCTCATCCTCGACGAGCCGACCTCGTCTCTGGATGAAAAGGAAGTCGAGATGCTCTTCGGCCTGATGCGCGATCTGCGTTCGCGCGGCGTGGGCATCGTCTTTGTCACCCACTTCCTCGAGCAGGTCTACGCCGTCTGCGACCGCATCACCGTGCTGCGCAACGGCCAGCTGGTGGGGGAATACCCCATTCAGGAGCTGCCGCAGGTGGAACTGGTCACCAAGATGATGGGCAAGGAGCTGGACGACCTTTCCGGCATGGAGAAGAAGCCCTATCAGCCCCAGCCCGGCTCCGTGCCGGTCTACGAGGCCGAGGGCCTTTCCAGCGCCGCGGGCGTGCGCCCCTACGATTTCCGCATCGAAAAGGGCGAGGTCAACGGCTTTACCGGCCTGCTCGGCTCCGGCCGCAGCGAGAGCGTGCGCGCCATCTTCGGCGCCGACCACGTCACCGGCGGCAAGGTCAAGGTAAACGGCAAGTCCGTGAAGATCGCCAAGCCCATCGACGCCATGCGCAACGGCATCGGCTACCTGCCGGAGGACCGCAAGTACGACGGCATCATCGCCGACCTCTCCGTGCGCGAGAACATCATCCTCGCCCTGCAGGTGCTGAAGGGCTTCTTCAAGCCCATCTCCCGCGCCGACGCCGAGAGGTTTGCCGATGAATACATCAAGGCGCTGGAGATCAAGACGGCTTCTTCCGATACGCCCATCAAGTCCCTTTCGGGTGGCAACCAGCAGAAGGTCATCCTTGCCCGCTGGCTGCTGACGCACCCGCAGTACCTCATCCTCGACGAGCCGACCCGCGGCATCGACGTCGGCACGAAGACGGAGATACAGAAACTGGTGCTCAAGCTGGCGGACGAAGGCGTGAGCGTCACCTTCATCTCTTCGGAGATCGAGGAGATGCTGCGCACCTGTTCGCGCCTGATCGTCATGCGCGACCGCCACATCGTCGGCGAACTGACCGGCGATCAGCTCTCGCAGGACAATGTCATGCGCACCATTGCTGGAGGTGGCAACTGATATGAAGAAGAAGGCAAACGCTTCGCCCCAGCGCAAGAGCGGGCTCATGCAGCTGCTGGTGCCGCTCATCGCCATCGCGGCGCTGGTGATCTTTAACCTCATCCGCGATCCCTCGTTCTTCTCGGTGGCGATCGCCACCAACAACAGCGGCAACACCGTTCTGACGGGCAACCTCGTCAGCATCCTCAACGGCGCTTCCGAACTGGCCATCCTCTCCATGGGCATGACGCTGGTCACGGCCGCCTGCGGCGGTCAGGACATCAGCGTCGGCGCGCTGGCGGCCATCGCCGGCAGCGTCTACGTGAAGATCATCTCCGGCGCGGGCGCTGCCGCCAGCGGCTGGATCGTGCTGCTCGCCTTCCTGGCCTGCATGCTGGTGGCCATGATCTTCGGCGCCTTCAACGGCACACTGGTCGCCGTGTTCAAGATCCAGCCGATGATTGCCACTTTGATCCTCTACACCTGCGGCCGCTCCATCGCCTACTGGATCAACGGCGGCGCGACGCCGACCATCTCCAACGCCGTGGTCAATGCCATCGGCAGCTTCATTCCCGGCATCCCGGTGCCGACGCCGATCTTCATCGTGATCATTTGCGGCATCATCTTCGCGCTGCTCTTCCGCTTCACCACGCTGAGCCTGATGACGCAGGCGGTGGGCATCAACCAGCGCGCCGCGCGCCTCAACGGCATCAACTCCACGGGCGTCAAGCTGCTCACCTTCGTCATCCTCGGCGCCTGCTGCGCCGTCTCCGGCACTATCGCCGTGGGCCGCATGGGCCTGATCAACCACGAGACCGTGCTGAGCGAGATCGAGATGGACGCCATCCTCGCCGTGGCCATCGGCGGCAACGCGCTGGGCGGCGGCCGCTTCAAGCTCTCCGGCTCCGTGCTGGGCGCTTACGCCATTCAGGCCCTGACCACCACGCTCTACGCCATGAAGGTGCCCTCCACGGACATCAAGGCGTACAAGGCCGTCGTCATCATCCTTCTGGTGGCGCTCTCCTCGCCGGTGGTCAAGCAGGCCATGTCCCGCCTGTGGGCGCGCATTCGCGGCGGCAAGACCGTCGTTGGAAAGGAGGCTGCGTGATATGCAGAACACGAACCGCACACGCCGTCGTGAGCCGATGAGCGATACGCAGCTGCTGCTGACCATCACCATCTGCATCTTCTTCGGCCTCTACATACTCGCCATGGTCGTCTGGGGCGGCGGCTTCCTGCGTCCGCAGCAGGTGTTCGACATGCTCAACAACAACGCCGCGCTCATCATCGTCGCCTGCTCGCTGACCATCGTCATGATCTGCGGCGGCATCGACATTTCCGTCGGCGGCGTCATCTCTCTGGTCGTCATGGCCTGCGTGGTCTTTCTGGAATCGACGGGCAACCTCTTTGTCACCATTCTGCTGGCGCTGGGCATCGGCCTGGCCTTCGGTCTGGTGCAGGGCTTCCTCGTCGCCAAATTGGAGATACAGCCCTTCATCGTCACGCTGGCGGGCATGTTCTTCGCCCGCGGCATGACCACCATCATCAGCATCAACCCGCAGAAAGTCACCCACGAGGGCTTTCAGGCGCTGATGAACGCCCGCATCGAGATCCCGTGGCTGGGCTATGTGGCGCGCAACGGAAACCGCATCCCCGCCCGCATGGAGCTGGGCGTGGTCGTCGCGCTGCTGATCGTCGTGCTGGTCTTCATCATGCTGCGCAAGTCCCGCTTGGGCCGCAACTTCTACGCCATCGGCGGAAACTCCCAGAGCGCGCTGATGCTGGGCATCAACGTGCAGCGCACCCGCTTCATCGCCCATCTGCTCAGCAGCGTACTGGCGGGCATCGCCGGCTTCGTGTTCATGATGCACACCGGCGCGGGCAACGCCAGCAACGCGCAGGGCATGGAGATGGACGCCATCGCCTCCGCCATCATCGGCGGCACGCTGCTCTCCGGCGGCGTGGGCAACGTCTTTGGCACGCTCTTCGGCGTTTTGACGCTGGCCACCATCAAGGCCATCGTCACCGCCGCGCGCCTCAACGACCCGTGGTGGCAGAGCATCACCACCGGCGCGATGCTGTGCTTCTTCATCCTCCTGCAGAGCGTCGTACTCTCCATGCGCGGCAAGCGCCGTCAGCCCGGCGGCGTGCAGCGCTGACATACGCCGCACACATATGCAAGTGCCCGGGAGGCATCCACTTCCCGGGCGCATCTTACAGCGCGGCAACGCCCCAATGCGCGCCTGCTGCCAAACAAAGCCATGGCCGCGCGCCCGCCATTGTCGCGCTGACATACGCCGCACACATTTCCAAGTGCCCGGGAGGCATCCACCTCCCGGGCGCATCTTACAGCGCGGCAACGTCCCAATGCGCGCCTGTTGCCAAACAAAGCCATGGCCACGCGTCCGCCATTGCCGCGCTGATCCGCAAGATGGGGCACTTTCCCTTCCAGCACAGCGCTCGACCCGCGCCAAAGGCCATAATCCCGCGCATCGCCGCCAAAGGCGACGGCAGCGATATTTTTTCGCGAAAAACATTGACAACAGCGGCTTTTCCTGCTATAATAAATCTTGCGGTTTCATCCGGGGAGAGATGGCCGAGCGGTTTAAGGCGCTGGTCTTGAAAACCAGTGATGTCGAAAGGCACCGGGGGTTCGAATCCCTCTCTCTCCGCCAAAATCGAATAGACGTGGAGAAGTACCCAAGAGGCCGAAGGGGCTCCCCTGCTAAGGGAGTAGGGTGGGATAACTGCCGCGAGGGTTCAAATCCCTCCTTCTCCGCCATGAATACCGACATTAGTTGGTGCAAATGAGCTTATCTGAAAGGATAGGCTCTTTTGTTATCCTGCAAAATTTCGTCTCTGGTAGCTTCTAACAGGGAATATTTGCAGGAATCCACATCTTGGCTCACATGAAATGATTCGGTGATAAAAGCCACCGCACTTCAACTCGTAGAAATCTCGTTTTTTGCGGCAAATGCGTAGAAAGCCGCGTAATGGTGAACACCCCTGCACACCCCCTATACGCACATAAAAATCCCGGCGCTGGGCCGGGTTTTTTGCTGCCTATAAGGTTTATTCCGCCATAAATCCTTTGGCCTGCAGCGCCGTCACCAGCGCCTCGTTCGCCGGGCCGGTCAGCGTGCCTTCCTTGTCTACGCTGTACTCGCCGATGGCGTAGGCGAAGGTCGGGGCGTTCTGGTAGACCGCCGGTGCGTCTACGTAGGCGCTCACTGCCGTTACCAGCGCCTTGCGCTGCTCGCCCGTCACATGGTAGTACAGCGCCATTGAGTATTCCTGCGGAGCTTCTTCCGGCTTTGTACTTTCCGCTGTTTCCGCGCCATCCTCTGCCGTGATGATGATCTCCGGCCCATTGACCTCAGCCCGAACCTCTGCGCCGTTCATGGCAGCCTCGACGATATCCTGAACCGGCTGCCCTTCCGCTTCCGCCTGTTCCAGAGCGTTCTGGATGACCTCGGTCACATTCGCCGGTATCTCAGCTTCCGCCACTTTCGCTGCCCTGCTCTTGCGCTGACGTTTTTCCAGCCAGACTTCCGGCAATACGCCCGGCTCAAAACTGATTTTGAAGGTGATGGCCCCGGTCAGCGGTACGTTGAAGTCAAACGCCTTATAAGGCAGCTTCTTGATCTCGTCCGGGATTTCGATGTTCTTGTAGCGCTTGACCTCTTTACCGTCCACCATGAAGCAAACCGGCACCGCGTCCCTGAGTTTCGCTGTGAGCTTTCCGCATTCCATGTTTTTTACCTCCGTGGTATTTTTCTGCCTCGCGGCTGAGTCACAGCTTATGCACGACGTGTGAAAAAGCAAGCCTTTTCGGTCATTTTCTCAAAGAATTTTCGTGATCGCTTCCCGCGAGAGGCCATATATGCTACTGTCTGTGCGGAGGTGTAGCGTATGCGCAAAATCCTTGAAGACATTTACTGCGGGCGCTTCTCAGCGGCCAATCGACGATCAGGCGCGGCTCTGAATACGACCGGGCGATCTCGGAGGTCACGCGATGCGAAGAAGCATTGCGGGGAAAGCTGAACCAGGATGAAATCAGGTTATTGGCGGCGTATTCTCAGGCGTGCGCGGATTTGGGCGGTATATCCTGTATCGAGAATTTTACTCTTGACTTCCGCATGGGTGGGCAGCTCATGCTGGCGATCCTGCTTCCAGATGAGGAAGCATCCATACCCACAGAATAGTTTCCTCTCCTAAGAACAAACGATGCCTATCAGAGACGTCGCTTACTCATTTGTCCTGACACATTTGAAAGGCTGCTGGACAAAGACAGGGAAATCCGCTAACAACCAGGAGCACACCATATGAATTTAATGAGCATGTCCAACAACTCATGATTGCATGCACGTTCCTTCTGGACGAAGCGTTTTCTGACAATGATTCTCCATTGATCAGTCCCTCTCCTCCTGTAGAAAGCGGCGCAGGGCGTTTCACTTGAGCGGACGCAATAGGATGATTTCATCTGGGAGGCATATGATTATGCCGCGAAGCATCCTCTATTGAAGCAGGGATCGAGCACACGCTACCTGATTTACTGGTTGTGATTGAGACTGCGATATTGACGAGGAGTCATTCCGTATTTTCTTTTGAAGAGTCTGGAAAAATACGAGCAGTCCTCAATTCCCACCTGTCCGCAGATTTCTACGATAGGGAGCTGCGTTGTTTTCAGGAGCAAACTGGCTTGTTCCAGACGCATATTCGCTATGTATGTAAACAGCGACTGCCCTGTTTGCTCCTTAAAAATACGTGCAAGATAATTTGAATTTAAAAAAACATTCTTGCCAAGATCTTCTCTCGTTATCGGCTTTGTCAGATTTTTGCGTATGTAGGCGATAGTTCGCTCCACAACGCCAGAAGAATCCGAATCCGTCAGGACTGGATTTGCTGCCGCTGCGAATTGCTTTTGTATCGCCTCTTCCAAAACTTTTTGCAGTTCTCGATAGGAGATGGGCTTTAGAAGGTAGCGAAAGGCCATCAGTCGGACGGCTTCTTGCGCATATGAGAACTCGCAATGACAGGTTAAGAATATAATGACCGTATCGGGATGATGATCGTTAATCCACTGCGCCAGATCCAAACCGCTTTCGCCGGGCAATTCAATATCGCAAACGGCTAGATCAATAGAATGCTTACGAAAGATATCCTTTGCTTCCTCGGCATCCAATGCTTCATAGATGTACTGGATGCCGAGACTTTCAAAGTCAATCCCTGCGCGAACTCCACGCAGTGCCAGAGGTTCATCGTCTACCCAGAGCATGTTATACATCTTCGCCTCTCTCCAATTCTTTCAGTTCTACTTGTTTTGGCCATGGCGGGAGCTCCATTTCGATCACTGCGCCATGGCCTAAAGGAGCATTGGAAATAATCAACAGCGCTTTGTTGCCATACAACAGGTTTAATCGGTTGCGAATATTGTGAATGCCAATTCCATGTTCCGTGCCGATTTGCACGTCCGCAACAGGTGCATTCAGCATTTTGAGTTGTTCGGAAGTGAAGCCCCGACCGTTGTCAGAAATATGGATACAAAGATAAGTGCCATCGCTCTTTTTCTTTGCGATCAGCTCCATGTCAATGCACATGATAGAGCGTTTGGGGCCTTGCGCATGAACGATGCTGTTTTCGATGAATGTAAGGATAATAAGCGGAGGGACAAGAAAACTCTCCAATTCCGCATCCATTGTATAATTGAATTGGATTCGCCCGGGAAAACGAATTTGCTGAATGCTGATATAGTCCTTTACGTGTTCAATTTCGCTTAAAAGCGAGACGGGTTTCATGCCATCCTGAGAAATATGGCGGAAATATCCAACCAAGTACAGTACCATTTGCTGGATTAGCTCGCAATCTTTTGTTTGCGCAAGCGCATAAAGGATATTCAGGCAATTCAGGAAAAAGTGGTTGCGCAGTTGGATATGCAAAAACTGTTGCTCCACACGCTGTTTGCTCAGTTCCTTTTCATAAACGTCCAGTTTTAATGTCTGTATATTGTCGATCAACTGGTTGAAAACAGCATAGATTTCGTTGAAATCGTAGACGTGGGAGGTTTCATTCATACGAACCGCAAGATTTCCATCTCCGATGCGTTGCATCGTCTGGCTGAAGCTTTGCAAGGGGCGATACATAATGCGCCGGCTGAGAAAGAGGATCAGGGCGATGCTCGATACCAGGAATACGCCCAACCCCAGCATGGCAAAGATGTAGTTCATATCGAAATCGGCCCGGAAGGCAGTAAGGGAGACGGTAAAATCCCCCGCGGCAGAAGGGTAGCGCAAAACCCGGCTATTTCCATCGCTTTTCTGCGCAGCGGCAACGCCATCTTCCAAGTAGTATTCACCGCCTATTTGAGAGGAAGGACTGCTTTGCAGCAAAACGTCTGTCATGAGTTCTTCCCGAAACCAGATGCAAAGATACGCCTGATTGAGAAGAAACATGCGCGCGAGATATACCTGCTCATCAATATAGAGCAGAAACCATTCGGATTTTGGCAAAGAGATGGGACGGCCTTCATCAATGGACCCGATCAAGCTATCGACCACCTTCAGATTGCTTTGAAACAAAACCGACGAGACGGAATGCACAATGCGTTCAGCGGTTTGCCCCTGCGGGGAATACAGCATGATCCCATCTATGGAATGGAGGCGCGCGATTCGCTCAAGATCCTCCTGGATCACAGCCTTTGCCGTATAACTGGACAATTCGTCCAATGTACCCATGTTCAGTTCTGAAACAGCGGAATTATTGTACATTAGTTCAAAAACATAATCGTCAATCGACAGCAGCTTTTGGTCAATTGTGTGCCCGGCAATGGTCACGGCGGAATTTCCGATATTAACGATTTGGCTGTCCAGTGTGTTTTTTGTGACGAAATAGATATAAATGGAGCTGAAAATCAAAATTATAACCATGGAATATGTGATCAGCTTAATCAGCATGTTCAGAGAAACGCATACCCGCTTTTTTCCTGCCATTCAGCTCATCCCATTCGTTGCATTTTGAGATAACAACCATTCGTCCAGCTGCCTTTGCTTTTCAGAGATCACTTCGTCAATCCCTGCATCTTCCAGAGCGTCCAGAAATTCCGGAAGATACGTTTCAGGATCGAGTTGCCCCTGGACAAGACCATTTCTGTATGTTGACTGCGCAACCCGGCACGCTTCTACCTTCGCGGCGACGGGCGCAGGATCAAATCGGAAGCCAAACGCAATTGATTTTTGTGCGGTGCGGTTGAATTCCTCCAATTCATCCCATATATCCGGCGAAGCGCCTTCCCAGGCGTAGGTCAGCGTTTCATTGCAATACTGCCAGCTAATGAGCTTGGCATAATGGCTGCTGTGCGTGGTAACGCCTTGTGGAAAGCCGATCACTGTACGGTCGGCGTTCTTAAATTCATAGTGCAGCCCTTCAATCCCATAAACGATCAGATTTGCCAATGCAGGATCGGAATACATCATGTTGATAAACTGCATGGCCTGCACGGGATAGCGGCTGGACGCGTTGATCGCGGTGAAGCTGCGGTCGATGTTGTCTGTGGTCGCCACTGCGGCGGAAAGCGGAACATATCCCATGTTGACACCGGTGATGCGTTGCTCCTGTGAAACGATATCCGGCTTGCCAATATAAATGGAACAGAAAATCTGCCCCGAGCCGAGATAGTCCGCCGTAGTGCTGGAATAAGACTGTATGTCAAGAACGTACCCCGCTTTGTTCCATGCATACATCTGCTGGACAAATTCGAGGAATTCTTCGGATTCATATACGTTTGAAACCTCAGCGCTGTTTATATCCATCAGCACGCCGAGTTCGTCGCCCAACTTATCCCAGGAATTCCAGGAAGCCATTGTCGCGTCAACGTAGGGAATGACGTCCGGCCTCTTCTCCCGGATGCTCTCAAATATCTGTGTAAGATCTTTATAAGAGGTCACCTGGCTCATATCTATTCCGCATTCCTGCGCAATGGATAAATTGTATCCCACGCCGTAATTGCTCGCCTGCTCCCGATAGGCCGGCAAGCCATACAGTTTTCCTTCTATGCGGATGTTCCGCAAAAAATCTTCCGGGAACAAGGCACTAAAAGCCTCCGCGTGCTCTGAGACGAGATCATCCAGAGGAAGCAACCATCCTTCTCCGCTTTGATAACACATATCCGAGTATGATTTGCAATACAATATGTCAAAATCCTCCTTGGACAAAAATTTCTGCGCGACCGTTTGGGAGTAGTTGTAATCCCGCAGAAATTCAATCTCTACGCGAAACCCAAGAATCGGTTCGATATATGCGTTGATGGCGTCATTTACAAGAGGAGCGTCCGACACATCTCGCCCAGAGTCGGAAAAGTATATTTTCAGCGTAACTGTGTCATCATTCGACACAGTAGCAATCGCCTCTGAAACGCAGAGCAGGATGAGGAACAGGCATATTACAACAAACCCACAGCGACGTCTCATGGCCACGCTCTCTCCTTGTCTATTATAATGTAATTATACTTAAAAAATATATAATTGTCCAAATTTTATGGGTAAAAACGGATGAATTATTTTTTCTTGATTAATTAAATAGGATAAAACGCATATATTTTATAATAAAAAATACCACTTCAGCTAAAGATATTGAGATTTGCAGGTGCGGAAAATATAATTGTATTGGCTGGTATTTTAACGACCATTTGTGAAGGGAGGCGACTCTTGCCAAAAACAGATTGCTGCACAGGATCCAGACGATGTAGAAATGGAGGAAGAAGGATGTTTGCTCAAAAAAGATGGATCGCATGGCTGTTGGTATTGATCCTGACAGTGGCATTGGTAGGACCGGCGTCGGCGGCTGTGCCGGAATACGATGAGAGCAGCTACACGGTACAACAACTGGAGGAGATCGACTTTGGCACGATCAACTTCAACAAGGACTGGAAGTTTTATCTTTCCACTGCGGTTGGTGAATTTGTTGAGGAAATCGTAGTTGACGGCGAGGTCCAGCAATCTTCCATCAAGGGCGGCCTGAAAGACGGCGCCGAAGGTCCGCAGACGGCGGAGATCATTCGCCCCGATTTTGATGACAGCAGTTGGCGGACTGTGGAAGTTCCCCACGATTGGAGCTTTGAGTTCACCCGCGACAAGAACGCCGAGGGCACCACGAGCGGCACTGGCTATCTGCCTGGCGGCGTGGGCTTCTATCGCAAGACGTTCGTTGTGCCCGCTTCCTATGAGGGCAAAAAGATCTCGGTGGACTTTGATGGCGTATACATGAACGCGGCCGTCTATGTCAACGGAGAGCTGGTGGGCGAGTATCCCAGCGGATACCTGGGATTCACCTTTGACATCAGCGACTATCTGCGCTATGGCGAGGAAAATGTCATCGTTGTCCGTTGCTCGGACAAGCCTGCGTCCAGCCGCTGGTATACGGGCCATGGCATTTACCGCGATGTCAACCTCCTTGTGGATACGCAAACGCGGTTCGTGCGCAACAGCGTCTATCTGTTTACCCCCACCATCGGGGAGACCTATCCTTCCGATGGCACGGCGGAACTGAATGTGACGGCGGAACTGTACTCTGTGAACGATGTTGAAAACGCAAGCGTCGTCACTACGCTTTATGACGCGAATGGCGAAGTGTACGCCACCACCACCTCCGATGCGGTGGCGCTCGTCGCGAATGAAAAGCTGGCCGTTGCGGATGCTGTGACGGTAGAAGATCCGTTGCTGTGGAGCTGCGATACGCCCAACATGTATACGGCCGTTGTCGAGTTGTACGACGGCGATCAGTTGGTGGACTCCTACGAAACGCCCTTCGGTTTCAAGTGGTTTGATGTGAGCGCGACAGAGGGCTTCTCTCTCAACGGTGAAACAGTCCTGCTTAAAGGCGTCAACCTGCACCATGACAATGGACTGGTTGGTACGGCCTCCGAGCCGGATGCGTTGGATCGCAAGGTGAAGCTCATGAAGGACATGGGCGTGAACGCAATTCGTACTTCCCATAATCCTGAAAGCCAGCAGTTCATTGACGCCTGCAACAAGTACGGCATACTCGTTCTCGAGGAAAGCGCGGATTTCGTGAGCGGCGGCAAAGGCGGCTATAACTGGGCGTTTTGGTTTAATGACGAAGTACCCGCGGATTGGGCCGGCGCGCCGGATGGCGGCTATCCCACCGTCACGCTGGCTGCAGACGGCACCTACAAGGAAGCCCCCTATTGCTGGGGCGACCAGCACATTCAGGAAATGATCCTGCGCCACCGCAACAATCCCTGCATACTGGGTTGGTCCATCGCCAATGAGCTGCGTAGCGCTGGCGATCCCCCGGCCTGGGCCACGCAGGAATTGATCAACGACCTCTATGGCACCGAATTTGACCCCGAGCCGACTTGGGGCATCAACACCGAGGTCATCCGTCTGGGCCAGCGCGCCCTGCAGGTCGACCCCTACCACAAGATTTCCCAGGCGACGGACGCCCTGCGTGCCGGCGTTGAATCCTCGAAAGAGACCTATGGCGACCAGTGGATCCACGTTTGCGAATATCTCGACAGCATTGGCGGCATTCTCGGCACGCAGTACAGTGTGCAGCAGACGCTGCTGGACATTCGCGAGCATTTCCCGACACTGGCTATGATGGAAACAGAATCTGCGCATGGCATGAGCGGCAGGGGCTCCTACTATGGCGCCGGCGATCTTTCCGTGAATACGGACAGCACCGCCGGCCGCGTGGGTGGCGGCGGCTATGGCAACAACAACCTGCGCCTTTCTCCCACGAGAGAATATTGCCTGAAGTACATCCGTGACTACGGCAATATTAACGGCGGCATGTTCGTCTGGAGCGGTATCGACTATATCGGCGAAGGCCAGGACAATGCTATTGACAACGCGCCGGACATTATCGTTACCGGACATCAGGGGCTTGTCGATTTCGCTGGCATCCCCAAGGATATCTACTATCTGTTCCAGAGCCAGTGGACCGACAAGGACACCGCTCCAATGGTTTACCTGATGCCGCAGGATTGGAACGCCTGGACTGAGGGCGAAGAGGTGGCTGTATATGCCTATTCCAACTGCCCCAGCGTAGAGCTTTTCCTCAATGGAGAATCTCTGGGCGTGCGTGAATTTACCAAGAAGGTCACCGATTTCGGCGTTGAGTATTACGAAACCAGCGAACCGACGCAGGATGACGGAACCAATGAAACGGACGTCAACACCGGCGGCTATGTCAGTCCCAACGGCGAATATGGAAAACTGCACCTTGAGTGGACCGTTCCCTATGCCACTGGCGAGCTTAAGGCCGTTGCCTACGATGAGGACGGCAGCATCCTTGCCGAGGATGTAATCAATACCTTTGGCATGGCTGATGGCATTAAGCTGGAGCCGGATAAGTTGACGATGGAAGCCGACGGCGAAGGCATGATCTATGTGACTGCCTCCATCGTGGACGAAAATGGCGTTCTGTGCCGCGATGCTGACGACCTGCTGCAGTTCGAAGTGGAAGGCGCAAAGATCGCCGGCATCAGCAACGGTTATCAGGGCGAATGGGAACCCTGGAAATATGGCGGGACCCAGTTCTCCTATTACACGCAGCACCTCACCTTCCTGGGGCAGGTCGTGTTCGCGCTGAAGTCTGAAGATGCGGGCAAGGTCACCATCAAGGCATATGGCGAGGATCTGGAGCCAGAGTATCTGACAGTCTATGCCGTAGACAGCGAACAGAGCGATGTTGCCGGCTATGCCGACGTCGACTTGCGCGTCGCCGCGGGCGAAGCATTGCAGCTGCCCGAGCAGGTGACCGCCATCCTGGTTGACGGATCGACCCGCGAGGAGACCGCCCAGTGGATCGACGTTCCCGAAACGCTCGAGGCGGGCGAATATGAGTTCACCGCCGAGAACGGCGCGGTCGCCAGGGTGACGGCCTACGAGGTCGCCTCCGTCGATCCCTGCGAGCTGAATGTATACGGCGATATCGAACCCGTGCTGCCGGAGTTTGTGCATGTCACATACACAGACGGCGTGACCGGTTACCTGCCTGTCACTTGGGACGGCACCACTGGCGTCGTGGAGGGAACGGATATTCCTGCCGAAGCAGTGATCGACCATCAGTCTACAGCCGAAGCGGTGAACCTTGCCGACCCCACCAGTTTTGAACTTAGTTCAACTGCAAACTACACAAGCGGTTCAAAACGTCAGCCGAGCAATACGCTGGATGGAAATATGGAAAGCTGCTGGGACAACCGCGTGGCTTCCACTACCTCTTTGAGCTACAACATTGCCGTGGCCAAGGACACTTCCCTGGATATGAGCTATATTGAGCTTGAGTGGGCAGATTACCAGACTTTCAATTCCATGGATATCTATTATGTGATCGGTGAAATGCTGCCGGACCTCGTGCAGGAGATTTCCTTCTATGCCGCAGCTCCCACCGTCCGCTACGCGGATCTTCCCGCTTCCATTGTTGTTGATTACTGGAATGGCGAAGAGTGGGTACATGCCTCCAACAGCACAGTTTCCTTCGCGGATGAGTCCTTGGAGGCCACGACCGTCTCGTTTGACCCGATCACAACCCAGCGTGTGCGCATCTATATGTTCAACGATACGCCGCATACGCCGGACGGAACCATTCAGATCGCCGAGATCGAGGTCTATGCCAAGTAAACCCAGATAAACACAACGACAATTTGCTGGGCGCAAAACATTTTGCGCCCAGCAAAGCCACAGGAAAGGACGAAGTATATGAAAAAGTTGACAGCTATCCTATTGCTTTTGTGCATCGGCCTTTTTAATATCGGTTTCGCAACGGAAACCGAAACGCCAACCCCTGCCCCAAGCGATGCGGTCGAAGATAACGCCATTCACTTTGATATCGAGACCGCGAACAAGGCCGAGAGCACCGCGCTCTTTGTTATAGAATGCTTTGCCAATGAGCGGTACGACGATATCTTCGAACTTTGCAGCTTGGAATTGGTCGCTGCGCTTGGCGGGTATCAGGAGAGCTTTGAAATCTTCTGGACAAACCTTGTCGAGCAGTATGGCGCTTTTGTCGACTTGCTCTCTGCGTCCTTTCAGCCGATGGACGATGTGAATATGTTGGGCAGCTTCGTGCTCAGTTTTGAAAAGGCGGAGGTAACCATTGGCGTTATCATTGGCTCGGGCAACGAGTTGGTCAATGTGCAGGCTATGAGTGTGCATCTGTTGGAGGAAGATGCAACGCCCGAAGAATGATGGCTTTTCAGCGCTTCCGACAACAGATTTGACAACAGAGAGGGGATATCCATGCAAAAAAGAGCCTTGGAGCCTGTCTACTCTGGAGAAGGCGTGGTGGAATCCGCCATTCCCCTCGCGAGAGAGATCAACAAGGCGAAGGATTACATCGCGGAAAATTTTTCAAAGAAACTAACGCTTGGCATCGTTTCCGCGCAAATTGCCGTTTCGCCGACCTATTTTTGTACGGTTTTCAAAAAAAGCGTTGGCCTTAGCTTTGTGCAGTACCTGCATCTGGTTCGTCTCCAGAATGCGCGGTTGTTATTGCGCAATTCGAATTACAGTATACGGCAAATATCAGAAATGACTGGTTATTGCGATCCGGCATACTTTCGAAGCATGTTTTTTGCTTCATATGGAATTCTTCCCTCAGAATACCGCAGTGGAGCAATTTCCAAGTATCCGGGACAGAAAACTAAACATAAATGAATTTGATGATTGCATCATAAATTCTTTAATCTTTTTGTTGCTCTGGCAAAGGAGAAATCCAACTGGCAGGGAGCCGCCATAGAGTAGGCACCCGCCGCACCCTACCAACGCTCAATGCGAGCAGGGCCGACATACCGAGCTCAGCCGACACGAGCATTGCAGACCTATTTCGAGATAGGACTGTGATTGCTCGTGTCGGCTTTTTTATCAATACCGGCTGGAAAATTTCTCCAACGAAATTTCTCAAACCACCAATTAGGCTGGTAGTTTGAGTGCTATCTGGATAGTTGGCGCGGGTTATCTTTCCGCACAATGCCTGAATTTGTTCCTCATGGGCGTCATATCCTGGAACTCCAGTCAGGCGTTCAATCTCCGCGCTATTGGTCTTCTTTCCCTGGTTTCTCAGCGATATATCGCCAAAGTGGAGCAGAACAATCTGCATGGTACAGGGATTGGCGAAGATAACGAGTTTTTCCGAGGCTTTCCGCTTACCAAGGAAACTGTTGATCTTGTTCTTGACAAGAGTATATTCCCGATATGGCTCCTTGTCTGTATCACAGAATACCAGGATGATCTCATACCTGTCGTTCTGATACTCGTTCTGGAACCGGGCCGGTATGTTGGAAGCGCTCTTGGCATTGATGGTCGTGAAGCTGTAGGAAGCGTCCCACAGATTCAGGGCGATCAGACGATTGAAGTAATGATAATCCTCGTACCCTTCACAAATGACACAGATTCTGTGCTTTCGCCAAATGGGAGGCAGTACACTCATGACTGACTCACCTCCAGAAGGCTATCAAACAGATCAGGCTCAGGCAATGCGCCGAAAACGCCTGCCCGATATTTGGCCACCAGATCAGATGTGCCTCTGGTTTTGCTCTCACTGGCGGTAAAATCCGAAAGCGAATACAGATACGCTCTCTCTTTGTCTTTGTGGGTGAACCATATCTGCTCCTTCCGGAAGAGCGAATTGCAGTCCAGCAGAGAAATATCGTGTGCGGTTGCGATCAGCTGCGCGTTCTCGTTCAGTTCATTGTTGAAGAGACTGATGATTGCGCGGGTCAGCCGGAAGTGCAGGCTATTGTCCAGTTCATCCACAACAAGGATACGGCCCTCTTTCAGTGCGCCAATGACATAGCTTGCGAGAGCCGCCATTTTCTTGGTTCCGGTAGAATCAAAGAGAATACTCGGTACAGGCACTCCATGATACACGGATACAAGGTGAAGCATCTCCGTAAGCGGGGCGGCCTGCTGCAGAGCGTTTTCCTGTGGAGAGGATTTCTCTGTGTTGACTTCCTGAAATACAATTCGAATTTCATCATCTCCCGCGTATCTGAAATCGTCCAGAGAGAGATCAGCGTTCAATACAAACTTTGAGATGCGCTGACTGTCCTCGCCGGACAGCTTCAGCATGTCGATCGTCTTCTTGATAGGAATATTGTTCATATCAACAATATCAATCTTCGACGCGAAGGCAATGACCGCTTCCCTAATCTTGCGCAGGGTAGAAAAGCTCTCAGTGTCCAGGAGGTAGATCAGGAGATTGTTACGCGCCGCAACCTTCATTACAGACACGAGGCTCTCATCCTCCGCCATGAACTTTTTTTCCTGAATATCCCGTAAGAGCAAAACATGCGTGCGGACGTTCTTATGCTTGTCGCGATGGATTTCTGCAAAACGCTCATAGACATATTCTTTATGCTCAGCATCATACTTGATATCAAGGACATATTCCTTTCCGCTTTCAAGGAAAGAAATGCTAGCCTCCACAATAGCGCTCCCTGAGAAGATGTTGGGAACGATGCTGGGAGACTGGTTCAGCATGATTGCTTTCATCATGGCAATAGCGCGAACGAAATTAGTCTTGCCCGTATTGTTTGGCCCAAGAAGAACCGCTGTTTTCAGCACATGCACCCCATCTACAGACGCTACGTTGGATGGAAAACGGCTGTAATGCATGTTTGCCCTCATTGAGAATTCGACTTCCTGATCGTATACCGTATAGTTGTTCAGCTTCAGATATAAAAGCATGGCAACAACCTCCTCCCTCAGAAGAGATTATACCACGGCAATATTATTTATGCAATATTTCAGCATGAAAAATATCCTATTTTAAAGCCAATAACCCGCGAAACAGCCATCGCTTTTTTTAACTGGCAGGTTTCGGCATATGCTCGCAGTAACACCTGAACACCTCTTGCACCTTCCTCAGCGTGCTTTTCCAGAACACGTCCTCACTCATACGTAGCACCATGGTCCCCACGTAATACAGCAGCACCCAGTCCGCAGATTCCTGCGCGTCGGATGCCGCTGTATCAAATGAGTTCCACAGCGCCTTTACCGAGGGTCTGGCGCCACAGCATTCTCTGCCGTGTTCTCCCGCAAACAACGCTCGATGAATACGCCCTTTTCCAGCCGGTAGCCCAGCCGGTCATGCGGATATTTTTCGGCCAGGAGCTTCTTCAGCGCCGCGTACTCGTTTCGGAGCGTTTCTGAACCTTGCAGCAGGCGCAGAAACGCCAGCTGATCCTTGGCCACGGGGTGATCCTGCGTCGTCAGATGTATGTAGGTGGCGTCGTCCTCACTGTCGCCGTCCGAGAAGAACCAGCGCCCGGGGCGGCCGCATTCGCCCAGGCACAAAAAGGCCGTCGCCAACCGTTTCTTCGCCGTCTCCAACTTATCATGCTCGACCAGCACCAACACATCCACGATGGGCTTGCAGTACATGCCGGGAATAGCCGTGCCTCCGACGTGGCGCACATAGCACTCGATGTCGTCTTCCAGCAGCAGCGCGATAATCAGCTGCTTGGTGAGGCGGAAACGGCGTGGCCATTCCGCCTGATAGGGCACGATGCAGACATCGTCGTGGAAATTTGAGCTGCGCATTTTCTTTGTTCCTCCAATCGATGATTCGTACATGATCTCACCTTGGGCACCGTGTCTCTATTGTGGCATGGAATTACAGTTCTCGCAACGACTGTGCGGTCATAATCGCAGAATTTTACTTGACCAAGCTCGCCATCTGGTTTTCGCAAGAAAAAAAGCCGGACGGATCGCTCCGACCGGCGCTTGAAAACTGCGCGTGCTTTTATTTTACTGCACCCGACAGCCTTTCGCACACCGCCTTGCAGCGCTTCTTATTAAAGGCGATGCCGTAGGCGAGGATGTCCTCCCGGCCGTCCTCCCGCAGGCGCTCGTCATAGCGCCGCGCCTTGATCTGCTCCATCGCCTTTACGCAGGCCTGCTCAAGCCCCTGAAATGTTGGTGCGTACTTGAC
>DVOU01000058.1:0-36202 GCA_018713365.1 Candidatus Pullichristensenella excrementipullorum
CTGACAACCAGAATATTCTGTGGTCTATCTGTGCGTCTGCCAAAACGAGGTGATCCCTTGGAAAATTTTGAATACATTGTGCAGCAGCATGCCGCACGCTATCCCGACATGCAGCCGCAGGACTTTGGCAAGCTGGCCTACCAGAGCGAATTCGGACCCGCGCATCTTTCGCAGAACGTGGATGAACTCACGGCATCGCTGCTGCGCGAATGGGCAGCCCTGCCTGCGGATTCCACCGTCCATCCGCCCGAGCCGGTTGGCAACAGCCTGTGCCGCCTGTACCTTGATCCGCACGCAGATGCCTCGCTTGCCGCTCCTTTGCTTGCCAAACTGATGCATCGCACCATGCAGGAACACCATGGCACAGCAGACGGCCTGCGCCGCCGCATTGCTGTGCTGCAGACGCTGCAGCTGCCGGATATGCAAGCATGGCTGGATCACTGGGAACAGGAAGGTTTCCCGCCTGTCCATCACAGCGAAGCGTACCGCGCGGCCTGCCGGCCGCACTACCGGCTGCTGCGAGCCGATCTGGCCGGCTATTTTCCTGCTCTGCTTGCTGCCGCCAGGCTGATCCAGGGCGGCAAGCCCGCCGTCCTTGCAATCGACGGCCGGTGCGGCAGCGGCAAGAGCAGCCTTGCGCAGCTGCTGCATGAGCTGTTCGGTTGCAATGTGCTGCACATGGATGACTTTTATCTCCCCTTTGACGAGCGCGCGCCCGATTGGACCGATCGGCCCGCGGGCAACATAAACCTGTCCCGTTTCCGCAACGAGGCGCTCGCGCCCGCAGCGGCCGGCCAGTCCATCCTTTACCGCGCCTATTCCTGTCAGCAGGGACGGTACCGCGATACTGCGCCGCTCTCCCCCACCCCGCTGACGGTAGCAGAGGGCAGCTACTCCCACCATCCTGCACTGGCGGATGCGTATCAATGCAAGGTTTTTCTGACCTGCCCGGACGCGGTACAGGCGCGCCGTCTGCAAGCGCGCGAGGGATCGCATTACGCCGCTTTTGTTGACCGCTGGATCCCAATGGAGGAGTTATACTTCCGCGCCTGCGGCGTGCCGTCCTCTGACACCATGGTGATTGATACTGGGGACTTTTTCTGACCGTCAAAGCCAAAGGGCCTGCCACACAAGCGGCAGGCCCTTTGCGCTGTCCATACAAAAACAGTCTCTGCCGAAGCAGAGACTGTTTTTTCTTACAAAGGAGATTACGCCTTGCCGAGCTCCTTGACACGGGCCTGCGCCGCTGCAAGGCGGGCAATCGGCACGCGGAAGGGCGAGCAGGAAACGTAGTTCAGGCCGACATTGTGGCAGAACTCGACGGAGGACAGGTCACCGCCGTGCTCGCCGCAGATGCCCAGCTTGATGTCCGGGCGGGTCTTGCGGCCAAGGGTCACGGCCATCTCGATGAGGCGGCCAACGCCCACCTGGTCCAGCTTGGCGAAGGGGTCGAACTCGTAGATCTTGTTCTCGTAGTACGCGCCGAGGAACTTGGCGGCGTCGTCGCGGCTGAAGCCGAAGGTCATCTGCGTCAGGTCGTTGGTGCCGAAGGAGAAGAACTCGGCATCCTTGGCGATCTCGTCGGCGGTGACGGCCGCGCGCGGGATCTCGATCATCGTGCCGATGTGGTACTTCATGTCGATGCCGGCGTCGGCGATCAGCTGATCAGCCACCTTGACCACCACGTCCTTGACGTACTTGAGTTCGCGGGCCTCGCCGACCAGCGGGATCATGATCTCGGGCACGATGTTGTACTCGGGATGCTCGCGGTTTACGTTGATGGCGGCGCTGATGACGGCCTTGGTCTGCATCTCGGCGATCTCGGGATAGGTGACGGCCAGACGGCAGCCGCGGTGGCCCATCATCGGGTTGAACTCGTGCAGGCTGTCCACGGTCTCCTTGAGTTCGTCCACGGAGATCTTCATTTCCTTGGCCAGGTCCTCGATGTCCTCCTCGCGGGTGGGCAGGAACTCGTGGAGCGGCGGGTCGAGGTAGCGCACGGTCATCGGGCGGCCCTCAAGCACGCGGTACATGGCCTCAAAGTCGCCCTGCTGGTAGGGCAGCAGCTTGTTCAGCGCCATCTTGCGGGCCTCGACGGTCTTGGCGACGATCATTTCGCGCACGGCGCGGATGCGGTCGCCCTCGAAGAACATATGCTCGGTGCGGCACAGGCCGATGCCCTCCGCGCCAAACTTGACGGCCTGCGCGGCGTCGCGCGGGTTGTCGGCATTGGTGCGCACGGTCAATTTGCGGGCCGCGTCCGCCCAGGCCATGAAGCGGCCGAAATCGCCGGAGATGGTGGCCTCGACGGTGGGGATGGCTTCGCCGTAGATCTTGCCGGTGGAGCCGTCCAGAGAGATCCAGTCGCCCTCGGTGTAGGTCTTGCCGCCCAGCTCAAAGGCGCCTTCGCGCATCTTGATCTCGGAGCAACCGGAAACGCAGCAGGTGCCCATGCCGCGGGCCACGACCGCCGCGTGGGAGGTCATGCCGCCGCGCACGGTGAGGATACCCTGCGAGCAGACCATGCCCTCGATGTCCTCCGGCGAGGTCTCCAGACGCACGAGGATGACCTTGTGGCCCTTCTCGGCCCACTTGGCGGCGTCCTCAGCGGTGAACACCACCTGGCCGCAGGCAGCGCCCGGGGAGGCGGCAAGGCCGGTGCCGATGGGCTTGGCGGCCTTGAGCGCCTTGGCGTCGAACATGGGATGCAGCAGGCTGTCAAGCTGCTTGGGCTCCACGCGCAGCACGGCCTCTTCCTCGGAGATCATGCCCTCGTCCACCAGGTCGACGGCGATCTTCAAAGCGGCGGCGGCGGTGCGCTTGCCGTTGCGGGTCTGCAGCATGTAGAGCTTGCCGTTTTCGATGGTGAACTCCATATCCTGCATGTCGCGGTAGTGGTTTTCGAGGTTATGGGCGATGCTCTGGAACTGCTCGTACACCGCGGGCATGTCCTCTTTCAATTTGGCGATGGGGCTGGGCGTGCGCACGCCGGCCACCACGTCTTCGCCCTGGGCGTTGATGAGGTATTCGCCAAACAGCGCCTTTTCGCCGGTGGCGGGGTCGCGGGTGAAGGCGACGCCGGTGCCGGAATTTTCATTGAGGTTGCCAAACACCATCGGCTGCACGTTGACGGCGGTGCCCCAGCTGTAGGGGATGTCGTTCATGCGGCGATAGACGTTGGCGCGGGGGTTGTCCCAGGAGCGGAACACGGCCTTGACGGCCTCCATCAGCTGCGCCTTGGGATCGGTGGGGAAGTCCGTGCCCTTCTGCTCGTGGTAGTAGGCCTTGAAGCGGGAGACAAGCTCCTTCATGTCGTTGACGTCCAGCTCGATATCCTCGGTGACGCCCTTGGCTTCCTTGACTTCGTCGATGATGACCTCAAAGGTCTTCTTGGGGATCTCCATCACCACGTCGGAGAACATCTGGATGAAGCGGCGGTAGGAGTCGTAGACGAAGCGCTCAAACTTGGGGTCGGGGTTGCCGGCGATGAGGCCCGCGGCCACTTCGTCGTTGAGGCCGAGGTTGAGGATGGTGTCCATCATGCCCGGCATGGAAGCGCGCGCGCCCGAGCGCACGGAGACCAGCAGGGGATTCTTGGCGTCGCCGAACTTCTTGCCGTTGATCTCCTCGATCTTGACAAGGGCGGCGTCGATCTGCTCCTGGATGTCCGCGCCGATGGTCTTGCCATCGTCATAGTAGCGGGTGCAGGCTTCGGTGGTGATGGTGAAGCCCTGCGGCACCGGCATACCCAGCGAGGTCATTTCCGCGAGGTTGGCGCCCTTGCCGCCCAAGAGGTTGCGCATGGTGGCGTTGCCCTCGCTGAAGAGGTAGACATACTTTGTCGACATGGTATTCCTCCCTAGATTAAGATTCACACGGGAACAAGTCTCAAGACGCTTTATTTTACTTTATTTTTGCCAAAAAGGCAAGCATATAATGGTTAAACCCCACCCCTTTCAACAAATTTTGGCGGAACTGCCCGCATACGCTATTGACGAATGGCCCGGTTTGCGCCATAATAAGAATGGTACAGTATGCGGCAAATGGAGGACGGCATGGCGCAAACGATCGTATCGGTGGACGCGGGCAGCCCCGCGGCCCGGGCGGGCATCCGCGCGGGCGACGAGTTGCTGCGCATAAACGGCGAATGCGTGGTGGACCTGCTGGACTACGAGGCCCTCTGCGCCGAGGCGCGGCTGCGCCTCGCGCTGCGCCGGGAGGGAAAGACCTGGGAGCGCACCGTCGAAAAGGATGAATACGAGTCCCTGGGGCTGAACTTCGCCACACCGCTGATGTCCGGCATGCGCCTTTGCTGCAACAAGTGCATGTTCTGCTTTGTCGATCAGCTCCCCCAAAACGCGCGGCCCTCGCTGCGCTTAAAGGACGACGACTGGCGCATGAGCCTGATGATGGGCAACTATGTGACATTGACCAATGTCTCGGATCACGAGCTTGCGCGCATCGTCCGCCGCCACGCCTCGCCGCTGTACATCTCCGTACACGCCATGGAGCCGCTTTTGCGCAGCAGCATTCTGGGAACGCCGCGCGCCATGCGCCTGCCGGAGCAGCTCAAAACGCTGGCCGAGGGCGGCATAGAGTTCCACGCGCAGGCGGTGCTGTGCCCGGGCTTCAACGACGGCGAGTCGCTGGAATACACCATCTCCTGTCTCGCCGCCCTGCACCCCGCGGCGCGCTCGCTGGCGCTGGTGCCCGTGGGCCTGACGGATCACCGCGAGGGCCTCTGCACGCTGCATAAATATACGCCCAAGGAGGCGCGCGCCGTGCTGGACATCGCCGACCGCTGGCGCGAGATGCTGCTGAAGAAACTGGGCACGCGCTTTGTCTTCCCCTCGGACGAGTTCTACCTCGCCGCCGGCCGTCCCCTGCCGGAGGACGGGGAATACGAGGACTATGAACAGATCGACGACGGCGTGGGCATGCTGCGCCTTCTGGAAACGGAGTTTTCCGAGGCATACGCCGATCTGCCGGAGCAGCAGAAAAAGAGCGGCGGGGGCAAGACGCTGCTGGCCGCCTGCGGCGTATCCGCGGCGCCGTTTCTGCGGCAGATGTTCGCTTCCCATCCGCTCACGGGCATCTCGGTGGACGTCCGGGCGCTGGAAAACGGCTTTTTCGGCCCTTCCGTCACCGTCAGCGGCCTGCTCACCGGCGGCGACCTCGTGCGCGGCCTGCAAGGCGCGGAGGGCGCGGCGGTACTCATCTCCGAATGCATGCTGCGCGATGGGGAACAGGTATTTTTGGACGATATGACGCTGGAAGAGGTCTCCCGCGCCCTTGAAAAGCCGGTCATCCCGGTGGGGCGGCGCGGCGACGAGGTGCTTTCGGCGATACTGGAGGCAAGCACATGGCAAGGCCGTTGGTAGCCATCGTGGGCCGCCCGAACGTGGGCAAGTCCACCTTTTTCAATCAAATGGCGGGCAGGCGCATCGCCATCGTCGAGGACACGCCGGGCGTGACGCGCGACCGCGTCTATGCCGACTGCGAGTGGCAGAACCACAAGTTCACCCTCATCGACACCGGCGGCATCGACCCGCAGAGCGACGACCCGCTGCTTGCGCAGATGCGCCGGCAGGCGGAGATCGCCGTGGAGACCTGCGACGTCATCCTCTTTTTCGTCGATGGCCGTCAGGGCCTGACCGCGGACGATGAAAACGTCGCCGACATGCTCCGCAAGAGCGGCAAGCCCGTCATGGTCGTGGTCAACAAGATCGACAACGTGCGCATGATGGACGAAATTTACGATTTCTACCAGCTGGGCATGGGCGACCCGATCGGCATCTCCTCGGTCAATCTCATGAACTTCGGCGACCTTCTGGAGGAATTGTGCAAGCTCTTTCCCGACGAGGGCGCGGAGGACGAGGAGGACAGGCCCATCCAGATCGCCGTGGTCGGCAAGCCCAACGTGGGCAAAAGCTCGCTGGTCAACCGCATCCTCGGCGAGGAGCGGGTGATGGTCTCCGACATCGCCGGCACCACGCGCGACGCCATCGACACGCGCTTTACAGACGGCGAGGAATCCTTCGTCATCATCGACACCGCCGGCATCCGCAGAAAGCGCGCCATCGAGCAGCAGTCGCTCGAGCGTTACAGCGTGGTGCGCGCCCTTGCCGCCATCGACCGCTGCGACGTGGCGCTCCTGCTCATCGACGCCACGCAGGGCGTCACCGAGCAGGATACCAAGATCGCCGGCTACATCGACGAGCAGGGCAAGGCGGCGGTCATCTGCGTCAACAAGTGGGACGCGGTGGAAAAAGAGACCGGCACCATGGAAAAGTACGTCAGGGACGTGCGCGAACAGCTCAAGTTCATGGCCTACGCCCCGGTGCTGTTCATTTCCGCCAGGACCGGCCAGCGGACGCAGCGCGTGCTGGACAGCGTGCGCTCCGTCTACGCCGAGGCCACCCGCCGCGTGACCACGGGCGTTCTCAACGACGTCATGGCCGACGCGCAGGCGGCGCTGCAGCCCCCGGCCACCTCGGGCCGCCGCCTCAAGATCTACTACGCCACGCAGCAGGGCGTGCAGCCGCCCACGTTCGTGCTTTTTGTCAACGATATGGAACTGATGCACTTTTCCTACGAGCGCTATCTGGAAAACCAGTTCCGCAAGTCGTTCGGCTTTGAGGGCACGCCGTTGCGCTTCATCCTCCGGGAACGCTCCAGGAAGGAGGACTGACCCGGCCCGTTTTCATATTCGCATTGCGGAGGGATGCTTATGATCTGGCGTTACGCGGTGATCGTCGTGGCAGGTTACCTTCTGGGCAACATCTCCATGGGCCTCATCGTCTCGGAGCGCTATCACATGGACATACGCGAACACGGCAGCGGCAATGCCGGCACCACCAACGTGCTGCGCACGCTGGGCTGGCTGCCGAGCGTTCTGACGCTGGTGGGCGATGTGCTGAAATCGTTCTTTGCCTGCCTGCTGGGCAAGTGGCTGGCGGGCGAGACGGGGCTGCTCGTGGGCGGCTTCATGGCCGTGGTGGGCCACAACTGGCCGGTGTTCTGCGGCTTTCGCGGCGGCAAGGGCATGGCCGCCTCGCTGGGCATCGTCTTTGCCCTCTCCTGGCAGATGGCGCTGGGCTTTCTGGGGCTGGAAGTGCTGGTGGCGGCGCTGACGGGCTATGTGTCCGTGGCCTCGCTGACCACGGCGGCGGCCTTTCCCATCGTCATGGGCATCGTCTACCGCAACAGCCCGAATTTCTGGATGTACCTGATCTTCGCCATCCTGCTGGCGGCGGCGGCCATTTTCAGCCACCGCGCCAACATCCAGAGGCTTTTGCAGGGCAAGGAAAACCGCATGGATTTCAAAAAGATCAAGGTCAAACCCGACGATAACGACAAGACGAAAGGATGAAACGCATGGCAAGCAAATACCTGATCGGTCTGGACATCGGCACCTCCGGCGCGAAGTGCATCCTCGTGGACGACAAGGGCGCGGTACTGGCCTCCTCCACGCAGGAGTACCCCCTCTCCACCCCCAAGCCCGGCTGGGCCGAACAAAACCCGCAGGACTGGTGGGACGCGGTGGTGCGCGGCCTGAAGGTCATCCTCCCCAAGGCCAACGTGCCCAGGGAGCAGATCGCCGGCGTCAGCTTTTCCGGCCAGATGCACGGCCTGGTGGCGCTGGACAAGGACCTGAACGTCATCCGCCCCGCCATCCTCTGGTGCGACAGCCGCACGCAGAAGCAGTGCGACTGGATCACCGAAAAGGCCGGCGGCCTCTCCGGCCTGCTCACCTACACCAACAACCAGATGCTGGCCGGCTATACCGGCGGCAAACTCATCTGGTTCAAGGAAGAGGAGCCGGAGCTGTTTGCGAAGATGACGCGCTTCATCTGCCCCAAGGACTATATCCGCTTAAAGGTCTGCGGCGAGGTGGCCATCGACGCCTCCGACGCCTCGGGCACGGGCTTTTTCAACACCCGCGAGCGCGTCTGGGCCGACGACCTCATCGCCCTGGCCGGGCTTGACAAGGCCATCTTCCCGGACGTCATCGAATCGACGGACCTCGCTGGCCGCGTCACCCGCGCCTGCGCCGAGGAAACGGGCCTGCCCGAGGGCCTGCCGGTCTACGCCGGCGGCGGCGACGCCGTCATCCAGACCACGGGCGCGGGGCTGGTCAAGCCCGGCGTGGTGGGCGTGGTCATCGGCACGGCTGGCAACGTCTCCATGGCGCTGGATCGGTACTTCGACAACCCCAAGGGCGCATTGCAGATGTTCTGCAACAACGCCCCCGGCCTCTGGCAGGCCATCGGCTGCACTCTGTCCGCCGGCGGTAGCTACCGCTGGTACCGCGATACCCTCTGCGAGCATTTGAAGGAAATGGCCGCGCAGGGCAAGGGCAATGTCTACGACCTCATGGGCAAGGCGGCTGAGCAATCGAAGCCCGGCGCCAACGGCGTGCTTTTCGCGCCCTACATGTCCGGCGAGCGCTGCCCGTACCCGGACCCCAACGCCCGCGGCGTGTTCTACGGCCTTTCGCTGTCCTCTACGCGCGGCGACATCACCCGCGCGGTGATGGAGGGCGTCACCTACTCCCTGCGCCAGCTCGTGGATCTGATGAACAGCTTCGTGTCCATCGAAAAGGTCTACACTTCGGGCGGCGGCTCGGTCTCCCCGCTGTGGCGGCAGATGCAGGCCGACATCTTTGATCTGCCGGTGTACACCATGTCCGCCTCCGGCGAGGGCGGCGCGTATGGCGCCATCCTTGTGGCCGGCGTGGGCGCGGGCGTGTGGGGCAGCCTCGAGGAAGCCGCTTCCATCATCCAGGTGGAAACGGAGACCCTGCCCATCCGCGAGAACCAGAAGGCCTATCAGGACGCCTACTCCCTCTACTGCGAGCTGTACGGCGCGCTCAAGCCCGTCTACGACAAGGGCGCGGCGCTGGCTCTGTAGATCCCAAAACACGTTCCGGGCCGACGGCCGTCCTGCGCGCCGCCGGCCCGCCTGTATCCAGGGAGGCAAGCATGCGCAAACTGCTCTGCGCGCTCATCGCGCTCTGCCTGCTGCTCGCCGGCTGCGCCGGGGGCGAGGCCGCAAACGAACTGACGGCGGTGTTCTTCGACGTGGGCAAGGCCGACGCCATTTTGCTCTACAACGGCGAAATGGCCGTCCTCATCGACGCCGGTGAAAACGGCGACGGCAAGGACGTGGCCGCGGCCATCCGCACGCGCGGCATCGAGCGCCTTGACCTGCTCATCATCACCCACTTTGACAAGGACCACGTCGGCGGCGCAGACAAGATCCTCGAAAACATCGAAGTGGCCCGCGTGCTGGAGCCGGACTACGACAAGGATTCCAAGCAGTACCGCCAGTACCGCGAGGCGCTGGAGGAACAGGGCGTCGCGGCCGAGGCGCTCTCCCAAAACACGTCCTTCACCCTCGGCGGCTGCGAGTTTTCCATCGACGTGGCCAACAGGGACGACTACGGCGAGGATGAGGAAAACGACTTTTCCCTCGTCGTGCGCCTCACCCACGGGGAGGTGCGCTTCCTCTTCGCCGGCGACGCCGAGAACGCCCGCCTTGCCGAACTGCTCGACGAAGGCGACCTCGCAAGCGACGTACTGAAAGTGCCCCACCACGGCCGCTACGCGGACCTGAGCGCCGCCTTCTTCGCCGCCGTCTCTCCCCAGTACGCCGTCATCACCAGCGATGAAGAAAATCCCGAAGACCCCGAGACCGTCCGCGCCCTCGAAGCTGCCGGCGCGCAAGTGCTGTTCACCCGCGAGGGCACGGTGACGCTCGTCAGCGATGGGGAAGGGGTAACAAAACCGTGAAAAACCGCCGCCACGGCGCTTGACCGTGGCGGCGGAACGTTTTTTCAGCAGCGGCTCTCCATCATGAAGTTCAACAGTTTCTGCCGGTCTCGCAGGTCGTCGGCGAACACTTCCAGCGCCGGGATGGCCTGCAGGCGCAACGGCGCGCCAAGGTCGAGCATCTGCGCGGCGACGCCCTTGAGGTCGCGGCGCGCGCCCTGTCCGTCGAGATAGGCGACATTTCCCTCGCACTCGCCGATCTTGCGGAAAAGCGCGTCGGGCTTCTGAATATTCACAAACAACATGCAAGATCCCTCCAAAGCCTTGATTTTTGTACCGCCCTGTGGTACAATAGCAGTATACCGCAGAATAATGCGGAAAACAACAAAAAAAGCGACTGATATGAGTAAAATAGCGACAGGATGTGACGCGCATGATCTATCATCCCACGGAGCTGATGCTGGACGACCGCCAGCGGGAAAAATTGCAGGGCTACGACCCCGGCTTCCCCTACACGGCCATCGACTGCCGGTTCGACGGCTATTCCGGCCCCTGCGTGGACTGGCACTGGCACGCCACGCTGGAGATCAACGTCTGCGCCTCCGGCTTGCTCAAGACCTCCACGCAGCGCGGCGAATATATCGTCCGGGAGGGCGACGCCGTGCTGGTCAACGCCAACGTGCTGCACCGCAACGAGGCCTACGAGGGCGCGCCGGGCGTGCGCGTGCAGACGCATATGTTCGACCGCTCCCTCGTCGCCGCCGCCGAGCTGCCCCAGCGGCGCTACGTGGCCCCGGTGGTGGAGTGTACGCTGCTGGACGCGCTGCCCCTCCTGCGCGAAAACGCCGAACACCGCGCCGTGCTGGAAGCGCTGGACCGCGCCTTTGCCGCCGCCGGGGAGGAAAAGGACGGCTACGAACTGGAAATTTGCGGCCTTCTCAACCGCGCGTGGCAGGGCATCTACGCGCTGGCCCTGCCCGTCATCGGCGCGCGCCAGCCCCTGCCCCGGATGGAGACGGCGCGGCTCAAGCGCATGCTCGGCTTTATCCGCGACCACTTTGCCGAGGACATCTCCCCGGCCGACATCGCCGCCAGCGCCGGGGTCTGCGAGCGCGAGTGCTTCCGCTGCTTCAAGCAGGAACTGGGCACCACGCCGCTTGCCACCCTCACGGACTTCCGCCTGCGCAAGGCCGCCGAACTGTTGCGCGAGACCGACCGCTCCGTTAGCGACATCGCCGCCGCCTGCGGCTTTGCCAACTCCAGCTACTTCGGCAAGGTCTTCCGCAGCCGCATGAACCTTTCGCCGCTTGCCTACCGCCGGGGTTGACATCCTGATATTTTGCTTGCCATCCGCGCGCATTTGTGTTAAAATAGGAATATACTGAAACGTATCGGCGGATAATTGGAAATAAAGCGCCAAAAATGGTAAAATAACGAAAGAAAAGAGGGGAGACTATGCGAGCGCCGTTGGATGTGATGAGCGACGGCTCCGAGCGCGTGCGCTATGACCGGCCCGGCTTTGCCCTCTTTGCCCGCCGGACGCGCCTGAGCGATTACCCCGAGGGCCGCATCCTCTGCCACTGGCACGACGATCTGGAGCTGATCTGCGTGCGCGAAGGCCGCCTCTGCTACGAGGTGGGCGGCGAGCGCTTTGAACTGCGCGCCGGGGAGGGCATCTTCGTCAACGCCGACCAGCCGCACGGCGCGGAGGGCCTTGGCGGGGAATGCGAATACTTCTGCGTGGTGCTGCACCCCGCCCTGCTGGGGGCGAGCGCCTATCTGCGCGAGCGCTTTGTGCGCCCGCTCACCGGCAACGAGGCCTTTTCCTGCCTGAAACTGACTGCGGCGGAGGACTGGCAGAGGGCGGTGCTTAAATGCGTGCGCGAGGTCTGCGAAGCCATGGAGGGCGAAGACCCCGCCGCCGAACTCAACGCCATGAGCCTCGCCTTCCGCGCCGTGGCCCTGCTCGCCCGCCACATGCCCGCGCCCGGCCCGCTGGCCGTGCAGGCGGACCGGCGCTCGCTCTCGCTGCGCCGCATGCTCGGCCATGTGCAGCGCCACTTTGGGGAAAAGCTCTGCGTGGGCGACATCGCCCGCGCCGGCGGCGTGTCCGTCAGCGCCTGCTGCGAGGCCTTTCGCAAGTACACCGGGCAGACGCCCGTGGGCTATCTCACCCGCTACCGCCTGCAAAAGGGCATGGAGCAGCTTTTGAACCCCAACCTCTCCGTGGCCGAAGTGGCCCGCTCGGTGGGCTTCGCCAGCGCCAGTTACTTTACCGAGTGCTTCAAGCGCTATCTCAATACAACGCCCCTCGCCTATCGCCGCGACGCCGGAGAAAAACGCGCCGCCGGCTTCTAGTGGTTGCATATTTGTGATGAACGTGTTATAATTTTAACAGACGAGCGTTGCACACGCCCGCGAGCGCCCGCGTCCTCTGCGCGCGGCCGCCATCGCGGGCTTATCCGTTCATCAGGGCCACATACGGGAGGGATATTTATGTTGTACAGAGTTCTGCCGCGCGGCGGCGAAAAGATCAGCGTCATCGGTCTGGGCGCCAGCTCCCTGCACGAGGCGGGCAAGGCCGCGGTCAAGGTCGTGGAAACGGCGCTGGACGCCGGGGTCAACTTCATAGACCTCGCCGCCGCCGAGCGCGCCTCCATCGAGGCGGTGGCCGCCGCCCTCAAAGGCCGCCGGGGCGACGCGCTGTTGCAAATGCACTTCGGCGCCCTCTACGATGGCCCCACCTACGCATGGACGCGCGATCTGGACGCCATCCGCCGCACCTTCGCGTGGGAGACGGAGACCCTCGGTCTCGAATACGCGGACTTTGGCTTCCTCCACTGCGTGGACGAGCCGGAAGACGCCGAGGCGGTCGTGAGCGGCGGCTTGCTGGACTGCCTGCGCGCCCTCAAGGCCGAGGGCAGGGTGCGCCACATCGGCCTTTCCACGCACGATCCGGCCATCGCCCGCCGCCTGCTCGCCTGCGGGGAGATCGACCTGCTCATGTTCAGCATCAACCCCGCCTACGATTACCAGAAGGGCGAATACGGCATCGGCGCGGTGGAAAAGCGCGCCTCACTCTACCGCGATTGCCAGCGTCACGGCGTGGGCATTTCGGCGATGAAGCCCTTCGCCGGGGGCCAACTGCTCAATGCCGCCCTTTCGCCCTTCGGGCAGGCGCTCACCCCGTATCAGTGCCTGCAATACGCGCTCGACCGCCCGGGCGTTGTGACCGTGCTGCCCGGCGTGCGCGGTCTGGACGATCTTGAACAGGTCCTCGCCTTTTTGAACGCCCCGCCGGAGATGCGCGACTACGCCGCCATCAGCCAGTTCGCGCCGGTGAGCGCGAAGGGCCGCTGCGTCTACTGCAACCACTGCATGCCCTGCCCGACCAGCCTCAACATCGGCCTGATCAACAAGCTCTACGATCTCGCCTGCGCCGGAGACAAACTGGCCGAGGAACACTACGCCAGCCTTCACCTCCACGCCGGCGACTGCCTGCATTGCGGCCACTGCGAGCGCCGCTGCCCCTTCCACGTAAAGCAGATGGAGCGCATGGAAGAGATCGCCGCGCACTTTGGCTTCTGACCGCAACGCCGCCACAAGGGCCGCTTCACCGCGCGTGGAGCGGCCTTTTCGCGCCCTGTTTCAGGGCATGCTGCGGCGCGGTGTGGCTTCGCATGCGATGATTCGACACACAAATTTTGTGTAAATCCAGCGCATATATATTGTGTATTGATTTACAATCAAATATTAAGTATAATGGAAACGGTAGCCCGGGCGGGCACAAAAGAGTGGAGAAACGATGGAGGGAAAGAGAATGAAAAAACTGCTGGCATTGCTTCTGGCGCTCACGCTGTGCGCCACCGCCGCCCTTGCCGAAGATGGCGTGTTCGACTACACTGTCTTTGAGGAAAACGAGGATATCGACCTTGAGATCGACCGCTTTGACGATGAATGGAGCGTGACCATCGTCGCCATGAGTACCGTCACCGATATGCCCGCGGGGCTTGTTGTGCATGGAAAGCTGGATGGCGAGATTGACAATATCTATCTGGGGTTCGCCGGCGATCATTGCGACGAGGTCAGGATACTGCTCGATGACACCATGTACACGTTCGATACGCGGATGCAGGAAGAAGTGCTGAGCTCTGACGCATGCGCCATCATCCTCACGCCGGAAACAGAGCCCTTCTTTCAGGCGTTGGCTACCGCCGAGAGCGTCGACATACGACTGACTACCGCCAGTGGTGAGGACATCGACACCAGCATCACCGGCTCCGACCTTGAGGAGACACAGTTTGTACTCACAAAGCTGTTCGAGCAGGATGTGCTGGACTGTCATACAGATGAGATGCAGGAGAACTGGGAACTGCTGGAACTTTTGCAGTTCATGACCGTGGACTGACGCGCGCCCGCCCGCGCTGAACGACGCTCGCCCGGGGCGTTCTGCGCGGACACCGAACGATGGAAAGAGACAAACGGAGGAAAGGGAAATGAAAAAACTGCTGGCATTGCTTCTGGCGCTCACGCTGTGCGCCACCGCCGCCCTTGCCGAGGATGGCGTGTTCGACTACACCGTCTTTGAGGAAAACGAGGATATTAACTTTGAGATCGACCGCTTTGACGATGAATGGACGACGAGCGTCACCCTTTTGAGTACATACGCTGATGTTCCGATGGTGTTTGGCGTAACGGGAACGCTGGACGGCGGCATTTCTGTGGTCTCTCTCGTGAGTACAGAACCCTATGAGGAAGCGAAAGTACAGGTCGATGACACGGTATATACGTTCGATACCTCGTTGCAGGCGGTATTGTTGGGCGGTTCCTACGCCGGCCTGACGCTGACGTCGGAAACGGAGCCCTTCTTCCGGGCGCTGGCTACCGCTGAAGAAGTCAACGTGCGCGTGACGCTCGATGGGGAAGAGATCGACACCAGCATCACCGGCTCCGACCTTGAGGAGATACAGTTCGTACTCACGGAGCTGTTTGCGCAGGACGTGATGAACTGCTACACTGCGGACGGAGAGGATCTGTGGGACACCATTGACATTATGCAGCTCATGACCGTGGACTGACGCCCCGACAAACAACAGCCCTCCGCGCGCGGCGGAGGGCTGTTGCCCGTTCCTACAACAGCGTCACATCGTTGATCAGCAGCTTGAACTTCAGCCCCAGAAACTCCGCCGCGCGGCGGCAGAGCAGCATGCGCGTCAAAAAGATCTCGAAATAGTCCATCACCGCGCAGATGCTTGTGTCGATGGTCAGACAGAGCGTCACCGCGTCGCGCCGGGGGCTGATGTTGAGCGCGGAGGATTCCACCGCGTAATTGACCCGGTCGTGGATGTCCCCGGCGTGGATGGCGCGGGGGCGCACGCGGCTGCGGCGCACGTCGCCCTTGTCGGCGAGGATGAGGGCGGCGGCGATCTCGTTGACGGGCGCGCCGGTGCCCTCGTCGTGGTTGCCGATGGCGGAGACCACCTTGGCGATCTCCTCAGCGCTCATGCCCATGTGGTCGAGGATGCGAAAGGCCATCACCGCGCCGGTGAGCGCGTGTTCGTGGCGGTTGACGGCGTTGCCGATGTCGTGCATGTAGCCGGCAATTTTGGCAAGCTCCCGCGTCCGTTCCGAATAGCCCAGCGTGTCCAGTATGTCCGCAGCCTGTTCGGCGGCGCGGGTGACGTGGGCAAAGGAATGCTCCGTGTAGCCGATGGCGTCCATCACCTTGTCGGCGGCGCGGATGTAGGCGTTGATCTCCTCGTTGTTCTTTACATCCTCAAACGTTATCATGACAGGCCTTCCCCGGCGCTACATGGCGCCGCTTTTGATGTAGGCAAACAGCGCTTCCACGCTCTTTTCGGCGACCTCATAGGAAATTTCCCGCTCGAGCATGTTTTCCAGATAGTGCGCGTCGCTGGAGTGAAGTACGCGCAATTTGCTCACGTCGGCGCGGCAGGGCATCTCCCGCGTGACCTCCACGGCGGCGATGTCCAGCCCCGGCGGCAGAAAGCCCAGCACGTTGAGCAGCCCGTTGCCGCCGCGGTTGATGTGCGCCGGCACCGCCGCCCCGCCGCGCGCGTTGATGCGCCCTACCAGTTCGTCCAGCGTGAGCGAGAGGGCGCTCAAAAGCAGCGTTTCCTCCGTGCCCACCTGCTCGTCGTCCTCGTCCAGCACCTGCTGCGGGCCGAAGATGTCCGGGCGGTTCTGGATCGGCGGCAGGCAGCCGTGCAGTTCCTCGGAAAAGTCCAGCGCCGCCTCCACGGTGGGAAAGTAGGAGAGCAGATGCACTTCCTCGGCGGTGGTCAGTTCCATCGCCGGCAGCAGCAGTACGCCCATCCCCGCGCAGGTCCTGGAAAGCGCTGGCAGATTGCGCGCGCTGTTGTGATCGGCCACGGCGATCGCGTCCAGCCCCTTGAGCATCGCCATGCCCGCGATGTTGTTCGGCGTCATCAATTCGTCGCCGCAGGGCGACAGGCAGGAGTGGATGTGCAGATCGCAGAAAAGCCGCATGTTACAGCCTCCGTTCCAGCTTCACGCACTTGGCCAGCACCCGCGCCTCGGCGGCGGGGAGCGTTTGCGAAGTGAACTCGCGGTCGTAGCTCTGCAAATGGACGCGGTTCCCGTCCAGCTTGTTGGCCTTGCGCGCCACGCGCCTGCCATGCAGAAGAAACAGGGAGATGGCCCCGTCCTCCACCTTCTGCGCGGGCACGCACAAAAGCAGGTCTCCGGCAAAGATGCGGTAGCCGCGCAGGGCGTCGTCCGGGCAGCGGAAGTAAAACACCTTGTCCGGCGCGCCGCCCTCGATCTTGCCGCCCACCACGGGCACCAGCACGTGATCGACCACGTTGGAATCCTCGTCCGTCACCGGCACGCGCTTGACCACCCCGCCAAGAGCATCCAGCCAGGCGGCGTTGTCGCCCGCAGGCTGCGGCTCGGCCTCGGTGGCGGGCAATTTGTAGGGGCGCGGGCGGGGGCGCAGCGGCACGTCCGGCTCCGCCGCCACTTCCAGTTCTTCGGAAACAGGGTTTTTCACGCCCAGTATTTTGAGGATGCGCTGCGCCTGCTCGTCGGAGACGATGCGGCGGCCCGCTTCGATCTCACGGATGACATTTTCGGCCATGCCGCACTTTTTGCCCAGCGCCTTTTCCGTCATCTTCGCCTGCACGCGCGCAGCGCGGATGGTATCGCCCATTCTGCTCATATCAAGAAATTCCTCCATCGCAGGGTACAGCGCTATTATAGCACGCGGGAAGCGCCCGGGCAAGCGCAAAACGCGCCCTTTTCGCCGCCCGGCCACCGCTTTGCCCCCGCCGCGCCACGAAAACGTACCGCCCGCCGTTACAAACTGTTCATGGAAACTCCACGGCTTCTCGCTTTGCGCGTGCTATACTGCTTTTGAGCAAAGAAAGGAGTGATCGCTTATGCAAACCATACTTCGGCGTCTTTCCCTGCTTCTTGCCCTGCTCGTGGCGCTGGCCGGCTGTGCCGCGGCGGAGGCTGTTCCCAACCCGCGTGAGGAAGTGGCGGACGCGAGCGCCGTCGAGGCCGCGCTGGACATTTCCTTCGGCGCGCCGGAGGGCGTGGAGGCGGTCTACACCGTCATCGGCGGCACGACCGGCGAGGCGGCGTTCACCGTCGGCGAGCTGGAATGCACGCTGCGCGCCGCCCGCACCGAGGACGACATCTCCGGCCTGTTCATGGAGATGAGCGAGCCCACCGTGGAGGAGCGCGCCCTGGGGGAGGACGCCGTTTCCGTCTCTTACCGCTCCACGCAGGAGAATGGCGGCTATGGCGTTTACACATGGTCTGTGGACGACGTGCAGTATTGCCTGGTACTCCACGGAGATGTCAGCACCATGACCGCCGCGGAGATCCTCGAGGGCGCGCTCACCGCCTGCGCTCCGGCGCAGTAAGCCCATTCCCCGGACATCCCGGAAGCTATATCGCCTGAAAGGAAGTGTGAATATGAAAAAAGCCCTGTCTTTGCTGTTATTGATGGCCCTGCTCTGCTCCGTGGCACTGGCGGAGACGGATATCCCGACCCGCACGCGCGACATCACCATCGAGGGAACGACCGAGACCGTCAATGAAACGCTCTACACCGCCGCCTCCGGCTACACTATCTGGCTGATGGACGGCTGGACGTTGCAGGCGGCGAGCGGCGAGGCGGCTGCCGACGCAACGGTCATTGACGAAACCGCCGCGACGGATGAGACCGCCGCAACGGACGAAACCGCCGCGACGGATGAGACCGCTGCGACGGATGAGACCGCCGCGACGGATGAGACCGCTGCGACCGACGAGACCGCCGCCACCGACGAGACCGCCGCCGGCGAGACTGCCGACGAGACCGCCGAGCTGACGGAGGAAAGCCTCAACTACGCCCCGGACGTCTACGCCCCGCTCGACGATCCCGACACTTCCCTCACCGTGCAGCCCGCCCTTGGCCTGACCGCGGACGACGCCGACAGCATGCTCAGCGAGGCCGCCTACACCGAGGACCCCGACGCCGTCATCGGCGAGATCGAGACCTTTGCCATGGAGAGCGGCGAGGAGGTCAAGAGCGTCGAAGTCGCCTCCGAAGGCGTGGTCTACCGCTACTGGTTCATCCCCGGCGACGCCTACTGCCTCTGCGTCACCGCCCAGTGCCCCGAGGAGGCTGCCGAGGGCCACGGCGCGCGCATGGCGGAGATGGTCGCCTCCATCGCCTTCGCGGCGTAAAAGAACATATGTCCCCTGCGGAACGGGAGCGATCCCGTTCCGTTTTTTCATCGGAAGTACGTTGATTCCCGCGCCAAACCACGCTATAATGGATGGGAAACGGAGGGAAAGGCCATGAGCGACGGTTGGGACAGGCTCCTGCGCGCCGCCCGCGCCGTACTCAACGAGCGCGAGGTGTCGCCCTTTGTCTACGCCGGGCAGGTGGGGGCCGCCGTGGAGACCGAGCGCGGCAATATCTACGTGGGCGCGTGCGTGGACGGCGTCTGCGGCCTGAGTACCTGCGCCGAGCGCGCCGCCCTCTACGCCATGCTCACCGCCGGGGAACATCGCGTGCGCCGCGTGGTGGCGGTGAAGGAAAACGGCGTGGTGCCGCCCTGCGGCGCCTGCCGCGAGGCGCTGATGCAGCTCATGAGCGACGCGGGAAACATCGAAATACTTTTGCGCGAAACGCCGCGCCGCATTTGCGCGCTGCGGGAACTGCTGCCCGACTGGTGGGGAAGCGACCGCTTTGAGGATAAATAGGGGAGGACAGGCCATGTTTATCGCCTCTGGCTGGAAGGACTATGAAGTGATCGACACGGGCGACGGCGAAAAGCTCGAGCGCTGGCAGGACGTCATTTTGCGCCGCCCCGACCCGCAGGCCATCTGGCCCAAACAGCGCCCCGAACTGTGGACGCGCGCCGACGCGCACTACCACCGCTCCGTCAAGGGCGGCGGCGAGTGGGAGTTTTTCAAAAAGCTGCCCGAGCGCTGGACGGTGTCGTATGGCGACTTGCGCTTCTACGTCCACCCCACGGGCTTCAAGCACACCGGCCTCTTCCCGGAACAGGCCGTCAACTGGGACTGGATGGCCGCGCGCATCCGCGAGGCAAAGCGCCCCATCAGGGTGCTCAATCTCTTCGGCTACACGGGCGGGGCCACGGTGGCCTGCGCCCGCGCCGGCGCGCAGGTGACGCATGTGGACGCGGCTAGGGGCATGGTGCAGTGGGCGGGGGAGAACCGCCGCCTGAGCGGCATCGACGAAACGCATGTGCGCTGGATCGTCGATGACGCCAAGAAGTTCGTTTTGCGCGAGGCGCGGCGGGGCAACGCCTATCAGGGCATCCTCATGGACCCGCCCAGCTATGGCCGCGGCCCCGGCGGCGAGGTCTGGAAGCTGGAAAACGAGCTTTACCCGCTGGTGGAAGCCTGCGAAAAGGTGCTTGCCGGGGACGCGCTGTTCATGCTCATCAACAGCTACACCACCGGCCTGCAACCGGCGGTTTTGAACAACATGCTGACCATGGCCGTCGCCCGCCATCGCGGCGGCAGGGTGACGGCGGAGGAGATCGTGCTGCCCGTGACCGCGGGCGGCGTACTGCCCTGCGGCGCGACCGGGCGCTGGCTGGGCGCGTAAACGCATAAGGGGAAACGCATGATACTGATGACTGTGCAGGGCGTGTCGAAGGCCTTCGGCATGAAGTCCGTCCTGAAAGACATATCGCTGACGCTCCAGCAGGGGGCGCGCATGGGTTTGATCGGCGTCAACGGCTCGGGCAAATCCACGCTCTTTCGCCTCATCGCCGGGCAGATGGAGCCGGACGAAGGTTCCATATCGCTGATGCGCGGCACGCGCGTGGGCATGCTCACCCAGGAGGCCGACATCCAGAGCGACCTCACCGTGCGCGAAGAGCTTTCCCGCGTCTTCGAGCCGGTGCGGGAAATGGAGCGCCGCCTGCGCGCGCTGGAAGAGGAGATGGCGCAAAAGCACGAAGACGAGGCCGAGCTTGACCGCCTCTCCCGCGAATACGCCCGCCTCACCGACCGCTTTGAGGACGCGGGCGGCTACGAGTGGCCCAGCCGCATACAGGGCGTGCTTGCCGGTCTCGGCTTTGCCAGGGGGCGCGAGGATCAGCCCGCCAGCGTATTATCCGGCGGGGAAAAGACGCGCCTCTGCCTTGCCCGGTTGCTTCTCACCCAGCCCGACCTGCTCATGCTCGACGAGCCGACCAACCACTTGGACCTTTCCTCCATCCAGTGGCTGGAGGACACGCTGAAAAAGTACCGCGGCACGGTGCTGATCATCTCGCACGACCGCTACTTCATGAACAGCGTCTGCGACTGCATGGCGGAGATCTCCATGCGCCGCCTTGTGCAGTACGAGGGCAACTACGACCAGTTCACCGTCAAACGGCAGGCCGACATCGAGCGGCAGATACGCGAATACAAGCTGCAACAGGCGGAGATCGCCCGTCAGCAGGCCATCATCCAGCGCTACCGCATGTACAACCGCGAAAAGTCCATCCGCGCGGCGGAAAGCCGGGAAAAGCGGCTGGAAAAGATGGAAAAACTGGAAAGACCGGTGGACGAGCAGCACGTGCGCTTTTCCTTCGAGGCGCGCCGCCGCACGGGCGACGACGTGCTCAAGGTGCATGGCCTTGCCAAGGGCTTCGAGGGGCGCAGGCTGTTTGAAAACTTCGACCTCCACCTGCGCGCCGGAGACCGCGTGGCCATCATCGGCCCCAACGGCGTGGGCAAGTCTACGCTGCTCAACATCATCGCCCGCAAACTGAAGGCCGACGCGGGTGAGGTGGAGTTCGGCGCCAACGTCGATCTGGGCTACTACGAGCAGCACCAGACCGGGCTTGACCCGGAAAAGGACGTCTTAAACGAACTGTGGGACGCCTTTCCCCGCCTCGACCTCGACCGCGTGCGCTCGGTGCTGGCGCTGTTCCTCTTCACCGGCGACGACGTTTACAAGAAGATCTCCATGCTCTCCGGCGGCGAAAAGGGCCGCGTGTCGCTGTGCAAACTGATGCTCAAGCGCGACAACCTCCTCCTTCTCGACGAGCCGACCAACCATTTGGACATGGACAGCCGCGAAGTGCTGGAAGGCGCTTTGGAGGATTTCGACGGCACCATCCTCACCGTCTCGCACGACCGCTACTTCATCAACCGCGTGGCCGACCGCATTATCGAGATGCGCCCGGACGGCGTAAAGGAATACCTCGGCAATTACGACGACTATCTGGAAAAAAAGCGCCGCGAGGAAGCGGGGCTGGAAGACGCCGCCGCCTCCGGCATGACGAAGACGCAGCTGGACAAGCAGCGCCGCAAGGAGCGCCTGCTGCGCGAGGGCAAAAAGGCGCTGGAAAAGCAGCTTGAGGCCGCGGAAGCGCGCATCGCCGACGCGGAAAAGGAAATTCAGGACCTGGAAACGCGCATGGCCGACCCGGAACTGTATCAGCGCCCGGACGAGGCGCGCGAGACTGCCCGCCGCCACGCCGAACTGCAGGCGGGCATGGACGCGCTCTACGAGGAATGGGAAGCCCTCTCGGAGGCCGTGAGCGAGCGGTGAGGTGGATTTTTCCGCCGTTCTCTGCTATAATAGAGGCGAGGTGAGCGCCATGATGTATCCATTTCTGACCCTCAACGACGATACCGAGATCGTCCACTCCGAAATGTTCCCCTCCGGCGAAGTCCGCGTCTACATCGAGCGCCCGGACGCGCGGGACGGCTTTCACTCGGCCACCTGCTTTTTGCCCTCCTATACGTGGAAGGACATCGACGGCTTTGCGCCCGAGGAGATCGCGGAGTATCAGAAGATACTCGAATCCACCGCGCATCTCATCCTGCGCTTTGCCAAGGGCGGAGGGTTTGAAAATGCCTCGGGTTTTTAGGATCGGGCCTTACACGGTCTATTTCTGGGCCAACGAGGGCGACCCGTTGGAACCCGTACACGTCCACATTTCCGAAGGTATCCCCTCCGCGAACGCCACGAAGGTCTGGATAACGCGGGCGGGGAAGTGCTATTTGTGCAACAACAACTCCCACATTCCCGAAAGAGTGCTGGGAAACCTCATGGAGATCATCGAAGCCCGAAGCGGGGAAGTCCTCGAAAAGTGGCTTTCCTTCTTCGGCTGCGCCAGCTACTTCTGCTGAATAAAGCCAGCGCCCGGGAAGCGGCATGCTCCCCGGGCGTTTTGTCCATCCCGCGCTAAAACTGCAATTCCACATCCACGTTGGCGCTTTCGTCGTAGCCGTTGCCGGTGAAGCGGCGCGCGCGCAGCACCACCGTTTCCGGCTGGCAGACCATGTAGTAGACGCGCGTGGAATACTGCCAGGCCCAGCGGCCGTCTTCCAGCTCCACCGGCGCGTCGGGGAGGTCGCCGTAGGCCGTGGAGACCCACTTCGCGCCGTCGGCGCTGAGCAGCTCGTAGTCCCAGAACGCCTCGCCGTCCGGCGGGTCGGCGAGCGCGGCGTCGCGGCTTGCGTAGATGCGCTCCAGCGCAAAGCGCGCTCCGACCTCGCTCATCTCTGCCTGCGTCACGCGCAGCGTGTAGCCGTCCATTTCCCATTCCAGCGGCGCGCCGTCCTTCAGCGCTGAGCGCACATTGCCCGCCGTCATCGTCATCGGCACGGCAAGGCGCGTTTCCTCAAGGAGCGGGCAACCGCTCTCCACGGGCGAAAACGTCCCCAGCGCCGCCATTTCGGCGGCCTCTTCCGTGTCCTGCGAAACATCGTACACCTTCACATCCAGCGTAAATTCTCCCTCGCCCGGCTCAAAGTGCGACCAGAGCGTGCCGTGGAAGCGGGCGTCGGCGCTTGCGCCGGGGGCAAGGACGAGGCTGTCCCACTGCCAGCCGCCGCAGACGTCGTATTCGATGCCGCTGAAGGCGGCGTAAAACTCGCTGGTCATGAGAAAGACCGTCTTGTCCGTCAAATTGGTCACGCGCCAGGTCAGCAGCGTGAAATCGTCCACGGCCAGGTACTGCAGGGCTTCAAAGCGCAACGCCTCACTTTCGCAGACCACATCCGTCTTTTGCGCCAGCGCGTCGATCATCTCCCGGTAGGCGGCGTTGGCGGCACGGGTGGCCTCGGCGTTTTCTTCGCCCTCGTCAGGCTCATAGAGGAACAGGTCGCTCAACGGCGGCAGGGCCTCTTCGGCGTGGACGGGCAGGGCGCACAGCGCCACGGCGAGAAGCAGCGTCAGGGAAAGCAGGGCCTTCATCATCTCCTGCGCAAACTGTTCGCTCGTCATGGGACACCTCCATCGTTTTGACCGGTCATCTGTTAGACGGCCGGGCGGGGCGCTCGGTTTTTGGTGGGGGCGTTGACGGGTATATTTCTTTGTGATACAGTAACCGCAGGAGGCGAGTCTATGGAAAGAGCGAATACCTGCCCCCGCTGCGGCCATCCCGCCCGGCGGGCGCGCGCTTTTGCGGCGAGTGCGGCATGGAGTTGAGGGACGGCCTGCGGGAAAGCGGCCTGGGCACGCTGGCTTTGACGATGGGCGTACTGGCGATGCTCTACACGTTCTGGAGCCTGTTCGCCGTCGCCGTCCTCTGGCGCGGGCGCAGGATGCCCAATGCGGAAATGGTCGTGGAATCGTACTGGATAAGCATGCCGTGCCTTTTTGCCCTTGTGGGCATCCCCCTCAGCGTCTATGGCCGCGTCAGGCGCCTGCGCTACGCCACGGCCGCGCTGGCGCTGTGCGTCATTGCCGTGGCTTTCACCGCCATCAACATCGGCTGGTTCTGGGAGCATCTATAAAATGACGCTTTCCCCAACGAAATATCGCGCGAATTTACATTCCGGCGTTGCAGTTTTCCGGCAAATCTGCTATGCTTGTACCACATCGCAATCGAAAAAGAGGGTATGGATATGGCGAAGCTGACAATGGACAAGCTGGTCGCGCTGTGCAAAAACCGCGGCTACATCTTCGCGGGCTCCGAAATTTACGGCGGTCTGGCCAACACGTGGGACTTCGGTCCCCTGGGCGTGGAGTACAAGAACAACATCAAGCGCGCTTGGTGGAAGAAGTTCGTGCAGGAATGCCCCTACAACACCGGGCTGGACTGCGCCATTCTGATGAACCGCGAGGTCTGGGTGGCTTCCGGTCACGTCGGCGGCTTCAACGATCCGCTGATGGACTGCAAGGCCTGCAAGGCCCGCTTCCGCGCCGACAAGCTCATCGAGGACTTCACCGGCGGCAAGGAGACCGGCGACGGCTGGACGAATGAACAGCTGGAGACCTACATCGCCGAACACGACATCACCTGCCCCGTGTGCGGCAAGAAGGACTTCACCGGCATCCGTCAGTTCAACCTCATGTTCAAGACCCATCAGGGCGTCAACGAGGATTCCGCCGCGGAGATCTACCTGCGCCCCGAGACCGCGCAGGGCATCTTCGTCAACTTCCTCAACGCCATGCGCACCACGCGCAAGAAGCTGCCCGCCGGCATCTGCCAGATCGGCAAGTCCTTCCGCAACGAGATCACGCCCGGCAACTTCATCTTCCGCGTGCGCGAGTTTGAGCAGATGGAGCTGGAGTTCTTCTGCAAGCCCGGCGAGGATCTGCAGTGGTTCGATTACTGGCGTTCCTTCTGCCGCGACTGGCTGCTCTCTCTGGGCATGAAGGAGGAAAACCTCCGCCTGCGCGACCACGAGAAGGACAAGCTGGCCTTCTACTCCAAAGCCACCACGGACTTTGAATACCTCTTCCCCTTCGGCTGGGGCGAGTTGTGGGGCGTGGCCGACCGCACGGACTACGACCTCAAGCAGCACATGGAGCATTCCGGCAAGTCCATGGAATACCTCGACCCCACCACCAACGAGAAGTTCATCCCCTACTGCGTGGAGCCGTCCGTGGGCGTGGAGCGCCTCGTGCTGGCCTTCCTCTGCGACGCCTACGATGAAGAGGAGCTGGAGGGCGGCGACGTGCGCACCGTCTTGCACCTGCACCCGGCGCTCGCGCCCTACAAGGCCGCCGTGCTGCCGCTGCAAAAGAACAAATTGGGCGACAAGGCCCGCGAGGTCTACGCGCTTTTGTCCAAGCACTTCATGGTCGAATACGACGAGACCGGCTCCATCGGCAAGCGCTACCGCCGCCAGGACGAGGCCGGCACGCCCCTGTGCGTCACCGTCGATTTTGACACGTTGGAGACCGGCAAAGTCACCGTGCGCGACCGCGACACCATGAAGCAGGACGTCGTGGCCATCGACGAGCTGGTCAAGTACATTGAGGAAAAAATAGCTTTCTGAACGTCCGCGCTTTTCCCAAAAATCAACGGCCCCGCGAGAACATTCGCTCGCGGGGCCGTTTCCATTTGCCTTAGTAGTTCTTCGCCTGCAGCTCGAAGTACGCCTGCGGATGGGCGCACACCGGGCAGACCTCGGGGGCGGACTCGCCCACGTGGATGTGTCCGCAGTTGCGGCACTTCCAGACGCGCACGTTGTCCTTCCTGAACACCACGCCGTCCTCGATGTTCTTCAAAAGCGCCAGATAGCGCTCCTCGTGTTCCTTCTCGATCTTCGCCACGCCGTCAAAGAGGGCGGCGATCTCGGTAAAGCCCTCCTCGCGGGCTTCCTTGGCGAAGGTGGCGTACATGTCCGTCCACTCGTAGTTCTCGCCGGCGGCGGCGTCCTTGAGGTTGGTCACGGTGTCCGGCACAGCGCCGTCGTGCAGGAGCTTGAACCAGATCTTGGCGTGTTCCTTCTCGTTCTCCGCCGTCTCGGTAAACAGCGCGGCGATCTGCTCATAGCCGTCCTTCTTGGCGCGGGAGGCGTAGTAGGTGTACTTGTTGCGGGCCTGGGATTCGCCGGCGAACGCCGCCAGCAGGTTGGCTTCGGTGCGGGTGCCCTTGATGCTCTTGCTCATGGTGTTTCCTCCTGTTTTGTTCTCTCTGCTTTATTGATACCCCCAAAGGGCGGGGGTGAAACCCGGGGAAGGTCGATGGCGGCTTTTTTCGCCTGCGGCATCTGCAGGGCGCGCTCGATGCGGTAGCGGCGGCCATCCTTGACAAAGTTCGCGCCCGTCTGCTTGAAATGGAAGCCCACGCCGGCGCGCAGGCACTGCTGGCGCAGAAAGAGCGCCCACTCGTAGCGCATCTCCCGCGCGTTCGGGCCGGATTCGCCGCCGGCTACCACCTCGCCGATGCGCGCGTCCAGCCATGGGGAGAGGTCCACCCGCTCCAACAGCGGTTCGCAGATGATAAAGCGGCTGCGGATGGGCAGACGCAGAAATTCCCCCATGCGCTCCTCGGCGCGGCGCTGGTTTTCGCAGGTGAGGCCGATCTCCACGTTTTCGTAGCCGTCGCCCCAGTCCGGCGGCAGGCACGCCTCCATGCGCAGGATGCGCTTGGTGATGATGGTGAAGGACACGTCCGGCCGCAGGCGGATGCACTTCCACGCCTCCGCGCGCCACGCGTCGGCCTCGGGCAGAAAAAAGTCCGAGGTCATGCAGGCGTACACATGCTCGCCGTCCGGCAGGAAAAAGCTCCCGTCCCGCCGCCTGCGCAGCGGCCAGTCAAAGTCCTTGGTGCGCGCGACGATGGAGGCGTCCCTGCCCACCGAGGCGTCGCGGCGGTAAACGTAGCAGTTCAGGCAGCCTTCGGAATACTTTTTGCAGCCGTGCCAGGGGTTCCATGTCAGGCTCTTCACACGCGGTTGACGAGCCCCTCGCGCACCACGTGCGCTTCCTTGGTGAGCGTCGGCTCGCCCAGCGCCACGGCGATGGCGAAGGTGTAGCCCTCCGGGAAGCCGAAGGCCTGTTCGTAGCGCGGCCCCTTTGCGCTCTTGAACACCTCCATGGGGCGGCCCAAAATGACGCTGCCCAGCCCGATGGAATGCGCCGCCAGCGCCATGTTCTGCGCGGCGATGCCGCAGTCGATCTGCGAAAACTTCGTCGGCGCCTCGATGGGCGTGGAGATGAACACCACCGTGGGCGCCGCAAAAAAGAGGATGTCGCGGCCCGGGTCGGCGGTCTGCAGGGCGTTGTAGTCGTCGGAAAATTCCTTCAAAAGCGCGGCGTTCTGCACCACGGAGAAGTGCCACGGCTGCGTGTTGCGGGCGCTGGGAGCCTGCATGGCGGCGGTGAGGATGGCGGAAAGCTCCTCCTCGGTGAGCTGGCGCGGGGCGTAGCCGCGGTTGCTGCGGCGCTGGGCGATGGCCTGCAAAACGGCGTTCGTCATTGGAAATACCTCCTCATGATGCGGTCAAATTCGGGGACCATGCGGTCGATGAAACCCGCCACATAGGCGCTGTCCACATGGCGCACGGGCGCGTCGTGCGGACAGGGTCCCTCGTAAAAGGCAAACTGGTCGTCGCGCCACTGGGCAAGCTCAGCGGCGGTGAGCATGGGGTGATTAACAGGCGGCACAGCCGCGCGCAACAGCGCGAAGATGCGCTGCCTGTCCGGGTGTTCGGCGTAGAGGCGGAAGTCCGTCTGCCGCACGTCGTTGTAGTACAGGGCGGGGATGAGCGCGTCGCGCGCGGGGTCCACAAAGTCGGGAAAGTCGCGCTTGACCGAGGGCACCCAGTAGCCGTCGGTGAGGGCGTGGATGCCGTAGCCCACGTCGAAGGGCGTGAAGCGTTCGCGCCAGTATTCGTGTACGCGCTCTACATGCACGCTGCCCCAGTTGCCGAGGTGAAATTCGTCCTTGCGGGATTTGTCGTCGTGAAAGCGGACGTGCATCGCGTCCGGGGAGATCGCGCCCAGATAGAACTCCGGGCATTCCAGATATGCCTCATGCCCGCGCGCCCAGCTGCGCGCCAGGAGCAGATGAACCATCGAAAGCGCCATATGCGTCCTCCATTCCTTTCCATTTTCCATTATAGCACAGCCCTGCGCGGGGAAACAAGGCCGCGCCCCGTCCCGTCGCCGGGAAGTTCATAAAAAATTATCCCAACCCCGCCTTGACAGAGGTCCGCGGCGCGTATATAATCGGTTGTGGACAATTAAACAAGCCTTATCCAGAGTGGTCGAGGGACGGGCCCGATGAAACCCGGCAACCGGTTCGCGCGCAGGCGCGGCAAGGTGCCAATTCCCGCGGCGCAAGGCCATGCCTGCGCCGGAAGATGAGGCGAGATTCCGGTCTTTTCCGCAAGCTCGCCAAGTGGCGGGTTTTTTTGTTCGAGTAAAACACGGAGGAAACCAAATCATGAGAAGACTGTTCACTTCCGAGTCCGTCACCGAAGGCCATCCCGACAAGATCTGCGACCAGATCTCCGACGCCGTGCTGGACGCCATCCTCGCCAAGGACCCAGACGCCCACGTGGCCTGCGAATGCTGCGCCACCACCGGCATGGTGCTGGTGATGGGCGAGATCACCACCTCTGCCTATGTGCCCATCGACCAGATCGCCCGCAACAAGATCGTCGAGATCGGCTACGACCGCGCCAAGTACGGCTTCGACGGCCAGTCCTGCGCGGTGCTGGTCTCCGTGGACGAGCAGTCGCCGGACATCGCCATGGGCGTTAAGCGCGGCGACGAGAACATGGGCGCGGGCGATCAGGGCATGATGTTCGGCTACGCCTGCGACGAGACCCCCGAATACATGCCGCTGGCCATCTCTCTGGCGCACAAACTGACGCGCGCGCTTTCCCAGGCGCGCAAGTCCGGCAAGCTGCCCTATCTGCGCCCCGACGGCAAGGCGCAGGTGACCGTGGAGTACGAGGACGACCGCCCCCTGCGCGTGGAGGCCATCGTTCTGTCCACGCAGCACGCGCCCGAGGCCACCCACGAGCAGATCGAGCGCGACATGATCGAAACGGTCATCCGCCCCACCGTGCCGGCGGAACTGCTGGATGAAAACACCAAGTTCTTCATCAACCCCACCGGCCGCTTCGTGGTCGGCGGGCCGCAGGGCGATTCCGGCCTCACCGGCCGCAAGATCATCGTCGACAGCTACGGCGGCTACGCGCGCCACGGCGGCGGCGCCTTCTCCGGAAAAGACCCCAGCAAGGTGGACCGCTCCGCCGCCTATGCCCTGCGCCACGTGGCCAAGAACCTCGTCGCCGCCGGCTTCTGCCGCCGCTGCGAGGTGGGCGCGGCCTACGCCATCGGCGTGGCAAAGCCCGTGAGCGTGTTCGTGGACAGCGAGGGCACCGGCATTTTGCCGGACGACGAACTGGCGAAGCTCGTCGATAAGACCTTCGATCTGCGCCCGGCGGCCATCATCCGCCGCCTCGACCTCAAGCGCCCCATCTACCAGCAGGTGGCCGCCTACGGCCACTTTGGCCGCGACGACCTGGACCTGCCGTGGGAGCGCCTCGACATGGTGGACGCCCTGCGCGCCGCCGCCAAGCGCTGATAAAGCCCACGACCACATGACTTAACATTCTGCGCCCCGCGCCATCATGTGCGCGGGGCGCTCAGAGCGCTGACAAAGCCCACAACCGCAAAAATCGCTCTGATATATAAAAATCAGAGGCGATTTTTGCTTCCTGCGTCAGCTGCACTTGCATCCTGCGGTCACTTACGTCTATGTAAGCTCCCTTGGATGCAAGTACAGCTTCCTTGGCTTGCAGGCTTTCTCAACGCTCTGTCAGTCTGTTGACTTTGTCAACATCCTGTGCGCCCCGCGCCATCATGTGCGCGGGGCGCTCTTTTGCTGGGGACGAAATCGTGACGCTGCGGTAAAGTTGTCCCTCCCGGCGCGCCGCCGCCTTGACATCGCGCCCCCTGTGGCTATAATTTGAAATGGGGGATCATGGCCGGCAGGGGGTGGCATCATGGGCTTTGTGGATAACGCGCGCACCCGGCTGTGGGGCGCGCTGGACATGCGCCGCGATTTCGAGGCCGACCGCGCGCGCTTTGGCGTCCAGGCCTCGTGGAAGGACTTTCTGCGCGCCCGCGAACAGACGCTCTGCACTACGCGCGAATACTTTCTTTTTCACTTTTACGAGCGCAGCGACGCCGAGCGCGACACCTTTCTGACCACGCAGCGCCGCGACGACCTCATCCACGCCATTGGCGATGATGAGACCATCAACGCCTCCGCTCCCGGCAACAAGCTCCTGTTCAACGCGCTGTTTGGCGAATACCTCTGCCGCGAATGGCTCAACCCCACCACCTGTACCGACGAGGCCTTTGTCGATTTTCTCCGCCGCCACCGCCGGGTGATGATCAAGCCCGCCTGCGCCGGCCGCGCGGAGGGCCTGCGCGTGCATGAATACGCGGGCGACGCGGACGCCCTCGCCCTGCGCGCCGAGCTGGATGGCCACGGCCTGCTGGTGGAGGAAATGCCCGTGCAGCACCCGCAGATGGATCGCCTCAACCCCCACTGCATCAACACCGTGCGCTTTTGCACCTATACCGACCGCGACGCCGTTCACATCCTTCTGGCCGCGCCGCGCTCGGCCAGGGGCGTGCATTTTGTGGACAACGTCGCCGCCGGGGGCATCATCATGGCCGCCGACCTCGCCACCGGCATCATCACCTCCGATGGCGTGGACGAGATGGCGCGCTTTTACCCCAACCATCCGCTCACCGGCGTGCGCCTCAAGGGCTTTCAGATCCCCAACTGGGACAAGGCGCTGGCACTTGTGCGCCGCGCCGCCCGCCGCCTCTACGCCGTGCCCCAGTGCCGTTACCTCGGCTGGGACGTGGGCTTCCTTTCCGAGGAGCGCGTCGCCATCATCGAGTGCAACTGGCGGCAGGGATTGCTTGCGCAGGTGCCGCAGGGCCGGGGCTATTACCATGAATTGAAGGCGCTGTGCAGCAAGCTCTAGGCCCGCGTCGAAGGCCCGCTTTGAAAACATCTTCACTGCCTCTTCGTCAGCCGCCTCTCCGTCGCAACGGGGAGGCGGCTTCGCTGTTCCGCGCGTTTTTGTGCCTGTGACACATCTTTCTTGTGTCGAAGATGGATTGACAGCCAGACAACATCCATTGTAGCATTAGAGTAAGGAAAATATTGCGTATACCAACGCCTGTCTTTCTGGAAAGGGGATGCGGCAAATGCGCTGTGGAAGAAGACGTATGGCGCTGTTCATCGCCTGTCTGCTGGCGCTGCTCGGGCTTTCCCACGCCGGCGCGGCGCTGGCCGAGGGCGGCGTGCATATGATCACGCTGGATCAGGCCGGGCAGACGTCCGCGGCGGACGAGGCGGAGCTTGAGGGCGACGTGCGTTTGATCGCGCTGGAACAGGTCGAGCCAAGGCCCGCGCCAAACAGGGGCGCGGCGTCCGACATTCCGTGGGCCGCCTTCCTCGCCGCCGTGGCCGGGCTGGGGCTGGGCCTGTGGTACACGCTGTGGCGCGAAAAGCGCTGCGAGGGCGCGCTCGTCTACGCCCGCGCCATGCTGCTGCGCGGCACCGCGCTGCTGGCGGCGCTGCTCGCGCTGCAGATCGCGCTGTATGCGCTGGCCGTGCTGGCGGCGCTGCTGCGGGGCGCGCTCGGCAGGCTGGGGCTGTCGTTCTTCTCCGCGCCCACGCTGGTGTCGCTGGCGGGCCTGCTGGCCCTGCTTGCCCCGCGCTACGTGGCCCGCGAAGGGGTGCGCTGGCTGCTCTCCGGGCCGGTGTGCGCGGCGGCGGGCGTGGTCTGCCTCTTTGCCATGGCGGCTTCCGGCCACTTCGGCCTCTGGCAGTTGCTCCTCGCCCTCGGCGTGTTGATGGTGAGCTGGGGCGGCATCGCCATCCTTCTGGCCGGCCCGCACGCGCCGGAAGCGCCGCCCATGGCGCGCATCGCCGCCGTCGCCTGCGCGCCGCTGTTGCCCGTGCGGGACTTTTTTGCCGCCCTGTTGCCCAAATGCGCGCCGGAAAAGGCGCAAAGGCGCGGCGAGCGCTGGTTCATCATCGCGCAGATCGTCGCTCTGGCGGGGGCGTTTCTGCTCCTCTTCGCTCCGCAGCAACGGCTGCTGTTCTCCGCAGAAAGCGGCTTTGCGGCCTTTCTTTCCCGGGTCTGGAGCGCTATCCTCAACTTCGGCCCGCCGCTTGCGCTGCTGGCGCTGACGTACTGCCTGCCTTGGCGCAGCCGCCGGATGCGCGTCTTGCGCCCGGCGCTGCTGGCGCTGGAGGCGTCGCTGCCGCTGGGTACGCTGATGGGAGCGGGCAGAGGCATCCTTCTCGCCGCGCTTTTGCAGGCGCTTGCCTTCCTCATCGGCACGGTCGCCGCCCTCTGGCTGCGGCACAGGCAGCGCGGGGGCGCGCTGCCCTCCTCTGCGGGGGAGATGCCGTTCGGCGGCGCGGACGCCGCGCGGGCAAAGCTCGGGCTCAGGCAGGCGCTGCGCGATGGCAACCTGCCCGCCATCCTCGACCGCGTCGGCCTGCTGGCGTCGCTGGCCTGCTTCTTCGGCTGCTTTTTTATCGACGTCCTTCTTTTCCGCATGGACTACATGCCGTGGAGCTATATCATCTCAGACTATTGGCACGACTGCTTCGACGGACTGGTGTTTGACTGGTCGGGCTTCATGTCGGCATTGCCCGTGCTGCTGGATGGGCTGCTCTACCTGCTCCCGCCGCTCAGCGCCGCTTTGGCCGCGATTGCCTTCATCCAGCGCATCCGCAAAGGAGAGTCGCGCCTGACCCTGCCCGCGGCGCTGGCGCTGGCGCTGGCCGTGACACAGGAGATTGGCATCGTTCTGCATCGATCGTTTGGGGTTTCTTGGGGTGCGGGCATGGTCTTTTTCGCGCTGCTCACGCTGGCGCCGCTTGTGCTGCTGGCCATCTCGCCGCTGCGCGCGCTGCTGAAGGAGCGGCGCCGCCTGCTCGACTGCGTGGGCATCGCCGCGGCGACGCTCAACATCGCCCTTTTGCGGAACGCGTCCATCGGCTGGCCCGCCAGACGCTTTGGCGGCTATCCGAGGTACTGGATAGAGGACATGCTGGAGGAACTCAGCCCGGTCGGCTTCGATTTCGCCGCCTGGCTGGGGCAGTTCGGCGCTGTGCTGGTCTACCTGCTGCCGCTGGCGGGCAGCGTCATCATCCTGCTGCGGCTCGCGCGCTCGCTGCGGGGGAAGCGCAGCCGCGTGGATGTGGCCCTCGTGCTGCTGGCGGCCGCCGCCTTCTTTGCCCAGCTCACCCCGGCCTATCGGGGCTGGGAGGTCAGCGGCGGCTTCTTCGCCATGACGGCCGTCGCCCTGCTGGCGCTCGTCTCCTGCGTGGGCAGCTATTTCCGCATCCCCTCCTCCATGCAGGTCAGGCAGCAGGCGGCGCTTTCCTACGTGGGCCTCGTCGCGGCGCTGCTGGCGCTGGCGTTGGCGGTACTGGTGCCGAACTTCGATTCTGCATACTTCCCCGGCGGCCTTTCCTGGCTGCAGGTGGTTTGGAACTTTTCCATGGTGATGGGCCGCATTGGCGACGGGCCTGTCGCCATGCTGCTCTTCATGCTCGCGGTGCTTGGCTGCATCCTCCTGCCGATGATTGGCGCGCTCAACGCCATCACCACCCTGCATACCTCCGCGCGCGGCGGTCGTTCGCGCGCCTCGTGGCCGCGCAACGTGCTGCTGCTCTTTGCCTTCCTGGCCTCCGTCTTCATGCCGCGCTTCTACGCCCTCTTAGACATCGACAAAATACGCCTCACCGCATACATGGTGAGCGCCCTTTTGGCGCTGTCGCTGGGCATGAGCGTCTGGCTGCGCCTGAGTGTCGCCCCGGCCAAGGGGGAAAAAGCCCCGCGCGCGGGCATACCGTCGCTGTGGAAGCAGCGGGCGCTGTGGGGCGTCGGCGGCGCGGCGGCGGTGTTCCTCGCCTGCGCCGTGGTCGGCTTCATCGTCTCCATCGTGCTGAACTCGCTTTTGTCGCAGGTGCTTTCGCAATACCGCGTTTCCGTGGGCACGCTGCGCTCCTATGGCATCATCGACCTGTTCAAAATACTGCTGGAATTGAAGCCGCCCTTGGGCTACTTCCTGCTCTTCCTGCTGGGCGGCCTTACGGACACGATGGTGCGCCTCTTCGGCTTTGCCGCCGTGGCGGGGCTGGCCATCTGGTGGTGTCCGCTGGGCGAGCAGCGGGCGGACTCTGTGAAGATCCCCCGCCTTGGGCAAGGCACCGTTGCCCGCCTCGCGCAGCGCGTGCTGGCGGGGCTGGCCGCCGCGCTGCTGGCGATGTTCGCCGTGGGCCTGGTCGTTTTCCTCACCCGGCGCGGCGAATACAGCGAGTATCTGGGCAATGGAGCTGGCGCGGCGGTCGATCTGGAGGCGTGGGGCAGCTACATGCTTGACGGCTCCAACGGCTCTGGAGAAGCGCTGAGGAACTTCCTCATTCGTAGCCGCTATCCCACAGGCGTCTTCGGCGCGGTCTTTCTGGCGCTGGCGCTGGGCCTGTACTGGGTGCGCCGCCACTTCGCCACGGAACGGGTGTTCGCGGGAGCGGCGCACCCGGCGGAGGGCGAGGCGGCGCGCGAGGCGTCGGACGCGCCCCTGACGGATGGCGCAGCGCCGAATTGGCCCGGCAAGGCCCCGCGCGACGCGGTAGGACCGTCGCTCGCCGCCCGCATCGCCGCCGCGCAGGCCTCCATCCGCGAAAGAGCCGCCGCGCCAGGCAAGCCCATTCCGCCCACCCCCGGGCAGACGCGCGGGGGCAGGGACATGCGCACCGTGGCAGAGCGGATGTGGGCGTTTACCGACGAACAGGCGGACGGCACACAGTCCCTGCCGCGGCTGAGCAGACGCCCGGGAAGCGCCGCCCGCAGGGCCGCCTGCGCGGCGCTCGACGCGAAAAACGCGCAGACAGAAGAGCGCGTCCCGCAGGTGTCGGAGCGTTCGGTTGAAGCGCAGGAAGACGCCCCGCAGGTGCCGGAGCGTTCGGTTGAAGCGCAGGAAGACGCCCCGCAGGTGTCAGAGCGTTCGGTTGAAGCGCAGGAAGATGCCCCGCAGGTGTCGGAGCGTTCGGTTGAAGCGCAGGAAGACGCCCCGCAGGTGTCGGAGCGTTCGGTTGAAGCGCAGGAAGACGCCCCGCAGGTGTCGGAGCGTTCGGTTGAAGCGCAGGAAGACGTTTCGCAGCCGTTGGAGGCGTCTATTGAAGCGCAGGAAGACGTCCCGCAGGTGTCGGAGCGTTCGGTTGAAGCGCAGGAAGATGTCCCGCAGCCGATGGAGGCTTCGATGGGCGCTCCCGATGAGGACACATCATCGACGGACGCGCCCCAGGCTGCGGCGTCTGTGCCGTTGGCTCGCGCATACGCGCGCGCGGCGCACTGGGCCGCGCCAGCGCCGTCCCCCGCAGAACCGCCGCAGTTCGCCCGGGAAGCCGAAGCGGAAGCCCGCCCCGCCGCGCCGGAAGCGAGCGCCGCAACGGAAGCGCCCGCCGCGCCGGAAGCGAGCGCCGCAACGGAAACACCTCCCGCCGCGCCGGAAACGAGCGCCGCAACGGAAGCGCCCGCCGCGCCGGAAACAAGCGCCGCAACGGAAATACCCCATACCGCGCCGGAAACGGGCGACATAACGGACAATCACCCGGCGATGCCGCAACCCGCCGCCGCGCCGGCTTCGGAGGCAGCGCCGGAAGTCCGCTCCGCCGCGCCGGAAGCGAACGCCGCAACGGAAGCGCCTCCCGCCACGCAGGAAGCAAGCGCCGCAACGGAAACACCTCCCGCCGCGCCGGAAACGAGCGCCGCAACAGAAGCGCCTCCCGCCGCGCCGGAAGCGTCCACGGCAACGGAAGCGCCTCTCGAGGCATCGACGACGGCGACGGAAGCGCCGCGCAGCCCCTCCAACGCCGCCGCTCCGACGCCCCATGAGCGGCCCCATCCAGCCGCAGCTTCCCCTGCGCCCCACCCGTCCCCCGCGCCGCAGCGGACGCCAACGGTCGCGCGCCCTGTGCCGCAACGACCCGTCGCGCCGCAGCGTGCCGCGACCCCCGCGCCGCAGGACGGGCGCTCTCAAGCTATTCCTGCGCCCCACCCATCCCCCGCGCCGCAGCGGACGCCAACGGTCGCGCGCCCTGTGCCGCAACGACCCGTCGCGCCGCAGCGTGCCGCGACCCCCGCGCCGCAGGACGGGCGCTCTCAAGCTA
>DVOU01000059.1:0-17488 GCA_018713365.1 Candidatus Pullichristensenella excrementipullorum
GTGGCGGCTACGGTGGGGGCGGGGGCGGGGTCTTCCATGCGCGGGGGCTGCATGAGTACCATGAGGAGCCAGAAGAGCGCGGCGAGGAAGAGGGCCACGGCGATGGCGAGGACGCGGCCCACGATGCGCGAAACGCGGTGCGTGGGCGCGCCGGATTCCATCAGCTCGGCCTCCATGCTGCGGTAGACGGCCCCGGCGTCCGGCACGCCGGCGCTTTGCTTTTCCAGCCAGGCGCGGGCGCTGCGGGCGATGGCGCGCTCGGCGCGGGGCTGTTCGCGCGGCGGCAGGCGGCGCTTCAGGCGGCGCGCAAAGCGCGTGAGCGCGGTGGTGACCTGCGCGGCGGGCACGTTCAGCAGGCGGGCGATGTCGCGCGGGCGCAGACCGCAGCCGTAGCGCAGCATCAGCGCGCGGCGGTCCTCCAGCGATTCCTGCGAGGCGGCCTGCAACACGGCGTCGCCGCCCGCGCCCTCGATGGCATCGGCGCGAAAGCCGTCCCATGTCAGTTCGGCGTCGTCGATGAGGCGGGCCTGCTCCATGGCCATGGCGCGCGTCTGGGCGCGCAGGGTTTCGCGCAGGCCCGCGCGGCTGCGGGGCGAGCCGCGGCGAAAGACGTCGAGGATGGCGCTCTGCACGGCGTATTCCGCCAGTTCGTAGTTGCCGCAGATGGCGTGCGCCATGTTGAACAGCTCGCGGTAACAGGGCCGGACGCGGGCGAAAAAGGCGCGCAGTTCGTCGGCCTGCGTGGTGACGATGTTGGACATGCTAGTTCCTCAGGGCGGCGAGGCGGTCGGTGATGGGGCGCACGCGCTCGTAGATCATCGCGTAGAGGGGATACATCTGCGCGTACTTCTCCCGCCAGACGGGGTTGACGGCGTGGCGGGAGCGGGTCTTGACCATCTGCGCCGCCTGTTCGTAGCTCTCAAACAGGCCCACGCCCACGCCGGCGGCGATGGCCGCGCCCAGAGAGGTGGTCTCGCCGGGGCTTTTGTGTACGCACACCTCCTGACCGTAGATCGCCGCGAGGATGTCCGGCCAGAGCCCGCTGCGCGCGCCGCCGCCGGTGAACATCATGTTCTTCATCTCGCCGACGCATTCGCAAATGCTCTCGCGGCAGGAATTGAGCGCGTAGGCCACGCCCTCGTAGACGGCGCGGGCGATGTGCCGCCGGTCGTGGTAGAGGGTGAAGCCCATCAGCACGCCGCGGGTGTTGGGGTCCCAGTACGGGGTGCGCCAGCCCATCAGCGTGGGCAAAAACAGCACGCCCTCGGCCCCGGGCTGGGACTGGCGGGCCATGTTTTCGATGCGGGAGATGTCCAGCACGTCCTTGTCCCCCGCGCCGCCGAAGAGGTTGGCGCGCGCCCAGTCGAACGCCGCCGCGCCGCACTGCACCGTACCCAGCACGTGGCAGCGCTTGCCGTCCATATCGAGGAAGTTGAAGATGCGCATCTGCGGGTCCAGCACGGGGCGGCTGGTCATCTGCGAGACCCAAGCCGAGGAACCTATGTAGGTGTAGCTGGAACCCTCCTCGCACAATCCCGCGCCGCGCCCGGTGCAGGCGCCGTCGCCGCCGCCGATGGCCACGGGCGTGCCGGCGATGAGCCCGGTCTTGCGGTAGACATCGCGCGTGGTGCGGCCGCGCACATCGTGACCGGGGAGGATGCGCGGCATCTGCTCCGGCGCAAGGCCGAGGCTTTGCAGCAGTTCCTCCGCCCACTGACCGCGGCCGATGTCCATGGCGATGGTCAGGGAGGCGTCGGAAAAGTCCGTCTGCCCGAAGTGGCCGGTCAGGTGGCCGTAGATGTAGTCCTTGGTGTTGAGCCACCAGCGCGTCCTGCGGTAGACGTCCGGCAGGTTCTCCTTCACCCAGAGCATCTTTGGCAGCGAATAGTGTACGTCCAGCCGGTTGCCGGTGAGGCGGTAAAAGTCCTCCGGGGAAATGACGGAGGCGATCTTCTCCACCTGCTTTTCCGAACGCGAATCGGCGTGGATGATGTTGGGCATCAGGGCGCGGCCGTCGGCGTCCACGGGCAGGCAGCCGTTCATGTGGCCGGAGAGGCCCACGCAGGCCACGCGCCGCGCGCTCACCTGCTCCAGAAGCTCGCGGATGCCGGAGTAGACGTTTTCGAGAATGACGTCGCAATCCTGCTGCGCCCAGTTGTGGTGGGGGTATTCGGTGCCGTAGGCGCGGCGCACCGTGCGCACAGCCTCGCCCTGCGTGTTGAACAGGCTGCACTTCAGGCCCGTCGTTCCCGCGTCGCAGGTAAGGATGAGGTCTCTTTCTTGCTCCATGCTATCCCTCCGCTCATCGTTTGCCTTCGTTGCGCACATGCCCCGCCGCCGCGCCGACGATGGCCAGCAGCGCCGTCAAAAGCGTCGGCCCCGGGCCATCCGGCGTGTAGCCGGTGACGATATAGTGGGCGAAAAACACGCACACCGGCGGCGCGAGCCATGCGATGTAGTTGTTCACGCCCCGCCGCGTGACCAGATAGGCCGAAATGCACCCCAGCGCCGGCATCAGCGCCCAGGCGGCCAGTTCGTACCACGCTCCGGGAAGCCAGATCAGAAGCGTCAGCAGCACATAGGCCGCCAGCGCCAGGGTGGCCTGCAAAAGCCAGACGCAAAATCCCTTGAATATCTTCACGGTGTATCCTCCATTCTTCTATTATACCATCCCCACCGCGCCTTTGACAATAACCAAAGCGCGGAAGTTGCGCGCGTTAAATTCTGACGAAAATGGTCAGGATAGATTGACGGGGGCGCTTTTCGGTGATATAGTAAATGTCGACCGAAACAGTCAGGATTTATGGAGGAACGCGATGAAACTGTCCACACGCGCCCGCTACGGCATCCACGCCATGTACGATCTGGCGCAGAACTACGGCGCGCAGCCGCGGCCGATCAAGGCCGTGGCCGAGGCGCAGGCGATCCCGGAGGCGTATCTGGAGCAGCTTTTGTGTACGCTCAGGCGCGCGGGGCTGGTGGTGAGCGCCCGGGGCGCGCAGGGCGGCTACATGCTCTCCCGCCCGCCGGGGGAAATTACCGTCGGGGACATTTTGCGGGCCCTGGAGGGCGGGCTTACGCTGCTGGACTGTCTGGACGAGGAGGACGCCTGCGGCAAGAGCTGCGACTGCCCTTCGCGCAAAATCTGGCAGCGCCTGCGCGACGGCATCAACGAGATCGTGGACGGCATCACGCTGGACGATATGTTACGGAGGGACGAGTAAATGAGAGTCTACATGGACAACGCGGCCACCACGCGGGTCATCGAGCCGGTGTTCGAGGCCATGAAGCCCTACCTTTGCGACATCTACGGCAACCCCTCGAGCGTACACGGCTTTGGCCGCGAGGCGCTGACAGCGCTGGACAGGGCGCGCGAACAGGTGGCGGCGGCGCTGGGCGCGCAGAGTTCGGAAATTTACTTCACCGGCTGCGGCACGGAGAGCGACAACTGGGCCATCCGCGGCGCGGCTTACGCCCGCAGGAATAAGGGCAACCACATCATCACCACGCAGATCGAACATCACGCCGTGCTGCACACCTGCCAGCAGCTGGAAAAGGAGGGCTTTGAAGTCACCTACCTGCCGGTGGACGAGTTCGGTCTGGTGCATCCTGAGGAGCTTGAAAAGGCGCTCCGGCCGGAGACGACCATCGTTTCCATCATGTACGCCAACAACGAGATCGGCACCATCGAGCCCATCGCCGAACTGTGCAGGATCGCCAAAGCGCACGGGGCGCTGTTCCACACCGACGCCGTGCAGGCCGTTGGGCATGTGCCCATCGACGTAAAGGCGCTGGACGTGGACATGCTCTCCCTCTCCGGCCACAAGCTGCACGCGCCCAAGGGCGTGGGCGCGCTCTACATCCGCAAGGGCCTGCACATCCAGCGCTTCATGGAAGGCGGCGCGCAGGAGCGCAACCAGCGCGCCGGCACGGAGAACGTGGCCTCCATCGTGGCCATGGGCGCGGCCATCGAGCTGGCGGTCAGGCACCTGAACGAGAACGTAGAAAAGATCGCCGCCATGCGCGACCGCCTGACAAAGCGCATTTTGGAGGAAATTCCCTACACGCGGCTCAACGGCCACCCGGAACAGCGGCTGCCGGGCAATGTCAACATTTGCTTCCGCTTCATCGAGGGCGAGGCGCTGCTTCTGTCGCTGGACCTGATGGGCATCGCCGGTTCCTCCGGCTCGGCCTGCACCTCCGGCTCGCTCGACCCCTCGCATGTGCTGCTGGCCATCGGCCTGCCCCACGAGATCGCCCACGGCTCTTTGCGGCTGTCGCTCTCGGAGGAAAACACCATGGAGGAAGTGGACTACGTGGTGGAGGCGCTGAAGAAGATCGTCGGGCGGCTGCGCGCCATGTCTCCCCTTTACGACGAATTTTGCAAAAACCAGGAGGGCTGAGCGATGATGTATTCTGAAAAAGTCATGGATCACTTCATGAACCCCCGCAACGTCGGCGAAATTGAAAACGCCAGCGGCGTGGGCGAGGTCGGCAACGCCAAGTGCGGCGACATCATGAAAATATATATCAAGGTGGACGACAACGACGTCATCACCGACGTCAAGTTCAAGACCTTTGGCTGCGGCGCGGCCATCGCCACTTCCAGCCGCGCCACGGAGATGGTGATGGGCAAGACCGTGGACGAGGCCCTGCAGATCACCAACGAGATGGTCACCGAATCGCTCGGCGGGCTGCCGCCGGTGAAGCTGCACTGCTCCGTGCTGGCCGAGGAGGCCCTGCACGCGGCCATCGCGGACTACCGCGAAAAGCACCCCAAGGCGTAAGAACGCGGCGGGCGCGCCGCCCCGCGCGGAGGAGCGTTTCTCCCCCGCGCGGGGCTTTCGCGCCGGAATGGAGGCACAATGATCCACGGAAATCTGGAGGGCATCCGCCAGAGTACACTGGACGAACTGGAAAAGCTCTACGACGCGCAGTTCGCGCGCGATGAATACCTGCCCGACCGGCTTTTGAACGCGCTGGTGCGCTTCACCATGCAGCTAAACCGCGAATTGCTGGTCTACCTCGACCGCAACGGCGTGGTGCTGGAGGTGGCCATCGGCTCCATCGCCAGCATTTCTCTGCCGGAGCTGCATTTGCGGCGCAACCTCGACCGGCTCTCGGGCTACCGCTGCATCCACACCCATCCGGGCGGGGACGCGCGGCTCTCGGACGTGGATATGCAGGCGCTGCGGCTGTTGCGCTTTGACTCCATGTGTTCCGTGGGCGTGGCGGAGGACCGCGCCACGGGCATCATGGCGGCGTTTCTCGGCGAGGCGGAGTACGACCGCCTCTCCATCGTCACCTTTGGGCCGGTCAAGCCCGGCCGCATACCGCAGAGCCTGTGGATGCGGGAGATCGAGACCGCCGAGGAGCGCGTCAAGCGCGCCATCGAGCGCGGAGGGCTGACGGAGACCGCCGAGCGCGCCATGCTCATCTCCACCGATTCGGAGGATTCGCTGGACGAACTGGCGGCGCTGGCTGAGACCGCCGGGGCGCTGGTGGTCAGCCGCGTGTTGCAGAAGCGGCAGCGGCCCGACCCGGGAACGTTCATCGGCTCGGGCAAGGCTGCGGAACTGGCGCTTGACTGTCAGGCGCTGGAGGTCGATCTGGCCATCCTCGACGACGAACTGACCGGCGCGCAGCAGCGCAATCTGGAAAACGCGCTGGGCGTGCGCGTCATCGACCGCACGGCGCTGATCCTCGACATCTTTGCCGCCCGCGCGCAGAGCGCCGAGGGCAAGTTGCAGGTGGAGCTGGCGCAGATGAAGTACCGCCTGCCGCGGCTGGTGGGTCTGGGGCAGTCGCTCTCCCGCCTGGGCGGCGGCATCGGCACGCGCGGCCCCGGCGAGACGCGGCTGGAAGTGGACCGCCGCCGCGTGCGCAAGCGCATCGACGATCTGGAAGGGCAGCTTGCCGAACTCAAGCGCCAGCGCGACATGCGCCGCGCGCGCCGCGAAAAGCAGGACAAGACCGTGGTGGCGCTGGTGGGCTACACCAACGCCGGCAAGTCCACGCTGCTCAACGCCCTCTCCGGGGCCAGCGTACTGGTGGAGGACAAGCTGTTCGCCACCCTCGACCCGGTGATGCGCGCCATTTCCCTGCCGGAGAACCGCGAATGCCTGCTGGTGGACACGGTGGGCTTCATCCGCAAATTGCCGCACCAGCTGGTGGAGGCGTTCCATTCGACGCTGGAAGAGGCGCTGTGCGCCGACCTCATCGTGGTGGTCAGCGACGTATCCAGCCCCTTCTACCATCAGCAGCGCGGGACGGTGTTCGACGTGCTTGACCAGCTCGGCGCGGGGGGCAAGCCCATTCTGGAGGCGCTCAACAAGGCCGACAGGGCAAACCTCGAGGGCATGATCGAGCCGCCGGGGGCGGTGCTGATCTCCGCGCGCACGGGCGAAGGGCTGGAGGCGCTGCTTAATGAAATCGCCCGCCGCGTGGCCGCGCTGCGCCACCCGGTGGAATTGCTGGTGCCCTACGAAAAGGGCGCGGCGCTCTCGCTGATCCACGAAAAGGGACAGGTGCTTTCCGAGGAATACGGGGCGGAGGGCACGAGCGTCACCTGTCTGCTCGATCCCACCCTGCACCGGCGGGTGTTGAAGCTGCTGGAAGGGTAAAACGGAGAAGCCCGCCTTCGCGGAATGCGGAGACGGGCTTGTTTTTGTCGGGCGGCGGAGGGAAGTCCCTTCCCGCATCGCGTCAGGGCGTTGCCAAAGCGGCAGAGGGAGGTTTTCCCTGCCGCTTCAATATTGACAAGGCGGCAAGAGGGAGGTTTCCCCCTGCCGCCTTTTGCTGTGCTTACAGGGCTTACAGCACCCGGCGTCCCCAGGAGAAGACGCGGTTGTAGTAGCCGCTGCTCAGGTCGGAGATGATGACTTCGCCCGCGCCGGAAGAGGCGTGGATCATCTTGTTGTTGCCCATGTAGATGCCCACATGGTCGGAAAGGTCGCTGTCGGAGACCGTGTTCATGCAGACGATGTCGCCGCGCTGCATGTTGGCAAGGCCCTCGATCTTCGTGCCGGAATTGTAGCCCTGCATCTGCGCCGAGTGCGGCAGGGACACGCCCACCTTCCTGTAGCAGTAGAGCGTCAGGCCGGAACAGTCGTACTTGCTGGTGCCGGAGGCGCCGTAGACGTAGGGCTTGCCCAGCTGCTGCTGCGCCACGTAGATGACGTACTCGATCTTCTCCGCGCGCGTGGGGTTCTCCGGCAGGTGATCCTGCGTGGAATCGCCGCCGCCGCTGGAGCCGCCGCCGGCGTCCGGCGCGGTGGAGGGGTTCTTGGGCGCGTTGTTGCTGTACAGGGCGCGCAGCGTGTTGGCGTCGGCGGTGCCGGTGGCGCTCAGGCCCGCGGCGGTCTGGAACAGCTTCACGGCCGAGGCGGTGGTGCTGCCATAGTCGCCATCCACGCTGGAGGTCTTGGAAAGATAGCCCTTGTAGTAGAGGCGCGTCTGCAGGCGGGTGACGTTGTCGCCGGTGCTGCCGTTTGTAAGCGTGACGCTCAGAAGCGGCGAATCGGGCGCGTAGCCGCCGTAGAGGATGCGCTGGGTGGTCTGGTCGGCGATGCCGGTGGCATTCAGACCCACGGCGCTCTGGAAGCGGGCCACGGCCGTCTTGGTCAGCGAGCTGTAATTGCCCGCGGGCGTGCCGTCGAAGTAGCCGCGCTTTTCAAGCTCCTGCTGGAGGACCAGCACCGCCGCGCCGGAGGCGTTCTCCGCCAAAGTGGCGTAGCTGTTTTTGTTCAGGTGATCCAGCAGCATGTAGCCGCGCTGGCTGCCGATGCCCACATAGCCCCAGCCGGTGCTGGGATTGTACTTGTAGACGTTGACGTCCGTGCCGGCGGAGACGGTGACGTAGGCGCTGTCCTGCGAGGCGCTCTGGAAGAAGGGCGCCTTGGGGTAGACGACGGTGGCCACGTACTGGACGGTATCGTCGCCCGGGTCGGGCTGCACCTGCGAGGTGGGCGTGAGGCCGCCGAGCTGGCAGAAGCCGTAGTTGCCGCTGGGGCTGAGTACGTAGGCCCAGGTGCCGTTGTGGTCGACCACCGTCACCTGATCGCCGCGCTTGATGCTGCCGAGGATGGCGGAACTCGTGGAGGCGGAGCGGTAGATGGTGAGGAAGTCCACCGTGACGGTGGCCGGCGTGCCGCTGCCGAACTGATCGTCCGCGGTGAGGCCGGAGACGAGGCAGTAGCCGTAGCCGCCGTTGCCATTGCGCACGTAGGCCCAGGTGCCGTTTTGCATGAGCATGGTCAGCTTCGTGCCGTAGACGACGTAGCCGAGGTAGGCGGAGTTGGTGGAGGGCGAGGCGTAGATGCCGAGCTGGTCCGCCGTGACCGTGACGGGCGTGCCTTCCGTGGGCACGGAGGGCGCGGGCGTGGCGGTGGGCGCGCTGGTCTGCTCGTAGGGAACGACCGCCGAGAGGCTCATGTAGCCCTCGGTGCCACTGGCCAGGCGCACATAGGCCCAGGCGGGCGTGTAGGCAAGCACGGTGAGCTGGTCGCCGCGCTGCACGGCGCTGACCACGCGGGAGCTGCCGGAGGCCGTTTCGTAGACGGAGGTGTTGCGGATGACGATGCCCCCGCGGGTGCGGACCACGGCGTTGTTCCCCGGCAAGATGGTGCGCAGGGGCACATAGCCCTGCACGCTGCCGCTGGTGACGAAGGCCCACTGGGTGTTGTAGGCGGTGACGCGCACCTGCGCGCCGGCCTGCACGCTGCCCAGCGCCTGCGAAGAGGCGTCGGCCTGCGCGTAGATGGACGTAGTGGTGACGGTCACGGCGGTCATGTTGACCTTGTTAAAGCCGCTCATGTCCGTGGAGGGGGTCTGCGTGGCGCTGCTGAGCGGCTGGAGCGCGCCCAGCTTGCAGAAGCCGTACTTGCCGCCGGCGGTGATGTAGGCCCATGTATCGTTGCGCATCAGCACGGTCACCTGCCTGCCGGCGGCGAGTATGCCCTGATTCTCCGAAGCGGTGGAGGGGCTTTTGTAGACGTATGTATTGGCGATGGAGATGGCCGGCACCGTTTCGGTGATGACGCCTTCGCTGTCGCCAAAGCCATGCGAGGGCGCGGGCGTGGCGGTGGGCGCGACGTTTCCGGAAAGGCGGTTCAGCGCGGAGAGGGGCGCGTAGCCGGTGACGTTTTCCTCGGTGCGCAGGCAGGCCCAGGAGCCGTTGTGGGCGATGACGGTCACTTCCTCGCCGGCAAAGAGCGTGGTCAGCTGCGCGGCAGAAGCGGAGGCCGTTTCATAGACGGGGGTCTGGCCCTTCGCCGCGGCGGGCAGATCGCGCACCTGCACCTGCGTGCCGGGCAGCACATAGCGCATCGGCGCAAAGCCGCTGCGGCCCGCGTAGGTCAGGTAGATCCAATCGGCATTGATATAGGAAACGTACACCTGCGTGCCCTTGGCAAGGCGGCCGACGCTGCTGGCCCCCTCGCTCGGAGAAGTGTAGACGGAGACCATGTCGCCAAGGATGGTGGCGTACTGGCTGACCGGCGTGAAGCCGGAAAGGGAGTTCTGCGGCGTTTGCTGCGTGGGCGCGGGGGCAGCCGTGCCGTTCAGTTCGCTCAAAAGCATGTAGCCGCCCAGACCGTTGCAGGCCACGTGCGCCCAGTCGCCACTGGTGGAAAGCACGTAGACCGTGGCGCCGGCGCGCATGCGCTTGTACTGGCTGGAAGTACTCATCTGCTGATAGAAATGCGCGCCGTCCAGCTGCACACGCGTGGCCGTGCCCGCGGTATCCACCGGCTGCATGTCCGCCGTGCGGGCGTAGCCGGAACCGCCGGTCGCCGCGTAGGTGAACTGCGCGACGCCGCCGCTGTAGCGCGAAACGGTGACGATCTCGCCGCTGCCGAGCGTGCCCACCTGCCGGGAAAGGCCGGGGTCAGCGTACACGGCCATGGGGTCGGCCGTGACCACCGCCATTATGCTCTGCGCAAATGCCGTCGCCGGCACGGAGAGCAGCGCCAGCACCACCGCCATCATCAGCGGTAGCAGGCGTTTTCCCACCGTCTTCTTGCTCGCAAGTCTCATTGGCACGTTCTCCTCGCTGTTCCTGCCGACGCGCATACGCGCCGGAATTTTCGAAGGTATGACATATAAATACGACACGGGCGAAAAAAATCCTTCACAAACGCAATGTTAAATATATATGTCTGAAGTACTTTTGTAATACTTTTGCAATAATTTCACCCCGCAGCCGCATTTTGCGCAAAAGTGGAAGGCGACCGCGGGGCGGCGGCGAAGCGGGCGGCGCAAAGGCGCGCGGCGGCGCTTCTTTTTGGTCGTTTGCGGGGGTGTCCGCGCTCTGCGGGGGCGGCGCGGGCGGTCTGTCCGTTGGGGAAGTCGCGGACAGGGGGCGCAGGGGCGCATCCGACCGGCATTTTGCGGGGGGCGACCTGCGCGAAGAGTCATCCGCGCTCTGCGGGGGCGGCGCGGACAGAGTGCGCAGGTGCGCATCCGCTTGGAAGCGGGGCAAGCCTGCGCGGGGCTTTGTCAGCACTCACGGAGGCGGCGCGGGCGGTCTGTCCGTTGGGGAAGCTGCAGGAAGGGCGCATCCGAGCGGCAGCGGGCCGCGCGGGGCCTTGTCAGCGCTCCACGAACTCCAGGCCGTTGTAGACGTCCCCTTCGCGCGTGGCGGTGAGGCCGGCCAGGGAGCGCGTGGAAAGCACGCTGCCGGTGCGGAAGACGAGGCCGAGGAAGGGCAGGTGTTCGGCGATGAACATTTGCAGATCGCTGTAAGCGGCGATCATCTCCTCCTCGCTGGCGGCGGTGTAGGTGTAGGCAAGCAGGGCCTCCATCTCGTCGCTGGTGGCGCCGGAGAGGTTGAGGGCGCCGTCTTCGCCGAGCAGAGGGCGCAGATTGGGCACCTCGCTCAGATTGACGCCGACGAGGGCGAGGTCGAAGCGGCCATCCTCGATGGCGCTGGTCACCTGGCTCTCGCTGCCGGAAAGCACCGTGACCTCGATGCCGAGGGCGCGCAGGTCAGCGGCGATCTGCTCGGCGGCGTTGGTGCGCACGGAGGAAAGGCCGTCTGTATAGGTGACGATGCGCAGTTCCAAATCCTCGATGAGGCCGTCCTCGCCGAGGCGGGAGAGGCAGGCCGGGCCGGTGAGGTTGGTCCAGCCGGCCTCGTTGAGCAATTGCAGGGCGCGCTCGGGGCTGTAATAGTAGATGGCGGACTGCGACTCGTACAGCCACGTGCCGGGCACGATGGGCACCTCGCTCTGCTGCGCCATCTCCAGATAGGCGTTGGAAGTGAGGGTGGCGCGGTCGATGGCGTACATGACCGCCTGGCGCACCCGCTCGTCCGACATCGGCGATGAGGCGCTCAGGTTGGGCACGAGAAATTCATAGCTGGCGGTGGAATAGTCCGTGGTGGTAACGCTGCCCAGGCGGCGGTTGAAGGCCGCAGTGTAGGAGCGGGTGGAAAAGGCGTCGATCTCGCCGGTCTGCAAGGCCTCCAGCGCCTCGGCGGTGCTGTAATAGCAGCGGCCGACCACGCTTTCGATGTGCGGCTGCTGCTTCCACCACAGGGGATTGCGCTCCAGGCGCACGGTGACGCCGGGGATGTAGGAGATGTACCAGTACGGCCCGGTGCCGCGCGGCAATGTATTGTTCAGCGTGCTGCGCTCCATCACCGGGAAGGTCATGGCGTAGAGGGTAATCATGCCGCTGTAACGGGCGAGGACGCGCACGGTGTAGGCGTCTGAGGCGACCATGTCCTCGATCAGCGAAAGGCGCGCGGCGTAGGGGTTGCTGTTGCCGGCGGCGAGCAGGGCCTCGTAGCTGGCCACCACGTCCTGCGCGAGGCACTCCATGCCGTTGTGGAACTGCACGCCCTGGCGCAGATGGAACGTCCAGACATTGCCCTCCACCGTCCAGCTGTCAGCCAGCAGGGGCACGGGTTTTTGCGTCTCGTCCAGATCGACCAGCGATTCAAACACCAGCTGGTTGAGGCTGACCATATCGCGCTCGTTGCAGCGGATGGGGTTGATCTCTCCGGCGGAGGAGGCGAGGTAGCCGACGGTGAGGTCGGCCTCGGCGACCAGCCCGTGATCCACGAGGTACTGCTGCGCCTCCTGCGCGAAGCTGTCCGCCGAAGCCGGGGCCATCTCCGCCAAAGCGGGCATGCCCGACAACAGCGCCAGCGCCACAAACAGCGCCAGCGCCCGGCGCGGCCACGCCGCCGCGCGCTCAGTAAAGCTCCTGATAGTTGGCATAGCTCTCCATGATCCTGTTCACATAAGTATCGGTGACGGCGGAAGAGATTGCCGTGAGCGTCCTGCCGTCCTGACTGTACTGCGGGTCTTCCAGCCACTGATCCACGCGGCCCTGCCCCTGATGGTAGGCGGTGGAGGCGGTGTACATATCGCCATCGTAACGGTCCAGCAAAAAGCGCAGATACCAGCAGCCGTAGCGCAGGTTGACTTCCGGCTGGTAGAGGCGCTGGACGTCGAACGGTTCGTCCTCCAGCTTGCCGGCGATCCATTCGCCGGTGTCGGGCATGATCTGCATAAGCCCGATGGCCCCCACCGAGGAAACGGCTTCGGCGTCAAAGCTGGATTCGGCCAGCACCACCGAGGCCACGTAGGCCGGGTCGAGGGAAAACTCCGCCGCCGCGGCGCGTATCTCCGGCGCGTAGGTCATGGGATAGCGCGAAAGGTCTGCCCTGTCCCGGCCAAAGAGCGCCCACGCGCCCAGCGCGATGAGTACGATCAGCGCCGAGGCGAATATGGCCAGAAGCGTCCTGCGCCGCTGACGGCGGCGGCGCGCGGCGCGCACACGGCGCAGCGGCGCGCGCTCCTCCGCCTGACGGGCGCGTTGCCTTTGTGTCATGCTGTCCTCCCCGGCGCTAACCCAGCCGCTTGAGTACCTGCTGGTACATCGAAGCCAGCTCCGCCTGCGTCTTTTCCATGGGCCGCTCGGTGGGGATCACCTGTGTGGCCAGCTTTTCCTTTTCCTCGGCGGGCATCTGGTTCTGGATGCGGGCCTCCACCTGTTCGCGCTCCACGCGGTCGCGCATCATCACGCGCGCCACCTGCGTCTCCGGGTCGGCGGACAGCACCCACGTCTCGTCGCAGAGGGCGTCCATGCCGGTCTCGAACAAAAGCGGCACGTCGAGGATGACCACCTTCGCGCCCTCCTCGGCGGCGCGGTCGATGCCGCGCATGATGTCGCGCTGGATGCGCGGGTGGAGGATGGCTTCCAGCGCCCGCTTGCGCGCCGGGTCCGAGAAGGTGATGTTCGCCAACGCCTGACGGTCGAGCGTGCCGTCCTCGCGGAAGACGCCCTCGCCAAACTCGGCGCGGATGGGCTCCAGCGCCTCGCCGCCCGGCTCGGTCAATTCGTGCGAAATGGCGTCCGCGTCCAGATGGACCGCGCCCAGCGAGGCCAGAAACTTCGCCGCCTCGCTCTTGCCGGTGCCGATGCCGCCGGTCAGGCCGATGATGTAGGGTCTATTTGCACTCACGCCAATTCCTCCCCACGGAAATGTCCGTCCTGAGCGGCACGCTCAGGCGCATGACCCCCTCCATGCACTCCTGAAGCAGGGCGCGCACGCGCTCGGCCTCGTCCTCGGGGGCCTCGACGATCAGTTCATCGTGTACTTGCAGGATCAGGCGGGCGCGCAGCTTTTGCGCGCGCAGCGCCTCGAAAACGCGGATCATCGCCAATTTGATGATGTCCGCCGCCGTGCCCTGGATGGGGCTGTTCATCGCGCAGCGCTCGCCAAAGGCGCGCACGTTGTAGCTGGGGCTCTTCAGTTCCGGCAGGTAGCGCCGCCGGCCCAGCAGCGTGCGGGCGTAGCCGCGCGTATAGCCAAGCTGCACGCAATCCTCCATAAAGCGCTTGACGCCGGGATAGCGGGCGAAGTAGCGCTCCATGAAATCGCGCGCCTCGGCGCGGGTGACGGAGATGTTCTTCGCCAGCGTGAAATCGGAGATGCCGTAGACGATGCCGAAGTTGACCGCCTTGGCCGAGGAGCGCATCGCGGGCGTCACCTCGTCAAGCGGCACGCCGTAGACCTCGGCGGCGGTGCGGCTGTGGATGTCCTGCCCCTCCAGAAAGGCGGAGCGCATGGTCTCGTCGCCGGACATGTGGGCAAGCACGCGCAGCTCGATCTGCGAATAGTCCGCGTCCACCAGCACCCAGCCGGGGCGGGCGACGAAGGCGGCGCGTATCTCGCGGCCCACCTCCGTGCGCACGGGGATGTTCTGCAGATTCGGCTCGTTGGAGGATATGCGCCCCGTGGCCGTGGCCGTCTGGTCGAAGGAGGAGTGGACGCGGCCGTTTTCATCGCGCAATTTGATCAGCGCGCCCACATAGGTGCTGTCCAGCTTCTGGTAGCGGCGGTAATCGAGGATCAGCGCGCAGATGGGGTAATCCCCGGAAAGGGATTCCAGCACCTCGGCGCTGGTGGTGGCAAAGCCGCGGTTGGTCTTGCGCGGGCGCGGCAGGCCCAGTTTGTCAAACAGCACTTCGGAGAGCTGCTTGGGCGATTTGATGTTGAACGTCTCCCCCGCCAGCGCGTAGATCTGCGCCTCCAGTTCGGCAGCGTGGGCGCGGAAATCGCGGCCCAGCGCCTCGAGCGCGTCCGCGTCGATGAGGAAGCCCTCGCGCTCCATCGCGTAAAGCACACCCGCCAGCGGGCGCTCGATGTCGCGGTAGATGGCGGTCAGTTCGTCCGAGGCCAGCTTTTCCTCCTGCCAGGCGCGCAAGGGCCACAGCGAGGCGGCGGGACAGGCCGCGTCCCAGGGCGTGCCGGCGCTTTCGCAGAGGGCCTGCAGGTCAAAGGAGGGGCGCTGCGGGTCAAGCACGTAGGCGGCGAGCATAGTGTCAAAGGCGTCGCCTGCGGTCTCGGGCAAAAGCGCGCCCAGCGCCTTGACGTCGTAGAGCGCCTTGGGCGCTTTGGCGGCAAGCAGCGGCCGCGCGGCCTCAAGCGCTTCCGCCGCGCTGACGCCGGGGTCGATGAGGTCGCCGCCCAGGGGCATGCGCAGCCGCGCCGCGTCCGTGGCGGCGGAGAAGGCCGCGCCCACGTGCAGGGCGACATGATTGGCCGTGGCGGCCAGTTTGGCAAGGCGCGCGGCAAGGGCGGCGGCGTCCGGGGGCGTTTCCACATCGCCATCGGGGGCGGGGGCGTTTTCTGCCGCCGGAGCGGGCGCGGGAGCGCTGTCGCCCGCCAGCTGCGCAAGGCGGCGCGCGGCCTGATTCATGCCCAGTTCGCGCAGGCGGGCAAGACCCCCGCCAAGGCCGTTCAGGCGCCACGCGTCCAGATCGAGGGCCACGGGCGCGTCGCGGCAAATGGCGGCCAGCGTGCGGCTGAGGCGCGCCAGATCGGCGTTTTCCAACAGGCGTTCGCGCAGGCGGCCCTTTTCGCCCTTGTCCGCGCCCGCAAGCACATGCTCGAGGTCGCCGTACTGGGCGATGAGGCGCAGGGCGGTCTTTTCGCCCACGCCGGGCACGCCGGGGATGTTGTCGGAAGCATCGCCCATCAGGCCCTTGACGTCGATCAGCTGCGCGGGAGTGACGCCGTAGGTCTCCCGCACCCACGCGGGGGTGACGCGCTGCGTCTCGCTGATGCCGCGCTTGGTGTATAGAATAGAGGTGTTCTCCCCGGCGAGCTGGAAGGAATCGCGGTCGCCGGTGACGAGCAGGGTCTCCATGCCCCTCTCCTCGCACTGGCGGGAGAGGGTGCCCAGAATGTCGTCGGCCTCAAAGCCCTCGCATTCGACGATGCGCAGGCCCATGCGCCCGAGCAGATCGCGGATGACGGGGTCCTGCTGGCGCAGTTCCTCGGGCATGGGCTTGCGGCCCGCCTTGTAGCCGTCGTAGAGATCGGTGCGGAAGGTGTGCTTGCTCACGTCGAAAGCCACCGCCGCCGCCGTGGGCGCTTCCTCGTCCAGCACGCGCAGAAGCATCATCACAAAGCCGTGTACGGCGTTGGTGGGCGTGCCGTCCGGCGCGGTCATGGGCGTGGAGAGCGCGTGAAAGGCGCGGTACATGAGGCTGTATCCGTCCAGCAGCACCAGCTTTTCCGCCATAACGACCCTCCCTCGGCCAGAGACATTCGTCTCCATGTTGAATATAATGGTTATTCTATACCATTTTCCCCGGAAACGCAATCGCCATTCCGTGGCTTCATTGTGAAAAAAAAGCGCGCATATATGGACATACGCCGCCGTGCATGGTAAGATAGAAGAACAGGCGCGAAAAAAGCGCGAAAAAGGAGCGGTCCCCATGAAAGCCCTGTCCATCGTCCTTGCCGTTGTGGCGGCATGTCTTCTGGCGCTGATCGCCGTGTTCTGGTTTGGCGGCGCGCTGGAGGCGGAGATCGCCATCGCCCCGGCCGTCACCGGGGAAGAGGCCCTTGCCGCCGTGGAGGACGTGCAGAACGGGCTGGCGGTGGACGTCCTGACGCCCATCGACGAGACGCGGGACTGCGCGTTGACGGACATCACCATCTCCTTTGCCAACGGCGGCCTGTTTGACGCCGAATGGCTGACCTGCTCGCTCGTGCCCGGCGCGGGCGACGCGGCCCTGTATGCGCAGAGCGACATCAAGCTGGACGTGGAGGCGCGCTCGCAGGCGCAGCTGACGCTGAGGGTACTCACGCAGGGCGACGGCGCGGGGCGGGCGCTTAATGTGGAATACTACGTGCTGGGCATGCGGCGCACGATGACCGTGCCGCTGGATGGCTGAAGGAAGCGCCGGGCGATTAACCCCGGCGCGCTTGCTTTTTGGGCGCGCATGCGCTATGATAGATCGTGAGGCTTCAGGCCCATTTTCTGGATGGAGGAACGAACGTGTCCACATTTGACCAAGGCAAAATTCGCAATTTCTGCATCATCGCCCACATCGACCACGGCAAATCCACGCTGGCCGACCGCCTGCTGGAAAAGACCGGCGTTATGCAGCTTCGGGATATGACCGATCAGGTGCTTGACTCCATGGAACTGGAGCGCGAGCGCGGCATCACCATCAAGTCCAAGGCCGTGCGCCTGCCCTACACGGCAAAGGACGGGCGGCAGTACGAGTTGAACCTCATCGACACCCCCGGCCACGTGGACTTCACCTACGAGGTCAGCCGCGCGCTGGCCGCCTGCGAGGGCGCGGTGCTGGTGGTGGACGCCAGCCAGGGCATCGAGGCGCAGACGCTGGCCAACGTCTATATGGCGCTGGATCACGATCTGGAGATCATCCCCGTCATCAACAAGATCGACCTGCCCAGCGCCCAGCCGGACGTGGTGAGGCACGAGATCGAGGACGAGATCGGGCTGGACACCGAGGGCTGCCCCTTGGTCTCGGCCAAGCAGGGCATCGGCATCGAGGACGTGTTGGAAGCCATCGTGCAGAAGGTGCCCGCGCCCACGGGCGACGTGGACGCGCCCTTGCAGGCGCTGATCTTCGATTCCTATTACGACAACTACCGCGGCGCCATCTCCTCCGTGCGCGTCAAGGCGGGCAGCGTCAAAGTGGGCGACCGCAT
>DVOU01000060.1:0-6684 GCA_018713365.1 Candidatus Pullichristensenella excrementipullorum
GTGTACGATGCGTAAGCAGTACCGGCGGCAATGCTCTGCGTCGCTGTGTACGAGCCGAATTTCCACGTCACCTTGTGCGTGTAGCTGGAATTGTAAGCCGTAATGTTGAGTCTCGCCGCGCTGCCCGCCGCCACGCTGGTTGTCGCCATCGTGCCGGTACTTTGCAGGTACTCGAACGTCAGCGTCATGGTCAGGGCGGTAATCGACAGATAATCGTAACAGAAGCCGCCGCTGTATGTGCCTCGCGTTCGTGGCACATAAATGAGCAGGACGCGATTCCCGGAAGCGAAGTAGTCCCGGAAGGTGTTGAACAGCCCGGCATTGCTGCTGGCGCTGAACGTCAGCGTGACCGTGCGGTTATACGCCTGTGCGACGGTCAGGGAACCAATGGAGTCGCCGCGCATGGAGGCGATGCTGCCGGAGATGCTGTTTTTCGTGGCCTTGTAGAATGTGAGATACTTCGTCGAATCGCCGCCCGCAGGCCCGAAGGTCACGCGCATCTGTATCTGCGAGATGGCGATGTTGGAAAAATCCAACCCCGACAGACCAGAGAGGTTGATCGCGCCCTCATAGCGCGTGGTTGAGTATACGCCCTGTCGGGCTTTGCCGCTTGTCCATGAAGACCCCGATGCGTATTTCAGCTCATTGGCTGTTACGGAAAAAGTCGCCACAGCGCCACCTCCTTACGCGCGCCATTTGAAACCAACACCTGTCGGCGTCGTGACCATGTCCAGAAACCCATTGGCACTGGTGCCGATGGAAATCTGCTCTACGGCTTCAAGCCTTGTAACGTACAATTTGTTATCCGAGAAATACGCCAGTTCGGTGCCAGCCTGTACAAAGGAAAGCCTTGTGTTCGTCAGCCTCATTTTTACGCTCGATTCCGAGCTGCCCATATCCAGATACGGCGCGCCGTCGTCCTCGCCGAATTGAAAATAGCTGAACATCTGCGCGATGCCGTTCTCTGCCGTAACCAACCGGTTAAACGTGAGCGTGAGGTCGGAATCGGTCTGCGCCAGTTCGCTGCGGATGAGTTCGATGTCCTCAAGCGCGGCGAGAAAATCCTCTGTGCTGGCAAACTGTTCAGACAGCCCCAGTGCGTCGATCACACTCTGCACGCGCTCGTCGAGGCCGCCGTCCAGCCCTTCCACAGCCTCGGTCAGCTGGCCCAGCGTTTCGGAAGTCTCCTCCGGGGCCGCGCTCCATGACGTCGCCATGCTGCCTTCTTCCAGCTTTACCTTGCGGAAAACTACGGTGACGCCGGTAGTAGCGCCGCTCACGCCCGCGTAGAGGAACAGCGCCCAGTTGCCCTCGGTCTGCGGGAGCGTGAATGTCACCGATTGCTTGCCATAGGTGAAGTCGAGCAGGCCGGAGGTGTGTACAGTGCCATCCGTGCGGTTGACAACCTTCCACGTCACGCCCGCCGCCTGCCCTGCGGAAAGGACGACCTCGCGTACTGAAAGCGTGTAGGTCATGCCCGGTTCCAATTCGTCTGCCGCAATCCAGAAGGTATCAGCGCCATCTGCGACCAGCGTGTACGTCTCGCTGTTGCGGATGATGTTCACGCCGCCGATTTCGATGCCCGCGATGGCCTCGTTCACATTTTGCGTGATGGTATTGCGGATGGACGTATTGCTCGAAAGGTCGAGCGTTTCGCCGAAGTTGGAAGCAACATGATTCGTCGTGATGACCCCGGCCTTGATCTTGCTCGCATCAATGGCCTCTGCTGCAATCTTTTCCGTGGTAATGGCTCCCGCAGCAATGTTATTCGCCAGAATGGTCGCGGCGGCGATCTCATTCGCGGTAATGGTTCCGGCCACGATGCGGTCTGCGGAGATGCTCCTTTGCGTCAACGAGCCGCCGTCAATCGTGCTCTGCGAGAGCTGCGGCGTGCCGTTGGCCTCATTTATCGTGTAGACGATGGACTGCTCATTGCCCACAATGATAAGCCGCTCAACGGACAGCGTGCCGGTGGTAATCCTATTTGCAGACAATTCCGCAATCTTGGCGTCGGTGATGGAAGCATCGGCAATCTGCGCTGTGCCCACCGCGCCCTGCTGGATCAACGCCGTGGTGATCGCGCCCAGCGCAATTTGCGCCGTGCCGATTGTAGCGTTGGCGATCTGCGCGTTTGTGATGGTGGCGTTGGCAATTTTGGCGGCAGTCACCGCGAGGTCTTGTATCTTGGCCGTCGAAACCGCCGCATCCTTGATTTTGGCCGTGCCCACGGCAAGGTCGGCAATCTGTGCCTCATCTACGGCCAGCAGCGCTATTTTTGCCCTGGTAATGGCCGCATCCTGAATGTGCGCCGTCTGAATGGCGGCTTCCGCGATTTTGGCCGAGGTGATCGTCGCGTTGGCGATCTTGGCGGCGGTCACGGCAAGGTCGGCAATTTTGGCCGTGCCAATGGCTGCCTCAGCAATGTTTGCCTCGGTAATCGTGGCCAGCGCAATTTTCGCGGCGGTGATGCTCGCGTCGGCAATCTGCGCCTCGGTGATCGTCGCGTCGGCGATGCACGCCGCTGTAATGGTCGCCCGTGCGATCTGCGCCGCCGTGATGGTGGCGCCGGCAATTTTCGCGGCGGTAATCTGCGCGTTGCCGATGTGGGCCGACTGGATGGCTGCTTCCGCGATAAGCGCCGAGGTGATGGCCGCCGTCTCGATGTGCGCGGTCTGAATCGCCGCCATCTGGATTTGCAGAGAGCCGACCGAGCCGCTTTGTAGCGCTCCGATGCCCACGGAGTTGATGGCCAGCTTCGAGCCGGTGATGATGCCGCTGGGAAGTTGCCGTGCGGAGATGGTGTTCCCTTCGAGGGTATCGGCCACCGTGCCCAGCGTCATGGCGGTGTACTTGCGCTGCAGGCAGTCGTAGGCGTACTGCGTCATGCGCATGGACACCTCTACGCCGATGCGCGGTGCGATGACGCGAACCGCATCGCCGAGGAAAATGTTCTGCAAAGGCTTGTACGCCTGATACTCCACCGTTTCTGCACAGTTGATGAAATCCACCTTGAGCGTCACCGTGGGTAGGTCGCAGCCCTTGTCGTATTCCGCCTGCGCAGCGTTGCGCATCTCTGTATAGCACTGGTCTTTGCTCTTTCGGTCGTCGCCCTCGGTGACTTCCTTTGCCTCGCTGACGGCCAGATGAATCCATTTCGGGTGCGGATAGCTGTCAAGGTTGGGGCTGTCGATATAGACCTCGGGCAAATAGAGGAGGTTTCCGTCCTTGTCCTCGCCGGTGGGCATGATGCGCGTGACCACATCGGTGAGGTCTACGTCATAGGAAAAGCCCAGCAAATTCTTTCCCTGCCGGATCTGCACGTCGGTATCGCTGCCCACGCGCTTGACGAGGAACACGTCGAACCAGTCCCTCGCTAGCTCGCCGCCGTACTTTTCCACGAGGCCACCGTCGCCGAGGATGGCATCCACGGGGTTGATATTCTCGAATTTCACCTCTTCGGCAGTGCTGTCGAGGTCGGAATAGAACGTAAAGTCATGCTCGGAAAGACATCCGCTGGCGATGCCCTGCGCCACATTTGCGCCAGTAGTCGTTGCAGACGGCTCATATTTACGGATCATGTTGTCCATGAAATCGTAAAACACATGGCGGGCATACACGGTGATCTTGTCGAGTTCCGGCACGACGCGATAGATGCGGAAGGGCTGGTCGCGCAGCTGGCGCGCTTCAACCACTTCATTGACCGCCTCGCCCTGACCGGGCGTGACCTCTGTGCGCACATATTGCAGCCATGAAGCGGACATATAGCCCTGCTTGCCATCCGGGGTGAGCATCTTGTACCACGAGGAAGTGGTCTTTTCGAGCAGCACGACCTCGGTGCCGTTCTTGTACTTTCCGATGATCTTGTACTTTGTGCCGGTACCGGAGCGGAGCATAAGGCGGGAGCCGTTTGTCCTGACTTTCCAGACCTCGCGTTTGACCTCGGGCGTGGCCTGCGTAATCATGGTAATACCGGGCGTCATGGCGGCGGGCACGGGCGCGCGCAGGATGCAGCCCTCGACGAGCCGCCGCCACTTGCCTGCCTCGTCCAGCGGATGTTCCAGCGTCAGTTCCCATTCGCCGTTGAGTGTTTCCGTGACGGTACAGGACAGGGGCGACACCGGGCCAATGCCGTTGCCGGAAAAGTCCGTACTGTCCGGGGTGTAGACGCAAATCAGGAAAAACACCTCGTATTATATAAGAGTAGTATTTATAGACCTCTCTCCAGAGGTGTGCTACACTGTCGGGGATGCTGTGGATTGGTTAAAAACACCTACCGCGAGACGGTTTTGAAGAGGATCCAACCACAGCCCCTTGTCGGATTGTTAATCAGTTAGATACCGCGCAGACGGTTGATTTGGAACGAGGTTAACCCCGCTGTTCCCTCCTTCGCCCTCGCTGAACCCCTCTTGCACTTGAATGCTGTTTGTCAAGGGCGGCGGGGTTTGGCACAATTATTTTTCCAAATTCTGGTGTATACCTCATGGCGTATAGCTCATTCTTTCGATATACTTAATATACGCATTGCGCATATATTAACGAAAGTGAGGTTTTTCCCAATGAAACACATCTGCAAGTGCGCCCTCCGTTCCTACATGACCCGTTGCCTGACCGACGCCCGGAAACAATCCCATCTCACCCAAGCCAGATTCTCGGAAAAACTCATGATGGATACCCGCTCTTACGCAGACCTTGAGCATGGCAAAAGCCTCTGCTGCACTCTTACCTTCATCATCTACCTCGTCTTCTTCTGCAAAGACGTCGATGCTCTCATTCAAGACCTTCGCAAAATCATTATCGCTTCCTACGAGAATGACCGCTCCGCTTCTTGAATACTCCCTCTCTCCTCATCCCCCCGTTCTCCGGGGGGATTTTTTCTCTAAAACCCTTGACTTTTAATAGTTAGTCTCTTTTCTGGAAAGGATTTGCAGTTTGTTCATATCCGGTTCATGCGGGGCTGGTAAGATAAGACCATCGAAGGGATCAAGCCTTCTTCATAGATAGATCACTGTCCCGCCCGCGTGACAAAATGGTGCTGCGCAGGCGGGACAGACTATTTTGGGCGCTTCCTCACAGGTACCTCCAATTCGGCTTCACTTCGACCTTCGTCACTTCGCCTGACCAGCTGATCGCGTTCATGCCGGGCTTGAGGATGGGAAACTCCCCGCTCATGGCGCTGTTCATGCCCGTCGTGCCTGAGTAGGCTTCCTGTAATTCCGAATCCAGCGTGATGCTGCCGGAAATGCCTTCCAGTTCCACGATGACTGTTCCCACCATGAGCGTGATGTCGCCTGTGCCGTATACTGTGATGACCGGCTCGGAATACACGCTGCCGGGGTTGTCGATGGTGCTGGTCGAAGCAGTGAGCGTTACAGGCGCTACATCGGCCTGATACCAGAACGGCTTGCAACGAAAGTTGACGGCAAAACTCCTGTGGGGATTCCCGCGCAGTATCTTTTCAAAACTGATCTGGTTGGCAATGCGGGCATAGTAAAAGCCGCCCTGCCGGTTGGCAAAGGTAGCCTTGCCGCTGCCCTTGAGCCAGGCAGCGATGGCTGGAATTTTCGTGGGGTCGGAAAGAAAGCATTGCGCGGTGAGCACCACGTCCTCGTAGACGTCCTCGCCCTCCAGTGTCGTCAAACTGCCCGGTCTGCCGGGTACATTGGTGTACGTCGCGCGCTCGGAGGGGATCGTGGGAAGCGGCAGCTCGGAGACATGAATCCCATACTGCGTGCAGCGGACGCCGTTCCACTCAAACCAGTCGTTCATCGAAACATCCTCCTGATAGGTTGATTTTTACCTAAGGTTTGTGGTATACTAAAGGACGGAGGGATGTGAAATGACGATCGATACCAATACCATCGTCTCCGTTTCGGAGGCCAACCAAAACTTCTCGCGTGTCACGCGCATCGCGGACGCCAACGGACAGGCAGTCATCTTCAAAAATAACCGGCCCAAATATCTGCTCGTGGACATGGAGAGCACGTCTTACTTTGACATGACCGACGATGAAAAGATCGACGTCATCGCGGCGCGCGTCCTCAAGAAGTTCAGGCCCGCTTTTGAGGAATTGGCAAAATGATCCGCTTTTCACGAGACAAAGTGTTGCTGCTTCACCAGCTTCTAATCGCGGAAACAGGAGGCGCTGCAGATGTGCGCGATTTTGGCCTGTTGGAAAGCGCATTGGAAAGCGCCTATGCGACCTTTGACGGACAGGAGTTATATCCGAGCAAGGAAGAAAAAGGTGCGCGGCTTGGCTATGCGCTGATCTCCAATCATGCCTTTGTTGACGGCAACAAGCGCATCGGCATGTACGTCATGCTGACCTTTCTCGAAGTCAATGGCATCCACGTAAATTGCACCAATGAAGACGTCGTCCATGCTGGCCTTTCGGTGGCGGATGGAAGTATGAAGTATGCCGAGCTGTTGGACTGGGTGCGCGCGCATCGAGTCTGACGTTTACGCCATGCGCAGCCCCCTGCCGCGCTGCTGGCGGCGGGTCAGGCTGGCGATCTCCACCGCCAGCACGTAGGCGTCCTGCCGGTCGTTGATGTAGAAATTGCTGCCTGCAAAGGAAATGCTGCTCTGCTGGTTGTAGGTGCGCCGGTTGTCGTTGCTCGTGGTCATGATGCTCCCGGCCTTCGCCTCGCCCGTCAGGTAGCGCGCGGCGTTGCGGATGATCTTCGC
>DVOU01000011.1:0-16553 GCA_018713365.1 Candidatus Pullichristensenella excrementipullorum
AACATAACCAAATACGTAAATCCCATGCGCGCATAAAACAAAACCGCTCATCTCTCATCATGAGAAATGAACGATTTTTCATGGTGACCCATCGGAGATTCGAACTCCGGACACCCTGATTAAAAGTCAGGTGCTCTGCCAACTGAGCTAATGGGTCAAACATGGCTGGGGCGGCAGGGGTCGAACCTGCGAATGCGAGAGTCAAAGTCTCGTGCCTTACCGCTTGGCCACGCCCCAATGCCCGCTCGCAGCGCGTCGCCCAGGGGGTGAAAAATGGGGTGGATGGTGGGGCTCGAACCCACGATCTCCAGGGCCACAACCTGGCGCTCTAACCACTGAACTACATCCACCATAACTGGCGCGCCCGAAGGGATTCGAACCCCTGACCCACGGCTTAGAAGGCCGTTGCTCTATCCGGCTGAGCTACGGGCGCATCCACGCCAACAGGAGAATTGAATCCCGCCGACAGAAACCAATTATAGCATGTTTCGCGCGATTTGTCCATACCTGCGGGGGCAAAAGTCAATATTTTACCTTCGTGAACGCGCCGCGCCGCGCGCCAGCGCTGGACAAACGCGCGCTTCTTTACTATAATAAGAGGACGGGGCGGGCAGAAAACGATTTTTGACGCGTGAACTTTTCCCCTTCCGCCTTCGTCTAACAGGAAACGGAACAAAGAGGTGACGGCCATGCTCAGGCGACTTGCCGCGGTCCTGCTTTCGGCGCTTTTGTTGTTTTCCACGGCGTTCGCCGCCCCTATCGCAGCCAATTTCCTCGATACGGCCGCGCTGCTTGACGAGGACGGCGCGGAGCTGGTCGCGCCCGGCAGATACGATTTCATCTTCGCGCTGGACGAGGCGGGCACGCTGTTCAGCGCCGGCAGCAGCGCAAACGGCGCCTACCGCTACGCGCTGCTGGACGGCGCGGGTCAGCCGCTCACGGAGCAGGTCTACGATATGCTCTCCTATGAAGACGGCGTGGTGCTTTGCTGGCAGGACGGCCTCTACGGGGCGCTGTCCACCGACGGCGAAGCGCTCACGCAGGCGGCCTACACGCAGCTGGTCAGCAATGGCGAGGGCGGCTTCCTCGCCCTGACCACGGACTGTTTCGACGACCGCAGCGACGGCCTCTACTACATCGGCGAAACGGGCGAAGCCAGCGCCACGGGCGTACAGACGCTGGGCACGCTCAGCTGGTTTTCCGACGGCCTGATGCCGCTGATCTCGGCGGAGAACGGCCTGTACGGCTATGTGGACGCCACGGGCCAGTGGGCCATCCGCCCGCAGTTTGCCTACGCCGGGCCGTTCATTAAGGGCCGGGCGCTGGCCTCGCTGACCACGGGCTACGGCATCATCGACAACACCGGCAACTGGATGCTCACCCCCAAGTATTCCGACCTCACCTTTGAGGACGGGGCGCTGGCCCTGGCCGTGGAGGAAGATGGCTCGGCCACGGGCTTTGACCCCGCCACCTGCGAGGAGCTGTTCCGCATCGAGGGCGGAGAGGGCGCCTATTTCGCGGCCTACGACGGCGTGGTGCAGGCCTTCGACGCGGACGGTACGCGCCTGTACGACTACTCCGGCCGCCTCATCCACACCGCCTCTGCGCAGGCCAGCTACGCCCGCGGTACCGAGGGGCAGTACATCCTCACCGACGGGCCGTGGGGCGCGCATTGCTGCTATATCGTCCGCGACGACGGCACGCTCGTGGACGGCGCGTGGCAGTCGCTGTTCCCGCTCTTCACGGTGGAAGGCACGGGCTATTACGGCTTTATGACCTTCGAGGCCACGCCCGTCTACGTGGAGGAACTGGGCGAGGAACAGTACGAATGGGACCGCGACAGCGCCCTCTACGGCGTGGTGGACGACGCGGGGAACACCGTGCTTCCGGCGCAGTACGAGGAACTCTCCGCCGTGGCCGATGGCCGCCTGCTCGTGCGCGAGGGCGAGCGGCAGGGCGTCATCGACGTGGCGGGCGAATGGCTCTACCAGCTGGACACGGCCCGGGAATGAGCCTCGTCGAGAAAAAATAACTTTACAAATCCGCGCGCGCCTTGTATAATATTTTAGGTTAGGGGGAGATCGACGTGCCCAATGCGCTCAATGTGTCCCAGGCGCTGAAGACGCCGGGGCAGATCTTCCCGTTTTCCACCGAGATCGAGGTGGAGGACGCGGACGTATTCGGCGAGACGGTCCACTTCGCGCCGGCGGAACTGACGGGCACGTTGCTCGGCGCCGGCGATACGGTGTCTGTGCGCGGCGAACTGCGCTGCGAGGCTACCATGGCCTGCGCGCGCTGCCTGCGCCCGGTGGCGGTGCCGCTGTGCGTCAGCGTGGATGAGCGCTTCTCCCGCCGCAGAGACGGCGCGGAGGAAGAGGACGCCCCGGAGGGCGAGGCGCGCTGCATTGACGGCGCGCAGATCGACCTGACGGACTGCGCGCGGGAACTGCTCGTGCTGGAGCTGCCCATGCGCGTACTCTGCTCGGAGGGCTGCAAAGGGCTGTGCCCCATCTGCGGCGCCGACCGCAACGAGGTCTCCTGTACTTGCCTTGCGGACGTGTCCGACGCGCCCGAGGGTACGGAGCGGCCCGACGGCCGCTTCGCCGGAGAGGTCACAAACCCCTTTTCGGCATTGAAAGCAATGATCAACAGCGATGAGGAGGTGTAACAATGGCCACTCCGAAGGGAAAGATATCCAAGGCAAGAAAGCACTCGCGCCGCAGCGCGCACTGGAAGCTGTCCGCGCCCGGGATCGTCAAGTGCCCCCGCTGCGCGAAGATGAAGCTCAGCCATCGCGTCTGCAAGCACTGCGGTTACTATGACGGTCAGCAGGTCATCACCATCGAGGAAAAGCAGGCGAACAACTAGCTTTTCAACGAAAAGCCGGCGTTTGAGGCGTCGGCTTTTGCTATTTTTACGGGAGGATGCGCCATGAAGAGCTATCGCAAGGAGCTGTTTTTCAACCTGCCCACCCGCCGCGGCCTGCACAACATCACCCGCGAGGTGCAGTCCGCCATCGACGAAAGCGGCGTGCGCGAGGGCCTCTGCCTCGTCAACGCCATGAACATCACCGCCAGCGTCTTCATCAACGACGACGAGAGCGGCCTGCATCAGGATTTTGAGACCTGGCTGGAGGGCCTGGCTCCGGAAAAACCGTACAGCCGTTACCACCACAACGGCTATGAAGACAACGCTGACGCGCACCTCAAGCGCACCATCATGGGGCGCGAAGTCGTGGCCGCCATCACCGATGGACGGCTTGATTTTGGCACCTGGGAGCAGATCTTCTACTATGAATTTGACGGAAAACGGCAAAAGCACGTCCTTATCAAGATCATTGGAGAATAGCGCCCATCTGGGCCATCGCGAGCGGTTGCGCCGCCGGGCGCGGCTGGAGGGCGCGGAGGCGCTGCGTCCGCACGAGCTTCTGGAGCTGCTGCTCTTTTACGCCGTGCCCCGCCGCGACGTCAACGATCTGGCGCACGCTCTGGACGCGCGCTTTGGCGGCGTGCGCGGGGTGCTTGGCGCCACCGAGAAGGAGCTGGCTGCCTTTCCCGGCGTGGGTCAGCGCGTGGCGCGCTGGTTGATGCGCGTGCGCGACCTCTGCGAAGCCTACGGCGATTTGCGCGCCGAGGACCGGCCCATGCTGGGAAACCTGCGCTGTTTTCGCAATTTCGCCCGCCTCTACCAGCCCTATGCCGAGCGCGAGACGATGTGGCAATTCTGCCTTTCGCACGAGGGCAGGCTGCTGATGGCGCGCCCCATCGCGCCCTGCGCGGCTTGGGCGGAGCCGGAATATCTGCGCGTCGCCATCGGCGATGTCATCTCCTCCCACGCCCACAGCGTGCTGCTGGCCCAGTTCTGCGACGCCGCCCGCCCCGCGCCGGACGAGTACGATCTGGAACACACTGCCGCCTACGCGGAGACGCTCCGGCGCCTGGAAGTGCCGCTGCTGGACCATCTGCTGGTGGGCAGCGCGGCAGAACACAGCATGCGCGCGCGGGGCGAACTGCTGGTGGACATCTGCGGCCGGGAGGTGGCCAACGTCAGCGAGCGCTACATCACGCCGCAGACCAGCCTGCACAGCCAGCAGGAGGCGGAGGCGTGGCTGTTTTTGGACGATGAAGCGCTTTAGAGCGCGTTTTGCCGCCCAAATGCCATGGATTTGACAAATTTGTCCGCCCGCTTTATAATAGGAACATACAGTACGCCCGAGCGCCAAGGAGGATGAACATGACCGAGAAGCCCCGCAAGCGCAGGCATGGCGACCGCCGAGACGGCATCTGGCTGCGCGACCTCGACCCCATGCACGGCTTTACGCCCTACCTGTACCCCAACCGCGCCGACAACGAGGCGTTTATCGAAGAGACCATCGACCTGACCAACATGGACCGCTACATCGCGGAAAAGAACGCCCAGAACCCCGAGTACCGCTACAAGTACTTTCAGATCATCCTCGCCGCCATCGTCAAAACGGTGACGCTCAAGCCGCGCATGAACCGCTTCATCGCCGGCAACCGCGTCTACCAGCGCACAGAATTGACCTCCGCCTTTGTGGTGAAAAAGCAGTTCAACGAGCAGAGCGAGGAGGCGCTGGCCTTTTTGAAGTTCGCGCCGGACAGCACGCTGGAGAGCATCCGCGCGCAGATCTACAAGGAGATCACCACCTTCCGCACCGAGGACAAAACCGACAATTCCACCGACGGCATGGCCATGCTGCTCAAGTTCCCGCGCATCATCCTCAAACTGATCATGAAGATACTCTTCTTCCTCGACGCGCGCGGCATCGTGCCCTATTCGCTGGTGAAGACCGACCCCAACTACTCCACCATCTTCATGAACAACCTCGGCTCCATACAGCTCAACGCCGCCTACCACCACCTGAACAACTGGGGCACCAATTCCCTGTTCGTGGTCATCGGCGAGAAGTTCCAGGCCCCGGAGTACGACGAAAGCGGCTTCAAGGGCATGCGCACGAAGCTGAAACTGGGCATCACGCTGGATGAGCGCATCGCCGACGGCTACTACTACTCCCGCGCCATCCGCCTTGCCAAGCACCTGATGGAACACCCGGAGCTGCTGGAAAGGCCCGCGAGCGAGCCGGTGGAGGGCTTTTAGAAAGCAAAACGAGCGCAAAAAAACGGCGGGCATATCGCTCGCCGTTTTGCGTTCTCCAAATACGGGCGGCGGATGTTCTCCGCCGCCCGCCAGAGCGCTGATAAAGCCCACAACCGCAAAAATTGCCCCGATAAAAATAAAATCGGATGCAATTTTTGCTTCCTGCGTCAGCCAACTTGCATCCTGCGGTCACTTACGTCCATGTAAGCTCCCTTGGATGCAAGTTTGCTTCCTTGGCTTGCAGGCTTTCTCAACGCTCTGACAGTCTGTTGACTTTGTCAACATCCTGACGGGCGGCGGATGTTCTCCGCCGCCCGCTTCACATATCAGGCGTTGCCTTCCAGCGCCTCGCGGTGGTAGGTGATGTTGGCCTCCTCCACCCACTGCGCCAGCTGCGTGTCATAGGCGCTCTCGCGCAGGGAAGCCAGCGCCTCTTCCTCCAGCTGGGCGCGCACATCCGCCAGCGGGATGGGGCCGGCGGGCACCTCGGCGTTGAAGTAGAGGATGTGCAGGCCCTCCACCGTGCGCACAGGCTCCTGCGTCACGTCGCCGGGGCGCTCGAGCGCCAGCGCCGCTTCCTGCAGGGCCGGGTCGTAGGCGGTGGAGTTGACGCTGATGTAGTAGCCGTCCCGCTGCACGCTTTCGAGCGTGGCGTCGGCGTCCTGACTGTATTCGGCAATCAGGCTCTCAAAGTCCGCGCCCTCGGCCAGGCGGTCCAGCACCTCCTCGGCGGTCGGCTCCAGTTCGGCGTAGAGCGTGTTCAGTTCGCCGTTCAGTTCCTCGATGCGCTGGGCATCCGCCTCGGGGTCGAGGCCCTCCAGCTCAAATTCGATCTCCTGCACGCGCAGGGCGTCGTCGCTGGCAAAGGGGATCAGCACCTGCTTGATGGTGCGATACCCGGCGGGGTTGTAGACCACGGTGCTTTCGCCGTAGAGGCGCGCGTATTCATACTGGGCGGGGTTGAGGTCGAAGCTGCCCTCCTGCTCGGCGAGCAACTGGTCGTAGACCTCCTGCACGGCCTCGTCGGTGAGGGTCACGCTCTGCGCCGCGTAGTCGCGCAGTTTTTCCTCCCACCACTCGTTTTCCACGTCGGCGCGGCAGCTTTCCAGCGTGATGCCGTCCGCTTCCATGGCGGTCACGGCGTCGGCGCGGGCTTCCTCGGCGGTCTTGGTGCCGTCGTTGATGATGTAGAAGGCCAGGTTCTGCTCGTAGCGCTCCTCGGCGGCTTCGTCGATGGCGGCCTCGTCTTCCTCGGTGAGGGTGGTCAGGCCCAGCTCCTCGGCCTTGGAGTACTTGACCTTTTCGGCCACCACGCTCTGCAGGGTCTCCTCCAGCAGCGAATCGGCGTAGGCGCTGACGTCCTGCCCGTTGAGCAGCTGGCGGTTGACCTCGGCGTTGTAGGCGTCAAGCACCTCGTCGCTCATCACCTGCACGTCGCCAAACTCGGCCACCACCACCGGCTCCACCGTCGCGGCCGGCTGATCGAAGCTGTCCGAATCGTCCAGCAGGGCGTCGTTGCTGTTGAGCGGCACGCTGCCGCCGTCCAGCGCGTCCACCACCTCCGGGTCAAGCGGCTGCGCGCCGGAGAAGACGTCGGCGTTGGGGTCGATGCCGTTTTCCACCAGCATGGCCTCCAGCTCCTGTATGCGCTGGTTGGCGTTGGCGATCTGTTCGTCGCGCTCGGCGACCACGTCATCGCCCGCCGGGCGCGCGCCCAGCAGATAGCCGAGCCCTCCGCCCACCACCAGTGCCACCACGATCAGGGCGATGGCCAGTGCCTGCGGCACGCCGCGGGCGCGCTTTTTGCGCCGCCGGCGGGTTTCCTGCGCCTTCGGCCCCTGTTTGCGCTGCTGCGCGTCCTCCTGCGGACGCGGCCGTTCCTTGCCCATATCGTTTCCTCCTTCGCATATGCACAGATATACAGCATCAGTATAGCACAAATGCGCGCGCGATGGGGCGTTATCAAAATATCCGCACAAAATCGCGCCAACTGTGTCATGATCGCCGCGAGTGTGCTATAATAGAGCATACACAACGCAAAGGAGAAGATGACATGGCGCACCTTGTGGTGGACTATTACGCCGACGCGCTGGGCGTGCAGACGCGCATGCACGTGCTTTTGCCCCAGCGCCTCGCGGCGGGAAAGGCGAAGACGCTCTACCTTTTGCACGGCATGTCGGATGACGAGGGCACGTGGATGCGGCGCACATCCATCGAGCGCTATGCCGAGGAAAAGGGCCTCGCCGTGGTCATGCCGGACGGCGGCCTCGGCTGGTATACGGACATGTACCGCGGCCTTGCGTGGTTCAAATTCATTTCCGGGGAACTGCCCGCCCTCTGCCGGCGCTTTTTCCCCATCCTCTCGGACAAACGGGAGGATACATACATCGGCGGCAACTCCATGGGCGGCTACGGGGCCCTGAAGTGCGCCCTGCGCGCGCCGCAGACGTTCTCCAAAGTCATCTCCCTCTCCGGGGCGCTGGACGCGGCGGACACCGCCATCAACAACACCGTCCCGGCGACGCGGCGCTACTGGGAGGACGTCTTCGGCCCGGCGGAGGACGTGTCCGGCTCGGAAAACGACCTCTTTGCCGCCGCCACGGCGCTGACCGACCCCGCCCTGCGCCCCCGGATCTACATGTGGTGCGGCACGGAGGACTTCCTCTACGCCCAAAACATACGCATGCGCGACCACCTGCGCGCGCTGGGCTATGACCTTACATATGAAGAATCGCCCGGCGACCACCAGTGGCGGCACTGGGACAAAAAGATCGCCGACGCGCTCAATTGGCTTTTGCCGGGAGAGGGGGAAGACGCATGGCGCTGATCCAGTTCGAGGCTTTTTCCGATGCTCTGGGCAAGGCGTTCACGGCGTACATCGCCCTGCCGGAGACGGCGCGCGGCCCCTTTCCCGTGCTGTGGCTGTTGCACGGCGCGGGCGACAACGGCTCCGGCTGGCTGCGCCACACCACCATCGAGCGGCAGGCCACGCGGCGCGATCTGGCGCTGGTGGCCCCCACCGCCGGCATGAGCATGTACGAGGACATGGCCCACGGCCAGCGCTACTTCACCCATATCGCCGACGAACTGCCCAAAATGCTGCGCCGCCTGCTGCCCCTCTCGGACCGGCGGGAGGACAACTTCATCGCCGGACTCTCCATGGGCGGCATGGGCGCGCTGAAGATCGCCATGCGTCGCCCGGAGAACTATGCCGCCGTCTGCTGTCTCTCCGCCGGGCACACCAATTACCGCTTCCACGAGCCGAAGGAGGGCACGCCGCGCTTCAACCGCTATTTCATCGCCTACGGCGAGGCCGGCCCCCTGCCCAGCGAGGAGGAGACGCTCGCGCGCGCCCGGGCGCTTTCGGAGGCGGGCGGCCCCTGCCCGCGCGTGTGGCACGCCTGCGGCGCGGAGGATTCCTTGAAGAGCAACGCCGCCCTCACCCGCGATTTCTTTGAAAACCTGCCCGGCGACCCCTTCCAGTACGAATACCACGAATGCCCCGGCCGCCACAACTGGGACTTCTGGGAGGCGCGCGTGCCGGAAATGCTCGATTTCGTGCTGCGCGGCAGAAAGGAGAGACGCCCATGAGCGCCCCGCTCACCATGCGCGCCGCCATCTTCGATCTGGACGGCACCTTGCTTGACAGCATGTACGTCTGGCACGCGGTGGACGAGCGGTTTTTCGCCGAGCGCGGCCTGACCCTGACGCCGGACTACGGCAAGGCCATCGCCGGCATGAGTTACCGCGAGACGGCGCTGTATACGAAAAAGCGCTACGGCCTGACCGAGCCGTGGGAGGAGATCGTGCAGATCTGGACGCGCATGGCCGAGCGCGAATACCGCGAAAACGTGCGCTTGAAGCCCGGCGCGGAGGCCTATCTCAAGGCCCTCAAGGCGCGCGGCGTGCGTCTGGCGGTGGCCACGGCCATGCCGCCGGGGCTGTTTCGCCCCTGCCTGGAACATCGCGGCATCGAGGGCCTTTTCGACGCTCTGCTCTCCGTGGAGGACGCCGGGGGCCGCGGCAAGCTCTCCGGCAAGGTGTTCGCGCTGGCGGCGGAAAAGCTGGGCGTGGCCCCCGCCGACTGCGTGGTCTTCGAGGACGTCTACGAGGGCGTGGCCGGGGCGAGAAAGGCCGGCATGCGCGCCGTGCTGGTCTACGATGAAGCCTCCGCCCACCGCCACGGCGAGGCGGAAGCCCTCGTCGAGCGCGTTATCCATGATTTTACCGAACTGACCGCCGAGCTGGACGGCGCGGAAGAACCGTGATACAAAAAAAGAGGGCTCAGGCCCTTTGGGAAGGAGGATGAGAGATGTACAAGCATATGCGCAAAGCGCTGACGGCGCTGCTGGCCCTGCTGCTGGCCCTGTCCGCCGCGGCGCTGGCCGAAAGCCTCACCGTGTCCGTCGAAAAGACGGCGGGGGAGGGCGAAAACACCTTTACGGTACTTGACTACACCTTCGATGGCCGCGACCTGCGCGTCTCCTGGGAAGCGGAGACGGCGGGGGACGAGGCGCTGCTCTTCACCACCGGCATGCTCGACAACGACGTCGGCCCCCTGATCACCCCCCGGAACGATGTGATGGGCCTGACGCCGGACGTGTTCATTCCTCTGGGCGGGGAGGACGCCGCCCATTTCGCGGGCCGCGCTGTGGCCGGTTTCGAGGGCGTGACCCCCTCGCGCGACTTCAACGCCACGCTGACGGGCTACTTCGTGCGCCCGTTGGTGGAGGTCATCGACGTTTCCGACGCGCTGAATGGCTCACTGGAACCGGGCGTGGAACACACGGGCGCGATGCTCGTCCACTTCAACGGGCGCATCCAACCCCTTTCGTCCATCCGCATAGACGCGGGGGAGGACGGCGCGCTCTCCTTCCAGGGGCGAAACAGCCTCATCGACGCCGACACGTACTATGAAAACCCGCACAAGAGCATGGTGGAGCTGTACGCCGACCTCGGCCTGTTCGAGATCGTCGATGTCTGCGAGGTCTCCTTCCCCGTGCGCCTGCCGGTCGGCGAGACGGTCGCCCTGCGCGCCGCCGAACTGCCTGTGGTGGAGACGAAATACTACGACATCGCCTTCACGCAGGCGGAAGTCGGCCTTTCCGGCCTGCAGCTTGCGTGGGAAGTGCGCTCCAAGACGGGGCGGGCGATGGATGAGGACTGGGTCGGCGCGCTCGACGTAAGCTGCTGCGTCGCCGGCGAAGCGCTCGATTTCAAAGCGTACAGGATCAGAAGGGAATACACCCACGGCGTGGACGGGGAAGAATGCCTCCTGTACAGCCTGTCGCAGTACGGCAATCCCGTCCTTCAGCCCGGCGATGCGCCGCTGACGGTGGAGGTCGAATATCTCCCGCCCGAGGGCGCGTCCGTCCCCGAGGATGCCGGGTCCCCCACCGTCACCCTGACGCTGGAGTCGGTGGTCCTGGAGCCGTAGCGCCCGCCGCAAAAAAGGAGACCGCATGTTTCGCGGTCTCCTTTCATATACCCTCCGTCAGTCATACGCGCCGGCGTCGGCGAGCGCGTCCACCACCTGCTGGAAGCCCTCGGCGATGCGCGGGCCGGGGCGGCTGATGAGGTCGTCCGTCAGGGCGTAGACGTGGCCCTCCTGCACGGCGCGCAATTCGCCGTAGCCGGGCAGGGCGCAGAACTGCTCCGCCGCCGTGCCGTCGCCGTAGTCGGAAATGAGGATCACGTCCGGGTCGGCGGCGACGATGCCCTCAAGGCTGTACATCGGCCAGGCGTACTCGGAATCGGCGGCCACGTTCTCGCCGCCCGCCATGGCGATCAGTTCGTCGATGAACGTGCCTTTCCCGGCGCTGAAATCGCCGCTCTCGCCAAAGGAGAGGGCGAAGTAAACGCGCACAGGCTCCATGTCAGAAGGCACGGCGGCAGCCGTTTCCGCGATGGCGTCCCGCATGTCCGTCAGCAGCGGCGTGGGGTCCGCGCCCACCACGGCGGCGATGAGGACGATGCCCTCATACAGTTCGTCCAGCCCGGTCGGCTCCACACAGACCACGTTCAGCCCCAGCGTCTCCATCTTTTCGATGGCGTCCTGCTGCAGCGTCGTCGAAGCAAGCACTACGTCCGCCTCCGCGGCGGCGATCAGTTCCACGTTCGGCCCGGCGTAGTCGCCCATGCGGGGCAGGTCGTTCGCCTCCTCCGGGTAGTCGCTGTATGCGTCCGCGCCCACCAGCAGATCGCCCGCGCCCAGCGCGTAGACGATCTCCGTGTTCGCCGCCGTCAGGGAGACGACCTTTTCCACCGTTTCGGGGATCTCCACCGTCCGCCCAAGGCCGTCGGTCACGTCGCCCGCCACGAAGATGCTCGTGGGGCCGTCCGCGCCGCCGATGACACCGACGCTCGCCTCCTCGGCAAGGCCCAGCGGCACGGTCAGCAGCGTCAGTACAGTCAGCAGGCACATAAGTTTGCGAAGCATGGGTTCCTCCTTCTCGCGGCCCTCCGCCGCGAAACAAATGTATCCGGCCATGGGAGCGCGCGGGCAGGTCTTCTGGCTCGGCATCGTCTCCCGCGCCGCCTTCCCATCCCATGGACAGTGGCGTTCGGCGCGGGATCCGCCTCACAGCAGCGGGGGCTGCGCCGGATTTCCACCGGCTTCCCTTCACCTGCGCATCGGTCGGACCAAGAATAAGTATACGCCATTTTGGCAAAAAGCGCAACCCAAAGAAAGCGCCTCTTGACAAAACACCGCCCTTGTAATACAATGTATTACAAGGAGGCTGATGACCATGACCGTTACCCTGCGCATGTCGGACAAGGATTCCCGCGTCATCCGCGATTACGCCAAGCTGCATGGCATGACCGTGAGCGAGTTCATGCGCCGCGCCGCCATGGAAAAGATTGAGGACGAGATCGATCTGGAAGTCGCCCTGCGCGCGCAGGCGGACTACGAAGCCGACCCCACCGCCTATTCCCACGATGATGTCGGAAGGATGCTGGGCCTCAAATGACATACACCGTCCGCTACGCGAAGGCCGCGCTGAAATCCCTGCAAAAGCTGGATCGCCCCATCGCGGCGATGCTCTATGCGTGGGTCGGGAAAAACCTCGTCGGCTGTACAGACCCGCGCGCCCACGGAAAGGCGCTGACGGCGAACCGCTCCGGCCTCTGGCGCTATCGCGTGGGCGACTACCGCCTCATCGCGCAGATCGACGATTCTGCCGTGACCATCCTCATGCTCGAGATCGGACACAGAAGTTCCATCTACAAACAATGATGCCCGGCCATATGCCGGGCGTTTTGCAACCATACCACCCTCCTGCGCGTCTAAATAATATCCAAACTTTACAAATAGGAGGGATGACCATGCGCCGCCTGTTCTGCCTGCTTTTCACACTGCTGCTTCTCACCGCCCCGGCGCTTTCGGAGGCGTCCGGGAACCTGCTGGGTCTTTCCTTGCTCGCGGACATGACCGACGGCACCGAGAACGCCGCCGTCTCGCCGCTGAGTTTGCAAATGGCGCTTTCCCTCGCCCGCGAGGGCGCGGCGGGGGCGACGCGCGCGGAACTGGACGCGCTGCTCGCCGGGGACGCCATCGACGTAGAGGCCTTGCTCGACAACGCGCGCTATGCCGACGATTACGCACGCGGGGGCATGTCCGTTCCTGGCCTGCGCGCCGCCAACGCCGGCTTTGTCGCCCCGGAGGTGGAGCTTTTGCCGGACTACGTATCGCGCGTGGACGCCGAGTGGCTCCCGCTGGACGCCGACCCGGCAAACATCAACGCCTGGGCCTCGGAACACACGGACGGCCTCATCGACAAGATCCTCACCGCCCCGCTTTCGCCGGATACGGCGCTCTGCCTCGTCAACGCCCTCGCCATGGAGGCGCGCTGGGAATACGCCTTTGACGAGGACGACACATACCGGGGCGCGTTCCATGCCCCGGACGGCGACGTGGAAACAGACCTGATGTATCGGGAACACGACTTCTCCTACGGCGAGCGCGACGGCGTGCAGCTCGTGCACCTGCCCTATCAGGGCACATCGCTGGCCATGTACGTCGTCCTCCCCGAGGAAGGCGGCGTGCAGTCGGCCCTGCAGGCGCTCGCGCAGGAGGGCATGGCGTACTTTGACGGCATGGAGATCGGCCCGGACGTCCACCTCACCCTGCCGAAATTCTCCCTCACCTGCGGCGGCTCGCTGCTGGACGGCCTGCGGGCGCGGGGCATGACCCTCTCCACCAGTCTGGACGCTGACTTTTCCGCCATGTGTGCGGACGTGCCGCTCTACATCGGCGACGTCCGCCAGAATGTGCGCGTCGATGTGGACGAAGAGGGCACGCGCGCGGCGGCGGTGACGGCGATACCCATGCTGGCAGGCGCGTCCATGCCGCTGGAGGAGCCGGAATTTGTGGAAATGACGGTGGATCGCCCCTTCCTCTTCGTCATCGCCGACGAAGAAAGCGGCGCCATCGCCTTCGCCGGGGTCGTGGCGGAGGTGTAGAGAGCCGCAAGCCCGCCTTTGCAAAAGCCTGCCTCCCTCGCGGGGCAGGCTAAAAAATCATCCTTCGCGCCTCAGATGTTGATTTTATGGAAAAAATGTCGTAAGATAGAAGGTGCAGACCCGATATGAACGAAGGAGATGTTTTGCATGAAGAGGGGCTATCGGTTTTTTGCGATCCTGTTGGCAATGGCGCTATGCTGCGTCGCGTCCGTTGGTGTTTGCGATAGCAGCGCCACGGAGTCGGCGCGCCTGTATCTGAGCTTCATGGCCTTTTCCCGCCAAGGGCTGATCGAGCAGCTGGAATACGAGGGCTTTTCCCACGAGGAAGCGACGGCGGCGGTGGACGCCTGCGGCGCGGACTGGAGCGAGCAGGCGGTCAAAAAGGCGCAGTCCTACCTGTCGTTCACGTCTTTCTCGGAAGAAGGCCTGATCGAGCAGCTGGAATACGAGGGTTTCACCCACGAGGAAGCGGTGGCGGCGGTGGATGCCTGCGATGTGGACTGGAACGAGCAGGCGGCCCAAAAGGCGCAGTCGTACCTGTCGTTCACGTCCTTTTCCGAAGAAGGCCTGATCGAGCAGTTGGAGTTTGAGGGCTTCACGCACGAGCAGGCGGTGTACGGCGTGCAGATGAGCTACGGCTCCGGCAACGCGCAGGCGCTGGAAAAGGCGAAGAGCTATCTGTCGTTCACCTCGTTTTCTTACACGGGCCTGATCGAGCAGCTGGAGTTCGAGGGCTTCTCCCACGAGGACGCGGTGGCGGCGGCGGACGCCTGCGGCGCGGACTGGAACGAACAAGCGGCCAAAAAGGCCGAGTCCTATCTCTCATTCACGGACATGAGCCGTTCGCGGCTGATCGACCAGCTGGAATACGAGGGCTTCACCAGCGAACAGGCCGCCTATGGCGCGGACGCCGTCGGAAAGTAAGGAAACTGTCAGCGCGCGGAGCGAAACGAACGCCCCGCGCGCGTCTTTCCCATGAAGATGAGCGCGCCAGGGAAAGCGTGTCGATAGAGCGCCCCGGGAATTGAAAGTCCACCGCCGCTCTTTCTGAAGCTTTGACACGCATGCTATTCCGGGAAAAGGTGATTTTTTCGACTTTTTCGGAATAAACGCAAAAGGCCCCATTGTTTTTTCGGTTCCTTTGGGATATAATATATTTCGAGATCAGGTGTTTTTGCACCGATTCCCGGAATGGAGGCGTCCCATGGAAATCAGGAGAGATGTGTATCTCAACAAGTTGATCCGCAAGAAGAAAAACGGTCTGATCAAAGTTGTGACCGGCATACGGCGGTGCGGGAAATCCTATCTCCTCTTCCATTTGTTTCATAACCATCTGCTGGAAGAAGGCGTGCCGGAAGACCACGTGATCGAAGTCGCTCTGGACGACCGCAGAAACAAGGCGCTTCGCGATCCTGACGCCATGCTTCGGTATATAGAGCAAAGGATGCAGGGGAAAGGCGACTACTATATCATTCTGGATGAAGTGCAGTATATGGACGAATTTGAGGATGTGCTGAACAGCCTGCTGCACATTCCAAACGCGGACGTCTATGTCACCGGCAGCAATTCCAAATTTCTTTCCTCGGATGTCATTACGGAATTTCGCGGCCGCGGCGATGAGATCCATGTCTATCCGTTGAGTTTCCGGGAATACGCTTCCGTTTATCCGGGAACGCCGGACGAGGCGTGGGACGATTATGTGGTCTATGGCGGGTTGCCGCTGATCCTCTCCATGGAAGCGCCGGAAGATAAAGCGGAGTATCTGACCACGCTGTTTCAAAAAGTCTATCTCTCGGATATCGTGGAGCGCCACAATGTACGCAGCAAGGCGGAATTGGACGAATTGGTGGATGTCCTTGCCTCTTCAACGGGCAGTTATACCAGCCTGAGCAAACTGATGAAGACGTTCAAAAGCGTCAAAAACAAGACGCTCAGCGACAAGACGATCAAAAACTATATTGACTTCCTGATGGATTCCTTTCTCATCAGCAAAGCGACGCGCTATGACATCAAGGGGAAGAGGTATATTGGCTCCCCGGCAAAATACTACTTTGAGGATGTCGGCCTTCGCAACGCCCGGTTGGGCTTCCGGCAGGTGGAGGAAAACCACCTTATGGAGAACATCATCTACAACGAACTGCGGATTCGAGGCTATCATGTTGATGTAGGCGTCGTGGAGCATTACAGCGCCAACAGCGCGGGGAAGCGGGAGAAAAGGCAGTTGGAAGTTGATTTTGTCGCTACTCTGGGAAGCGACAAATGCTACATTCAATCCGCGTTTGCCATGCCCTCCTCCGACAAAGCCGAACAGGAACGGCGCAGCCTGCTCAGCATCTCCGACTCCTTTCGGAAGATCATTGTGGCAGGCAGGGATCAGAAAGTCCGTCGTGATGAAAACGGGATCGCAACCATAGGGATACAGAAGTTTCTGTTGGATGAGAACAGCCTGAGGCTGTGAACCCGGACCGGGAAGGATGCGTCGTTTCAAAAACGGCGCCCTGCCCTTGCGATGCGGGCAACGAAGAAATCCTCGACCCATAGCAGCGGTCATGCGCTGGGATCGTATACACTTGAAGGGGGCCGCGGCTTTGTACCGCAGCCCCCTTGTTGAATCCACCTGAACGAACTTACTTCGCGTTCTTCTCGTTGATCGCGGCCTGCGCGGCGGCGAGGCGGGCGATCGGCACGCGGAACGGGGAGCAGGAGACGTAGTTCAGGCCCATCCTGTGGCAGAACTCGATGGACGACGGGTCGCCGCCATGCTCGCCGCAGATGCCCAGCTTGATGTCCGGACGGGTCTTGCGGCCCAGCTGCGCGGCCATCTGCACCAGGCGGCCGACGCCCTTCTGGTCGAGCTTGGCGAACGGGTCGAACTCGTAGATCTTGTGCTCATAGTAGGCGTCGAGGAACTTCGCGGCGTCGTCGCGGCTGAAGCCGAACGTCATCTGCGTCAGGTCGTTGGTGCCGAAGGA
>DVOU01000061.1:0-14636 GCA_018713365.1 Candidatus Pullichristensenella excrementipullorum
GTCCAAACCGCAGACCCCGGGCAAAACCGTAAACTTCCGTCCTCCCAAAACCGCGACCCCAGCCCCCAAACCCAGCTCCGAATCGCAACCTCCAAGCAGCAAGCTGCAAACCGCGAGCCCAAATCCCAGCCCCGAACCGCAGACCCCAGCCCCAAATTGCAAACGGCAAGCCCCCAGCGCCCCAACCCCTAAATCGCTCTCAGGGCCAAATCGCAAACAGCAAGCCACGTAACGGCGTTCAAACCGCAAACCCCAGCCAAAACCGTAAACTTCCGCCCTCTCCAAACTGCGCTCCCAACCTCGAATCGCAACCTCCAAACAGCGAGCTGCAAACCGCGAGCAGCGAATCCCAGCCTCAAACCCCAGCCCCCAGGCAAAACCGTAAACATCCGTCCTCCCCAAACTGCGAACCCCAGTCCCCATCCCCGAATCGCAACCTCCAAACAGCAAGCTGCAAACCGCGAGCCGCAAATCCCAGCCACAAACTGCAGACCCCAGCCAAAACCGCAAACGGTAAGCCCCCAGCGCCCAAACCCCAGCCCCCAAATCCTAAACCCTAAACCGCTCTCAGGGCCGAATCGCAAACAGCAAGCCACGTCATGGCGTCCAAACCGCAAACCCCAGCCCCAAATCGCAAACGGCAAGCCCCAAGCCCCCAGCCCCAAACCGCAAATCTCCGATCGACATGGCGCAAGCTCCCCGACCCGCAAAATCCCAACCTCCGATCTCCAACTCGCCATGTCCCAACCGCAGGGCATCGACCGCAAAATCCCACCCCCCAACCACAGCTCCCCCAACCACAGCTCCCCAACCGTCGATCCCACAGTCCCGCCCCCCGCGCCCATGATCTCCGCGCTTCCCCGCGCTCCCCCTCCCGCGCGGGAGGTTTTCCACAACGCCCCATCCTACATATCGTGCCGTATCCCCATTTTATCCACCAGCGGTTGTATGTTACAAAAGTTTTTCACATGTTATCCACATGGTACGATTCTCTGAACTCCCTTCCGATTTCCTTTACTGCTTCGCGCACATGGTCTACAATAATACGTGAATTATGTCGGAATATGGGGGATCGTGGAGTTGGCAATGCGAAAAACGTCCCGCCGCCAAAAGCGCGCCACGTGGAAAACGCTGTTTTTCCTGGTGGTGTGTTTTCCATACGGTCTTTTCCTGATGTGGCGGACGCAGCGCTGGCACCCGGCCGTGAAGGCGCTGGTGACGACGGGGTTCATGGCGCTGACGGTGGCGGTGGTGTTGCCGCTGACCATGCCGCCCACGCGCGGAAACGGCGGCGTGCGCATGGTGGGCGTGGAGAAGGACGTGGCCGTCTACGGCCCGGAACTGCCCGCGGCGATGGGCGACGGCTATGCCGGTTACGGCGTGGTCTCGGGCGCCTCGGCCCCGGTGTTTTCGGATGCGCCGGAGGCGGAAGTCACCTATGTCTACGCCAACGACAACGGCCAGTACTATCACCGGCTGGATTGCAAGTACGTGGCCTATTACAGCCGCAAATATGAACTGCCGGTGGCCTATTACAGCCACTATCTGCCCTGCGTCGAGTGCGACGCGCCCGTCTATACGCCCGGCTCGGCGGGATGAGCCGCATAAAAGCTGCCCTCGCGGACGCCGCGAAGGCAGTTTTTGCGCGCAAAGGGGCCTGTATGGCCTTGCGAGCCGGCCTTTGGAAAGGTGGAAGAGCGAATGCGCTCCTGTCTCAAACTGCTCGGTCGCTCGGCGCTGCTGGTCGTCCTCTGTGTGGCGGTGGGCTTTGCGCTGCTGCTGGCCACCTTCGCGCTGCCCACGGAGCCGATGCGCGAACACGCCTACGCTTCGCGGGACGTCTTTGCCCGCGAGGGCAGTCATCCCATGGTGCGCACGCTGGGCGTGGACACGAAGCTGGACAATTTCACCGATTCGATGATGCTCATCCATGCCGGCTATCAGGCCCCGGAGACCACGCTTTTGCAAAGGACGCTCAACGTCTACCGTCCCTTCCCGCACGGGAACAGCAGCCCCGTGGGCGTCTATGCCGAGTCCCTCGCCGCGCCCACCCCCGCGCCCGAGAGCAACTATGGCCGCTATTGGCACGGCTATCTCGCCGTGCTCAAGCCGATGCTTTCCATCTTCACCTATGAACAGCTGCGCGCGTTCAACGCCGTATGGGTGGCGGCGCTGGCGCTGACGGTGGCCGCGCTCATGTGGCGGCGCGGACTGCGGCGCTATATCCTCCCCTTTATGGTGACGGTGCTGCTGTTCGACCCCGTCGCCACCGCCATGAACATGTTCTACACGCAGGTCTACGCCGCGACCATGCTCGCCTGCATCGCCATTTTGGCCGGGTGGAACTGGCTGCGCGCGCGGGAGGGGCGGCTTTTGCTGCTGTTCACGCTGACGGGCTGCCTGACCAGCTATCTGGACCTGCTGACCTGCCCGCTGGTCTCCTTCGGCATCCCCTGCGCGCTCTGCCTCTGCCTCGCCGAGACGGACTGGAAGAGCGGCCTGAAACTTGCGCTGACGGCGCTGATCTGCTGGGGAATCGGCTATGGCGGCATGTGGGCGGGCAAGTGGCTGCTCTCGGCGCTGCTGGGCGGCGAGGACATCGGCCTGCTCGAAACGCTGTGGCTGCGTTCCTCCTCTACGGGCGCGCCGGACACGCTCGGCGCCGTCGCGGTCATCGTCAAGCGGCTGCTCGTCCAGCTGCGCGTGCCGATGCTGGGCGCGGCGCTGCTGCTCGCCCTCGTCCTCGGCGTCCTCTTTCTGCGGCGCTCGCCGTGGGAAAAATTGAAGTCCCTCGAGTGGCTTCCGTGGGCGGCGCTGTGCCTGCTGCCCTTTTTCTGGATCGCCTTTACGCAAAACCATTCCTACATCCACCGCTGGTTCGTCTACCGCCTGCTGGCCATCTGCGTCTTTGGCGGCCTGTGCATGCTCGCGCGGCTGGCGGAGAAGCGCCCGGCCCCGCGCGTTGGGGCGGGCGGGGAAATGGCGGCGGACGCAGCGGCGCAAGCGCCCCGCCAGAGGTGAGAGCGGGCGCGGCGGGCTGTGTTCGCCCCGCCCATGAGGGCCGGACAGGCTGCGAAAACGCCCCCCGCATGCTGCGGAGGCGTTTTTTCGCCCGCGAGAGCGCCGCGACCGCCGTGGGCAGCGCCCTTTGCCGCCGGGACCGCGAACGTTGCCACGCAAAAACGCCCCCGCACGCTGCGGAGGCGTTTTTCCGCCCGCGAAAGCGTCCTGACCGCCGCGGGCAGCGCCCTTTGCCGCCGGGTCCGCGAACATCGCGCGCAAAAACGCCGCGCGCGTTGCGGGGACGCCTCCCCCGACCCCGCCGCCGTCAACGGCTGTCTCCTCCAGGCAAAAAGCGCTGACGCGCCCTCTCCGGCGGGCAGGCTGAAACGCCCAACGCCGCAAAGGGGCGCGTCCGTTCGCGGAGGCGCTCTCCGCTTTCTATCTTCCCTCCTGACCCTCGGCCATGCGGTAGCCCACGCCGATCTCGGTGAGGATGTATTCGGGCATGGCGGGGTCCTTTTCGATCTTGCGGCGGATGTTGGCCATGTTGACGCGCAACAGCTGCGTGTCGCAGCCGGAGAACGGGCCCCACACCTCGCGGATCATGCTGTCGTGGGTAAGCACCTTGCCGGCGTTGCGGCACAGCAGGGTGACGATCTTGTACTCGATCTGCGTCAGGTGGACCTCCCGGCCGTCCACGCGCACGATGCGCCTTTCCGTGTCCACCTGCAGACCGCCGATGTTGTAGACGCTCTTTTCGCCCTCGGCCATGCGCTGGCCGTGGCGCAGGGCGGCGCGGATGCGGGCCAGCAGCTCCTCGGTGCCGAAGGGCTTGGTGATGTAATCGTCGGCGCCGTCGTCCAGCGCGCGCACCTTGTCCTTCTCCTGCCCGCGTGCGGAGACCACCACCACCGGCACGCTCGACCAAGCGCGGATCTCGCTCAAAAGCTCCTGCCCGTCGCGGTCGGGAAGGCCGAGGTCCAGCAGCATCAGGTCCGGACTGTGCGAGGCCAGCATGGAGACCGCCGTGGCGGCGTTGCCCGTCTCCAGCGTGGCATAGCCCGCGCCGGTCAGCACCGTGCGCATCAGGTTGCGGATGCGTTCGTCGTCCTCGACGATCAATATGGTGGGCGCGTTGTTACGCATGCGTTTCTTCCTCCTTCATCGGCAGCGTGAAGCGGAAACAGGCCCCGCCGCCCTCGCGGTTTTTCGCCGAGAGCGCGCCGCCGTGGGCCATGACGATGGTGCGGCACACGCTCAGGCCGATGCCCATGTTGTTGCGCGAATGGGCGCTGTCGCCGGGGCTGGCGGCGGAGGGGTCGAAGAGCGTCTTCAGCCGCGCTTCGGGGATGCCCGCGCCGTCGTCGCAGACCTCGAAGACGGCCATGTCCCCCTCCGCGCGCAGCGTGACGCGCACGTTTTTCGCCCCCTCGGCGTGGAAAGCGGCGTTTTCCAGCAGGTTGGAAAGCACCTGACGGATGAGGATGGCGTCCATGGGCACCATCACCAGTTCCTCCGGCAGCGACACGGACGCCGCGGGCGTGTCAAAGCGGGCGCGGTATTTGCGCACGGCTTCGGAGATGACCTCCTCGGCGGCCTCGGGCGTCTTGCGCACGTCCGCGGCCCCGCCCACGCGGGTGATGGACAAGAGGTTTTCCACCATGCGGATCAGCCACTGGGCGTCGTCGGAGATCTCCTCGAGCATGGCGCGCCGCCGGTCGGGGGGAATGTCCTCCGAGCGGCTGGAGAGCAGCGAGGCGGCGGTGGAGATGGACGTCAGCGGCGTGCGCAGATCGTGGGACACGGCGCGCAGGAGGTTCGCGCGCATCTCCTCCAGCCGGGCGCGGTAGTTGCGCTCTTCCTGCCGCTTGAGCTGGGTGGTCATGGCGCTGATGAGCAGCGCCGTAGCCAGAAGCACCAGAAAGGTGAGCGGGTAGCCGGCGAGGCTGAAGTTGAAGCTCATCAGCGGCACGGTGAAGGCGAAGTTGATGGCGAACACGCTCAGCACTGAGGCGGCCACGCCGTAAAAGTACCCGCGCGTCAGGCGGCTGATGAGCGCCACGGCGAAGAGAAAGAGCATGGGCGCGTAGCTGTCGCCATCGGGGTCGAAATAGCTGCACAGGGCGCTCAAAAGCGCGGCCCCGACCAGCGCCAGCGCCGTCACCAGCGTATCGCGCCAGGAAAACAGCAACCAGCGCTGCCCCGGCGCGCGCAACGTCCGCCGCAAATGCCTCCCCTCCTTTGGTACGACCTATTATAACACAACCGGCGGAAAAATGTGTGAAGAAACGTTAAATTGGCAGGGATGCGGGCGGTTTTGCGCGCGCGGGGGATGGTGGGGGGTTGAGAGGGGTAGAGGGCAGAGGACGATGAATGCGGGGAGCGTCGGGGGGAACGTGTCGTCGGGTGCGAAGAATAGCGGGGAGCGCCGGGGAATGGTTGCCGGGGATGATGGAAGCGGGGGTGCCGGGGGACGGTTCGCCGGGGACGATGGGAGCGGGGAGCGCCGGGGGCGGCGCATTTGGGAATGCCACAGCCTTTTGTGCGCGTGGTCTGCCGCGTGTGACTTGGCGCGCTTTGCGCGTGGCAAAAGTCCGCAGGCGCATTTCGTCTGCCGCCGAGCCCGTCTGGCCATGCGCGCCGCAAAGGCCTGAGGGCACGGTTCGTTGCTATTTCCTCCGTTGCGCTGCGCGCGCCGCGAAAGCCCGTGGGCCGGGCAAGCAAAGATCGCCGCTGACGTTTCCATCAGGGCGATCTTTGCGTCTGTTTGGGAGCCTGTCGGCGCCGGGGACAGGTTTTTGGAGCGACTTTGGGGCGCGTGCTTTGCGCCGCTGCTGGGCCGGTTCCGCTGTTGGGCGCGACGGGACTGTCCACACGCACTGTATCCCGGCGCTTCCGGCGCGGCGGTATGTCTCACGCCCCGTATCCCAGCGCTTCCAGCGCGGCGGCGAGCTGGGCGTCGCTGGCCGCGTCCGGGGCGTGGTAGATGACGCTGGCGTCGGTGGCGAGGGCGACTTCGATGTCCGGCGTCACGCCCTGGCCGTGGATCGAGGCGCCCGAGGGCGTGTAGTAGGTGGCGGTGGTCAACTGCATGCCGTCGCCCTCGGGGAAGGCGTGCAGCGTCTGCACCACGCCCTTGCCGTAGGTCACTTCGCCCACGACGATGCCGCGGCCCGTGTCCTGCACGGCGGCGGCGAAAATTTCCGAGGCGCTGGCCGAATCGCCGTTGACCAGCACGGCCATGGGCACGTCCCAGTATTCGCCGTCGGCGTAGAACTCCTCGCGCGCGCCGCCGCGGTCCTCGGTGTAGACGATCAGGCCCTCCGGCAGCAGCATGTCGCAGATGTCCACCACGTCGGTGAGCAGCCCGCCGGGGTTGGAGCGCACATCCACCACCAGCGCGTTCACGCCCGCCTGCTGGAAGGCGCTGATGGCCTCCTTGACGCCCTCCACGTCGTCGCCGGTGAATTGATAGATGGAGAGATAGCCCACGTTGCCTTCGAGGATGCTGTACTCGACGTAGTTGATGCTGACCTCGCCGCGCTCGAGGGTGAAAGAAAGCACCTCGCCGCCGCGCTCCACTTCGACCTCCACCGGCGTTTCGCCCTCGCCCTTGAGCAGCGCCGAGGCCTCGGAAAGGCTCATGGGCGCGTCCCCGCCCACGCGCGCGCCGTCGATGGCGAGCAGCGCGTCGCCCGCCTCGATGCCGGCCTTCTCCGCCGGGGAATCGCGGAACACGCGCAGCACGCGCAGATCGCCGCCCTCCGCCTCGCCCACCAGCATGCCCACGCCCACGTACTGGCCGGTGGTCTCCTCGTTCATGGCCGCGTAGGCTTCGTCCGTGTAGTAGAAGGTGTAGGGGTCGCCCAGCGCGGCGAGCATGCCGTCGATGGCCGCCGTTTCCAGCGTTTCCGCGTCCACTTCGCGGTAGTACTCGCGCTGGACGATGGAGAGGATCTCCTCCGCGCGCGCGAGCGGCCCTTCCCCGGCCTCGGGCGCGGCGGGGCGCGAGCCGGTGAGCAGCAGCGTCAGCGTCGAGGCCGACATGGCGACGATGAGCAGCACGCAGACGAAGGTCAGCAGGGAAACGGAGCGCTTGGACATAAAGACCTCCTTGGATGGGGCGTGGCGCGCCCAAAGGACGGCGGGGGGCGGCGGTTTTGCGCGGCGGACGCGCTGTGGGCGACGGTGGCGCTTGCGCGGTTTGCGCGACAGGTCGGCGCATTTGTGTGCGGGCGACGGGTCGCGGCGGGGCCGTGCGCGGGGGGAACAGCTCGCGCGGGGGGTCGGTCGCGGCGGTTCTTGCGCGGGGAAGCGGTTTCCGCGCGGCGTTCCTGCGGACAGTGACCGGGCCGCGACGGCCCTTGCGCGGGGAAACAGCTTCCGCGCGGTCATCGCGCCCCGCGCCCTTGCCTCCGCCCGCGTCCGGGCAAGAAATGGCCGGCGACCGCGTTGTGTCAGTCGCCGGCGATCTTCCCTGCGAGCGTATGCGGCCGCGCGCGGGGGTATGTCAGAGCCTGTTCTTGCGCGACTGGGTGTTCTTGCCCAGCAGCATCATCATTTTGAAGGTCACCGCGTCGTCGAACGAGCGCAGGTCCAGCCCGATGGCCCGCTGCACCTTTTCCAGCCGGTATACCAGCGTGTTGCGGTGGATGTAGAGCTTGCGCGCCGTTTCGGAGAGGTTGAGGCTGTTTTCGAAGAAGGTCTCGATGGTGTGGAGCATCTCGTCGTTGAACAGCTTGGCCGTCTGGCGGTTGAAGATCTGGCTGCTGTAGCGGGCGCTGACGTCGGCGGGCAGATCGTACAAAAAGCGCTCCAGCAGCAGGCGGTCGTAGAAGAAGATGGTGGAGGTGGAGTTGTAGACGCGGCCGATGTTGATGGCGTTGCGCGCCTCCTCAAAGCTCTCGGCGATGAGGGAAAGGTCGTCGCGCGGCTGGGATACGCCGATGTACACCGGCTGGCCCGTCTCCATCAGGAAGGAGTTCTCCACCGCACGGGTCAGTTCCGCGAGGGCGTCGAAGTTCGCTTCTTCGTCCAGCGCCTTCAACAGCGCCAGCGAATGGCGGCCCACCTCGGTCAGCACGTCGCTCTCCGGGTCGATGACGCCTTCGAGGATGGCGGAAGCGTCTTCCGTGGTGGTCTGGGCGGAGTAGAAGTACATCACGCAGCGCTTTTTGTCCAGCGCGATGTTGTGTTCCGCGGCCAGCGATTCCAGCTCCGCGCCCTCGACCTCGCCGCGCAGCATCAGGCGCACGGCCTGTTCGCGCGTGGCGTGGCCCAGGTCCACATGCACCAGCATGCTGATCAGCTCCGCGCAGAGGTAGGCGCAGTTCTTGACCTCCTGCGAATCGCCGTGCAGGCAGATGAACAGCGGCTGCCGGTCGTCGGTGCCGATGAGGGTGACGCCGCCGTAGACCATGGGCGTGGTGGGGTCGCGGCGCAGTTGGTCCGGCAGGGAGAGCTGGCGGTTGTCGCCCTCCGGGAGTACGACGGTGCCGTTGCTGTCCATCAGCAGGGCGCTCATGTCGATCTGCTCGAGAATTTGCGTGATTTTCGCCGTTACACGGTGATCCAGATACATGGAAAAAGCCTCCTTGGGCCATATTTGCATACTTACCAACTATTATACCCTTGCGCAGGGCAAACGGTCAAGCAAATCTTGGAAAAGCAACCGCAAATTCATCAAACCGCCGGGTTTTTGTCGATTCCGGGGCGGGGGAGGGGCTGCGCGGGGGAAAGGAACGGCGGCGCGGCCCTCTGGGGTCCTTCCGGCGCGATTCTTGCGGCTTCTTGCGGCGCGGGGGAATGGGCGCGGGCTGTCTGACGGATGCGGTTGCCTGTGGCGGCGGGAAAGAGGAAGATGGCTCGGCCCTTGGGGCTTCTTTCAGCGCGGGGAACGGGCAGAGGCCGTTCGGCAAACGGCTTTCCCGCTGGGGCGGGAAAAAGAACCGCGCTGCGCGGCGGGGAAGGGCGGCACAGCCTTAGCCGTTTCTTGCGGCAGGGGAAACGGACGGGGGTCGTCTGACGGACGGATTTGCCGCTGGCGCGGGGGAAACGCGGCCGCTCTCACGGCTCCCGTCCCGGCGGCATAGTCTGCCGAGGAAGCGTGAACTTCGCGCGTTTTCAAGGAGGCGTTTTCATGTACGCAAATTGCGGATGTTCCAACGGCTGCGGCTGCCGCCGCCCCGCCGCCCCGTATTGCGGAGGCTGCTGCTGTTCCGGCTCCGGCGGCGCGACCGGCCCGACCGGCCCCACTGGTCCCACCGGCCCCGCCGGCCCCGGCGGCGGCGTTCCCGGCCCGACCGGCCCCACGGGCGCGACTGGCCCCATCGGCCCGACCGGCCCCGCCGGTTCCGGCACGGGCGTACCCGGCCCCACCGGCCCCACGGGCGCGACCGGCCCCGCTGGCGCCGCCGGCGCTGCCGGAGCGACTGGCCCCACCGGCCCGGCCGGCGCTTCTGCCGCCAACGCCGTGCCCGAACTGATCAGCGTGTCCAACCCCGCGGCGCAGACTTCCGCCGCCGGCATACCGCTTGATTTCAACACCGACGTGGCCGGTTTCGGCACGAACCTTACCCACGCCCCCGGCAGCGGCGCGGTGAACGTCGCCCAGCCGGGCGTGTATCTGGTGGAGTTCCACGCCGATGCGCAGGCGCCCACTGGCACGGCGGTGCCCGTCACCGCTTCGGTGGCCCTCAACGTCAACGGCGCGCCCGTCACCGGCGCGGAGGCCAGCCACCGCTTTACCGCCAACGACACTCCGGCCAGCCTCACCACCTTTGCCGTGGTCAGCGTGCCCTCCGGCACGGCCACCATCACCGCCGTTCCCGCCGACACGGACATCGAGTATTCCAACGCCTCGATGACCGTCTGGCGCATCGGCGCGACCATGTAGACAAAAGCGCGGCGGACGGCAGGGAAAACACCCGCCGTCCGCCGCAGGACACAAAGATCCAAGGCGTCAACCGTCCTGCCGTGAAAACCGCCCTCGCGGGCCTGCCAACGCCGCGACTGCCGATGGGACAGCAGAGCATCCCCGCGCGCGGCGTTTGCGCGTCATGCCCGACAGGGGACAGCAGACCCCCGCCGCCCGCAAAGCACCCATGGCCGCTAGCTGCAAAATGTGATCCTGATCTGCGCGATGCGCTCCTCCAGTGGTTTTCCGTTGACGATATAGCCCTTGACCAGCGCCTCCCCGTCGGGGAAGCTGGCCTGGTCTTTTTCCGTTACCTGTTCGGCAATGAAAGGCCCGCCGTCGGCCCAGCAGAGGATGGTGTAGCTCCTGCCATCGCAGTCGAACATGATGTCCCCGCCGGTGTCGATCATTTCAATAAACTCTTCCCGCGTCAAGGCGTCCTCGCCTCCCTTTTCGCCGGCCCTGCATGGACAGGGCTAGTTGCAAAACGTGATCCTGATCTGCGCGATGCGCTCCTCCAGCGGCTTTCCGTTGACGATATAGCCCTTCACCAGCGCTTCTCCATCCGGGAAGCTGGCCTGGTCTTTTTCCGTTACCTGTTCGGCGATGAAAGGCCCGCCGTCGGCCCAGCAGAGGATGGTGTAGCTCCTGCCGTCGCAGTCGAACATGATGTCCCCGCCGGTGTCGATCATTTCAATAAACTCTTCCCGCGTCAAGGCGTCCTCGCCTCCTTTTTCGCCAGCCCTGCATGCGCAAAAGGGCCGCCGGAGACCCTCCCGGCAGCCCTTCGGCATTTTCTCTTACTCCGCCGGGATGACGCGCAGTTCGTGCGGCAGCTTGTTCAGCACCTCCGCGCCGTCCTCCGTGACCAGCACAAGGTCCTCCTCGCGCACGCCGAAGCGCCCGGGCAGGTAGATGCCCGGCTCCACGGAGAAGACCATGCCCACCTGCGCCACGCGCGCGTCCGTCCGGCTGACATCCGGCGGCTCGTGGCCCTCCAGACCGATGCCGTGGCCGGTGCGGTGGATGAAGTACTCTCCGTAGCCCGCGTCCTCGATCACCTTGCGCGCCGCGCCGTCGATGTCCTTGAGCGGCACGCCCGGGCGCACGGCGGCGATGCCGGCGGCGTTGGCCTTGCAGACGATGTCGAACACGCGCTTCTGCTCGTCCGTGGGCGCGCCGTAGAACACGGTGCGGGTCATGTCGCTGCAATAGCGCTGCCAGCACAGGCCCACGTCGAGGATGACGGAATCGCCGGTGCTTAAAAGCGTGTCGTCCGTGGAATGGTGCGGCTCGGCGCAGTTGGCGCCAAAGCAGATCAGCGAGGGGAAGCTGTTGCCCGTCGCCCCCAGCGCGGCGGCGGCGTTATCGTAGGCCGCGCCCACGTCGCTCTCCTTCGCCCCGGCGCGAATGGCGCCCATGGCGGTGACGATGGCCTGATCGTTCTTCAAAGAGCTTTCCCGCATCAGGGCGATCTCCTCTTCGTCCTTGCACATGCGCGCGTCGTCCACCGGCGCGGAGCCGACCACGCAGCGCACGTCCCCCCGCGCCTCCATCAGCCGCAGCGTGAAGTGGCTGGGCCAGGATTTGTCGATGCCCAGCGTTCCCGGGCGCACGCTCTGGCTGAGCAGGGCGATGGGGTCTTCGGTGTCGTCAAACTCGCTCAAAGGCGCGTCCACATTGCCGGCAAGGGCAAAGAGGCGGTTGGCGAACAGCCGCGCCTCGCCGCTTTTGTGTACATACAGCGCCAGCATGCGCTCGCCCGGGCGCACCCACGTGCCCGTGAGGTAGAACACCGAGGCCGGCGCGGAGACGATGATCTGCTCCAGCCCCATGGCCTCCATGCCGCGAATGACCCGTTCCAGACGGTTCTGTTTCATGTTGACCTCCTGCATAATATATGTAGATTTTCGCTCAGCGCCCGAGAGTGTCCTCAGCCGTTGCAGGCGATAAGCACGCGGTAGCCGCCGGAGACGTCCAGCGTTTCCACGCTTTCGTAGATGCCGCGCAGGTAGCGCTCGGCGGACCTGGCCCCCTGCTGCGTGCGGATGACCAGCGCCAGAGCGCCGCCGGGGACGAGGTAGTTCTTCGCCTCGGCAAACAGGGCGTAGATCACCTGCTTGCCGGCGCGGATGGGCGGGTTGGTGACGATCCAGTCAAACTTCCCCTCCACGGCGGAAAAGCCGTCGCCGCAGACGACCTCGAAGTTGTCAAGGCCGTTCAGCTTCAAATTGCGCTCCGCCAGCGCTGCCGCGCGCTCGTTGACGTCTGTCAGCACAAAGCGCACATCGGCCCACTTTTTCGCCAGCACGCCGCCCAGCGCGCCCCAGCCGCAGCCCAGATCCAGTACGCGGCCGGATAGCGGCGGCAGCGCCTCGAGCAGCACGCGGGTGCCCGCGTCCAGCCCGTCGCGGGAAAACACGCCCGCGTCGGTGATGAAGTCCATCGACACGCCCAGCACCCGCACCTTGCGGCGGCGCTCGTCGTGCGCGGAGGCGGGGGCGGCGGTGTAGTAATGCTCGGACATGGTTCTCCCCCTCACGAATGGTCGTTTTGCCCCGCGTCCAAATGCGCGGCGCGGAAGAGGCGGGCGATCTCGTCATCGTTCAAAGGCCGTCCCTCGCCCGCGCCGAGGGCCGCGTCCAGCTGCACGCCGCCCATGGCCTCGCGCATGAGCGACAACACGGGATGCCCCACGGCGGCGAGCAGGCGCTTGACCTCGTGGTATCTCCCCTCGGTGACGGTCAGGCGCACCAGCCCTTTTTCCAGCACCTCCAGCCGCGCGGGGCGGGCGGTGAAGTCGGAAAGGGCAACGCCCGCGGCCAGGGTCTCCGCGTCCGAAGCGTCCGGCGTGCCCTCCACGCGGGCGACGTAGACCTTCTCCACATTGTATTTGGGCGAGATGAGGCGGTGCAGAAGCTCCCCGTGGGTGGTGAAGAGCAGAAGCCCCGTCACGTCCCTGTCCAGCCGCCCGATGGGCGAAGGCTCGCGGCGGCGCACGTTCTCCGGCAGGAGCGCGAAGGCCGTCTTCTCCCGCGCGTCGCGCACGGCGGTCAGCACCCCGGCGGGCTTGTGGAGCATCCAGTAGACCTCGCCCGGCTCGCTCACCGGCCTTCCGTCGAGCAGCACCTCCGCGCCGTCCACGCGCAGCCCCGGGTCGCGCACTGCCTCGCCGTTGACGCGCGCCCGACCCTCGGCCACGGCGCGTTTGGCCTGCGCGCGGGTCAGCCCGGCGGCGGTGAGCAGCTTGTCCAGACGCACGCGCGTTTCCTCCCATCGCGTTTTTTCCATTATAACACGCGGAGCGCGGGGCGCGCAAGGCCATGTTCGCCCCGCCGCACGCATACCATGGCCGGGGGGTGGTCGCGTGCGCAGAATCTGGGATTATGTGAAGCTCCTGGGCGCGCTGGGGCTGGTGTTTCTCCTGCTCCTTTGGCCGGCGGAGGCGCTTTCCGCCGCGCAGGGGGCGATGCGGACGTGGGCGGGCTCGGTGGGGCCGTCGCTGTTTCCCTTTCTGGCGCTGCTGCCGATGCTCACCGCCCCGGCGGCGCGGCGCGTTTACGCGCGGGTGCTGGGATGGCTGATGCGGCCCCTCTTCCGCCTGCCCGGAAGCGCGGCTCCGGCGCTTCTGATCGGCCTTCTGGCCGGGTCGCCCGCCGGGGCGCTGGCCGTGGAGCGCGTTTCAGAGGGCATGCCGCGCGGCGAGGCGCGCCGGCTGGGGTTGATGTGCGCCGGGGTCTCGCCGGTCTACCTCGTCGGCGGCGTGGGCGCGGCGCTGTTTGGCTCGGCGGCGATGGGGCTGTGGCTGGCGCTCGCGCAGGCGGCGGGGCAGCTGTTGCTGGGCGTTGCGCTGCGCGGGCGCTTTGCAGAGGACGCGGAGACCCTCCCCGTCTTTCCCGAGCGCGAGCGCGAAGCCCCTGTGCGCGCGGCGGTGGGGTCGGTATTGCAGGTGTGCGGCTACATGGCGCTGTTCTCCGTGGCGGCGGCGATGGCGGCGAAGCTGCTGGGCGGCGCGGCGGGCGATCTGCTATTGTATATCGCCGACATGCCCTCCGGCCTGGCCCGCGCGGCGCAAACGGGCGCGCCCTGGGCGCTGGCGGGCGCGGTGGCGGGCTTTGGCGGACTGTGCATCGCGGCGCAGAACATGGCCGTGCTTCGTCCCTTGGGCGTGCGCTGGCGCGACTGTCTCGCCGCGCGAGGCTTCGTCGCCGCCGTCTGCGCGCTCACGCTGCGTTTGCGCTTTCCCGCCCCCGCCGCCGAAACGGTCATGGCGCGGTTGGAGACGGGCGCACTGGAGACATCCACGCTGGCGGCGATGCTGCTGCTCGTGCCCGCGCTGCTGGCCGTGGCCTGTGACAGCCACGCATGCGCGCGAGAAAAACCAAACTCTTAACAAACCCAAATTGCTGGCAAAAGCGAGGCAAAAAGGGCCCAAAACCGCGATATACTGGGGGTTTAGCGGATGTGGAGGGGAAGATATAGTGGTTTGGGGGTTGAAAAAAAGGGGGTTGACAACGGGGGTGAAAGCTGATATAATAGCATACGCCGCTTGAAACGAGCGCCTTTGCGGGAGACCGCGAGGGAGTCCGGGAGGGCGGCGAGCGAACCTTGAAAACGATACAGAGAAGGAAGAAGAGCGAGCGTTTTTCATTGAAAGATGGGAGATGCTTGCGACAAGAACAGTCAGATTCTGAGAGAGTAGACAGCAAGAGGAAGG
>DVOU01000062.1:0-2980 GCA_018713365.1 Candidatus Pullichristensenella excrementipullorum
TGCGTCACCGCCTGCTCATACATGCAGATAGACCGGGAAGTCGCTTCCCCCATCATGGCGCGGGACTGGAAAGACCCGCCGGTCATCGGCCAAGGATCCCCGTCATACTGTCTCGACCGCGCCTGCTTCACATCCGGGGAGAACGCGCAGTACCGCATGAACGTGGTGGAAGAAGTCTCCGCCACGCTGGTGGCCGAAGGGCCGGGCGCGGTGTCCGCCCCGCAGGGCGGGTATATCGTGCGCCGCCTGACGCCCGGCGAATGCTGCCGGCTGCAGGGCTTCCCGGACGGCTGGTGCGAGCAGCTGGGCGACCCTTCACCATCCGAAGCGGAGATACGGCGCTGGGCGGCAATATTCGAGGAATACCGGCAGGCGTCGGGGGCGTCAGCGAAACGGAAAACGGAAGCGCAGATCATAAAATGGCTCAAAGACCCCGGCTCGGATACGGCACAGTACAAGGCATACGGCAACAGCGTGGCTGTGCCGTGTGTCTTTTTTGTACTCGCCGGCATCATCTGGGCGGAAGGGCAACAGGAGGGAACATGATGAAGAAATTTTGGAACTGGGCACGGGATGAGACGGCCCCGGACGCGCGCGTGCTGCGGCTGGAAGGCACCATCGCCGAGGAAAGCTGGTTTGACGACGATGTGCCCCCGGCGCTGTTCAAGGCTGACCTCAACGCAGGCTCCGGCCCCATTACGGTCTGGATCAACTCGCCCGGCGGCGACTGCGTGGCTGCCGCACAGATCTACAACATGCTCATGGACTATCCCGGAGACGTCACCGTCAAGGTAGATGGCATTGCCGCCTCTGCTGCCTCCGTCATCGCCATGGCGGGCACGCGCGTACTCATGTCGCCCGTGTCCACCATGATGATCCACAACCCGCTTACCGTGGCCATGGGCGACAGCGAGGAAATGCGGCGCGCCATCCAGATGCTGGACGAAGTCAAGGAGAGCATCATCAACGCCTACGAGATCAAGACCGGCTTGTCGCGCACGCAGCTGTCGCATCTCATGGATGCGGAAACGTGGATGAACGCAAACAAGGCGCTGGAATTTGGCTTCTGCGACGAGATCATGTTTGGGCGGGAGGAAGCGGAGCCGGAGGCAGAGGACAGCTTCCTCTATTCCCGCCGCGTGGTCACGAATTGCCTGCTCGACAAGCTGAAAGCCCGCGTGCCTAAGCCCGAACCCCGCGTAAAAGCGTCTGACCTCGAAAAGAGGCTGGCGCTTTTGAAGTATTGAGGAGGAAATCATTATGAACCAGATTCTTGAGCTGCGCGAAAAGCGCGCCAAGGCGTGGGACGCCGCCAAAGCGTTCCTCGACAGCAAGCGCGGCGCGGACGGCATGCTCTCCGCCGAGGACGCCGCGACCTACGACAGGATGGAAGCCGACGTGGTCGCTCTTGGCAAGGAGATCGAACGGCTCGAACGTCAGGCCGCCATCGACCGCGAGCTGGACCAGCCCCTGGGCAAACCCATCACCGAGCGACCCGGCACGGTCGGCGATACGGGCAAGACTGGCCGCGCGACCGACGAATACAAGGCCGCTTTCTGGCGCACCATGCGTGCCAAGTCCGTGCCGCACGAGGTACTCAATGCCCTGCAGGTCGGCGTGGAATCAGAGGGCGGCTATCTCGCGCCGGATGAATACGAGCGCACGCTCATCGAAGCGCTGGAGGAACAGAACATCTTCCGGCAGTTTGCCCATGTGATCCACACCTCTTCCGGCGACCGCAAGATCCCCGTGGTGGCTTCCAAGGGCACAGCTTCGTGGATCGACGAGGAAGCGGCGTACCCCGAGAGCGACGATTCCTTCGGACAGGTGTCCATTGGCGCGTACAAGTTGGCGACGATGATCAAGGTATCGGAGGAACTGCTCAACGATTCCGTGTTCGACCTGCCTTCCTACATCGCCCGCGAGTTTGCACGCCGCATCGGAGCCGCCGAGGAAGATGCGTTCTTCAACGGCAACGGCACCGGCAAGCCGCTGGGCATCCTCGCGGCTACGGGCGGCGCAGAGACCGGCGTCACCGCCGCCAGCGCCACCGCCATCACGATGGACGAGGTCATCGACCTGTTTTACAGCCTGCGCGCGCCCTACCGCCGCAACGCTGTGTTCATCATGAACGATTCGACCGTCAAGGCCATCCGCAAGCTGAAGAACGGCAACGGCGACTACCTGTGGCAGCCCAGCCTGACGGCAGGCCAGCCCGATACGCTGCTCAACCGCCCGATCTACACCTCCAGCTATATGCCCGCCATCGCCGCTTCCAACAAAGTCATCCTGTTCGGCGATCTGGGCTACTACTGGGTGGCTGACCGGGAGGGCCGTTCCTTCAAGCGGCTGAACGAGCTCTACGCGGCCACCGGGCAGGTGGGCTTCCAGTCCTCCGAGCGCGTGGACGGCAAGCTGGTGCTGGCCGAGGCGGTCAAGGTGCTGGCCATGAAGGCGTCGTAAGCGGGCAAAGGAGGCATCGCATGAACAATACCAACATCACCAGAAACTATCACGCCCATGGCGGCAGCGAGTGGGTCATCGGCGGCAAGCTGACTTTCCTGCCCGGCGCAACGGTCGAAGGCGCGGAGGGACTGTTTGACATCCCCTCCGCCGCACAGCCTGCGATCCCCTACATCGCTGACAGCGAGGCGACGACCATTGCGGCTCTGAAGGACAACTTCAACACCCTGCTCGCCGCGCTTCGCGCATCTGGTCTGATGGCCTCCGCCCCGGAAGGCGCGGACGGCTGACCATGACCGTCACCGTTGAGGAGGTCAAGGCACACCTGCGCATCCAGCATGATGAAGAGGACGCATACCTGACGGGCCTCATCGCACAGGCGCAGACTGCGGCGGAGGATTACTGCCGCGTGGAGTTTTCTGAAGACGCTCCCGAGCCTGTGCGGCTCGCCATGCTGCTGTTTGTCGGTTTCTACTATGAAAACCGCGACGTACCTGACCATCAGACCTACGCCACC
>DVOU01000063.1:0-48887 GCA_018713365.1 Candidatus Pullichristensenella excrementipullorum
GTACTGTTTGGAGGATGGCCGCAAGCAGCTGGCCGCGTATCAGCGTCGATCCAACGACCATATCATGACCTGTCTGGGCATGAGATCCCCCAATGAGGTGCTTGACCTGTATCGGGGGATCATGTAGCAGACAAGGCCATCCGGCTCATTGCGCCGGACGGCCCAAGCCCATTATGTTTTCCTTACCACAGTCAAGGTCGGGTAGTATTTGCTTCGCAAATCTCCACCCTTCCCCTGACTGTTCTCGCTCGGTTCCGTGTTACCTATGTTTGGCGCCCGTACAAATATCCGGCTGTTTCCAGATTTTCCCAACTTGCAAATCACGTTCGCTTCCTGTATAATAGAAACCGTCGATGTAAAAACTGTGCGACCTACGCGCGCTGTACGAAAGCGCCCTGTTTGGGAGGAGAAGGAATGGATTATCTGCGGTTGGGTCAACGCATTCGAAGGCAAAGGAAACTGATAGGACTTACACAAAAAGAGGTCGCGGAGCGCGCGGGCATCTCGTTGCCGTTTTATGGCCATATCGAGCGGGGCACGCGCAAGGCCAGTCTGGAAACGGTGGTCGGCATCGCCAACGCCTTGAACGTCTCCACGGATCTGCTCTTGCAGGATTCGCTGGACATCATGACCCGGCCGCTGTCCGCGAACGTGGACCTGTCCGAATACAGCCGCGCGCTGCTTACCGACATCGCCGGCGTGCTGCGCGAACACGACGTCGTCCGCCGCTGACCTGTATATACAGGAAAAGCCCGCTCTCACGAAAATAACGTGAGGGCGGGCTTCCTTATGCGCGGCGTCAGGGGCGCAGGTCGATGAGGTACTTGACCGCCTTTCTTTCGCGCAGGGCTTTGTAGGCGGCGGCGATGTCCGCAAGCGGTACGGGCGCGTCCATGTCGTAGTACAGGGAGGCGTCCAGCGCGCCCTCGCGGATGCGGCGGATGACCTCGTCGTGCGTTTCCGGCTCGTCATAGCCGTCGCAGTAGACGCGGAAGGAGCGGGCGGCAAGGAAGGGATTGAGACCGTAATCTCCCCGCGCGTGCCAGCCGTAGACGCCCACCACCGCGCCGGTGTTGAGCAGCGGCAGGGCGGCGTTGACGTTCTGCGGGTAGCCGATGGCGTCGATGACGCAGTCGATCCCATTGGGGAAAGCCTCGCGCAGGCGCTCGGTCAGGTCGCCCGCGTGATAGTCGATGTACTCCTGCGCTCCGCCGCGGAGAAACAGCGCCCCGCGCGCGGGCGTGCCGAGCGCGCAGACCTCCGCGCCCGCGTAGGCGCAGTGGTTCGTGAACGCCAGCGCGTTGGCCCCGGAGCCGGCGACAAGCACGCGCATGCCCCTCCGCACGCCGATGCGCCGCGCATAGCTGAGCGTCTCCCGCCATGTGATGATCATCGGCGCGACGCGCTCGGGAATGTCCGGCGGCACGACCTTGTTGACGCGGGCCTTTTTGTACAGCGCTTCCTCCAGAGCGTCCCGCTCCATGGCCTGCCAGTCGCACGCCACGCCGTACTGCGCAAATCCGCCCCAGATGGCGGAAACTTCCTCCGTCTCCGGCGCGCCCACGCGGGTGATGAGGTCGCCCACGGCGAAGGAAGTCACCTTTTCGCCCACGGCGATGACGCGCCCCACGCTCTCGTGCCCGAGGATGCCGGGGTAGCGCAGCGGGCGCGGGTGTCCATGGTCGATGACGCGCTGGTCGGTGCCGGCGCAGGTCGCGCCAAAGCGCATTTCCACCAGCGCCTCGTAGGGACCGAAACGGGGGACGGGCAGCGAGCGCACCTCCAAAGTCTTCTCCGGGGTGACAATGGCGGCAAGCATGGTATCGTTCATGGCGTTTCCTCCTTTTGCGCGTTGCGGCGGTCGTGCAGGTACTTGCGCGAGGCTTCCGTGCCCGAGGCGCAGTCCAGACGCGTCACGGCGCTTTTGTCGATACAGACGGCGCCATCATCGCGCCCTTCGCCGTCCACCGAATTGAGCGTGAAACAGTCCGCCTCTACCCGTGCGACGCGGCCGCGAAAGTTCATGAAGCCGCTCGCTTGCAGCTCCACGGAGACGTATTCGCCGCTTTGCAGGGCATAGCCGAGAATCGCGTCCAGCATATCCGCGCCCGCATTGACCGCGAAGGGCGCGCTGTGTTCAAAGCGTTCGGCAAGAACGGCGAGGTTGCGGAGGTAGGCGTCGCCCCGTTCCACGGCAAAGATCCGCTCCAACGCACGCAGCGTGTAGCCATCGTCGCGGCCGTCTTCGCCCACGGCTTTGAGCAGCACGAAGCGCTCGTCGCTCCCGACAACGCTGCCCACGGCAAATACCGCGGTGTCGCTTTCGTGGTCATAAACGGAGACATAGCCGCCATCCGCCTTCAAAAGCTCTTTCATCATCACTCCTCCTTTTGCGCGCATGGCGCGTTCTTTTTGCAGCTCCACGCCTCCGCACGCAGGCGCAGCACGGTCACGCTCTGCGCCTGCGCGGGGCTGACGGGTATCGCTTCGCCGACCTGCTGCGCCATGATGCGCTCCAACGCGCGGGCCTTTTCCTCCGCGCCGTCGATGAACTCCACGCGCCCTGCGCCGACGACGCTCTCATAAAAACAGCTGTACGCGCAGGGAACGTCGCCGCGCTTGAGAGCGTGCGCGCCGTCCAGTTCAAAGCCCACGCGCGCGTCGAGGCGCAAAAGGTCGAGCTTGCGGCCTTCCCTGGCACAGTGCAGGTAGAACACCGGCATGCCATCCGCCGCCTCCCAGCCGAAGTTCACCGGCACGATATAGGGCGCGCCGCCGGGGACGTTCAGCGCCAGGCGCAGCACCTTGCAGCGCGCAATGACGGCGAACGCCTCCTCGGGGCTTGCCACCAGCCGTTCCGACCGCCGCATGGCCGGGGCCTTGACGGGGACGCTTTTTTCCAGAACAAAATTATTCAGCGCCACGCCCCCGCGCCAGACCGTCTGCGGCCGCAGAAGCCGGTAGCCGCACCGCAGGAAGAAGGGCAGCGCCGTGATGGAGGCATGCACGGTCACGGTCCTGCCCTGCATGCGCGCTTCGAGGCGGTCGCACAGCGCCGTTGCCACGCCGCGGCGCTGAAAGTCCTTGTGGACGTAGAGGCGGTCCAAGTATCCCGACGCGTCGATGTCGCCAAAGCCGATGAGCTTTCCGCCCTCGTGGGCCACCAGTGCGAAGTGTTCCGACAGTGAGCGCGCCCATGCCTCGCGGTCGGGATGCCCGTCTGCCCAGGCGTCCACCTGCGCGTGGGTGTAGTCCCCGAGGCAAACGGCATGCACGGTCTCATAAAACAGCGTCAAAACGGCGTCCAGATCGCCGCGGTCCCAGGGGCGTATCTCCATAGCATCCTCCCAAGCGTGCCTTTTCCATATTGTAACACGCGCGCGGCCGCGCCGCAAGCAAAAGCGGCGGGGAAAGACCCGCCGCGCCGCTACAATCCCACCATTTGCGCACAAAGCGCGTCAGGCGTGGCGCATGAAGAAGGTGAACATCGCCCTCGGCCCGACCTCGGGGTAGGTGAGCAAAAGCTCCCACTGCCCCTCGGGAAAGCTCTCGCTCGCGTCCAGCCGCCGGGCGTCGGCCACGGGCTTGCCATCCCAGGAAAGCAACATCGGCCCCAGCCGCGCGCCACCGCCGAAAAACTCCGGGGCAAAGGGCGAGTGGAACACATAGCGCAGGGCGCGCGATGCGCTGAAGTCGAACACGTCCACCAACTGCGCGCCGTATTCCTCGCGCGAAAGCATCAGCGTTCGCTGGTGCGCGCGCACGCCCTCCTCGGCGGCGTAGGCGCCCGTCACATCCACGCCCATGATGGCGCGGCTGGCGTCAGAAAAGTCCCAGTCCGGCTGCGGCTCGCACAGGGGGCGCGGCAGCTGGGAAAGCGGCAGGTTTCCGGCGCTCAAAACGCAGGCGCGGTCGAGGAACACGCAGATGTCGCCGACATTGCTGCGGTCGCCGCCGCTGGTGAGGCAGCAGAAGAAGCCCGCGCCGCGCGAGAGCATCAGCCGCCCGTCTTCCAGCGCGGCGTGCTTGAGCCGGGGCGCGGGGGAGAAGTCGGCCTCCAGATCCGCGCGCAGGGAGGCGTCCAGCAGCCTGCCCGTGACCGTGGGGGAGGGCACGGCGCGGGCGCGGTGGATGGCGGCGCCCAGCGAGCGCAGCGCCCCATCGCCGGCAAAGCAGCCCAGCCGGTAGAGGGCCGCCCCGGAGAGTTCCAGGCGCACGGCGCCCTCCGCGCAGGTGGCCCACCAGTCCTCCTGCACATGGGCAAAGAGCAGTTCATCCAGCCACGCCGGCTCAGGCAGTTCGCGCGTGAGGTCCACAGCCCCGGCGCTGACGCGGCGCACGATCTGCGCAAGGTCAGCCAGCGCGCAGGCGTCTGTGAGCCTTTGCGGCAGCGGCACGCGCTCGCACCCTGCGCAGGCGCAGGCGGCGTCAAGGCGGCGCAGGAGCGGCTTGAGCGTCAAAAACAGATGCTCGCGGTCGCTTTCGAGCAACAGAAGCGCCGTGATGGCGGAGCAGTAGACCGCCGTGGAACAGAGATAATCCTCGCAGGCGATGAGAGGCTGGATCACGCGCCTGCGGGCCTCGAAAAGCAGCCGCGCGTGGATGCGCGGCGCGTCTGTGCCCCACGAAGCGCCGCGCAGATGCCATGCCCAGCCCAGCAGCGCCGCCGTGTCTGCGGCCTGCAGGTCGATGTCGGGATGCGCCTCGTCCTCAAAGACGCCGCCCGCGCCCTCCGCCCAGCGCGAGGCTTCGCACAGGGCGCAGAGGATGTCCAGCGCCCGCCCCTTGTCCTCGACATCCGCGAGCAGAAGCGCTTCCAGATCGCGCCGTTGCTCGCGCCGCAGGGCGTCGTAGACCTTTGGTTCGGCGCGGCGCTCGGTAAGCGGCGGCACGCGCAGATCGTGCGAAAGCGCCCGCCGCGCTTCATGCGCAAAGGCGGACTTGAGCGCCTCCGCGACGCGGGGGATGGGCGCGCGCCGTATATCCAGCGTGCGCAGTAAGGCGTTGAGGTGCTGGCTGAACATGGGCGGCCTCCCTTCCTGCGGGCTCAATCCTCCATCGTGTAGCGGGCGCGCTCGCCGCCGATGAGCGGGGGACGGGTGCGCGCGGCGGTGACGATGGCCGCGCCGATGTTCTTTTCAGACAATCGCACAGGTACGGCCACGCGCTTCAAGTGCATGCCCACCAGCGTCTGACCGATGTCGATGGCGGCGTCGGCGGCGATGGTCTCCACCAGCACCGGGTCCTCCATGGCCTTGTAAGCCGCCGTCGCCAGCGAGCCGCCAGCCTTGGGCCGGGGCACGGCGCAGACGATCTGCAGACCGCGCCTCTCCGCCTCCTCGCGCTCGATGACCAGCGCGCGGTTTAAGTGTTCGCAGCACTGGAAGGCGCAGGCAAATCCCAATTCCTTCCCGCATTCCAGCGCCGCGCGGGCCACCTGTTCGCCCAGTTCATACGTCGAGGCGTGGCCGATGACGCCGCCGGCGATCTCGCTGGAAGAACAGCCGACCACCAGCAGCTTCACAGGGCGGAAAAAGGGCCTTTCAAGCGTCACCAGTTCGCGGATGGCGTCGCGCGCGTCGTCATGGATCATCAAAACTCCTCCTTTTGCCGAAAGGCATATGCGCCGATGGATACGGCGACAGACAGGTTCAGCGAGTCGATCCGCTCGCTCTGCGGGATGAAGACGCTCTGCCCGTAAGTCTGGAAGATGGAGGGCAGACCGCTCTGCTCGTTGCCGAACACCAGCGTGCGCGGCGACTTCGCGGCGCGGACCACCTCGCCCAGGGGCTTCGCGCCGTCGAGCATGAAGGGGTAGAGGGCGCGATCCGGGTAGAGGGCGCGGTAATCGTCGAAGCTGTCAAAGGTGCGCAGGCGCAAGTGGAAGAAAGCCCCCATCGAGGCGCGCACCACGTGCGGCTCAAAGGCGTCCACGCAGGGGCGGACGAGGGCCACGTCCTCGTAGCCAAAGCCAGCCAGCGAGCGCAGCGCCGTGCCGAGATTGCCGTTGTCGGAGATCTGGCATAGCACCACATGGTCCTTCGCCGCGTCAAGATCGCCTTCGCGCTTGGCAAAGACGATGCCCGCGTAGCAGTTGTCCTTCTTCGATTCGCGGCGCAAAACGCGCCCGGCCTCTTCCTCGCGCACGCCGGCCTCGCGGCAGAGGGCGCGCAGTTTTTCCACGCCCTCGTTGCCCATCCCCTCGGGGCTGAGCAGCAGCCGCTGCGCCAGCTCCGGGCGCGTGGACATCAGCGTCAGCGCGGGAAACAGCCCCAGCGCGTAGCTGTACGGCAGCTTGCGCGCGTATGGCTCCAGTTTCGGCACTCTTTTACCTCCGTATCCATCTCTTTATTCTATTATACACTGTTTTTGCCAAAAAAGCGAGGACCTCAGCCCACGTATTTGAGCCAGCCGCGCAGATAATCGCGCAGGGCGCGGCTGTGCGTCTCCATGGGGAAATGGCCCGCCGCGCGGATGATGTGCGCCTCCACTTCGGGTTGCAGGGCCGTGAGCTGTTCGCGCTCGTCGGCGGGCATGAGCGGATCGCTGCCGCCCCAAATGGCCATGGCGGGGCAGAAACCGCGCTGCGGCGGCACTGCGTCCTCGCCCTCCAGCAGGCGCAAAAGCGCCCCGCGCCCACCGGGGCGGGAAAGGCTCGCCCACATCCGCTCCACGGAATAATCGGGCACCGGGCGGCGCGCGGCGCGCTCGACAAAGGCGCTAAACGCCGAAGGACAGGAAAAGGACTGTTCCAGCAGATGCGCCGCCGCGCCCTTGCGCCCGGCGAAGTAGCGCCCGCGCCCGCCGGCGGGGATCAGCGGCGATATTTCAATGAGGGACTGCACCGAATCCGGCTGCGCGGCGCTCATGGCCATCACAGTGGAGCAGGCGCAGCCGTGGGCCGCGAGGTGCCAGAGGGCGTTCTGCCCGCCGACGCGCGCGTCCACCTCGTCCAGCACGCCCCAGATCAGGCGCGCGCGGGTGGCGCTGTCGTGGGGATGGGCGTATGCGGCGGCGCCCTGCCCAAAGCCGGGCAATTCGGCAAGCACGCAGAGGCAGCCCAGCTCCGACAGCTCCGGCAGCAGCTTTCGCCAGTGGAAGCCCGTCAGCAGAGGGGAACACAAAAACAGCAGCCGATGCCGAAGATGGGCCTCCGGCCGGACGATGCTGAAGTGGACGGGCAGCCCACGAAAGGTGAGCGAGAGACTTTCCCTGGACATGGATACCTCCGCGACATGGCGTTCGCAGAAGATTTTAGCATACCCGGAAGCGTTTGGCAATCGCCCGAAACGGCCTGCAAACGCTGTTTTTGGCACATTTGGAAGAAAATGGCGGTAATTTTTGTGATAATATTGGGGTTCGGGGTTGATTGAAACGGAATTGTCATGTATAATAAAAGGTGCGGCAGGAAATGTTTATCAAATCGCAAACATTCGGAGGCGATGTCTGTGCCGTTGTACGCTTGGAAATGTCCCAAATGCGGCCACCGCTTTGAAGTGCTGTGCAGCATCGAAAAGAGCAAAGAGGCCGTTTGTGAAAAGTGCGGCGAGAAGGCCGTGCGCGACTATACGGGTTCCTGCTCCTTCGGCGCGAAGGGCGCGGGCGCCTGCGGCGGCAACTGCTCTTGTTGCGGCGGCTGTCATCATTGAAAGGAGCCGGCCTGTGCCGGGTTTCGATATGGGGGAAAAACTGCTGATCCGGGGCGGCAGACGCCTCGAAGGGGAGGTCGCGGTCAGCGGCGGCAAGAACGCCGCGCTCGCGGTGATACCGGCGGCATTGCTGGCGGATTCGCCGTCGGTGATCGAAAACCTGCCCGACATAAACGACGTGCATGTTCTCGTCGAAATGCTGCGCTGGCTGGGCGCGAAGGTCGAGTTTAAGGGCAATATGCTTTCCATCGACCCCCGCTCGGTGGACAAATTCGCTCCGCCCTATGAGCTTACCAGCAGAATGCGCGCCTCGTACTACCTTGCGCCGGTGCTGATGGGCGTGTTTGGCCATGCCTCGGTGCCGCTGCCCGGTGGCTGCGACATCGGCGCGCGGCCCATCGACCAGACGCTCAAGGCCATGCGCACCCTGGGTGCGAACGCCGACACGCTGGGCGGCAACCTCGAAGTTTCCGCCGAGGAACTGATCGGCAACGACATCTTCCTCGACATGCCCTCCGTGGGCGCGACGGTCAACAGCATGCTTACCGCCGTCAACGCCAGCGGCACCACCTGCATCCACAATGCCGCCAAGGAACCGCACATCGTCGATCTGGCCAACTTCCTCTCCGCCATGGGCGCGTGGGTGAAGGGCGCGGGTACCGACGTCATCCGCGTGCGCGGCGGCCGCCACCTGCATGGCGCCAACTACACCATCATCCCTGACCAGATCGAGACCGGCACGCTGATGATCGCCGCCGCCGCCACCGCGGGCGATGTGGTCATCACCGGGGCCATCCCCACGCATATGGAGGCCCTCTCCGCCAAGCTTCTGGAGATGGGCGTGCGCGTGGAGACGGAGGACGACTGGATCCACGTGCGCTCCAACGGCGTGTTCCGCCCCGTCAATGTCAAGACGCAGGGCTACCCCGGCTACCCCACAGATCTGCAGCAGCCGCTCTCCGCGCTTCTGACTGTGGCGCGGGGCACGAGCATCGTCACCGAGACCATCTTTGAAAACCGCTTCCGCTTTCTGGACGAACTGCGCAAGATGGGCGCGAACGTGCGCGTCATCGAAAGCTCCGCCATCATCACCGGCGTTGAAAGCCTGGTCAGCGCCCGCGTCAACGCCACCGACCTGCGCGCCGGCGCCGCCATGGTCATCGCCGCGCTGATGGCCGAGGGCGAAACGGAGATCGGCGGCGTGGAATACATACTGCGCGGCTATGAGCGCTTCGATGAAAAGCTGCGCAAGCTCGGCGCCTCTGTCCAGCGCGTTCCCGCCCGCAGTTACGCCACCGTTTGAACGACCTTTTTTCGCCGGCAGCGCGTCTGCCGGCGTTTTTCGTGAGGACAGAGCCAATGATCGCCGATCTGCACATCCATTCCCGCTTTTCCCGCGCCACCAGCCGCGAGTGCGACGCGCCCCATCTCGATCTCTGGGCGCGCCGCAAGGGCGTCGACCTCGTGGGCACGGGCGACTTCACCCACCCGGAATGGCGCGGGGAACTTTCCGCGATGCTGGAAGAAGCCGGCGAGGGCGTGTTCGCCCTCAAGCCGTCTCTGCGCCTGCCCTGCGAGACCGCGGGCAATCCCCGCTTCGTGTTGAGCGCCGAGATCAGCTCCATCTACAAGAAGGACGGCCGCACCCGCAAGGTACACAATGTCATCCTCATGCCGTCGTTCGCGGCGGCGGACCGGCTCTGCGCGCGGCTTGAGCGCGTCGGCAATCTCCACTCCGACGGCCGGCCCATCCTCGGCCTCGATTGCCGCAATCTGCTTGAAATGACGTTGGAGGCATGCCCGGAGGCCGTCTTCATCCCCGCGCACATCTGGACGCCGCATTTTTCCCTGCTCGGGGCCTTCTCGGGCTTTGACTCCATCGAGGAATGCTTCGGCGACCTCTCCGGCCACATCCATGCGCTGGAGACCGGCCTTTCCTCGGACCCGCCGATGAACTGGCGCGTATCCGGCCTCGATGGCCGCACGCTCGTCTCCAATTCGGACGCCCATTCGCCCGCAAAGCTGGCGCGCGAGGCCAACGTGCTGTCTGTGGAAGCGAGCTACCCTGCCATCCGGCGCGCCATTGAGAGCGGCGAGGGCTTTGAAGGCACCATCGAGTTCTTCCCCGAGGAAGGCAAGTACCATCTGGACGGCCACCGCGCCTGCGAGGTCTGTCTGGAGCCGTCGGAGACCATGCGCCTGGAGGACCGCTGCCCCGCCTGTGGGCGCAAACTGACCATCGGCGTCAAGCACCGCGCCGAGCAGCTCGCCGACCGCCCGGAGGGCTGCCCCATGCCCGCGGGCGGCAGGCCGTTTGAAAGCCTGATGCCGCTTCCCGAAGTGCTGGCCTCCTGCATGGGCGTCTCCGCCGCCTCCAAAAAGGTCACGGAGCGCTATTTCGCGCTGCTTTCCGCGCTGGGCAATGAACTGTACATACTGCGTGAATGCCCCCTGGGAGACATCCGCGCCGCCGGGGGCTGGGCGCTGGAGGAGGGCATCCGCCGCCTGCGCGCGGGCAAGGTGCTGCGCAAGAGCGGCTTCGACGGCGAATACGGCATTATCTCCCTCTTCGCGCCCGGAGAATTGCAGGTGCTGGGCGGGCAGTTGGCGATGTTCGACATGGCCGCCGCGCCGGCAAAGCCCAAGTCTGTCTCCCATGAGACACACAAGGAGCGAGCGTCTGCCGCGGAAACGCCGGCGGCGCAGCGCGGCCTTAACGAGGAGCAGCGCCGCGCCGTGGAGTCGGAAGCCCTCGCGCTGGCGGTCGTCGCCGGGCCGGGCACGGGCAAGACCTTCACGCTCGTGGAGCGCATCGTGCGCCTGTTGGAGACGGGCGCGAAGCCTTCCCATGTGACGGCGGTGACGTTCACCAATCAGGCGGCGCGTGAGCTTCGGGATCGCCTCGCGCAGCGCCTCGGCGCGCGCCGCGCCAAACAGCTGCACATCGGCACCTTCCACGCCCTATGCCTGCAAATGCTCGACGCCAAACCCCTGCTGGGGGAAGACGGCGCCCTGGAAGTCCTTCGCGGCCTGCCGGAGCTGGGCAAGCGCTCGCCCCGCGCCGCGCTGCGCGCCATTTCGGCGGTGAAAAACGGCGCGCCCTGCGCCTCCACCGGCATCGAACAGGCGCTCGTGGACGCCTATCAGGCGGCGCTATGCAAGCTGGGCGCGCGCGACCTCGACGATTTGCTGCTCGACGCGCTCCGCGCGGACGTGCCTGCTGACGGCCGCTTCGACCACCTGCTGGTGGACGAATTTCAGGACATCGACGCTGTGCAGCGCGCCCTCGTGCGCCATTGGAGCGCGGCTGGAAAGAGCCTGTTCGTCATCGGCGACCCGGATCAGTCCATCTACGGCTTCCGCGGCGCGGACGCGGCCTGCTTTGACCGCCTGCGCGCCGATATGCCCTCGCTGGAGACCGTGCGTTTGACGTTCAACTACCGCTGCGCGCCGGACATCCTTCGCCGCGCGCAAATGTGCATTTCCCATAACCCCGGCCCCGCGCGCGTCCTGCGCCCCGCCGCCAAAGAGGGCGCTCCCGTGCGCCTCGTGCGCGCGGACACGGCCTTTTCCGAGGCGGTGTGGATCGCCAAGGAGGTCTCCCGCCTCGCCGGCGGCGTGGACATGCTCGCCGCCTCGGCTACGGAAGGGGAGATGCGCGCCTTTTCCGAGATGGCCGTGCTTGCCCGCACCCACCGCCAGCTCGATCTCATCGAGGAATGCCTTGCCCACGATGGCATTCCCTGTCTGGTGGCGGGGCGTGAGGACTATCTGGAAGACGAAAACGTGCGCGCCGCGCTGTCCTTTTTCCGCTCCATCGCCGCGCCCGCGGACATGGCCAGTTTGCGCGCGGCCCTGCGCCGCAACTGGGGGCTGGGTGAAGACGCCCTGCGCCGCGCCGCCGGGCTTGCAACGCCCATGGAGCGCGCCGAAGCGCTGCGCGGCATGCCGGGAACAGAGGAATGCGTCCGCGCCATGGAGTTTCTCGCGCCGCGGCTTTGCAAAGAAAAGCCCGAGCTACTGCTCCGGCGCTGGATCGCCATGCGCGGCACATCCGAGGCCATGGAGCGCCTTGCCAGCGCGGCGTCCTTCCATGGGACGATGAATGCCTTTCTCGCCGCGCTCGACCTCGGCGAGGAGGCGGACGTGCGCCGCCGCAGCGGCAAGGCGCGCAGCGCGGGCGCGGTGACGCTGATGACGCTGCACGGGGCCAAGGGTCTGGAATTTCCCGTGGTCTTTCTCGCCGGCGCGGGCGAAGGGCTTCTGCCGCTCTCCCGTCCCGGCGCGGAGACGGACGTGGAGGAGGAGCGCCGCCTCTTCTTTGTCGGCATGACGCGCGCGAAAGAGGAACTTATCCTCACCTTTCCGGGATCGCCCTCCTGCTTCATCGGCGAACTGGGGGAGGGGCTTGCGCCGGAGACCGCCCGCTCGCGCGTTCGTCCGCCAAAGGTCGAACAGCTCTCGCTGTTTTGAGCGGCGGACCCCTGTTGCGCGCCCGCAAAGCCGCGGTTCATGAAACAGTTGACAATTTGGAAATTTCTGGTAAACTAAGAGGCGGAGGAGATGTATATGAACAACGCCGCCCGCATCGCGGAGATCGTCCTGCCGGTCGTCGTTTCGCTGTTCCTTGGCTGGCTCTCGCGCCTGAAGAACATCCTGAGCCGCGCGCAGATCGACGGCCTGAAGACCTTCGTCGTCACCTTTTCCCTGCCTGCCGTGCTGTTCATGGCCTTTGCGGAGATCGCCTATGGCCTGGACGTGCTGCTCACCTGCGTGGCGGTGTTCGCCGCCTGTACGGCGATGCTCTTTCTCGGCAAGCTCTTTCGCAGGGAAAACCCGCTGATGGCCTTTCTGGTCACGGGCTTTGAGGCGGGCATGATGGGCTATTCGCTCTACACGCTGCTCTTTGGCGCGGAAAACCTCAGCGTCATGGCCATGGCGGCGCTGGGCGGCGACGTATTTGTCTTTACGCTCTACATGGCCATGCTCAAGGGGCGCGACGGCATGCCGCCGAAGCAGATTGCCCGCGAAACGCTGCTTTCGCCTATTTTCCTCGCCATCCTCGCCGGCGTGCTGCTGGGCGCGACGGGCTTGTGGGGGGCGATGAGCGGCCACTTTATCGGCTCCGCAATCGCCGCGGTGGGCGACTTCCTTTCCGGCCCCACGGCCTGCGCCATACTCTTCGTGGTGGGCTACAACATCGAGTTCAGCCGCGATTCTCTGGTGGGCGCCGTGCGCGCGGCGGGCGTGCGCCTGTTGTTCTGCGCCGCGTTCTGCGTCATCTGCATCCTCTTCCTCACCTGGACGGTGGGCATGACGGACCTTCTGCGCTGGGCGCTGATCCTTTTGTTCACCCTGCCGGGGCCGTATGTGCTGCCAGTGTTTGCCCGCGGCGAGGCCGACGCGCGCTACGCGTCCTCGTGCCTTTCCCTGTACACGCTTTTGTCGGTGGCCATGTTCTGCGTCATCGCCGTGCTGGCCGTCTGAGGCAGGCGAACGTCAGTTTAATTTTCGCGGAGGGAGCGCTGCGGCGCTTCCTCCTTTTTGTTTTGTGGTATAATTGAAGGGAACGCTTGTCGACGGGAGGGCGGAAGCATGGCCGAATTTAAGATACACTCCGATTATCGACCCACGGGCGATCAGCCGCAGGCCATCGCCGCGCTGACCGAGGGCGTTAAAAAGGGCTTCAAGCATCAGGTGCTTTTGGGCGTCACCGGCTCGGGCAAGACCTTCACCATGGCCAACATCATCAAAAACCTCGGCCGCCCGGCGCTGGTCATCGCCCACAACAAGACGCTGGCGGCGCAGTTGGCCGGGGAGTTCCGCGAGTTTTTCCCCGAAAACGCCGTGGGCTACTTCGTCAGCTATTATGACTACTACCAGCCCGAGGCCTACATCCCTTCCACGGACACCTTCATCGAAAAGGACTCCTCCGTCAACGACGAGATCGACCGCATGCGCCACAGCGCCACCGCCTGGCTGGCCGAGCGGCGCGACGTGGTCATCGTCGCCTCGGTCAGCTGCATCTACGGCCTGGGCGACCCGGAGGAATACGAGAGCCTCTCCGTCTCCCTGCGCGAGGGCATGGTCATCGACCGCGACGAGCTTTTGCGCCGGCTCGTGGAGATACAGTACGAGCGCAACGACTTTGAACAGGAGCGCGGCTCCTTCCGCGTGCGCGGCGACGTGGTGGAGATCATCCCCGCCGCCTCCAACGAAAAGGCGCTGCGCATCGAACTGTTTGGCGACGAGATCGAGCGCATCGCCGAGGTGGAGATCGTCTCCGGCCACGTATTGCGCTACCTCGCCCATGTGATGATCTTTCCCGCCTCGCACTACGCCACCTCGCGCGACAAACTGGAGCGCTGCATTGAGAACATTGAAAATGACCTCAACGACCGTTTGAACGAATTCAAGGCCGAGGGGAAACTGCTCGAAGCGCAGCGCCTTGAACAGCGCACGCGCTACGACATCGAAATGCTGCGCGAGATCGGCTACTGCACCGGCATCGAGAACTATTCCCGCTACTTCGACGGCCGCGCGCCGGGGGAAGCGCCGTTCACGCTGCTGGACTACTTTCCCAGGGACTTCATCCTCTTCATCGACGAATCGCACGCCACCATCCCGCAGATACGCGCCATGTACAACGGCGACGCCGCCCGCAAGCGCTCGCTGGTGGACTACGGCTTCCGCCTGCCGGCGGCGTTCGACAACCGCCCCCTGAAGTTCCATGAATTTGAGCAGCGCGTCGCGCAGGCCATCTACGTCTCCGCCACGCCCGGCCCCTACGAGATGGAGCGCGCCGAGCAGGTGGTGGAGCAGATCATCCGCCCCACAGGTCTGCTCGACCCGGAGATCATCGTCCGCCCGGCCACCAATCAGGTGGACGACCTGCTGGGCGAAATTCGCAAGGTGGCGGGGGAGGGCGGCCGCGTGCTGGTGACGACGCTCACCAAACGCATGGCCGAGAGCCTGACCAGCTACCTGCGCGAACTGGAAGTGCGCGTGGAATACCTGCACTCCGATGTGGAAACGCTGGAGCGCATCAAACTCATCCGCTCGTTGCGGCTGGGCGAGTACGACGTGCTGGTGGGCATCAACCTGCTGCGCGAGGGCTTGGACCTTCCCGAGGTTTCGCTCGTGGCCATTCTCGACGCCGACAAGGAGGGCTTTCTGCGCTCGGAGACGTCGCTTATACAGACCATCGGCCGCGCGGCGCGCAATGTGGACGGCCGCGTCATCATGTACGCCGACAGCCTTACCGATTCGATGATGCGCGCCATTCAGGAGACCAACCGCCGCCGCGCCATCCAGCAGGCCTACAACGAGGAACACGGCATCACGCCGCAGACGGTGCGCGCCGCCGTGCGCGAACTGATGGAGATCTCCCGCGCGCCCGAGGGCGGCGGCCCCGCCGGCATGAGCGAGGAAGAGCGGCAGATGGCCATCGACCGCCTGGAAGAGCAGATGCTCGCCGCCGCCGGCAATCTCGATTTTGAAAAAGCCGCCAAGTTGCGCGACCAGATGCTGGCGCTGCGCGGCGAAAAGCCGCTGGCTACCAACGAAAAATCCCGTCTTACGCGCAGGAGGCGCAAAAAATGAGGAACGACAAGATCATCGTGCGCGGCGCGCGCGAGCATAATTTGAAAAACGTCAGCGTGGAACTGCCGCGCGACAGCCTCATCGTCATGACCGGCCTTTCCGGCTCCGGCAAAAGCTCTCTGGCCTTCGATACCATCTACGCCGAAGGGCAGCGCCGCTATGTGGAGTCGCTCTCCTCCTACGCCCGCCAGTTTCTGGGGCAGATGGAGAAGCCGGACGTGGATTCCATCGACGGCCTTTCGCCCGCTATTTCCATCGACCAGAAGACCACCTCGAAAAACCCGCGCTCGACCGTGGGCACGGTCACGGAAATCCACGACTACCTGCGCCTGCTCTACGCGCGCGCCGGCGTGCCGCACTGCCCGGTGTGCGGCAAGGAGATACGACAGCAGACCGTCGATCAGATCGTCGATCAGGTGCTGACGCTGCCCGAGCGCACGCGCATACAGGTGATGGCCCCGGTGGTGCGCTCCCGCAAGGGCGAATACGCGAAACTCTTTGAGGACATGGGCAAGCAGGGCTTTGTGCGCATGCGCGTGGACGGGGAAATTTATGAAATATCCGACCCGCCAAAGCTCGCAAAGACCAAAAAGCACACGCTGGAAGTGGTGGTCGATCGCCTCACCGTGCGAGCGGACATACAGCAGCGCCTCACGGATTCGCTGGAAACGGCAATGAAGCTGGCGGGCGGGCTGGTGATCGTCAACGTTGTCGGCGGGGAGGACATGCTCTTTTCTCAGAACTACGCCTGCCCGGACTGCAACATCTCCATCGAGGAACTGACGCCGCGCATGTTCTCCTTCAACAACCCTTACGGCGCCTGTCCCACCTGTTCCGGCCTCGGCGTGCTTTTGAAGATGGACCCCAACATGGTCATCCCCGACCGCAGCAAGTCGCTGGCGCAGGGAGCCATTCAGGTCTCCGGCTGGAACAGCGCCGAGCCGGATTCCATGGCGCAGATGTATTTGAAGGGCCTTGCCGACAAGTACGGCTTTTCGCTGGATACGCCCGTGTGCGAGCTTTCCGACGATATTGTCGATAAATTGCTCTACGGCACCCATGGCGAGAAGATCCACCTCGAATACAAGCGCGAGGATGGCGGCGGCTCTTTCAACGCTCCCTTCGAGGGCATCGTCACCAACCTCGAGCGCCGCTACCGCGAGACCCATTCCGACGCCATGAAGCAGGTCTACGAGGGCTACATGGCGCACGTGCCCTGCCCCGAGTGCGGCGGCAAGCGCCTAAAGCGCGAGGCGCTGGCGGTGACGGTGGGCGGCAAGTCCATCGCCGAGGTCTCGGACATGTCCATCGACCGCGCGCGCGCCTTTCTTGCCAACGCCGAGCTGACCGAGCGGCAGAAGCTCATTGCGAAACAGGTCTTGAAGGAGATCGACGCCCGCCTGCGCTTCCTCTCGGACGTGGGTCTTGACTACCTGACCCTTTCGCGCAGCGCCGGCACGCTCTCCGGCGGCGAGGCGCAGCGCATCCGCCTGGCCACGCAGATCGGCTCTTCGCTGATGGGCGTTTTGTACATCCTCGACGAGCCCTCCATCGGCCTGCACCAGCGCGACAACGCCCGCCTGCTCAAGACGCTCAAGGGCCTGCGCGATCTGGGCAACACCTTGATCGTCGTCGAACACGACGAGGAGACGATGCTTTCAAGCGACTATATCGTCGACGTCGGCCCCGGCGCGGGCATCCACGGCGGCGAGATCGTCGCCTGTGGAACGCCCACGGAGATCATGGAAAGCCCGCGCTCCATCACCGGCGCCTATCTCTCCGGCCGCCGCAATGTGCCCGTGCCCGCCGCGCGGCGCAAGCCTGCGGGCTATATCACCGTGCGCGGCGCGCGCGCCCACAACCTGAAAAACATCGACGTGCGCTTCCCGCTCGGGGTGCTTACCTGCGTCACCGGCGTTTCCGGCAGCGGCAAGAGTTCTCTGGTCAACGAGATACTCTTCAAGTCCCTCTCCCGCCAGCTCAACCGCTCGCGCCTGCGCGCCGGCGACCATGACACCATCGAGGGCGTGGAGCAGCTTGACAAGATCATCGCTATCGACCAGTCGCCCATCGGCCGCACGCCGCGCTCCAACCCCGCCACCTATACCGGCGTGTTCGACCTCATCCGCGACGTGTTTGCCGCCACCAACGACGCCCGCGCCCGCGGCTACAAGGCCAACCGCTTCAGCTTCAACGTCAAGGGCGGCCGCTGCGAGGCCTGTTCCGGCGACGGCATCCGCAAGATCGAGATGCACTTCCTCTCCGACGTCTACGTGCCCTGCGAGGTCTGCGGCGGCAAGCGCTACAACCGCGAAACGCTGGAGGTGCGCTACAAGGGCAAGAACATCTACGAGGTTCTGGAAATGACCGTGGACGAGGCGCTGGAGTTCTTCGCGCCGCTGCCGCGCATCGCCGCCAAATTGCAGACTTTGCAGGATGTCGGCCTCGGCTACGTCAAACTCGGCCAGCCCTCGACCACGCTCTCCGGCGGCGAGGCGCAGCGCATCAAACTGGCCACGGAGCTTTCCCGCAAGGCCACGGGCCGCACCATCTACGTGCTGGACGAGCCGACCACGGGCCTGCACGTGGCCGACGTGGAAAAGCTCGATCAGGTACTCGACCGCCTCGCCGGGGCAGGGAACACGCTGGTGGTCATCGAACACAACCTCGACGTCATCAAGACGGCGGACTACATCATCGACATGGGCCCCGAGGGCGGCGACCGCGGCGGCACGGTGATCGCCGAGGGAACGCCGGAGGAGGTCGCCCGCTGCGAGGAAAGCTATACGGGCATGTTCCTCAAGAAGGTTCTCAACTGAACAAAGCGCGCATCCTTTGAAACAGGGCGCGAGGGGAGGCCAGGCGGCCTCCCTTTTCGTTTCGGAAAGGAGGCGCGCTGTGGAGGGGCTTCTGCGATTCAACGAATGGCTCTCTGGCGTGGTCTGGGGCTGGCCGATGCTGCTTTTGCTCACGCTCGCTGGCGTGGTCTTTACCGCGCGTACGCGCTTTGTGCAGCTTCGCCGCTTTGGGGACATGCTGCGCCTGACCATGGGCGCGTTCTCCGACCGCAAAAACACAGCTCCGGGGGAAGTAACGCCTTTGCAGGCGATGACCACGGCGTTGGCGGCCACGGTGGGCACGGGCAATATCGCCGGCGTCGCCGGGGCCATCGCTCTGGGCGGGCCGGGCGCGGTGTTCTGGATGTGGGTGTCGGCCTTTCTCGGCATGGCCACGAAGTACGCCGAAGTCGTCCTCGCCGTGCGCCATCGCCAGCGGGCGGCGGACGGGACGTTTTACGGCGGGCCGATGTACTATATCCGCGCTCTGGGCAGGGGCTTTGCCCCGCTCGCGCGCCTCTTTGCCCTGCTCGGAGCGCTGGCCGCCTTTGGCATCGGCAACATGGTGCAGGCCAACACCGCCGCGGAGGCGGCCGCGTTTTCCCTCACGGCATTTTTCCCCGCCCTCCCGGAAGCGCCGCTGCGCCTGTTCGTAGGGCTTCTGCTTTCTCTGGCGGTCGCGCTGGCGCTGATGGGCGGCGCGTCGCGCATCGGCAGGGCGACGGAGCGGCTGGTGCCGCTGATGAGCGCCCTCTACGCCTGCATGGCGCTGACGGTCATCGTCTTGCGCTTTCCTGCCGCTGTCCGCGCCCTCGGAGACATCGTGACCTCGGCCTTTTCCCCGCGCGCGGCGCTGGGCGGCGCGGCGGGCATCGGCCTTCAAACGGCGCTGCGCTGCGGCATGGAGCGCGGCATGTTCTCCCACGAGGCGGGCATGGGCTCCGCGCCCATCGCCCACGCGGGCGCGCAGACAGACGACCCCGACCGGCAGGGCCTTTTCGGCATCTTCGAGGTCTTTGCCGACACCATCGTCATCTGCACGCTCACGGCACTGGCCATCCTCGCAAGCGGCGTCAAAGTGCCCTATGGCCGGGCGGCGGGCGCGGAACTGACCATCGCCGCCATGGGAACGGTCTTTGGAGACGGCCTCGCCGCGCTCCTGACCTCCGTCTGCCTCGCGCTCTTCGCCCTTTCCACCATGCTCAGCTGGTCGCTGTACGGCGAGCGCTGCTTTGCCTATCTCACGGGCGGGCGCGCCGCGTGGCTCTACCGCGCCGCGTTCATCGCCGCCATCCTTCCCGGCGCGGCCATGCGCATGGAGACCGTCTGGACGCTCTCCGGCACGCTCAACGGACTCATGGCCGTGCCCAACCTCATCGCGCTCTTTCCACTCTCCGGCGAGGTGGCGCGCATAGCTCGCCATATCGGGCAGAAACCGCGAGGCAAAAGCGTCCAGCTTGTGCTATACTGAAGGAAAAGGGGGAAAGACCATGGAATGGATCGACCGCATGAACGCGGCCATGGAGCATCTGGAAGCGCACCTGACAGACAAGATCGACGTATCGGAGCTTGCGCGCATCGCCTGCTGCTCATCCTTTCACTTTCAGCGCATGTTCTCCTATATGGCCGGCGTGCCGCTGGGGGAATACGTGCGCCGGCGGCGCATGACGCGGGCGGCGGAGGATTTGTGTGGCGGCGCGCGCGTCACCGACGTGGCCGCCCGCTATGGCTACGATTCGCCCACGGCCTTCAACCGCGCCTTTCAAGGCGTTCACGGCGTTCCGCCTTCCAAAGCATGTTCGGCAACGCTTCAGGCGTATACGCCTATCCGCTTTTCCCTCACCGTGACCGGCGGCGCGCCGCTTGCTTACCGCATGGAAGCGCTGGACGCCTTTTCCATCGCCGGGTATGCTGCGCCCATCGGCAAAACGCTCGCCGAAAACTTCCGTGCCGTTCCCGCCCTCTGGGAGCGCGTGGCGCGGGAAGAGACGCTTGCGAAACTTTTGCGCATGCACACCGGCCCGCTGCCTTGCCTGCTGGGTGCGTCCCGCGAGACGGGCGAGGGCTGGCAGTACATGATCGGCGTTTGCGCGGAGGAAGCGGGGGAGGGCATGGCGCTGTGGCGCGTGCCCGCCTGCCACTGGGCGGTGTTCTCCGGGCAGGGCGCGATGCCAACGGCCATTCAGGAAGTGGAGCGCCGCGCGGTGCTGGAATGGCTGCCTGCCTCCGGCTATGAATACGCGAACGCCCCGGACATCGAAGCCTATCTGGTTCCTGAGCCGGAAAACGCCGCCTTTGAGGTCTGGCTGCCCGTCGTCCGCCCCTGACAGGCACGCGCGCGCCTTCGGGCGCATACGCTGCCCCGAGGTGGGCTGTATGGGAAAATGGAAAATATGCGTCTACGCGATCTGCAAAAATGAGGCCAAGTTCGTTCGCCGCTGGATGGAGTCCATGCGCGAGGCGGACTGGGTGGTGGTGTTGGACACGGGTTCGGACGACGGCACGCCGCAAATGCTGCGCGAGCTTGGCGCACAGGTGACGGAGGAGGTCATCTCCCCGTGGCGCTTCGACGTTGCCCGCAACCGTTCGCTGGAACTGGTGCCAGAGGAGGCGGACATCTGCGTCTGCACCGACCTCGACGAGATCCTGCGCCCCGGCTGGCGCGCGGCGCTGGAGGCGGCATGGACGGAGAATACGAAGCGCGCCCGCTACCGCTATACGTGGAACTTCAATCCCGACGGCAGCGAGGGTGTGGTCTTCTGGACGGACAAGATACACGCGCGGCACGGCTTCCGCTGGGTACACCCGGTGCATGAAGTGCTGGAATACGAACAGCCGGACTACGAGACGGTGCTGGCCGAGGGCGTGCAGCTCGACCACCGCGCCGACCCGACCAAGTCCCGCGCGCAATATCTGCCGCTGCTCGAACTCTCCGTGCGCGAAGCGCCGATGGATGACCGCAACACGCACTATCTGGGGCGGGAATACATGTTCCACCGCCGCTGGAAGGAGTGCATCGAAACGCTGACGCGGCACCTCGCCCTGCCCACGGCCACGTGGCCGGACGAGCGCTGCGCCTCCATGCGCTTCATCGCCCGCGCGCATGAGGCGCTGGGCAACGTCCGCGAGGCGGAAAAATGGCTCTTCCGCGCCGTGGGCGAGGCCCCGCACCTGCGCGAGCCGTGGGTGGAGATGGCGGCGCTCTGCTACCGCCGGCGCGACTGGGAGGGCACGGCCTTCTTCGCCCTGCGCGCTTTGGACATCAAAGAGCGGCCCAAGACCTACATCTGCGAGGCCGCTGCCTGGGGCAGTTTGCCCTATGACCTTGCTTCGCTGGCGCTCTACGAGACGGGCCGCGTGCGCGAGGCCATCCCGCTTTTGGAAAAGGCCGTGGAACTGGAACCGGCGAACGAGCGGCTTCAGGAAAACCTGCGCCTGATGCGCGCGGAAAAACGACGGGGATAAGCAATGGGGCGGCGATGTGTTTTCGCCGCCCCGAACTTACGCGATGTCGTACCCTGCATCAGCGAGCGCTTCCAACGCCCGGTCAAAGTTCTCCTCCCTGGTCAGCACATAATCGGTGTCATACGTCGAAAGGACAAACACGCCGATGTTTCTTTCCGCCAGCGCCGTCAGCATCCTTGAAAGCACGCCAATGAGCGAAAAATCCAGCGGCCCGCGCACGCGAAAAGCCCGCCAGCCGTCCTCGCGCGCGATGGCGTTGGCTGGCACGCGCGCCGTTTCACAGACCAGAGACTTTTCCGCGTCCGTTCTGCCGGTGAAGCAAAACGCCGCGTCCAGATCGACCTGCGAATAGTCCTTTACCTTGCAAACAGACAATGTTTCCCGCAGCCGTTCGATGACCACGCCTCACGCCTCCCATTTGCGCGCGTCCGCGTACATGCAGATGGCGCTGACCACGTCCAGGCAGAAGAAGAACTGCATTATACCGAAGATGAGCAGCGACTTGGTGTCGATGCGCCCCTCCCGGCGCGCCTGCAAAAGCCCGCTGAGGCCGAACATCGTCGAGGGCAGCAGCACGGAATAGTCGATGAGCGCCAGAAAGGGCAGCAGCGGGATGACGAAGACGCCTGCCATCAGCCCTACAAAAAACACGCCGATATAAAAGGGGATGTTGCACAACTTCAGCACCATGTTCCAAAACAGCAGCCGCTGCGCCGTCCAGCCCCCGCGCGGCAGCAGGAAGGCGCAGACCATGGCGGGCGCGAAGATGAGCAAAAAGATCAGCGCCCAGAGGACAAGCACCATCCACGGCTCGCTGTGCAGCCAGAGGGCGGCGCCGCCCGCCAGCAGGGCATAGGGCGCGGCAAGCAGCAGCGCCAGCAACAGTTTCTTCATTTCCCATTCCCCTTTCCAGAAAACGCGAAGCTCCCCGCGCGCGCAGAGAGCTTCGTTTTTTTACGCCACGTGCTGGGCGTTGGCCTCTTCCTCCAATTTGCGGTAGGCGACCTTGCCCACCAGCGTCTTGGGCAGTTCCTCGCGGAACTCGATGTCGTAAGGCATGGCGTAGCGGGCGATGTGCTTTTCGCAGTATTTGAGGATCTCGCGCTTGACATCGTCCGAGGGCTGCACGCCCGGGCGCAGCACCACGTAAGCCTTGACCTTCTGCATCTTGTAGGGGTCCTTGACGCCGATGACGCAGCTGTACAGCACCTTTTCGTGGCCGTCGATGATGTTCTCCAGCTGCGAGGGATAGACGTTGTAGCCGGAGGTGACGATCATGCGCTTGATGCGCTGGCGGAAGTAGACGAAGCCGTCCTTGTCCATCGTGCCCAGATCGCCGGTGTGCAGCCAGATGCGGCCGTCGGCATGCTCGCGCAGGGTCATGGCTGTCTCCTCGGGGTTGTCCACATAGCCGAGCATCACCGTGGGGCCGGAAAGGACGATCTCGCCCTCCTCACCGTTGGGCACCTCGTCGGTGGTACCGGGCTTGACGATCTTGTAATAGGTATCCGGGAAGGGCACGCCGATGGAACCCTCGCGGTAGTAGCCCAAGGGCGTCAAGCAGCTCGCCGTGACGCACTCGGTGGTGCCGTAGCCCTCGCGGATGGGCACGGGGGAGTTGTGTTCCTTTAAGAACTTGTCCACCTTGGTCTTCAGCTCTATGGAGAGCGAATCGCCGCCGGAGAACACGCCGCGCAAAAAGCTCAGGTCGGCGTTTTCCAGCTTGTCGGCGCGCAAAAGCGCCTCGAACAGCGTCGGCACGCCGGGAATGAGGTTGGGCTTTTTCTTTTTCAGCAGCTTGGCGTAGGTGCTGATGGTGAACTGGGGCACGAGGATGCAGGTCGCGCCCACCACCAGCGCCGTGTGGATGCCGATGCCCAGCCCGAAGCCGTGGAAAATGGGCATCACCGAGAGCATCTTCATGCCGTGCAGGTCGGTATAGCCGCTCATGGCCGCGGTCTGCAGCGCCAGTGCGTTGAAGTTGAGGTTGGAGAGCAGTATCCCCTTGGTGGTGCCGGTGGTGCCGCCGGAATAGAGGATCACCGCGCCCTCACGCGCCTTGCCGTCGATGGGCGGCAGCTGCGTATCCTGCGCCGCGCCCGCGTCCATGAAGTCGTTCCAGAAGGTGTACTTGTCGGACTTGGGCAATTTGGGCAATTTGCGGCCCTTGGTCATGATAAAGGCGTAGCGCAGCGGCGCCTTCAGCTCATCGCGGATGCGGGCGATCAGCACCTTTACAGGATGTTCCAGCGCCGGCAGGATCTCCGCGACCTTGGGGTAGAACTGGTCGAGCGTCAAAATGGCCTTGCTCTTCGAGGCGTTGAGGTAAAAGGCGATCTCGCCCGGCGCGGAAAGGGGATGGATCATCGTGGGGATGGCGCCGATGCGGTTGAGGGCGTAGAAGGCGTCCACCGCCTGCGGCGAGTTGGGCATGGCGATGGTCACGCGGTCGCCCTTGCGGATGCCAAAGGCCCACAGCGCCTTGGCTGTTGCCTGTATGCGGGCAAGGAAAGTGCGGTAATCCGTCTTCTTGCCCATGAACTCATAGGCGATGTTGCCGGGATAGCGCCGCGCGCTGTCCTCGATCATTTCGTACATGGTCTTTTCCGGGTAGTCGATGGAGTGCGGCGTGTTTCCGTAATACTTCAGCCACGGGGCTTTCAACGCTTCCATGCGCGACCTTCTTTCTCCTGACTCAAACCCAAATGGGCGTATTTTGCATTCAAACACGGTCATGCTACCATAAAAACACAAACTTGTCAACTTCGGTCACATTACAGTACGATGAAAAATGCGCGGACACGTGCCGCGCCTTGAACGCAGGCGCGCGCTGTGATATGATATACGCAAAGGAGGTGTGCCCAATGCGCGCGCGGCGTCTGCTCTTTCCCTGCGCCTCGGTGGTGTTCCTGCTCGCGATCCCCTTCGTGGCGCTTGTTTTCTGGACATCACAGCCTCCCACAGTCGAATTGCCATGGATGCGCTGGGCATTTCTCGCGGCTGCGGCCCTGCTTCTGCTCATGTTGCGCCCCACGCTGGGCGTCGTCGTCATCGACGAACGGGGCGTGCGCGTGCGCACGCTTTTCAAGAGTGCCTTTATCCCTTGGCGGGACGTCCGGCAGGTCGGGAAGCACGACGGTCTCGTTGCCATCCCGAAGCATCCCGCGCAGAACATCTTCATTTCCCGCGTTCGTCAGCCGTGGGCGAAGGATAAGTATCTGCCAAGGCTCTACCGCTGTTTCTGGCGGCGCAAGGACGGGGGATACACCCGGAATATACTCAACTTCAAAAGCTCGCCCGCGTTGGAAGCGGCCATCCGCCATTATTGGCCCGGGGAGTGGGGCTACCTGCTGCCCGAAAGCTGGTTTCCCGCGCGGGGAGAGCCTCAGAAGATCGTCGTTCACAAAATGGAGATGTCCGCGCGCGATCTGCCCGTCCGGCCGGCAAAGAAACGGCCTTCGCGCATGTAGCCGCAACTTGACAAATCCGACGCGAAGCAGCATAATAGGGACAGGATCCCGAACGGAGGTGTGCGCATGCGACAGTGCATGGACGCGGACAATCTGCACAGGCGGCTGAAAAAGATCATCGGTCAGGTGCAGGCCATCGACCGCATGGTGGACGAGGACGTGCCCTGCGAGGACGTGCTTTCGCAGATCAACGCCGCCAAGAGCGCCCTGCACCGCGTGGGGCAGGTGGTGCTTGAGGGCCATATACAGCACTGCGTGCGCGACGGCATCGAACACGGCGACGCGGAGCAGACCATCGCCAATTTTACCAAAGCCGTGGAGCGCTTTGCCAACATGAAATAGCGCTTTTCGACCCATCCGGCCTCGCGCCGGTTTTTTTCGTGCCCGCTTGACAACCTATACCCCTATATGTATAATAGAGCCGTAGCGACCCTGTAAAGGAGCGGGAACATGAAAGCACTGGAACGGTTCCTCGAATGGGGCGGCGCGCGCAAGGACATAGCCCTGCTGGCCATTTCCGCGGTCGCGCTTCTCATCAGCATCTTTGACCTTCTGCCGCTGCCGTTCGACGCGGCGTGGGTGGCCATCGTCCTCTGCGGCGTGCCCATCATCCTCGAAGCCGTCATCGGCCTTGTCACGGCCTTTGACATCAAGGCGGACGTGCTTGTCTCCATCGCCCTCATCGCCTCGGTGGTCATCGGCGAGGATTTTGCCGCCGGCGAGGTGGCCTTCATCATGCAGCTGGGCGGCCTGCTGGAAGAGATGACCGTGGCGCGCGCCCGCGCCGGCATCGAGCGCCTCGTCCACCTCACGCCGCGCACGGCGCGCGTAGTGCGGGATGGAGAAGAGCGCACCGTCCCCGCCGAGGAAGTGGGCGTCGGCGAACTTCTGCGCGTGCTGCCCGGCGAGACGGTGCCGGTGGACGGCGTTATCACCTCCGGCCAGACGTCCATCGACCAGGCGGTGATGACCGGCGAATCCCTGCCTGTGGACAAGGGCGTGGGCGACGAGGTGATGAGCGGCACGGTCAACCAGTTCGGCGCCTTCGAGATGCGCTCCACCCGCGTGGGCGAGGACAGTTCCATCCAGCGCATGGTGCGCCTGGTGCAGTCCGCCGACGCGGGCAAGGCGAAGATCGTCGGCATCGCCGACCGCTGGGCCACGTGGATCGTGGTCATCGCCCTCACGGCGGCGGCGCTGACGTGGCTCATCAGCGGCGAGATCATCCGCGCCGTGACCATACTCGTCGTCTTTTGCCCCTGCGCCTTGGTGCTGGCTACGCCCACGGCGATCATGGCCGCCATCGGCAACGCCACCCACCACGGCTTTCTCGTGCGCGAAGGCGACGCTTTGGAGCGCCTCGCCGGCGTCTCCCGCGTGGCCTTTGACAAGACCGGCACCCTGACCTACGGCGCGCCGCGGGTCGCGGCGGTGGTCAGCGCCCTGCCGGGGCTGCCGCGCGAAGAACTGTACGCCCTCGCCGCCAGCGCGGAACTGTTTTCGGAACATCCGCTCGGCAAGGCCATCGTCCGCGGCCTGCGCGAGGAAACGGGCGGGGAGCCGCCCGCGCCGGAGGACTTTTCCATGCTCCCCGGCCGCGGCGTGCGCGCGATGGCGGCGGGCAGGCGCGTTGTCGCGGGCAACGCGCGGCTGATGGAGGCGGAGGGCGTCGCGCTTTCCGCAGAAGCAAAAGAAAGCGCCCGCGAACACAGCGGCAGGGGATGCAGCATCATCCACATCGCCGTGGACGGCGCCTGCGCGGGCTTCATCGCCCTTTCCGACACGCTGCGCCCCGACGCGCGCGACACCGTGCAGCGCGTGCGCGAAGCGGGAGCGGAGCCGGTACTGCTCACCGGCGATCACAAAAACGCCGCATCTGCCATCGCCGCCAGCCTCGGCATCGGCGAATACCGCGCCGGCTGTCTGCCGGAGGACAAACTCTCCTATATCGACGTAAGCCAGCAGTCCGGCAAGCAGATCTGCATGATCGGCGACGGCGTCAACGACGCCCCGGCGCTCAAGCGCGCCCACGTGGGCGTGGCCATGGGCGGCGTGGGCAGCGACATCGCCGTGGATGCCGCCGACATCGCTTTGGTCAACGACGACATCCGCGAGATACCGCACCTTCTGCGCCTGGCAAAGCGCATGATGCGCACCATCCGCCTGAACATGACCTTCTCCATGGCGCTCAACTTCGCGGCCATCGTGCTGGCGATGACCGGCGCGCTCGACCCGGTGGTGGGGGCGCTGGTACACAACGCCGGCTCGGTACTCGTCATCGTCAACTCGGCATTTTTATTGAAATGGAGGCAAAGAACATGATCGGTACAATTGTTGCACTCGTTGTCGCCCTGGCTGTGCTTTGTGGAGGTCTTTACTACCTGACGAAAGAGAAAAAGGACAAGGAATCCCGCAAGATATACGGCATCGTTTCCGCCATCGGCGCTGTGGCGCTTGTCGTCATCGTCATCAAGATCATCGTCGCAGGCTTCTAAGCCGCAAATGGCGCGCCCGGGAAACTTCCCGCGGCGCGCTTTTGCGTTCGGGCGCGGTTTTTGAAAAAATAAAATTCGCGCGATTGACACGTTCGCCTCCGCGCCGTATTATAGTAACCAATACAGCGTATTCGGAGGCTTGTATGGGCAACATTGAGTCGATCTTCGGTTCCATGGTCTTCAGCGACACGGTGATGCGCTCGCTTTTGCCGCACGATACCTATGAAAAACTGCAAAAGACCATTCAGGAAGGGCGCGACCTCGACCGCGGCGTGGCTGACGTAGTGGCCAACGCCATGAAGGACTGGGCCATCTCCAAGGGCGCGACCCACTTTACCCACTGGTTCCAGCCGCTGACCGACGTCACCGCCGAAAAGCACGACGCCTTTTTGACGCCCACCGGCCCGTGCAGCATCGTCATGGAGTTCTCCGGCAAGGAACTGATCAAGGGCGAGCCGGACGCCTCCTCCTTCCCCTCGGGCGGGCTGCGCGCCACCTTCGAGGCCCGCGGCTACACCGCCTGGGACCCCACCAGCTATGCCTTTATCAAGGACAACACGCTGTGCATCCCCACGGCGTTCTATTCCTACACCGGCAGCGTGCTGGACAAGAAAACGCCGCTTTTGCGCTCCGTGGAAGCGCTCAACCGCGAGACGCTGCGCGTTTTGCGGCTCTTTGGCCACAAGAACGTGCGCCGCGTCTACGCCACCGTCGGCCCGGAACAGGAGTATTTCCTCATCGACCGCGCCGTCTACGAGCGCCGTCCCGACCTCAAATACACCGGCCGCACGCTCTTTGGCGCCCGCCCCACCAAGGGACAGGAGATGGACGACCAGTACTTCGGCGCGCTGAAGACGCGCATCTCTGCCTTCATGCGCGAGCTGGACGAGGAACTGTGGAAACTGGGCGTGTTCGCCCGCACCGAACACAACGAAGCCGCGCCCGCGCAGCACGAGTTGGCCCCGGTGTTCACCAACGTCAACGTCGCCACCGACCATAACCAGCTGACCATGGAGATGATGAAAAAGGTCGCCGTCAAGCACAACCTTGTCTGCCTGCTCCATGAAAAGCCCTTTGCCGGCGTCAACGGCAGCGGCAAGCACAACAACTGGTCCCTGTCCACGGACACGGGCGTGAACCTGTTCGAGCCGGGCAAGTCCCCGGCGGAGAACATGCAGTTTCTGCTCTTCCTCGCCGCGATGATGCACGCCGTGGACGAGCATCAGGACCTTTTGCGTATCTCCGCCGCCTCGGCGGGCAACGACCATCGCCTCGGCGCCAGCGAAGCGCCGCCGGCCATTGTTTCCATGTTCCTTGGCGACGAACTGACCGCCGTGGTGGAGGCCATCACCCACAAGGAGATCTATCAGGCGGAAAAGCCCTATCTTGAGATGGGCCTGCCCTCGCTGCCGCGCATCCGCCGCGACACCACCGACCGCAACCGCACCTCGCCCTTTGCCTTCACCGGCAACAAGTTCGAGTTCCGCATGGTCGGCTCCAGTTTTTCCATCGCCGACGCCAACACCGTACTCAACACCGCCGTGGCCGACGCCCTGCGCGATTTTGCCGACGAACTGGAACTGGCAGACGATCTCACCCTGCGCCTTGGCAAGCTCATCCGCCGCGAGTTCCGCGCCCACAAGCGCATCCTCTTCAACGGCAACAACTACGCCCCCGAGTGGGTGGAGGAAGCCGAAAAGCGCGGCTTGTGCAACTACCGCTCCAGTGTGGACGCCGTCGCCCACCTCACCGACGTCAAAAATATCGAGCTGTTTACCCGCCACGGCGTGTTTACCGGCGAGGAACTGGCCTCGCGCCGGGAAATCATGTTTGAAAACTACGCCAAGGTCATCCACATCGAGGCGCTGACCATGCTGGACATGGTGCGCCGCGAGATCCTGCCCGCGGTGGTCGCCTATACCGACCGGCTGATGGAGGCGGCGCTGCGCAAGCGCGAACTGGGTGTGAGCGGCAATTTTGAAACGAAGCTCACCGAAAAGCTCTCCGCGCTCACCGACCGCATCGCCGAGGCCGCAGATGGCCTTGAGAAGACCTCTGCGAGCGCACAGGCCTGTTCCGGCAACGAGGAAAAGGCGCGCCGCCACCGCGAGGCCGTCATCCCCGCCATGCAGGAACTGCGCGCCGCCTGCGACGAGGCTGAATTGCTCGTCGCCCGCGATGTGTGGCCCTATCCCAGCTACGGCGAAATGCTCTTCAGCGTGATGTAAGCAAAGGAGAGAACACGATGAAAACTCTGATCGCCTACGCCTCCAAAACGGGAACGGCGGAAAAGTGCGCCCGCATGCTCGCGGAGCGCGTCCCGGGCGCAACGCTCTGCGACCTCTGCAAGGAAAAGCCGGACCCCGGCGCCTACGATCAGGTGATCGTCGGCGGCGGCGTGCGCATGGGCGCTTTGCACGTGGACGCACGCCAGTATCTGGACGGCTGCAAGCCCATCCTGCTTCAAAAGCGGCTGGGCCTGTACCTCTGCGCCGGTTTTGTGGAAAAGGCCGGCGCGCTGTTTGAAAACAACATCGACCCCGAACTGCGCGCGCACGCCCTTGCCTGCGACTGCTTTGGCGGCGAGATCGACATGGGCAAGCTGCGCGGCTTTGAAAAGCTGATCACGAAGATGGCCCTGCGCTCGTCCAAAGACGCGGAAGGTCAGTCGGCCATGCCGCGCCTCCTGCCTGAGCGCATTGAGGCTTTCGCAGCCAAATTCGCGGAGGCGTAAGGTGGTTTTGCCGCGCAAGGGCCGCTACCGCCACTTCAAGGGCGGGGAATACGAAGTTCTCTGCATCGCCCGCCATTCGGAGACGGACGAGCCGTTGGTCATCTACCGCGCCCTCTATCCCTGCCCGGACACCCCGAACGGGGAGGGGATATGGGCGCGCCCGCTCTCTTCATGGAACGCCCCCGCCGAGGTGGAGGGAAAGGCCGTGCCGCGCTTTGCGCCCATCGCGGACGAAGCGCCGCTGCCGGAACCGCCGCCGGAGGAGGCGTTTTTTGCCGCGCCCCCGCCGGAAATGCCGGAAATGCCCGCCGCCGCTCCCGCACCCACCGGCGCCGAGCCCTGCGAAGCGCCCGAAGATGTGCTGAAGCGCGTCTTTGGCTACGACACCTTCCGCGAAGGTCAGCGCGAAGTCATCGACGCCATCCTCTCCGGCCGCGACGTGCTGGGCGTGATGCCCACCGGGGCGGGCAAGTCCATCTGCTATCAGGTGCCGGCGCTGGCTCTGCCGGGCTGCGCGCTGGTGATCTCGCCGCTCATCTCGCTGATGAAGGATCAGGTGGCGGCGCTCAAGCAGGCGGGCGTGGCGGCTGCGTTTCTCAACAGCTCACTCACCGAGCGGCAGATGGACATCGCCCTTGGAAACCTCGCCGCCGGACAGTACAAGCTGGTCTACGTCGCCCCGGAGCGCCTGCTCACGCCGCGCTTTTTGTGCCTGTGCCGCGCGCTGCCCATCTCCATGGTCGCCGTGGACGAGGCGCACTGCATTTCCCAGTGGGGGCAGGATTTCCGCCCCAGCTATCTGGACATTCCCCAATTTCTCGAAGCCCTTCCCGCGCGCCCGCGCCTGTGCGCCTTCACGGCCACGGCCACCAAGCGCGTGCGCGGCGACATACAGCGCCTGTTGGGCCTGCGCGAGCCGTTTGCGCTGGTGACGGGCTTCGACCGCCCCAACCTGCGCTTTTTCGTCGAGCGGCCCCGCGACAGGATGGAGGCGCTGTTTCGCGCGCTCGCCAGCCACGAAGGCGAGAGCGGCATCGTCTACTGCGCCACCCGCAAGGCGGTCGAAAAGGTCTGCGGCGAGCTGTGCCTGCGCGGCGTCTCCGCCACGCGCTACCACGCCGGCCTTTCCGACGCCGAGCGGCGCAAAAATCAGGAGGACTTCTCCTATGACCGCGCACTGGTGATGGTGGCCACCAACGCCTTTGGCATGGGCATCGACAAGGCGGACGTGCGCTTTGTCATCCACTTCAACATGCCCAAGGACCTCGAAAGCTACTATCAGGAGGCTGGCCGCGCCGGGCGCGACGGCGAGGCGGCGGACTGCGTGCTGCTCTTTGGCAAGAGCGACGTCGCCACCCAGCGCTTTCTCATCGACAAAATGGGGGAGGAGGGCGATCTGGACGGCGCGGCGCTCGCCTCCGCCCGCCGCGCCGCGTGGGAGCGCCTCGACCAGATGACCGCCTACTGTCAGACCGACAAGTGCCTGCGCGCCTACATCCTCCGCTACTTTGGCGAACCGGCGGCGGAGAACTGCGGCGCGTGCGGCAACTGCCTGCAGCCCGCCGAGCTTGCCGACGCCACCAAGGTGGCCCTGCCGGTGCTTCAGTGCGTGCAGGACATCAACGGTCGCCTCGGCGCGGGTCTCATTCGTTCGACGCTGCTGGGCAGCAGGGAAAAGCGCCTGCTGGAGCTGGGACTCGACCGCTCCCGCCACTACGGTCGACTGGACGGCATGCGCAGGGCGCTTTTGAGCGATGTCATCGACGAAATGATCGAGCGCGGCTACCTCGCCTCTTCCGGCGGCAAATACGCCGTGGTGCGCCTGGGTCCAAGGGCAAAGTCGGCGCTGGCGGGCGAGCCGGTGCTGCTGCGCGCGCGCGCGACCGCTCCCGAGTCTGGCGCGAGCCGCAAGACGCGGAGTGCGCCCGAGGGCGTGGACGCCGGACTTTTCAACATGCTGCGCGCCCTGCGCCTGCGCATCGCCGAAAAGCGCGGCCTGCCGGCCTATATGATCTTCAACGACGCCACGTTGCGCTATATGTGTGCGGTGAAGCCGCAAACGCGGGAACAGCTTCTCGACGTTCCCGGCGTGGGCGAGGCCAAGTCGCGCGCCTACGGCGACGACTTTTTGCGCGCCATTGCCCGCTGGCAAAAGGAATAAAGCGCAGGAGCGCCGCTCCCATATGGGAGTCAACGCTCCTGCGCCTTGCCCTGCAAACAGCGCTGCGCGTATCTGCGCGCCACCGCGGCGCTTTCAAATCGCGTCTCAACGCCGGTGAGATAGCACACTGCGTCCTGCCACTGTTCAAGGGTATATTCGCTCTCTTCGTGTTCCAGCAGTTCGCGCAGTGCCGCGCGCCGCAGCCCTCTGTCCAGCCGCAGGTCCGAGACCATGCAGCCGTGGCTGCGCGCCAGTGCGTCGAGCGGGTCCTCGCGCCGCCCGGTGCGCGGGCCTTCCCATCGTTCCCGTTTCATCCTTCATCTCCATTCCAACGCCATGTATCACACGCGCAAATATATATGTAAGAACACATATGCGCATCATGTGACCTATTATACGCCTTCATGGCAAAAAGTCAACTATCAGAATGATAAAATCAACCAATCCAAGGTGAGAACAAGGTATGCTGTTGGGTAAGAGGTGTTGGAATTGGTCGATTTTGGCAAAAAACTGCGTGAATTGCGCATCTCTCGGGGCTGGACGCAGTCGCAGCTCTCCCTGCGTCTGGGCGTGACCAAGAGCGTGATCAGCGCCTATGAGACATCCCTTCGCTATCCCTCTTACGACATCCTCATCCGCATCGCCGCGCTCTTTGGCGTGACCGCCGACTATCTGTTGGGCATCGATGCAGGGCGGACGCTGGACATCACCGGCCTGAGCGACGAGCATGTGGCGCTGGTGCGCCAGTTGATCGACGCCCTTCGCGCCTGAGGCCTGATATACGCGCCTCCGGCAAAAAATCGCCTCTTTTTGCATCCTTTCCGCATATACGTGTATGCGCGCGCATATACAATAGCAACACACAGGGAAAGGAAGCGGGCGAATATGGAAAAGATCCGCGTCGTGCTTGCCGACGATAATCTCAGCGTTTTGCGGCTTTTGACAGACTATTTTGCCGGCACTCCGGACATCGAACTGGTCAAGGCCGTCTCCGACGGCGCGCAGGTGGTGGACGCCGTGCGCGCGCTGCGGCCGGACGTGTTGGTGACAGACATCATCATGCCCCGGCGCGACGGCTTTCGCATCCTTGAGGAACTTGGGGAACTCCCCGAGCAGGAGCGTCCCCGCGTCATCGTGCTGACCGGGCTGTCGCGCGACGATCTTATTCTGCGCGCGGTGAAGCTGGGCGCGAGCTATTACATGGTCAAGCCCTTCGACGCGCGCCTGCTGGCCTGCCGCATCCGCGAGGTGGCTTCCTCGTTCGAGGACGCCATTATCCCAGCCTCGACCGCATCCAGCGAGAGCGCCGGGCGGGACGTGGACGAACAGGTGACCAATCTCTTCCTCACCATCGGCATCCCCGCGCACATCAAGGGCTATCACTACCTGCGCGAAGCTGTGCGCATGGTGCTGGCCGAGCCGGACGTGATGAGCCGCATCACCAAGGAACTGTATCCCGGCATCGCCCGCAAGTTCGACACCACCGCCAGCAAGGTCGAGCGCGCCATGCGCCACGCCATCGACGTGGCATGGAGCCGCGGGCGGCTGGACGCGGTCAACAGCATGTATGGCTACAAGGTGCTGTCCCCGGACGACAAGCCGACCAACGGCGAGTTCGTCGCCCTCATCGCCGACAAGGTCTCGGCCAAAAAGAGCGCCTGAGTTTCGGAAAAATTTACATGCCCCGCCCTTGCCAACGCGAGCGGGGCATGGTATAATATTTGGGCAAAGCAGAAGCGACCACTTCTCACCCGGCGGCATTGCCAGCGCGGGTCATCATAATTCCGTTCATGCCCAGGCATGGCGTTTTGTGGGAGTGGCGTTTCGCGCCGCTCATTTTTGTTGCGTTTTCGAGAGGGTCAACAGGAGGTGTGTTTCTATCAACAACGATCTCATGATCAATGAGGAGATCCGCGACCGCGAGGTGCGCGTGGTGGATCAGAACGGCGCGCAGTTGGGCATCATGTCCACGCATCAGGCGCTGCTTCTGGCCGAGGAGCGCCAGCTCGACCTGGTCAAGATCGCGCCGCAGGCCCGTCCGCCGGTGTGCAAGCTGATGGACTACGGAAAGTACCGCTTCGAGCAGTCCAAGCGCGAGCGCGAGATCCGCAAAAATCAGAAGGTCATCACCATCAAGGAAGTACGCCTGTCCGCCACCATCGAGGATCATGACGTGGACGTCAAGTTCAAAAACGCCGTGAAGTTCCTCAAGGACGGCAACAAGGTCAAAGTGACCATCCGCTTCCGCGGCCGCCAGATCACCCATTCGGAGATCGGGCGCGAGGTCATGAAGCAGTTCGCCGAGCGGATCAAGGAATACGGCAACGTAGAGCGCGCCCCGTTGATCGAAGGTCGCAACATGACGATGCTCATCGCCCCGCGCGAACAAAATTAAGCGCGTACAAAACGAGAGGAGGAACTTTCATGCCCAAGCAAAAGACCCACAAGGGCGCGGCCAAGCGCTTTGACCTCACCAAGAGCGGCAAGGTGAAGCGCGCGCAGGCGTTCAAGCGCCATATCCTCACCAAGAAGCCCACCAAGCGCACCCGCAACCTGCGCAAGGCTGCGTATCTCACCAGCGCTGAAGGCAAGACCATGAAAAAACTGATGCCCTACAAGTAAGGAGGCGAACCCCAAATGGCACGAGTAAAGAGGGCTGTCAACGCCCTGAAAAAGCGTCGCAAGGTCATGAGGCTGGCCAAGGGTTACTTTGGCGCCAAGAGCAAGCAGTACCGCGCTGCCAGCGAGCAGGTCCGCCGTTCGCTCCGCTACGCCTATATTGGCCGCAAGCAGAAGAAGCGCGATTTCCGCCGCCTGTGGATCGCCCGCATCAACGCCGCGGCCCGCATCAACGGCCTGAGCTATTCCCGCATGATCAACGGCCTGAAGGTCGCCGGCGTGGACATCAATCGCAAGGTCCTCTCCGAGCTGGCCATCTCCGATCCCGCCGCTTTCGCCGCCCTGGCGGAGAAGGCCAAGGAAGCCGCGAAGTAAGGCTGTTTCTTATCAAAGCCCCCTCCGTCGAGGGGGCTTTTTCCATGCAGAAGCGCCGGCCTCTCGCAAAGAAAGGCCGGCGCTGGCGTTTTTGTCAGATGCCGTGCTTTACGCGATCGTGTTCCTCGGCGCGCTTGGCGTCGTTGAAGCGGTCGAGCGTGCCCACCAGATAGCCGGTGATGCGGCGGATGCGCTCGAAGGGGCCATCCTCCTCGGAGCGGCCGCAGTTGGGGCAGGTGTCGCCAATGATGCCGTTGTAGCCGCACGCGGGGTCGCGGTCCACGGGGTGGTTGATGGAGCCGTAGCCGATGCCGCTCTCCTTCATCACCCGCACGATCTTCTCAAAGGCTTCGAGGTTTTGCGTGGTGTCGCCATCCAGTTCCACATAGGAGATGTGCCCGGCGTTGGTCAGGGCGTGGTAGGGGGCCTCGATGCGTATCTTCTCCACGGCGCTGATGTCGTAGTACACCGGCACGTGGAAGCTGTTGGTGTAATATTCGCGGTCGGTGACGCCGGGTATCTCGCCAAAGAGCCGACGGTCGATCTTCACAAAGCGCCCGGAAAGGCCCTCCGCGGGCGTGGCCAGCAGCGTGACGTTCATGCCGGTCTTCCGGCAGGCCTCGTCGCAGCGACGGCGCATGTGGCCGATGATCTCAAGGCCCAGATTGCGGGCCATCTCGCTTTCGCCGTGGTGTGCGCCCACCAGCGCCTTGAGCGTCTCGGCAAGGCCGATGAAGCCGATGGAGAGCGTGCCGTGCTTGAGAACTTCGCGCACCTCGTCGTCCCAGCCGAGCTTCTCGCTGTCCAGCCACACGCCCTGTCCCATGAGGAAGGGATAGTTGCGCACGCACTTGCGCGCCTGTATCTCAAAGCGCTCGAAGAGCTGGTCGATGCACAGGTCGATCATGCGGTCGAGGCCCTCGAAGAACTGTTCGACGTTGTGGTTGGCCTTGATCGCCAGACGCGGCAGGTTGATGGTGGTGAAGCTGAGGTTGCCGCGGCCGTTGGATATCTGCTTGTCCGGGTCGTGGACGTTGGCCATCACGCGCGTGCGGCAACCCATGTAGGCGATCTCCGTTTCCGGGCAGCCCTCCTTGTAGTATTCGAGGTTGAAGGGCGCGTCCTGAAAGGAGAAGTTGGGAAACAGCCGCTTGGCCGAGCAGTGCATGGCCAGTTTGAACAGGTCGTAGTTCGGATCGCCGGGATCGTAGTTGACGCCCTCCTTGACGCGGAAGATCTGGATGGGGAAGATGGGCGTCTCGCCGTTGCCAAGGCCCGCCTCCGTACACAAAAGCAGGTTGCGGATGGCCAGACGCGCCTCCGGCGAGGTGTCCATGCCGTAGTTGATGGACGAAAACGGCACCTGCGCGCCGGCGCGGGAGTTCATGGTGTTGAGGTTGTGGATCAGCGCCTCCATGGCCTGATAGGTGGCGCGGTCGGTCTCGGAAACGGCCTTTTTGTGGGCGAAAGCCTGCAACGCCTCGACATCTTCCGGGGCTGCGCCGCGCGCGCGCAGAAGCTCCGCCTCGGCCTCGCAATAGGCGTCGTTCTGCTCCAGCGTGGGAACAAGGCCGCGTTCGCGCAACTCGTCCACAATGGCGCGGCCCTCCTTTTCCGCGTCCTCCATGCCCAGTTTCAGCTCGATGGCGCGGATGAGGTTGTCGCGGTAGCGCTTGCGGAAGGTCTTTTTCACGCCCTCGGCCATGGCGTAGTCGAAGTTGACGATGGACTGGCCGCCATGCTGGTCGTTCTGATTGGCCTGAATGGCGATACAGGCCAGCGCCGAATAGGAAATGATGTCGTTCGGCTCGCGCAGATAGCCGTGGCCGGTGGAAAAGCCGCCCTCAAACAGCTTGATGAGGTCGATCTGGCAGCAGGTGGTGGTCAGGGTGAGGAAGTCCATGTCGTGGATGTGGATATCCCCGTTGCGGTGCGCCTCAGCGTGTTCGGGCTTGAGTACGAACATGAGGTTGAACTGCTTGGCACCCTCCGAGCCGTACTTGAGCATCGCGCCCATGGCGGTGTCGCCATTGATGTTGGCGTTTTCGCGCTTGATGTCGGAATCAATGGCGGCCTTGTTGGTGATGTCCTCGTAAATGCGCATCAGGCGGGTGTTCATCTCGCGGACGCGGCTGCGCTCGGCGCGGTAGAGGATATAGCTCTTGGCTGTGCGCACAAAGCCGTTCTCGATGAGTACGCGCTCGACGGTGTCCTGCACCTCTTCCACGGACGGCTCCCCGATGCACTCGTTCTTTTCCAGTTCGTCCAGCACCTGCCTGGTCAGCTGTTCCGCCGTCTTGATGGTCTTGGCGCTGTTGCAGGCGCGGAACGCCTTCATGATGGCGTCGGTGATCTTCTGCGGATCAAAGGGGACCTTGCGCCCGTCGCGCTTGATGATGATGTCGATCATTGCCGGAGCCTCCGAAGAATTGTTGGCCGCGAAAGCGTGCAGACCCATTATATTGTGGTCTATGGCGTTTTGTCAACACAAAATATGGTATCAAAAAGGAAATTCATAGTTTTGTCATACTGTGTTCGACTGGCCTTGCGGACGGCGCGAATGCGCAGCAAGCAGTATTCTAACACAGAATGCCGCGCGATTCAAGCAAAAATTCGCTTGCATTTTGACGAAAAAAACGCTATCATTGGAGAGGTATCGACAGGAGGGATGTCTATGAAGGCAGGAACGGCGACCCTGTTGCATTTTAACGGCGAGGCCCGCAGGATCGTGGCCTCCGCCGGGCGCATTTCCACCACGGACGGTTCGGCGCTCGAGGTGCTTGCAAAGAGCGACGGCGGGGAAAAGGATCTGCGCCTCATCGGCAAGGTGCTTTCCTCCGGGCACCGCTCCGTGCTTGAACATCAGATGCTCTCCATCGCCTTTGACGATGTATCGGTGCTGGTGGAGCAGTTCGCCATCGAGTTTCGCCTTGCCTCGTTCACGGTCAAATCGCGCCGCTATGTGGACTTTTCCGGCGCGGGTTTCGTGCTGCCGGAGGGCGCGCCGGAGGGCTTTGCAGCGCGCATGGAGGCGCTCTTTGCCCTCTACGGCCGCCTGCTCTCCCTCGGCGTGCCGCGCGAGGACGCGCGCTTTGTGCTGCCGTACTGCTTCCGCAGCAACTTCTACATGACGCTCAACGCCCGCGAGTTTGTCCACATGGTGCGCGCCATGCTCTACGGGCGCGGTTCGCGCTGGGCGGAGATCCGCGCGCTGGGCGCGTCGCTGAAGGAACAGTTTGAGCTGGTCTATCCCGGCACGGTGGGCGAGGGCGAGGCCGAGACTTTTGCGGATGCCGCCCCGGTCTTCCAGAGCGGCAGGGCCGTCTCCGGCAGCGCCCGCCTGCTCTCCAGGCCGGACTGCGGTCCCTTATTGGAGATGGCGGCAAAGTTTGCCGGGGAAGAAAACAGGCCCGAGTCCCTTTTGAACGCCGAACGCCCCCGCGCGCTGGAGCTTTTGAACTTTGTCTTTGGTGTGCGCGATGTATCGCTGGCCTGCGTAACGCACTTTGCCCGCCACCGCATGCAGTCGCCGCTGTTCATGCCCACGCTGGACGCGCTCGCGCGCGGCAACTACGTGCTGCCGGAGACGGTGGCGGCCATCCCTGAGGCGCGCGAAGCCTACGAGTCCGCCTTCCGCGAGCAGGCGGACTTTGCCCGTGACATGGTCGCGCGCGGCCTGCGGGCGGAAGACGCCGCCTACTGCGCCCTCAGCGGCCACACGGCGGACATACTCTTTGCCATGAACGCCCGCGAACTTCTGCACTTTTTCAAACTGCGCACCTGCGAGCGCGCCCAGTGGGAGATCCGCGCCGTGGCGCGGCAAATGCTCCGGCAGCTGCGCGCCTGCGAAGGCGAACTGTTTGATGGCTATGGGCCGAGCTGTCTGGTGACGGGCCATTGCCCCGAGGGGCGGCTCTCCTGCGGCCATCCGCGCAAGCGGGGAGAGGAGGACTTATGAACAACACCCGCGGCATCCCGCGCGTCGGCCTGTTGCCTTACAGCCGTGACGACGGCAGCCAGTACTTTCCGCAGGACTATCTGGACGCCATAGAGATGATCGGCGCCGAGATGGTGCCGGTGATGCACGATACGCCGCTGGACACGCTCTATCCGCTGGTCATCAGCATGGACGCGATGATCTTCAGCGGCGGCTGCGACATCGACCCCGTCCACTACGGCTGCGCTCACGAGCCGGGCTGCGGCCGCATCGACCCGCGCCGCGATCAGACCGAGCTGGCGCTCTTTGATCTGGTGCTGAGCCGGAACATTCCCGCGCTTGGCATCTGCCGTGGCGTGCAGCTCATCAACGTCGCCCTTGGCGGCACGTTGAAGCAGGACATCTCCGGCCATCGCGTCTCGGAGACCTCGGACGATCCCATCCGGCACGACGTGCGCCTTTCGCCCGGCTCGCGGCTGGCGGCGCTCGCGGAAAGCCCCGTCGCGCGCGTCAACAGCTATCACCATCAGGTGATCGACCGCGTGGCGGACGGTCTGACCGTCACCGCCCGCTCGACCGACGGCGAGATCGAGGCTGTGGAGCTGCCGGGCGAGCGCTTCTTCGTGGGCGTGCAGTGGCACCCGGAGAAGTCGCTCAGGGACGACGCCTTTTCCGCCAATATCTTCAAAGCCCTGCGCGCGGCCATGCGCTGACGAACATAAAAAGCGGCCCGTCTCCATCGCGGAGGCGGGCCGTCGCCGTGCCGATCACAGACTGACGCGATTTTTCAGCAGCCATGCGCTGAGGAACGCGGAAAGCGCCACCACGAGCGCGCTCTGTAAAAGCGAGGGCAGGAGCAGGCGAGCGTAGGAAACGGCGAAGCCGGTCTCCAGGGCGTTGTAGACATACAGCCCGGAGATGAAGGACAGGCCGTAGACAATGGCGCAGAACAGCGCGAAGGAGAGAAAGCCCCGCCCCCTGCGGCTGTTGAGGACAGTAGCGCTGATGGTGATGGCCAGATAGGCCACGCCCACATAGGAGAGCAGCTGCAAAAACATCTGCGCAAACGTTAGCGCCACGCTGAGCAGCACTTCGTGGATGGACACGCCCTGCTGCATCATCATGGCGTCGAAGAGCATGAAATAGCCCTCCCATTCGCCGTAGGCCTCCGCGACCAGAGGAATGTCCACGGCAAGCAGCGACAAGGTCAGCGCCGTGAAAAGCACGGAAAGCGTCAGCGTGAACAGGAGCTTGGAGACGATGACCGCGAGCGTGCTGTTGGGCGTCATGAAGATCAGGTAGCTGGACTTGCGCTTCAACTCTCCTGAGTAGGAGGATACGCCGAAGATGAACACGGCGAGGGAAGAAGCGGCCATGGCAAACGTCAGCAGGGACAAAGAGACGATCACGTCCGTGTCCGCCTCGCGCGCGATGCTGATGAGGAAGTAAGCCTCGATGGCGGCGATCACCGCCAGCAGCACCAACAGCGCCGTGCGGTTTTTGCGCAATTCGTATTTGACCAGTTTAAGCATGACCTTCCACACCGCCTTCCCCGTAGATGCGCCGGTACATCTCCACGATGCCGACGCCGTACTGTTCGCGGATGCGCTGTGCCGGGCTGGCCAGCGCCACCGCGCCGTTCAACATGAACACCGCGTCGTCGATCATCTCCTCCAGTTCGTCCACCAGATGGCTGGAAACGATGAGCGTGCGCTCGGCAGTATGCTCCTTGCGGATGAGCGCCAGCGTGCGCTCGCGGGCAATGATGTCGATGCCGTTGAGCGGCTCGTCGAGCATGATGAGCCGGCTGTCGCGCGCGAACGTCAGCGCCAGCTTGACCTTTGCCACCATGCCCGAGGACATGGTGCGTATCTTCGCTTTGGGGTCGAGGCGCTCTTCCTCCAGCGCGCGCAGGTAGCGCTCCATGGAGAAATCGTCGAAAAAGTCCCGGTAATAGCGCCCCGCGTCCATGGCGCTCATGTAGTTGTAGAAATAGGCCTCCGTGGGCATGTAGGCGATCCGGCGCTTGGTGGAAGGGCCGATCTTCTCGCCGTCAAAGGCGATTTCGCCCGCAGTGGGGCTGACCAGCCCGGCGATCATCTTCATCAGCGTCGTCTTGCCGCTGCCGTTTGGCCCCAGCAGGGCGACCAGATGGCCGTCTTCCACGTTCAGCGTGGCGTCGCTGACCGCGATTTTGTTGCCATATTGCTTCGTCACATGGGTGATTTCGAGCATATGCTTTCCTCCGTCATGTTCATTCGTCCCATTCGTCCGCTTCCCACACCTTGTCCACCGCCGCGCGCACGGCTTCCCAGGAAAAGCCCCGCCGCGCCAGCGCCTGCGAGAGCTTTGCGCGGCCCTCGCGGGCGGAGAGCTGCGCGTATCTGCGCAAAAGCGAGCGCGCCGCCGCCTGCGCAGCCTGCGCCTGCTGCTCGTCGTCGAGCGCGCCCAGCGCCGCCTCCGCGTCCTCCTCGGCGACGCCCTTGGCGCGCAGCTTGCGGCGCACGGCGTAGACGCCCACGGGCCGCGCGGCGCTGACCTCCACGGCGCGCTCGGCATAGCGGCGGTCATCCACAAGGCCGCTGTCGGCGAGGCGGTCGAGCGTCGCTTCCACCGCTGCGGGCACAAACCCGCGCGCCAGCAGCGAGCGCCGCAGTTCCTCCCGCGTGCGCGCGCAGAGGTCGAGGCTGTTCAGGGCCGCCTCGTAGGCGTCGGCCCGCTGTGCCTCGGCCACCTGCGCGGCGTATTCCTCCACGTCAATATCGTCGCCCGCCTGAAGCGGCAGGGCCTTGAAGTGTTTGAGGCGCACCTTCATGGGCGGGGCGTCGTCAAAAGACAGGAGCGCCACGCCGCGAAAAACGCGAACTTCCGTCACCGTAGACATACTTGCCTCCTAATCGAACAGCGGCTGCCAGTTCTCATCCGCCGCTGCGGCAAGGCACATGCGCACCTGCGCCTCGGTGGTCTTGCTCGTTGCCAGCGGAGGAAGTTCTTCTGCGCGGAAAAAGCCGCTGCGCACCGTCTCGATGTTGGCCTGAAACTCGCCGGACACCCGCTCGCAAAGCACAAAGACCTTGACGATGCCGATGGCCAGCGTCGGACCGTTGTGCAGGTTGTGTTCCTGCAGGGCGATGAGGCGGCGGGGGAGTACCTTCAGCCCCGCTTCCTCAAACGCCTCCTTGGCGGTGTTTTGGGAGATGGTGGTGTCCACGTCCATCCAGCCGCCGGGCAGCGCCCACAGGCCGGTGTTCTCCTCTACCAGAAGGATGCGCCCGTCCTCGACGATGGCGGCGCGCGTGTCGATCTTCGGCGTCTGATAGCCGGTCTCGCACAAAAACACATCGCGCACAGTCTTTTCCGGCAGGCCGCTGCCGCGCGAAAGCATCTTCGCCGCCAGTTCGCGCAGGCGCGCGAAGCGCTCAAGGTCGTAAGGGTCTTTGGAATAGGCCAGCCCCGCCTGGGCGATGAACTGCATCTCCACGGCGGTCTGCATCCATGCAAGGCCGTCGTAGACGTCCTCGCGCCTTGTCAGCAGCTCGACCAGCTCGTAAGGCGCGCGCAGATAGTGCGTGGCGCGGGCATGGCGCGCAGGCACGCCCTTCCACAGGGCCAGCGCGCAAAAAAAGCCCGCCGCGAAAGCCGCGTCCACCGCTTCCGGCGCGGCGCTGACAAACAGCGCGCCCGCGCGCGCCGCTCCCACCTCGCAGGCGGCCCCCAACGCCTCCAACTGCTCCCGTGGGGCGTCCCTGAGCAGTTCTTGCGTATCAAAGACGAACGTATCGTATCGCATGCGCGTCCCTCCGCGGCGATTATAGCAGAGCCGCGCGCGACAATCAACGTAGAAAGGATTAAAGTCCCATAAGAACAGGGCATTCGCCGCAGATAACGCCCGCGGTCTTGACGGAAGTACGCAAAATATGGTATGATAAGGCGTATCAACCGATCATTGGAGGGATCGTCCATGTCAGGACACAATAAATGGTCTACCATCAAGCACAAAAAAGAGAAAACCGACGCGCAGCGCGGCAAGATATTCACCAAGATCGGCCGTGAGATCGCCATCGCCGTGCGCGAAGGCGGCCCCGATCCGAACACCAACAGCAAGTTGAAGGACGTCGTGGCCAAGGCCAAGGCCGCGAACATGCCCAATGAAAACATCCAGCGCTCCATCAAAAAGGCCTCCGGCGAGGGCGACGCCACCCAGTACAAGGAGATCACCTACGAGGGATACGCCCCCGGCGGCGTGGCCGTGATCGTGGAACTGGTGACGGACAACCTCAACCGCACCGCCTCCGAAGTGCGCCACATCTTCGACAAGTGCGGCGGCTCTCTGGGCGCGACCGGCTGCGTGAGCTGGAAGTTCGAGCGCAAGGGCGTCATCGAGATCGACAACTCCAAGGGCCTGGACGAGGACGAACTGATGATGCTGGCGCTGGACGCCGGCGCCGCCGATGTCGAGAGCGACGGCGACGTGGCCGTCATTTACACAGACCCCAACGAACTGTCCGCCGTGCGCGACAGCCTCGAAGCCGCCGGCTGCACCTTCCTCTCCGCCGAGCGCGAGATGGTGCCGACCACCACCACCGAGATCACCGACCCCGATACGGTCGCCAAGGTCCGCAAGCTCATCGACTGGCTGGAGGACTACGACGACTCCCAGAACGTCTTCCACGACGCGGAGCTTCCCGAGGAGGAAGAGGAGGAATAGCATGCGTAGCGCCCCGATCGGCGTGCTGGATTCGGGCATGGGCGGTCTGAGCGTTCTGCACGCCCTGAGAAGGGCGATGCCCCATGAGCGCTTCGTCTACTTTGGCGACAACGCCAACGCCCCCTACGGCCCGCGGCCGCCGGAGGAGATACGCGCCCTGACGCTCAATACGGCGCAAACGCTGCTCAAGCGCGGCGTCAAGGCGCTGGTCATCGCCTGCAACACGGCCAACTCCGCCGCGGGAGACATGCTCAAACAGCGCCTTCCCATCCCCGTGGTGGGCGTGGAGCCGGACCTTGCCGACGCCCGCGAACGCGCCGGAAACAAGCGCGTGATCGTCTTTGCCACGCAGGGAACGCTGGCCATGCCCCTGTACCGGGATATGCGCGAGCGCCTTTGCCCGGAGGCCGTCTCCATCCCCGCGCCGGAACTGGTGATGATGGTGGAGCGCGGCGTACTCTCCGGCGAGGAGCCGGAGGCGTTTTTCCGCGAAAAACTGCGCCCGTGGGCCGTGGAAGAGCTGGGCGCGGTGGTGCTTGGCTGCACGCATTTCATCTTTCTGCGCCCCGTGCTGTCTTCCATCGCTCCCGGCGTGCCGGTCTTCGATGGCGTGGAGCCAGTGATCGAGGACCTGCGCTCAACGCTCTTTCGCGCCGGCGCGCTCGCGCAGAGCGGCGAGGGCGGCGTGGAACTTCTTACATCTTCCGACGAGCCAGCCATCCGCGCGCGCATGCGCGATCTGCTGGCGGCGGAGCTTTGAACATCTTTCACCGGGCCTTGCGCGCCACGCGGCGCGCGGGGCTTCGATGGTTTTTGAACGACCTTCAGGCCAAGGGGGAGTGACGCATGGACATGCTTTCTCCGGGCGACGCCGGAGCCGGTCGGCTGCTCATCGTCGATGACGACGCCATCAACCGCGCCATCCTCGAAAACATCTTCGCCCCCTTTTATCCCATCGACGAGGCCGAGGACGGCGACGAGGGTCTGGAAAAGATCCTCGCGCGCCCAGAGCGCTTCTGCGCCGTGCTGCTGGACGTGGTCATGCCGCGCATGAGCGGCCTTGCGGTGCTTGAGCGCCTCAAGGCCGAGTCGCTGACGGAGAGATTGCCCGTCTTCCTCATCACCGCCGAGGCCAGCGACGAAAACATGCGCCGCGCCTACGATATGGGCGTGATGGACGTCATCAGCAAGCCCGTGGTGCCCTACATCGTCTTAAAGCGGGTGCAGAGCGTCATCGAACTGTTTCAGGCGAGAAAACGCCTGCGCCGCACCGTCGCCAGCCAGCAGAGCAAACTTCTCGAGCAGGCGGAGAAGATCATCCGCCTCAATCAGGGCATGATCGAGGCGCTCTCCACCGCCATCGAGTTCCGCAGCGAGGAATCGGGCGATCACGTCCGCCGCATCCACGACATCACCCGCGAGCTGCTCGCCAGCACCGAGCTGGGCGACGGCCTGGATGGCGAGACCATCGAGCAGATCGCCCTCGCCTCCATCATGCACGACGTGGGCAAGATCGCCATCCCGGACGCCATCCTCAACAAGCCCGGCAAATTGACAAAGGAAGAATACGAGGTCATGAAGACGCACACCACGCAGGGCGCGCTGCTGCTTGAGCGCATCCCGCAGCTGCGCGAGACCGGCCTCTACGCCTACGCCGCCGACATCGCCCGCCACCACCACGAGCGCTGGGACGGGCGCGGCTATCCCGACGGCCTGCGCGGGGACGAGATCAGCCCCTGGGCGCAGGCGGTCTCGCTGGCCGACGTCTACGACGCCCTGATCAACAAGCGCGTCTACAAGGCGGCCCTCCCGCGCGAAAAGGCGCTTGCGATGATCCAAAACGGCGATTGCGGCGTGTTCGGCCCGCATCTTTTGAAGTGCTTTTTCGCGGTGGAGGAGCGGCTCTTCGCCCTTTACCAGCGCTGAGAAAGGAGAACGATCATGGACGAGGCCAGAAAACAGGCGCTCAGCGCCGCCGGCATCGACGTGGAGGCGGCGCTTGCGCGCATGATGGGCAGCGAAGCGCTGCTTGCGCGCCTTTTGAAGAAGTTCCTCGACGACGACAACTGCGAAAAACTCCATTCCGCCATTTCCGCCGGCGACCGTGAGGTGGCGTTGGCCGCTTCGCACACGCTCAAGGGCGTCTGCGGCAACCTCTCCATGACGGCGCTGTTCGACCTGCTCACCCGGCAGGTGGCGGCATTTCGCGCCGGGGACTGGGAGGGCGCTGTGGCCCTGCTTGAACAGATCGATCAGGCCTACGCGCGCGTGACCGCCGCCATCCGGGAGGCCTGCGCATGATGGACCGCCGCAAACGCGCCCGCCTCAAGCGCGTGCTGGCCAGCATGCGCCTCAACTTCATCGCCTTTGCAGCGCTGATCGTCATCGCCGTCATCGGCATATCGCTGATCCGCTCCACGCTGTTTGACAACGCGTGGGAGACGGGCACCTCCATGGCCCACAACTACGCCGCCGAGGAGCAGAGCAGCCTGACGATGTATGAAACGCTGCTCACCTTTGGAACGGCCTCCATCGACGACCGCACGAAACAGGGCTGGAGCCATGAAGAGATGCGCCAGTGGGCGGACATCTACTTCACCCGCCTCGATTCCGTGCTTGGCGAAGGCGTGGTCGATCCATACGTGGTGCTGGATGGCGAGATCATCGCCGCCCACCCATGGGATGGGGACGAGAACTATGACGTGGAAAGCGCCGAATGGTATCAGCGCGCCGTCGCCGCCGAAGGCAAGGTCATCTTCACCGATCTGTATACAGACGTCATCTACGACAAACCGGTCATCACCATCGCCCAGCAGTGCGCCTACGCCGATGCGGTGATGGCCTTCGACATCCTGCCGGAGAACATACGCTTCCAGTTCGACGAACTGAGCATGGAGGCGGGTGATTCCTTCTTCCTCTGCGACAGCCGCGGGCAGATCATCTACGCCGACACCGACATCGAGCGCCCGCGCGAGGAAGTGCAGGCATATCTCAACAGCCTCGTCGCGCGCATCTCCGCCGGGGAAGTGGAGGGGCCGGGCCTCAACATCAGCGATCTTGACGGCCAGGCGCGCGCCGTGTATTACGCCCGCCTGAACAATGGCTGGTACTCCATCGTCACCATCCCGCACAGCAACATACTCGGCGATTTTTCGTGGCTGAAGATGTGCCTCATCCTGATGATCGCGCTGTTTCTGCTTTTGATCGCCGGCATGACATGGCGGGACATGCGCATCGGCGAGCGCATTGAGCGCACCAACGAGACCGTGCGCGTGCTGGGCAATTCCTACTACGCCCTCTACCGCGTGGACTACGGCGCGGACACCTACGAGATGATCAAGGGCTCGGACTACGTGCGCGAGCGCATCCCGCCCTCCGGCCCCTACGGGGATCTTCTGCGCACGGCGGGCGAGGTCGTCGACCCGGACGCCTACAAGGACTTTCTCGAGAACTTTTCCTCGGAGAACATCCGCAAACTGGTCTCCCGGCGCGTGCGCAACTTCGGCGGCGACTTTCTGCGCCGCTTCGGCAACGAGATGCGCTGGGTGAGCGTGCGCATACTCTTTGACGAATCGCTGGCCCCGGAGGAAGTGGTGCTATGCTTCCAGGAAGTCGAGGAGGAAAAGCAGCGCGAGCTGCGCCAGCGCCGCCTGCTGGAAGACGCTCTGGAGATCGCCCGCAAAAACGAGGTCTCCAAGCAGAGCTTCTTCAGCAACATGTCCCACGACATGCGCACGCCGCTCAACGCCATCATCGGCCTGTCCGATCTGGCGGCGGGCCACGTCGAGGACCCGGAGAAGGAGCGCGAATACCTGAAAAAGATCAACTTTTCCAGCCGCCAGCTTCTCGGACTCATCAACGACATACTGGACATGTCGCGCATGGAGCAGGGCAAGCTGGTACTCAACAGCAAGGAATTTGACTTAAAGCAGTGCATGGAGGAGTGCGTGGGCTCGTTCCGCTTTCAGGCCGAGGCCGCGCGCAAGACGCTCACGCTGCAGATGGACGTGCGCGACGCGCAGGTGATGGGCGACCCCTTCCGCATCGGTCAGGTGATGAACAACCTGCTCTCCAACGCCGTCAAGTTCACCCGCGAGGGCGACAGCATCCGCGTCACCGTCACGCAGATGGAGGCCGCGCCCGGCCAGCTGTGCAAATACCGCCTCGTCATCGCCGATACGGGCATCGGCATGTCCAAAGAGTACCTGCCGCACCTGTTCGAGCCGTACAGCCGCGAGATGCGCTTTGGCGAGCGCCAGGCCGTGGGCACGGGGCTGGGCATGCCCATCACCCAGAGCATCGTCACGCAGATGAACGGCGAGATCCACGTCGAAAGCGCTCCCGGCGAGGGCACGACCTTCACCATCATCCTGCCCTTCGCCATCGCCCACAAGCAGGCAAAGGCCGCAGAGGCGGCGGACGGTGGGGAAGAGGCCTTCTCCCTCGAGGGCAAGCGCATCCTGCTGGCCGAGGACAACGAAGTCAACATGGAGATCACCACCGAGCTTTTGCAGATGAACGGCGTGGCCGTCACGCAGGCGTGGAACGGCGCGGAGGCCGTCGAGCGCTTCCGCGAGGCGGAGGCTTTCGCCTTCGACGCCATCCTCATGGACATGCAGATGCCGGTGATGGACGGCTGCGAGGCCGCCCGGGCCATCCGCGCCCTGGACCGGCCCGACGCCGCCAGCGTGCCCATCATCGCCGTCACCGCCAACGCCTTCGCCGAGGACATCGCCAGGACCACCGAGGCAGGCATGAACGGCCACATCTCCAAGCCCATCGACTTCGCCCTGCTCTGCCGGACCCTGGCCCGGCTGGTCAAGAAGTGAGAAAGG
>DVOU01000064.1:0-29834 GCA_018713365.1 Candidatus Pullichristensenella excrementipullorum
TCCGCTGCTGTGCTACCAGTACGGCATGCGCTACGGCGAGGACGCGGAGTTCGTCTACGACACGCTGGTGCTGCCGCGCGTGAGCAAGGAAGTGACCACCGAGTCCAACGGCTCGACAAGCACGAGCTACGAGTCCGTGGTCGAGTGCAAGGCGGGCGAGCCGTTCGAGCTGTACACGCTTCTGTGGAACAACGGCGCAGACGGCGTGACCACCGTGCAGGTCAAGGACGGCGAGGAAGTCATCGCCGAGAAGATCATGGCGGTCAACGGCGGCTCCTGGCGCGTCGTGGAGATCGAGATCACCCTCGACACCCCCGGCGAACACACCATCACCGTCGGCGACCTGACCAAGACCATCAACGTCGCCGAATAAACGACCCGAACAGGCGTTTTCACCAACGACCGACCATTCCCGGGCAGGCTGGGCGGGCCGCGCATGCGGTGCGCCCAGCCTGTTTTGCTTTGCGGCGGCGCTGTTTGAGTTTTTGCAATAGCCTGTGCTTGAAATTCCATTGCCCCGTTCCCCTTTTGCGCCTTATACTGTAAAAAAGGCAAAAAGAGGCGCTCTTTTTGCCCAAAAAAGGAAAGGATGTTGCAAATGAAGAAACTGTCGCTGCTGTTGGCGCTCCTTCTGGCGCTCTCCGGTCTGGGCCTCTCCTCGCTCGCCGAGGAAGCCGCGCAGACCGCCGAGGACCCGGCCAAGGAGATCTACATCATCCCCGCCGAAGGGGATCAGATCGAGCTTGGCTACGTCGAAGGAACGACCATTCTCGAGGTGGACGGCCTCAAGTTCAAGGATCTGAACAAGAACGGCGAACTGGACGTCTACGAAGACTGGCGCGCGGATATGGACGCGCGCATCGAGGATCTGTACAGCCAGATGACGCTGGAGGAGAAAGCCTCCATGTTCATCCATCCCAACACCTGCGGCAACCCCTCCGGCGTGGATTTCTCCGATTCCCGCTTCCTGTGGGCGCAGGAGCCCTTCAGCACCGCTGACGGCACGGAAGAAGCGGCGGATGCCAGCGCCGGTCCCGGCGGCGGCGGAGACCCCACCGGCGGCATCGGCCATTCGATGTGGTACTACATCAATGTCTACGGCATCACCCACTTCCTGGACAACACCAACGGTCTGCCGCAGGAGCAGGTGGAATACCACAACGCCATGCAGCAGATGGGTGAGGAGACCCGTCTGGGCATCCCGATCACCATCTCCAACGACCGCCAGTACAACGCCTGGGGCGGCATGATCGACACCGCGCACGATGCCTTCGGCACCGCCAACGACGTCGAACTCAGCCAGAAGCTCTGGGAGCAGTACTCCAGGGAATCCCGCGCCGTGGGCATCCACATCGTGCTGCATCCCTACGGGCAGGAGATCGGCTCGTGGAACGGCGAAGACCCCGAGTACGCCGGCACCATGGCCAAGGCTGAGATCGAGTCCATTCAGGTCGAAGACGGCGTCTACGCCTGCGCCAAGCACTGGATCGCCCGCGGCGGCGACTCCGACTTCGCCGGCGCCCGCTCCGACGCGCAGACCACCGACAACTGGATCACCGCGTGGCGCATCGCTCTGGAAGCCAACCCCAAGTGGCTGATGACCAACGGCTACAACACCGGCTTTACCAACACCGTGCATGTTGACTACGACGCCGAGACCATGAACTACCTGCGCGAGACGCTGGGCTACGAAGGCGTCATCGTCTCCGACTGGGGCGCGCAGGGCCTTGACAACTCCTCCGGCACCACCGTGGACGGCGTCGTCCTCGAGGAATTGACCATCCCCGAGCGCTACGCTTTCGCCATCAACCTCGGCCTTGACCAGATCGGCGCCCCGGCTGCCGACTACGACGTGGAGAACCCCGGTTTCACCGCCGACATCGGCGCCGTGGAAGACGCCATCGAGCAGGGCCTGATCTCCGAGGAGCGCGTGTTTGAGACCGTCAGCCGCCTGCTCTCCACCAAGTTCGAGCTGGGCCTGTTCGAGAACCCCTACTCCGACGCCGCCGAGGCCCTGGCGCTTTCCGCCAGCCCCGAGTACATCGCCGAGCCGTGGGAGATCACCGATACCGAGAGCCTCATGGCCGCCCGCAATCAGGAAGTCGTCGAGATGGAGCGCCAGCTGCAGGCCGAGTCCGCCGTGCTGGTCAAGAACGACGATGACCTCCTGCCCCTCAGCGAGGGTCTGAACCTCTACATCGGCTCCACCGCCGCCGAGTCCACGCTCGCCGCCCTCAAGGAGGCCTTCGGCGCCTACGCCACCGTCGTGGACGATATGGAGCAGGCGGACGTGGTCATCGCCGACTGCACGCAGATGAACGACGCCGCTGAACTGATCATTGAGGACGCCAAGTACTACGAAAAGACGCTCGTCATCGTCGCCAACAACATCGACCCGGACACCTACGTCATGGAAAGCGCCGACGCGGTGCTGTTCATGAACTTCTCCCGCCCGGCCGACCACGGCAGCGGCGAAGGCGGCTTCATCACCACCACCGAGCCGCAGGTCTACGCCGAGATCCTCTACGGCGTGCGCGAGCCCGCCGGCATGATCGTCAAGGAGATCGCCCGCGACAGCGCCATGGACGAGGCCCAGTGGAAGGACCTTGCCGGCGATCAGGGCGCGAACCAGTGGGTGCGCATGATGCTGTTGGCGGAGATGAAGACCAACGAGAACAACACCACCCCCAACAACTGGGGCGATCCGCTGCTGTGCTACCAGTACGGCATGCGCTACGGCGAGGACGCGGAGTTCGTCTACGACACGTTGGTGCTGCCGCGCGTGAGCAAGGAAGTGACCACCGAGTCCAACGGCTCGACAAGAACGAGCTACGAGTCCGTGGTCGAGTGCAAGGCGGGCGAGCCGTTTGAGCTGTACACGCTTCTGTGGAACAACGGCGCAGACGGCGTGACCACCGTGCAGGTGAAGGATGGCGAGGAAGTCATCGCCGAGAAGATCATGGCGGTCAACGGCGGCTCCTGGCGCGTCGTGGAGATCGAGATCACCCTCGACACCCCCGGCGAACACACCATCACCGTCGGCGATCTGACCAAGACCATCAACGTCGCCGAATAACACAAATTCACTTTACGGGGCGGGCCGCACAAACAGCCCGCCTTTGCTGTGCTTGATTTTCCAAGTAATTGTGTTGGATATTCCATTTCAGTTTACAGTTTGTTCACGTATAATGGGATGCAGGAGGGGGGCGTATGCCTTCCCAAAAAGAGAAAAGGAGAGAGAACCATGAAAAAACTGTCCCTGTTTCTCGCTCTGCTGCTGATGCTCAGCAGCTTCGGCGCGGTGCTGGCGGAAGAAGCCGAAGCGCCCGCCGGAGGCCCTCCGGGTCAGGCTGCCATGACCGAGGAAGAAGCAGCTGCCGCTGCGGAGCAGGAAGCGCTGCTCAAGCAGGATTGCGAGTTTTCGCTGATCGAGGCTGACGGCGAACAGCCGCGCCTGACCTACATCGAAGGCGTCACCACCATTCTGGAGGTCGACGGCTACTACTTCAAGGACCTCAACAAGAACGGCGAACTGGACGTCTACGAGGACTGGCGCCAGGAAACCGACGCCCGCGTGGCGGACCTGATCTCCCAGATGACCGTCGAGGAAGAAGTCGGCCTGCTCTTCTGCGTCAACACCCAGCTGGCGGACGCGGCGGACATGGTGCGTGAGTTCAACCTCACCTGCCAGCTGTTCAACCTGAACGGCACCCCCATCGAGGTCACCAACACGCTCAACAACCTGCAGGCCGTGGCCGAGGCGGAGCGTCTGGGCGTGCCGATGGTGTTCACCTCGGACCGCGAGTACAACGCCTGGGGCGGCTACATCGACAAGTCCCACGAGGCGTTCGGCACTGCCAACGATCCCGAATTGGCCGCTGAACTGGCCGCGTACTACGCGCAGGCGATGACCGCCGTCGGCGTACACGTCACCTTCGAGCCCTACGCCAACGAGATCGGCGCGCAGTACGGCGAGAACCCCGAACACATCGCCAAGATTATCTCCGCCGAAGTGTCGGCGCTGCAGGAAAATGGCCTCTCCTCCTGCACCAAGCACTGGATCGGCCGCGGCGGCGACTCCTCCTTTGGCGCTGCCCGCTCCGTGGCGCAGAACTTCGACAACTGGATGGTCGGCTGGAAGGCCGCCATCGACGCTGGCGCCGAATGGGTCATGACCAACTGCGGCGGCACCGGCATCACCAACACCGTGGATGTCAAGTGGGACGAAGCCACCATGTCCTACCTGCGCGACACGCTGGGCTTTGACGGCGTGGTCGTCACCGACTGGTGGGCGCTGGGCGGCGGCCCGAGCAACCCCGGCCGTATGAGCGGCGTCACCGCTGAGGGCGTCGATCTGGGCACCAAGGACATCCGCTGGCTGTACAACGAGGCCCTGCGCCTTGGCACCGACATGTTCGGTTCCGGCCGCATGGTCCGCGGCGAGGACTGGGAAGACGCTCCCTCCTCCAACTACCCGGACGCCATCATCAACGGCCTCAACGAGGGCGATGTGGACAAGGCCAACGTCGATCGCGCCGCCACCCGCATCCTCACCCACAAGTTCAACAAGGGCCTGTTTGAAGATCCCTACAACGTCATCGACGAAATGCTCGAAGTCTGCGCCTCCGAGGAGTGGATCGCCAACCCCACCGAGATCACCACGAACGAAGAGCTGCGCGCTGCCCGCAACCCCGAGGAAGTCGAGCTGACCGAGCGCCTGATGGCCGAGTCCGCCGTCCTCGTCAAGAACGACGACAACCTCCTGCCCCTCGAGAAGGGCATCAAGGTCTATGTCGATGCCAGCAGCGGCACCAACAAGGAAGGCTACATCCAGTACATCAGCGAGTACGCCACCATCGTTGAGACCATGGAAGAGGCGGACGTCGTCATCGGCGACTACGGCGAGATCAACGACGCCGCCGAGCTGTTCATCGAGGACGCCAAGTACTACGGGAAGCCCATGGTGCTGACGCTGAACAACACCGATCCCGACCAGTACACGCTGGAGAGCGCCGACGCGCTGCTCTACCTCAGCTACAACCAGAGCGCTGACCACGGCAGCACCGAGGCGGGCTTCATCAACACCACCGCGCCGTGGATCTATGCCGACCTGCTCTTTGGCGAGCGCGAGCCCTCCGGCATCATCGTCAAGGAGATCGCCCGCGATGAGATCGCCGATGCCGAGCAGTGGAAGGACCTCGCCGGCGACCAGGGCGCTTCGCCCTACGTCCGCCTGATGATCCAGGCTACCATGGAAGACGATCCCAACCACGCCTCTCCCAGCAACTGGGGCGATCCGCTGGTCACCTACAATTTCGGCATGCGCTATGGCGAGGATCCCGATTTTGAGTACAGCTGCCTGATCCTGCCCACCCAGCTGGTCGAGGAAGAGTACATCAACATGGGCAGCACCTCCACCCGCATGACCAGCGTCAACAGCGCCACCGCCGGTGAGACCTTCACCCTCTACGCGCTGCTGCGCAACAACGGCGCCGACGGCATCACCACCGCGCAGGTCTACGTCGATGGCGAACTGGCCGCCGAGAAGATCATGACCGTCGAAGGCGGTTCCTGGCGCGTCGTGCAGATGGATCTGACCCTCGAGGCAGGCGAACACACCATCACCCTCGGCGATCAGGAGCAGACCATCACCGTCGCCTGACAAATCCCATAAACGACCCATATACCCTCCGGCGGGGCGGCCCATGTGCCGCCCCGCCTCCTTTGCGTCCGCAGGGTCGAAAAATACAAGCGCCTGTGCAGGAAATTCCATTTACGCGCGCGCCCGGAAATTCTATAATAAACACAGGATGGAGGCCACTTCATCGACCTCATTGAGAAAAGGAGCATTGCCATGAAGAAGTACCATCTGCTTGCCGTTGTGGCGTTCCTGCTTGCCGTGCTGATGTGCGTTCCCGCGATGGCGGAGGAAGCCGCCCAGCCCGTGGCCACCGCGCACCGCGCCACCGATGTGACCATCGACGGCGACCTGAGCGACTGGAACACCAACGATCCCATCGTACTCAACGACGCCAGCCAGCTCGTTCGCGACGGCCACTTCTGGAATGGCCCGGACGATCTGAGCGCCAACGTCTACATCGCCTGGGATGAGACCTACCTCTACATCGGCGCGGACGTCACCGAGGATTCCGTCTTCGGCGCCATCGAGACGCTGCCGCTGGACGGCGAGGACAACTTCGAGGTCTACATCTCCACCAACCCGGACGACGACCCCGCCCGCACGGAGTACGCCGCCAACGATTTCAAGCTCTTCCTGATTATGGATGGCGAGTACTGGGACACCGCCTTTGACCGCTCCATGGTGCCGCGCGAGAACCGCATGCGCTTCATCTCCAAGGGCATGGACGGCGGCGAGAACGTGCTGGAGGGCTATGAGGTAGCCGCCACGCAGACCACTACCGGCTTCATCTACGAGGCGCGCATCCCGTGGACCTGCTTCTCCAACGAGCAGATTGCCGTCTACACCCCCGAGGTGGGCGACACCGTGAACTTCAACTTCCTCATCACCGACATCTCCTACCCCTGCCCGGGCACCGAGTACATCCCGCAGATCGCCTGGACCGGCACCAAGGAAGCCATGGACACCAATCCCAGCTCCTGGGGCCGCCTGACGCTGGCCGAATAACCGGCTTGAGCCGATGCCCTTTCGCGGCGCGCCTTTCCTCTTTCGGGCGCGCTGCGGAGGGCGCTTTTTTCATCAAGGGGGAAGAAGCATGAAGAAACTGCTTTTGTGGATCGCGTTTTCGCTGTGCCTGATGGGCGTTGCGGCGGCGGAAACCATCCTCGTCGATCCCGGCGGAGCGGGCGACTACGAGAGCATCACCGAGGCGCTCAGCGCGGCGCAGGACGGGGATGAACTGATCCTCGCCGGCGGCGTGTACGATGAAACGCGCGAAACATTCCCCATCCTCGTGGAAAAGTCCGTCGCGCTGCGCGCCGCCGAGGGCGAAGAGCCGGTCATCATGCCCCCGCAGCAGGTGGCGGGGCTGGAGCTTGCCGCCCCGGGCATCGAGTTAAACGGCGTGCGCGTGGACTTCCTCCGCTCCGGCCTCTGGGTGATGGCGGACGATGTGCGCGTGCTGAACTGCGAATTTGCGCTCATTGACGAGGCGTGGCGCACGTCCTCCTGCGGCGCGTGGATCGCCGGGGCGAAGCGCATGACCATGGAAAACTGCGCCTTCACCGGCTGCGGCATCGCCATCGCCGGCCCGCCCATCAGCGATTCGAGCGCCGGCCTGCCCGTGCTGACCGGCATGTTCGAGGTGGGGGAGGACATCGAGTTCTTCACCACCCACACCATTGAAAACTGCTATGTCAACGATCTGCCCCTCTGCTACGAGGTCGGCCTGCGCGATCAGGTCTATTCCCAGCCGCTCGGGCAGCTCATCGCCGTGCAGTGCGAGGGCGTCACCTTTACCTCCATGGACGCGAGCCGCGCCAGCATCGGCATCGAGCTTGCCTACTGCAAAGACGTCGTCCTCGAGCGCTGCATCGCCGACGATGCCGGCATCTTCGGCATCTATGTGGCCAAGAGCGAGGATTGCGTCGTCTACCGCTGCCGCGCCGACCGCGGCGCGCACGGCATCGACCTGCGGGCAATCGAGCGCTGCGTGGTCAGCGAATGCTCGTCCACGGGCAGCGGTCAGGGCATGTTCTTCTCCTTCGCCTTCGACAGCCTGCTCAGCGATTGCGAGATCATTGAAAACGGCACCGGCTTCTACGCCTCCTCCGGCGATGGCAACCAGATGCACGGCTGCCTCATCCGCGGCAACCAGCTCGGCATCTACGTGCAAAAGGAGCCGAACTTCACCCTCACAGACACCGAGTTTTCCGGGAACTGGAACACCGGCGCACGCTTCACCCACGCCGACGGCTCCGTCTGCATCGGCTGCACGTTCGAGGGAAACTGGGTGTCGGCCATGGGCCTCTATTCCCAGGGCCTGCTCTATCAGGACAACCACTTTGCCGGCAGCGAAAACACCTCGCTGTATCTTCAACAGGTCTCCGGCGCGCGCCTGCTGGAAAACGACTTCAGCCAGGAGGGCGCGGCGCAGCCCCAGTATGAGGATTGCGAAAACCTGCTGATCTGGAAGGAAACGGCGGGGGATATGAGCGCCTGACGAGCAGCGTTCCCGCGCCAGAGTATGCGCTCTGGAGATCTGTTGCCTTTGTCAACATCCTGAAGGCCCCGTCTTCCCACGCAGGGAGGGCGGGGCTTTGCGCCGTCCGTCTGCGGGCAGCGTTTTCGCGGAAAAAGGGCCTTTGACGCGCTCACCCCTGCCGCTTGTACTCCGAGGGATTGACGCCGGTGAACTTGCGGAACAGGCCGCTGAAATGCTCCACGTCGCGGTAGCCGAGGCGGTCGGCGATCTCGTAGACCTTCATGTCGCTCCCCTCCAGCAGGCGCGCCGCCTCCTGCATGCGCAGGCGCGTGAGCGCGTCGAGGAAGGAGCGGCCCGTCTTGCGCTTGAAGAGCTTGGAAAGGTAGCTTTCGCTGATGCACAGCGCCTCGGCCACACTGCGCATGGTGATGTTCCCCTGCAGGTTTTCGCCCATATAGGCCATGGCTGCGTCCAGATAGCGGTCGCCCAGGCTCTTGCCGGGCTGCGGCGCTTCCGGCGGCGCGGCGCTCTGCGACAGCGTGGCTTCGATGGCCTTGCGCCGCTCGATGCCCGCGCGCACCCTGTCCAGCGCGGAAAACAGCTCCGCGTCGTCGATGGGCTTGAGCAGATAGGCCTTCACGCCCAGAAAGATGGCGCGGCGCGCGTAGTCGAAGGTGTCATAGCCGGAGATGATGATGTAATCGCAGACGATCCGGTCGTTGAGCCGCTCGATCAGGTCCAGCCCGGACACCTGCGGCAGGCGTATATCCGTGATGACCAGTTCCGGCCGCTTTTCGAGGATGAGACGCTCGCCCTCCACGGCGTCGGCGGCGTCCCCGATCGGCGCGAAGCCGTGTTCGGCCCAGGGCGTGGTCTCCAAAAGGCCCCGCCGCAGCATGCTCTCATCCTCGATCAATACCATGGGGTACACCCTCGTTCCCTCCCTGCGCAAGAACTTTCAAGGTGAGCGTGATGGTCGTGCCCACGCCCAGAGCGCTTTCGATCTCCACGCCGCAGCGCTCGTCGCCATAGAGGCGGGCGCGCTGATTGACGTTGCTCAGGCCGATGTTGTACATGCCGTTGGGCTTCATCCGCCGCACGCGCTCCAGCGTCTCCGCGCTCATGCCGGCGCCATCGTCGCTGACCACAAAGCGCAGATACGCGCCCTCGCGCCGCCCGGACACGGTCAGTTCGCCGCCGGAGAGCTGCCCTTCCAGCCCGTGGACGATGGCGTTTTCGATCAGCGGCTGCAACACCAGTTTGGGGATGTGCAGCGGCAGGATCTCCTCCTCGATGTCAAAAAAGATACGCAGCTTGTCGGCGTAGCGGTAGCGCTGTATCTCCAGATAGGCGCGCACGACCTCCATCTCCTCGCCCACGGGCACGACCTCGCTGTGTTCGTTGAGCAGCCGGCGCAGCAATTTCCCCAGCCGCACGACGATCTGCGCAGCCTCGTCCGTTTTGCCCAGGCGGATGCTCCACTTGATCAGGTCCAGCGTGTTGTAGAGGAAGTGGGGATTGACCTGCAGGGCAAGGGCGTTCATCTCGGCCTGCCGCAGGCTGCGCTGCTTTTCCTCGATGCTCCGGATCAGCGCCTCGATGCGCCTTTGCATGTGGTTGAACTTGGCGCTGAGGCGGCCCAGCTCGTCGCTGCTCGTGACGGGCACCAGGGCGCGGAAGTTGCCCTTCTCCACTTCGTCCATGGCCTCGGACATGCGCCGGATGGGCGCGGACACCGTGCGCGCCACCACAAAGGCGAAGACGATGCCCGTCAGGCAGGCGATCAGCAGCACCGGCAGCACCGCCTGCGCCGCCGAATGGCGCACCGCGCCCAACAGCTGCGTGGAAACGCCGGCCACCACCGCATAGGGCGCGCTCTCGCAGCGGCTGAAACAGAGGTCGTCGCCCTCCAGCGCGCCGGAGGCGGGGCCGCTCCACAGTTCGTCCAGCGCCCCCTTCCACGCCTCCGAAAGCCGCCCCAGGCCCTCGGCCTCCTCGCCGCTGGTGCTGAAAAGCACCACGTCGTATTCGTCCACGACGGCGATGGGGCTGTTGGAGAGGAAGGAATAGGCCCGCGCCGCCGTCAAAAACGCCTCGCGCGACAGTTCGACGATGACATAGCCGGCGGTCTGCTCGCCATCGCGCACGGCGCAGCCCATCACCACGCGCGTGTCCGGCCGCATCATGATGCCCTTCACCGTCGTGTACAGGGCCACGCCGTCCGCCTCTTTCATGCGCTTGAAGAGCGTGTATTCGGCGTTGTAGTTGCCGTCTGTAAACAGGGGCGATGGCTCGCCGGTGGAGACGATCTCCCCGTCGGACACGCGCAGTATGTGTACCGTGGCGCCCTCGCTGATGCCCACGCTGGAAAGGTAGAGCATGCGCGCGGCGTCGTAGCGCGTCGCCCCCGCCTCGCCGCGCAGAAAGCCGCGCACGGTGTCGTCCCCGGCAAGCTGCCGGGCGGCGACTTCGCAGGTGTGAAAGAGGCTGTCCAGCCCGCCGGAGATGGCCTGCAGCCCGGAGAGCGTCTGCTCGCGCAGGCCGCTCTGCACCGAGGCCGTGCTGAGGGCGTACAAAAGCCCGCCCGTCACCGCGATGATGAGCAGGCACAGAAGCAGCGCGCAGCAAAACAGGCGAAAGAAAAAACTGTGCCGCAGGCTCAAGCGCTCCGTCGCCTCCCTCCGTGTCGCTTTACGCAAAACCATATACAGTTTAACGCACAGCCGTGCAAAAGTAAAGAGTTATATGAAAGTATGCCGATTTGACCGGGAAAAGTGCCGGTTTCTCTGGTTGAAAATGCTGAAATTATGATTTAGACTTAATACATGGCGAAAGCCAAGAACGTAAAGGGAGGTCATACAAGGATGAAAAAGATCATCGCAATGGCGCTCTGTCTGCTGCTCGCGCTCGGCTGCGTGGCGTTTGCCGAGGGCGCGCCGGAGGAGACCGGAACTCTGACGATCTACTACTCGCACTCCACCGAGTGGGCGGACCCGATCATCGAGCAATTCCAGGAGGCGACCGGCATCAAGTGCGAGCTGGTGCAGGGCGGCACCTCCGACCTGTTCGCCAAGGTGAAGGCCGAGGCGCAGAACCCGCAGGCGGACATCATCTGGGGCGGCGTCGCCGATACGTATGTGGCCAACGCCGAATTGTTCCAGGCCTACACCCCCAAGGATGTGGACGCCCTGATGCCCTCCGCGGTCGGCGAAGGCAACATCTGGCACGCCTTTGACATCGAGCCGATGGTCATGGTCTACAACACGGAAATGATCTCGGCCGAGAACGCCCCCACCAAGTGGGAGGACATGCTCGATGAGCAGTACAAGGGCCAGATCGCCTGTGCCGATCCGACCACTTCCTCCTCCAGCTATGGCGTCATCATGGGCATCGTCAACGCCTACGGCACCGATGGCGGCGGCTATGAGTTCGTCGAGCGCCTCGTGCAGGCCCTGGATGGCAAGATTCTCTCCAGCTCCTCGGCGGTCTACAAGGGAGTGGCCGACGGCGAGTACATGATCGGCATGACGTATGAAGAGGCTGCGCTGCGCTACATCGACGCCGGCGAGCCCATCGCCATCGTCTACCCCGAGGAGGGCACCTACTCCGCGCCCTCGCCGGTGGCCATCGTCGCCAACTGCCAGAATCTGGCCAGCGCCCAGCAGTTCGTGGACTTTGTACTCAGCACGGAAGTGCAGTCCCAGCTGGCGGGCCTCAACCGCCGTTCTTCCCGCACGGACATCCCCGTGGCGGAGAACATGACGCCCATGGAGGACATCAAGTTCGTCGATTACGACTTTGACTGGTCCACCTCCCACGAGCAGGAGTTCAAGGACAACTGGCTGGACTACGTGGCCGAGTTCGGCTAAGCCATCGAGTCAGGAAAGTCCTTCGCGGAGCGCGGCGGCAGCGCCGCGCTCCCATCCTATCCATCCCCACAAACAGGCCCGGGGCCGTCCGCGCGTCCCCGCCGAGCATCAAAGGAGCTGTTTTGCATGAGCCAGACGGTCAAGATCGCTTCCGCGACCAAAATCTATGACAACGATGTGCGCGCGGTAGACCGCGTAGACCTGGAGATCAAGGCCGGCGAGTTCTTCACCCTGCTGGGACCTTCCGGCTGTGGCAAGACCACGCTTTTGCGCATGATCGCGGGCTTCAACACCATCGACGAGGGCAACATCTACTTCAACGACCAGGTGATCAACCACATTCCCGCGCACCGCCGCAACATCGGCATGGTGTTTCAGAATTACGCCATTTTCCCGCACCTGAGCGTCCGGGAAAACGTGGCCTACGGCCTGAAGGCGCGCAAGATCAAGGGCGCGGAGCTGGAAAAGCGCGTCAACGAGGGGCTGGAGCTGATGGCTATTTCCGAATACCGCGACCGTCAGCCCTCCCAGCTTTCCGGCGGCCAGCAGCAGCGCGTGGCGCTGGCGCGCGCGGTGGTCATCCATCCGGCGGTGCTGCTGATGGACGAGCCGCTTTCCAATCTGGACGCGAAACTGCGCGTGCAGATGCGCACCAGCATCAAAAAGCTGCAGATGGGCCTGAACATCACCACCATCTACGTCACGCACGATCAGGAAGAGGCGCTGGCCATCTCGGACCGCATCGCCGTCATGCACGACGGCCATGTCGAGCAGGTCGGCGAGCCGGAGGAGATCTACACCCGCCCGGCCAACACCTTCGTGGCGAACTTTATCGGCGTTTCCGGCTTCGTGGACGGCCAGGCGGAGAACGGCCAGGTCCGCATCATGGACAAACTGACGCTGCCCGTGCGCATGCGCGAGGGCTTCTCCGGCCCGGTGACGGTCTCCATCCGCCCGGAACACGCCCGCATCGAAAAGGAAGAAAACGGCCCGTTGACCGGCGAAGTGAGCATGGTCACGTTCCTGGGCAGCTTCGTGGATTACGAAGTGCAGCTGGACAACGGCCCGATGATCGAGATCAAGGACACCCGCAACATCTCCTCGCGCTGGAAGATCGGCGAGCGCGTGTGCATCGTGCCGGACGCGGAGCGCATCACCGTGTTTGAAAAGGAGAGCGGCAAGTCCGTCATGGCCTATTGACGCACCGCCCCGGCGGGGCGCGGGGCTTCAACATCCAACGGGAGGTGGATCTCGTGCAAAGGGCAGCACAACGACCGAAGCGGAAGCTCTACGAACGGCTCCACATGGACAAGTTCAATTTCTGGACCGTCGTCATCTTTCTGCTTCTCATCTTTACGACCATCTTCATCATCTATCCGTTCGGCAAGCTGTTTTTGCAGAGCTTCTCAACGGAGGAGCAGGTCTTCACCTTTGAAAACTACCTGCGCTTTTTCACCAAGCGCTACTATCGCAACGCGCTGGTCAACAGCCTGAAGGTCTGCGTATGCACCACGGTGCTGGCCGTGGCCATCGGCGTGCCGCTGGCCTATATCGGCACCCGCTTCAAGCTGTACGCCAAGCGGCTGATCAACATCATGATCGTGCTTTCCATGCTTTCGCCGCCCTTCATCGGCGCCTATTCGTGGATCACGCTGCTGGGCCGCAGCGGCATCATCACGCAGCTGCTGGAGTCCATCGGCATCGAGTTCGGCTCCATCTACGGCTTTGGCGGCATACTGCTGGTCTTTACGCTCAAACTGTTCCCCATGGTGTACCTGTACGTATCCGGCGCGCTCAGCACCATAGACTCCTCTTTGGAGGAGGCCAGCGAAAACCTGGGCGTGGCGGGCTTTAATCGCATCCGCAAGGTGACCATGCCGGTGATCATGCCCACCATCCTCTCAAGCGCCTTGATGGTGTTCATGACCGCGCTGGCCGACTTCGGCACGCCGCGCCTCATCGGCGAGGGCTACACTACCTTGCCGGTCGTCATCTACAAGGAGTTCATGAACGAGGTCGGCTCCAACACCAGCTTCGCCGCGGCGCTGAGCGTCATCATCACCATCGTTTCGCTGGCGGTGCTGTTCATTCAGAAGCGCGTGGTGGACCGCAAGAGCTACAACATGAGCGCCCTGCGCCCGCCCAAGGTCATCACCCTCAAGCCGGTGAAGCGGGCGGCGCTGTCGCTGCTGGTGTTCGTGGTGGCGCTGTTCGCCATCGCCCCGCAGCTTACGGTGTTCATCCAGTCCTTCCGCGCCACCAACGGCCCGGTGTTTACCGACGGCTGGAGCCTGGAGAGCTATGAGGCGGTCATCAGCAAGCTCTCCACCAACATCCGCAACTCCTTCGTCTTCGCCATCATCGCCATCGCGCTGATCGTGCTGATCGGCATGCTCGGCTCCTACCTGGTGGTGCGCAGAAAGGGCCGCCTCGTCGGCTATCTGGACATGGTGCTGATGTTCCCCTACGTCATCCCCGGCGCCGTGCTTGGTATCACGCTGATCTCCGCCTTCAACGCGGGCGCGATCATCCTCACCGGCACGATGTGGATCATCATCATCTCCTACTCCGTGCGCAAACTTCCATACACCATGCGCTCCTCGGTGGGCATCCTCTACCAGATCGAGCGCAGCGTGGAGGAGGCGTCCATCAGCCTGGGCGTGCCGCCGATGAAGACCTTCTTCAAGACCACGGTGGTCCTGATGCTGCCCGGCGTGCTGTCCGGCGCGGTGCTGAGCTTCATCAGCTGCATCAACGAACTGTCTTCCACGCTGGTGCTGTACACGGGCAAGACCAGCACCATCTCCGTGGCCATCTTCAACGCCGTGACCAACGACGCCTACGGGCAGGCCTCGGCGCTGGCGACCATCCTCACGGTGACGACCATCATCGCGCTGCTGATCTTCAACAAGGTCTCCCACGGCAAGAGCGTGGTGTAGGAGCGGAGGAACTATGGACAGACAACGACTGGATGCCGCGGTGGAGCTGGCCTGCTCCGCCAAGGCCATCATGGAGGACGAGGGCCTGCTCTCGTCCTCCCACCAGAAGGGCGAGTTTGATTTCGTCACCCGCATAGACCTCAGCGTGGAACAGCACATCCGCGAGGGCCTGCGCGCGCGCTTCCCGGAGGACCAGTTCCTCGGCGAGGAGGAAGAGGCCGGCGCGTTCGACCCGGAGCGCCCGCTGTGGATCCTCGACCCCGTGGACGGCACCACCAACCTCGTCCACCGCTACCCGCAGAGCGCCCTTTCCCTGGGGCTGATGATCGGCGGCGAGATGCGCGTGGGCGTGATCTACAACCCCTACCTCGGTCAGCTCTTCACCGCGCGCAAGGGCGGCGGGGCCTACCTCAACGGCCGGCCCATCCATGTATCATCGGTCGGCGCGCTGCACGAGGGGCTGGTCAACGTAGGCACCTCGCCCTACATCCGCACGCACGCCGCCGAGGATTTCAAGTTGATGCACAAGGTCTTCCTGCGCTGTCAGGACATCCGCCGCTGCGGCGCCGCGGCGCTGGAACTGGCCTACGTGGCCGCCGGCTGCGTCGAAGCCTTTTACGACCGCGACCTCAAGGCGTGGGACTACGCGGCGGGCAAGGTGATCCTGGAAGAGGCGGGCGGCCACCTGACCACCGTTCACGGCGAAGAAACGCCCCCCGCCGGCCCGAGCAGCATTCTGGCCACCAACGGCCTGGTGCATGAGGAGATGCTGGAACTTTTGCGCGAGATGCGCCTGTGACGCAAGGCCGCGCCCCGAGACAGGGCGCGGCCTTGATCTTTTGTGCAACGCAAACGGCCTGCCTAAAAAGGGGCAGGCCGTTTGCGCCGCCTCTCACCCCCGCGCAAACTCCGGGAACGGCTCCAGACTGCGGCGGAGGATGCCGTTCATGTGGGCGATGAGCGTTCCGTAGTTGGTGAAGGGCACGCCGCTGTCGGCGGCGAGGCCGCGTCGGTAGCGCATCTCGCGCTCGGTGAGCATGCAGCCGCCGCAGTGGACGATGAGTTTGTACGGGGAAAGGTCGTCGGGGAAATCCCCGCCGGAAGTGAACATGAACTGCGGCTCCGCGCCGGTAAAGCGCCGTATCCAGCCGGGCAGTTTCACTGTGCCGATGTCCTCGCACTGGCGGTGATGCGTGCAGCCCTCGCAGATGAGTACCTTGTCGCCGTCCCGCAGCGCGGAAACGGCCTCCGCCCCGCGCACGGCGCTTTCCAGCACGCCCTTGAAGCGGGCGAAGAGGATGGAAAACGAGGTCAGCGGCACGTCCTCCGGCACCATGCCCTTCACCGTTCCAAACGCCTGCGAATCGGTGATGACGAGGCGCGGCCTGCCCGCCCTTGCAAGGAGCGATGGCAATTCCTGCGGCTGGACGACGGCACAGGCGGCGTGGGCGTCCAGTATGTCGCGGATGGCGCGCACCTGCGGCAGGATCAGCCGCCCCTTGGGCGCAGAGGCGTCGATGGGCGCCACCAGCAGGACGAGATCGCCCGCCTCCAGCAGATCGCCCAGCAGTTTCCGCTCGCTCCCGTTCTCAACGAGATGGCCGAGCGCTTCCTTGAGCGCCTCCACGCCCTCGCCGGTGTGGGCGCTGACGGCCAATTCGCCTGCGCCGCAGGAAGTGGCGCGCAGGTCGCATTTGTTGAACACGGTGAGGTGGGGAAGCCCCTTTTGCTCAAAGCGCTTGAGCAGGGCGCGATCCTCGTCCGCCATGCCCGCAGACGCGTCCACCACCAGCACGGCGATGTCGGCGCGGTTCAGTTCCCGCAGGGCGCGCCCGACGCGCAGCGAGCCGACCTCGCCCTCGTCGTCGAGGCCGGGGGTGTCGATCATCACCACCGGACCGAGGGGCAAAAGTTCCATGGACTTGCGCACCGGGTCGGTGGTGGTGCCCGCCACGGGCGAGACGATGGCCACGCTCTGCCCGGTGAGGGCGTTGACGAGGCTGGACTTGCCGGCGTTGCGCCGCCCGAAAAAGGCGATGTGTACGCGCTCGGCGGACGGGGTGGCGCTGAGGTCTGCCATGGGGAAGCCTCCTTTGATAATGGGGCGCGGTATCCCTGCCGCGCCCCGGTCTTTTCTTTTTAGAAACGGAAGTCGCGCGCGCCCTGCTCGATCTTTGTCAGATACTCGCGGGTGATGCTGCGCACCTTCCCGTTGGGGATGTTTGCAAGTTCCCGCGCGATCATCGTTTCGCCCACGGCGCGGGTGGCGTCGCTGGCGTAATCCTGCAAAAACTCCTTGAGGGTGATGATGGCGTTGGGGTGGCAGCAGTTCTGGATTTGCCCGCTCTTGCACAGGCTCATGAAGCGGTCGCCCGTGCGCCCCTCGCGGTAGCAGGCGGTGCAGAAGGAGGGGATGTGGCCGTTCTCCATCAGCCAGCGCACCACCTCGTCCAGCGTGCGCTGGTCGGACACGTCGAACTGCTCCGTGTCGGTGGGCCGTTCCTCCTCGGTGTAGCCGCCCACGGACGTGCGCGAACCGCCGCTGATCTGCGAGATGCCCAGCTCCATGGCGCGCTCGCGCACGCTCTGGCTCTCGCGGGTGGAGATGATCATGCCCGTATAGGGCACAGCCACGCGGATGAGGGCGCAGAGCTTGAGGAAGATCTCATCGCTGATGCCGTTGTCGAACGCCGAGGGGTCGATGTCGTCGGCGCGCTTGATGCGCGGCACGGAGATGGTGTGCGGACCCACGCCGTGTACGGCTTCGAGGTGTTCGGCGTGCATCAGCAGCCCGGCGAACTCGTAGCGGTACAGCTCCAGCCCGTAAAGCACGCCCAGCCCCACGTCGTCGATGCCGCCCTCCATGGCGCGGTCCATGGCCTCGGTGTGGTAGGCGTAGTTGTGCTTGGGGCCGGTGGGATGGAGCTTTTCGTAGCTCTCCTTGTGGTACGTCTCCTGAAAGAGGATGTAGGTGCCGATGCCGGCCTCCTTTAAGCGGCGGTAGTTCTCCACCGTGGTGGCGGCGATGTTGACGTTGACGCGGCGGATGGCGCCGTTCTTGTGCTTGATGGAGTAGATGGTGTCGATGCACTCGAGGATGTACTCGATGGGGTTGTTCACCGGGTCTTCGCCGGCTTCGATGGCCAGCCGCTTGTGGCCCATGTCCTGCAGGGCGATGACTTCGTTTCGCACTTCCTCCTGCGTCAGCTTCTTGCGCGGTATGTGGCCGTTCTGCCGGTGGTAGGGGCAGTAGACGCAGCCGTTGACGCAGTAGTTGGACAAATACAGCGGCGCGAACATGACGATGCGGTTGCCGTAGAACTTCTTCTTGATCTCCTTGGCCAGCGCGGCGATCTCCGCCTGTACCCCGGCGTCCTCGTTGGCCAGCAGCACGGAGGCCTCGCGGTGGGAAAGCCCCTTGCCCTCGCGCGCCTTGTCGAGGATGGCGCGGATGAGGGGCATGTCGTCCTTGTGCAGGTCTGCGTAGGCGAGGGTGTCCTCAATCTCCTGATGGTCGATGAACTCCTCCGCCTTCATGGACTTTACGTCGTACATGGGTCGTGTTCTCCTTTCTTCCGGGTCAGCGCTGCTTCCCCGTCGGGAAATGATCTATGGTCTCCGCGCGCGATGGTCACGCGGTAACCGATGTTCTCCATGCGCTTTTGCAGATCGGAAAGCGCGTCCGCCGTTTCGCCCGCGGCGCTGGCCTTGCCCTCGTAGAGGGCGTACTTTTCCCGCGCGTCCGGCGGCGAGAGGTTGGGCATCACCACGTTTGCCCCGGCCAGCATGCCCTTTTCGCAGCCGCGGGGGTCGAGCGTGGCCAGCGCCGTGGTCGCGGGCAGGAGCGCGTTTGGCAAGAGCAGGCGGATGATGGCCAGCAATTTGCAGGTCATCTCCACCGTGCCCGCCGGGAACGCGCCCAGCGGCGTGTCGCGGTGGGGGATGAAGGGGCCGATGCCCACCATCTCCGGCCCAAACTGGCGGATAAATTCTAAATCGCGCGCGACATCCTCCAGCGTCTGCCCCGGCGAGCCGACCATGAAGCCGCAGCCGGTCTGATACCCGATGGCCTTGAGGTCGGCAAGGCAGCGCATGCGGTTTTCAAAGGACATTCCCGGCGGGTGCAACGCCTCGTAATGCGCCTTCGTCGCCGTCTCGTGGCGCAAAAGGTAGCGGTCGGCCCCCGCGTCGAACAGCTTCTGGTAGCTCTCCCGGCTCCGTTCGCCCACGGAGAGCGTCACCGCGCGGTCGGGCCGCGCCGCCTTCAGCGCCCGCACGATGCGGCAGAGCCGCTCGTCGGTGAAATACGGGTCTTCCCCGCCCTGCAACACCACCGTGCGAAAGCCCATGCGGTAGCCCGCCTCGGCGCAGGCAAGAATTTCCTCCTCCGACAGCCGGTAGCGGCAGGCCCGCGCGTTGGAGCGGCGAATGCCGCAATACAGGCAGTCGTTTTTGCAGAAATTGGTAAATTCGATCAGCCCGCGGATGTACACGTCCCGCCCGTAGACGGCCTCGCGCGCCGCCCGCGCCCGGGCAAAGAGGTGGGAAAGCACCTCCCCGTCCCCGCAGGCGAGCAGCGCGAGCATGTCCGCATCCGGCAGGCAGCGCTCCGCCGCCAGTCGGTCAACAAGGCGCTTCAACGCTGCCATCGCTGACAAAGCCCGAATAGGCGGTCTTGATGCTCACGCCCGGCAGACGGCCGATCTTGCCGGAAAGGGCGCTGATGGCGTCCTGCGGCGCATCCACGGCCACGCTGATGATGTAGATGCCCTTCTGTCGGTAGGGAAGCCCCATGCGCCCGATGATGTATTCGTTGTAGGCGTGCAACAGGGCGTTGACCTCCCCGGCGCGGGCGCAATCGTGGAGGATGATGCTCATTACGGCCACTCTGGTCTGCATGTTCCGTCCTTTCCCATACAAAAAACTCCCGGCCCAAAATGCCGGGAGCGCATGACGACGCAGACCGCTTCTCAGCGGCGGCATTTTCGGCTTCTACGCGGGCAGCCCCTTGTATGCAGTCGCGAAAATCTCAATCTCGGCGCGCCGCAGGAATGGCTTTGGCGAACCGTGTGTTTTATTATAGCGGAAAGGGCGCGGCCCGTCAAGACCGGGGCGGGAAAAATCGCCTCAAATACAAAACGTCGTCCGCCCGTCGTTTTCGTCGGTGAAATACGCAAATTCTTCGCACAGCGCCCGCAGCTCCGCGTCGGCGTGCAGCGCCTCAAGCACATTTTCGTCCTTGCAGTAGACCTGAAAGTATCCCGCGTCCCAGCAAAGCACCGCGCAGCGGTAGGCGGCGCGCTGATAGTCCTCGTAGTCGCAAATGGTCTCGCGCACGGCCTCGCCCGCGTAGCCAAAGGCCCGGGCAAAGAGTATGTAGTGTTCAGCGTCGAGCCAACGCATAAATTCGCGGGACGTATGCGCGCCCTCCGGCTCTGTCTCTTCGTCGATGCAGGTAAAGCTGTCCAACTGCCACGCCGGATAGCGCCCGCAGAGGACGCCCATCACGCGCCGCCAGACGGCCGTGACCGTCTGGCTGTCCGTATCCGCTCTGAGAAAAAGTCCGCGCGTCATCGTCTGTTCCTCCTTGCCCTCGCCGTGTTTCGGCGGACCATACATGCGCCTGAGTTGCCGGTAGCCCCCGCGCTGCCCAAAGCCGTCCATCGGCATCCACGGCATGGGGCAGTATCTCTGGATGACCGCGCGCAGCGCCTTGTCATCATCCAGGCAGAGGCTGTACGCATCGCCGAAGCGGAGGTAATTGCGCATCCGCTGCATTTCGAAAGAAAAAACCAGCTCTTCCCAGGGCCTTTCCAGCGGCGAGATGAGCAGCATCGGTACGCGGCCGGAATGCCTGTTGCCGGACACCGTAAGCGAGCCGAGACAGCGCACGTCCTCCCAGCGAAGTTCAACGCGCGTCCACAGTTTGTAGAGCCGCAGGCCGCGCGCATCCACCACCAGATACCCGGCCATGCACACGGCCGCGGCGAGCATCAGGCCGCAGCACAGCATGAGAAGAATGAATATCCCCATCTCCGGTCCCGGCGCCGCTCCCGTTGCGGGAAGCAGGGCTATGATCCCAAAGATGGACACGCCGCAGGCCGCGACTGCCTCTAACAGGTTCGTGGGGCGCGCATAGCGCCGGCGGTCTTTCATGCGCGCCTCCCTTCCTTTCCTGCGTCGTCCGCACTCCCGCCCTCTTTGGGCGGGTCGAACGTGTAGACGTGCTTTTTCTCGATGCAGCGGCAGGTAAGCGGCGTCCACGGCAGCGGGCAGTTGGCCTCGACAGCCTCGCGCAGGCCGCGCCAGTCCTCCAAACAGAGGCTCCGCGCGCCGCCAAAGCGCAGCACATTGCCCGTAAAATGGAGATCGCTGCCGACGCCCTCCGCCGCCCACGGCTCCGCAAGCGGCGAGATGAGTACTACTTTTCGATGATGATCGTAGGACCGGTACCGGTGCCCGCTGCCGGTTAAATACGCAAAGCGGCTGACGCAGCGCACCTCCTCCCAGGGAAGCTCCACGCGCGTCCACAGTTTGTAGAGCCGCGCGCTGCGCTTATCCACCACCAGATACCCGGCATGCCAGACGATTTCGAAGACAAAGACGAGCGCGATCACGCCCTCAAGGACACCCAGCCACCACCATTGCGGGTCTGCCAGCATCATGACAGCCCCGCGCGCGAAATAAAGGAGCGCGCACAGGCAGAACAACACAAGGAAACGGTTCGTGAACCGCGCGTAACGCGCGCTGTCTTTTCGTGCCTTTTCCCACGTACATCCCTCACCCCTCCGCCCCTATCATACCACGCCCCGCCGCGCCCGTCAACGCGCCGCCCAACGTCAAATTTTCGCGCGCCCCCGCGCGGGCAGGAAAACGGCGTCGCCGCGTCGAAATCTATCCTATATTGCTTCTTGGGGGAGGCGCGCGCATGGACAGGGACTTTTTGAGTGAATTTCTCGACCTCAACGGCGACGGACACGTTACGCCCGAGGAGGCGCGCATCGGTCTGAGCTTCCTCGAAACGGCCCTGCACCGCGAGCCGGAGCTGTGGGACGAGGACGGCTTCGACGAGAACGCCGCGGATGATGACAGCGAATACGGCTTCGGCGGCTACCTTCTGGACGACGATGACGGCGGCTTCGAGGGCTTTGACGACGAGGAGGACAACGCGCCGGACGACGGCGGCGACGCGGACAACACCTTCATCGAGGACTTTGACGGCTTTGACAGCTTCGACGAAGACGACGGTTTTGACGACGAGATCGACCGCGACGGCTTCTAGGCGCGGCGAGAGCGGCGGGCGAGCGGAAACGCTCCCCGCCGTTTTGCGTGGAAAAACGCGCCCAAGACAGTTTGCCCACACGTTTTTTACCCGCGTCCCCTACAATGGAAGCGGGGAGGTGCGCGCATGACCCGAACGAAGAAGCGCCATTGGGGAGATGTGTTCCTCGTGCTGTTTTTGCTGGCGGGCGCGGTGGCGTCCATCGTCGGCTGCGTCAACGGCATGCGCGAAGCCGACGCCCTGACCGCCGGCGCGGTGGAAACGCGGGGCGTGATCGTCGACAAGACCCGCGCCCACGGCGGCGACACCTCGGACAAATTGAGCATCCGCTATACCTACGCCGTGGATGGCGTGACCTACGAGGGCTATGAGCGCATACGCTCCGAGGATGTCTTCATGGCTCTGCAACGAGGCGACGCCATCCCCGTCTACTACGCGGAGAGCGATCCTTCAAACAGCGCCGCCTTCGACCTGCCCGGCGGCTGCGACCGCTTCTACCTCGTCGGCGAGGGGGCGCTGGCGGCGCTGCTGCTGCTGATGGCGGGCGTCGCGGGCCTGATGATGCTCAGAAGCCGCTTCCTCGCGCGCCCGGGCAGGAAGGGACCGTAGAGCGCCGGGACCACAAGGGACGGGACGCCGCGCGCATATCGCGCAAAGTGGCGTTCCGTCCCTTTTTACATGGATTTTTTGACGATATGTGACAAGCTGACCCTTTTCAAAGGCTTGTTTCGCCCAATCATGGCCACCGGCTTAGCCGGTGGTTTGACTAAGCTCTATAAGGGCATGAGACCGGCAGCGCTCACGCGCTCTGAATTACCGCCTCATACACCAGTTCCCCTGGATGCTACGCAAAGCAGCTCTTTGCGCTCTTTGCCTCAGGTTTTTCTCAACTCGTCGCCCGTTTGCTGGAAAAGGGTTTGACAATTCTGGGCATAGCTATAAGCTCTCCAAAACCCCCGCTCGAAGCGGGGATTTTCGTTGTACAAAAACGCCCCCGCCGCATGGGCGGAGGCGTCGCTTTAGGTCCGTCAGGCGTACTTCGGCCAATAGGTGTCGCGGGCGCTGTTGCCGCGCGTCACCGAGCGGCTGGCGCGGTTGGCGGGCACTTCAAAGTGATAGCAGAAGTAGTAGCCCGCGTCGTAAGCGCCGTCCGCGGTGTTGTCCACGGCGGAGATGTATTTCCACACCTTGGAGTAGTAGTTGCGCAGTTCGTATTCGAGGAAGCACAGCTGCCCGTAGAGCGTGGTGTAGTCCAGCCCGTTGTCCTCGCAGTAGTTCTGCAGGCGCGTCTTGCGGCCGCCCGTCCACTGGCAGATGCCGTAGCTGCCGCCGTTGGAGTTGTAGGCCGTGGGCCGGAACGACGATTCGGCCTTGATGTTGGCCAGCACGCCGCAGGCGGCGGCGGCGTTGAGCCCGGCCTCGCGGGTGAGGTAGAGGAAGGTCAGTTCCTCGTTGGAATACTTGCCGCTCTCCACCAGCTCCTCAAAGGAACCGGCGGCCGGCGTGGGCGTGGGCGTGGGCGTGGGCGTCGGCGTCGCCACGGACACTATGCCCGGGGTGAGGTTGCTCCGCTGCGTGAAGCCGAGCTGCGCGCCGTTGCTGATCTGCGCCCAGGTATCGTCGTAGGCCACCACGGTGACGGTGCTGCCGTAAGTGAGGCTGGAGCTGACCGCGTCCGTGGAGGGAGATTGATAGACGCGCGCGCCCTGCGCGGTGACGGTGGCGGTGAAGCTCTCCTGCACCACGCCGCTGGTGGGCGCGGGCGTGGCGGTGGGGGCGACGGTGGGCTGCGCCGTCTGGGAAACGCGGGCGATGTGCGCGCGCGGGATAAAGGCGTAGAAGGAGCCGTTGAACACCTGCGCCCACTCGTTGTCGTAGGCGACCACGGTCAGCACGCGGCCCTGGGCCACAGGCATGCGGGAAGCGCTGGTGGAGCGGGACTGATAGACATAGGCCCCCTGCGCGGTGACGGTGGCGGAGAAGGTCTCGCGCACCACCTCGCCGCCCTGTTCCGGCGCGGCGGTGGGGGCGACGGTCGGAGCGACGGTGGGTTGCGCCGTCTGGGAAGCGCGGGCGATGTGCGCGCGGGGGATAAAGGCGTAGAAGGAGCCGTTGAACACCTGCGCCCAAGTATCGTCGTAGGCGACGACGGTCAGCGCGCGGCCCTGGGCCACGGGCATGCGGGCAGCGCTGGTGGAGCGGGTCTGATAGACGTAGGCGCCCTGCGCGGTGACGGTGGCGGAGAAGGTCTCGCGCACCACGTCGCCGCCCTGCTCCGGCGCGGAGGTGGGCTGCGAAGCGCTCTCCGAGGCCGTGCGGATGTCCGAACGCATGACAAAGCCGATATGCTCATTGTACTCGACCATCGCGCAGGTGCCGTTCACGGCCATCAGGCGCACGGCGGTACCGGCATTGAGGATGCCGTAGGCGCTGTTGGAGGAGGGCTGCTGATGGAAGCGCGTGTCGCGCACGACCACCGCGTCCTCGGCCCCGTCGCCGACCAGCGACAGCGCGGAGATGGGCGCGTAGCCGTCCCTGCCGTACCAGGTGATGCTGGCCACGCCGTTCTGCACGTCGTGTACGGTCAGGTACGAGCCGCCGGCGATGGAGCCGACGCGCTCGCTGAAGGAAGCGTCCGCGTAGACGGGCAGGGCGAAGTCGGACACATAGGCCGCGCGTTCGGCCAGCGCCGGCGTCGCCAGCAGCGTCATCAGCGCCAAAGTCAGCGCCAACAGGCGCTTCCAGCCTCGCATTTGCATGTCGGGGTCCCCCTTTTGTGCGGCAAATATTGCAGAAGTATGACAGAAAATCGTATGATATTACATATCCTATCACATTTGAAATATATTGTCAACAGCAAAAGGGAATTTGTAACGTATTTCCCCGGCAAGGGCAGAAAAAAAGGGCCGTCTTCCTGCGCGAAAACGCCCCTCACAGCCGCCTGCGGCGGAAAGTTCGCAGGAACAGGCGAAGCCGCAAGCGGTGCAGCCCGCTTGAACGGAACGGAGTAACAGCCCGGACATTCGCTGTCCGGGCTGCCGCCTCGCAGAGCGCTTGCAGGGCTCGTTCTGCAACCTCTAATCGTTCCAATTCTGCTTTCGCTTTATTGTAAGGTCTTGTTTCTCCTGTTTGATTGTTTTTGGAGAACTCATAGTTCACCATACCCTATCTTCATAAGGCGTATCTTCAACACCCGCTGCATTCAGATCAGCAACCATGCGGTCGAGTTTCCCCTTCCACATCTTCTTAAACCACTCAGTATGCCCGAACCATTTTACGAGCGTGGGGCTGATTGCATAATAGGTGCGAATGAACGCTCTGCCATACCAAGTTTCAGCAAGAGTGTAGTCACGATAACGGCGAAGCGTCCAGACCTGCGGACAATCATAAGAACCATAGACAGCGGTAGCTACATAACAGCCATTGTTGGTCGTGTTCGGACGCTCAGGGATTGTATAAGACGGATCAATTTTTTTGATCTTATAGTGGCACTCCATAATCCTATTATTGACTTGCTCTTTATCTTCTTTGGTAAAGGCGCATTCTCTAGACCAGTCGCCGTAGAAATACAGTTCCTTCAGAATGCGAATTTTGTTTTCGTAACGAGTTTTATCAGCACTGCCATCATCATCGCTCAGGTTAATGGCAAGGTCAATTAACTCGATAGCCGCCCAGCACTGCGCTCTATATCTATCCCATGAACCCTTGGTAGGATACCCAGTAGAACCAAAATAGACCTTTTTAATGTCATATTGGTATGCAGCAACAACAGCTTCATTAATTTTCGTTGCAATAGTAGCGTTAATGTCTTTGACTTCTACCCCACACTTTGCCAGGAACAGCAAGCTGTACAGTTTAACTGCCTGCACATTTTCCTTGATAGTGTTTGCATTGTTGATAGATCCGTTTTTGGAATAATTTTCGCAACAAAGTGCAATCAGAGCAAGGGACAATTTGGAAATCTCGTCAGATGCCACTTTTTTGACTTCTTCAACCTTGTCTTCAGGTGCATTGTTGATTGCCTTATTAAAGCAGTTAACAGATTCCTCTACACGGATATTGGCAAGCGTAGACTGCCAGCCTGCAGCACGACCTTTCAAGAGCCACGCTTTATAGTTATTGGGATCAACCTCGATGATTTTATTGCAGTAACTTTCGGCTTCTTTTTTATTGCTTGCATCATAGGCATTTTCTGCTATGGTGTAATAGTTCTCAATCTTCGCAGAGTCATCGACTTTAACGGTACCAGCAACCTCAACGGTTCCCTCGACCATCATTTTCTTGGCTTCCTCTACGGAATACTTTGTCCCACAAGTCTGGCAAACAAAAACACCATCTTGCTTCATCAGTTCAGTACTGCCACACATTTCACAAGTTAACTGTTTCATGAATATCCTCCTCATTTCTTTTTGTATTGGGCGGAATTGTTATCTGCCTTACCAACGTATTCCACATTCGGAACAGAACCGTCCATCACTGCTTTCTTGAATAATCTACCAAACTCAAGTTTTTCTCCCCTCTTGAGTTTATTCCACTCTGTGCCGTGAAATAAATCTTTCACAAAGAAAACCTCACCGCTCTGAATGGTATCAATATGTTCAATTGCCTTAATTAGCAATTCGTTATAGTTCATTCTGGATTCCTCACTTCAAAACCTTACATTTTCTATTTCTTTCATCCAACAGCGACATGAGTTCTGCTATGCCATCCTCCTTGTTTGCCGCAGTTTTCAGTTCCAAAACTTTGGCGGAGATTTTGTTTTCCAAATCCACCAATTGTTCGTTGCTCATGGGATCGGAAAACCGTATTTTTTCAGCAAGCCGTGTAAGCGCTGCTTTTGTATCAGCATCTGTCTCTGCGGCAGTTATCAACTCCACATCCGCCTGCAATTCCCGAATGTAGAAAACCTTCTTCTGCACCTTTGCTTCAACGCGCTGGATCACATTGCGCCCCGCATCAGCGGAGATCATGCACACCGCGGAAACGCCGGCGATCACGGAACACACGATGATCGCGCTCCATGCGGGCAGCGTCGGTACAAACAGGAATACGGCAAATGCGACCGTCTGAATGATCGCGTATACGATGCCGATGTGCGCAACAGGGAAGCCGAGGAACTTGCTTTTCAGCGCTTCTTCTCTGCCAAACGCGGCTTTCCAAAGGATGACCTGCGCGATGAACGCCGCGGCGGTGAAGCCATAAGCGATCCAGAACGTTGCCGTTTTCATGGTCGGGACCGCAAAGGCGATAATGCTGACCAGCACAAACAACAGCCCAAGGATGGCATATGCTTTTGCGCTATTCTTTTTCATCGTCAGCCCTCCCTTTTCGCGCCGCACTTCGGGCAGAATTTGCCGGGCTTGAGGAAGCGAAACCCGCAGTTTGCGCAGGTGTCAGGCGTTGCCTGTGGCGCGCCGCATTCATCGCAAAACGCGGCTCCCGGCGTGAGCGCCGCGCCGCATTGGTCGCAGAACTTGTTTGCGGCCGCAGACGGCTGTGCGGGGGCGGAAATTCCCGCAAAGGCATCGGCGACCGCGCCGCCCACCATGCCGCCGACCGCGCCGCCTACGCCAGTCATCATACCAAGGCCAACGCCCATGTTGGTGAACTCGCCCATGGCTTCATTCTGGGCGGCTTTTTCCGCAACATCAAAGCCGCGTTCCTGCTGATAGGTGTAGCCCTCCTGCATGCGCTTCTGTGCGATCGCCCGGGATTCGATGACCATCTTCTGCGCCTCTGTCTGTTGCTCAATGATGCCTACGCGCTGCTGGAGCTGCGCCTCGGCAATGTCCGCATACTGACGGAAATGCAGCTCTTTGAACTTCTCGTATTGCGGATCACCGTCCGGTTTGACGATGGTGGTAATGTAGAAGCGTTTCAGCTGCACGCCGTAATCGAGAAAATCCGGCACAAGTCTGGTGCAAATATCAGCAGAGAAGGATTCCAGATTTTCGTCGATCTCGAAAATATTGATGGCGTTGGCGCGCATGGTTTGCGCGATATAGGTTTTGACCTTTGCCATCAATATACTGCGAAAATAGGCAGTCAGCTGCTGACGATCAAGTACTCTCTCCGTACCGACCAATTTGACCAGCAATTTTCTCGAATCGTCCACGCAGAGAGACATCTCGCCGCTTGCGCCAATGGAAATAGGAAACTTGTATGTAGGCTCTACATACTGCACCTTGCTGTCTGTTCCCCAGCGAATTGCCATCTGCTCGGTTTTGTTAATGAAATAGACCTCACAGTGGAACGCGCTTTCGCCGCCCGTTGGAATGTTGATCAGGCGGCGCAGGATGGGGATATTTTCTGTTTCCAGCGTGTGACGCCCCGGCCCAAACAAATCAAGGGCCTGGCCATTCAGGAAAAGAATTGCCTCCTGCGATTCGTGGACGATCAGTTGGGACGATGTGTTGAAGTCCTCGCAAGGGTGCTTCCAGACGAAGGTGCTGTTATCGCCTTCGTATTTGATCACTGAAGCGATTGCTGCCATAACGTTGCCCTCTTTGCTTTTTTCAAAAAGTGTACCTTTTCGCAGAGGGCTTGCTATCAAAAAGTATTTGTAAAAATGCAAATATTATCGTCGTTTGTGTATGGACATTGTTTCAAACCCGTGATATAATTAATGTGTATATAAAAATCGTGTTTTTTCAAAAAGGTACACCTTCCTGTAAATTCAGACACTTACAGCAATTTGCCCTTTTCGCAGCGTTCCGCCCGGTAACGGAACGTGGACAGCGGCATCCCGCACGCCTTCGCCGCCGCCGTGCCCGTGATCTCTCCGGCTTTCCACCTTCGGTAAACGCTGTGAAAGTTCTCCGCCAGCGGTCTGGGCGGTCTCCCAAACCGAACGCCCCTTGCCTTTGCGGCGGCGATGCCCTCGGCCTGCCTTTGGCGAATGTTGTTCCGCTCGTTTTCAGCCACGAAGGAAAGCACCTGCAATACGATGTCGCTTAAAAATGTCCCCATCAGGTCCTTGCCCCGGCGGGTGTCCAAGAGCGGCATATCCAGCACCACGATGTCGATGCCTTTTTCCTTCGTCAGTATCCGCCACTGTTCCAGAATTTCCCCATAGTTGCGCCCCAGACGGTCGATGCTCTTGATGTAGAGCAGATCGTCCTTTTTCATTTTCCGCAGCAGGCGCTTGTACTGCGGGCGCTCAAAATCCTTGCCGGACTGCCTGTCCGCGTAAAGGTTCTTTTCCGGGACGGCCATTCCCCGCAGGGCAAGCACTTGCCGGTCTTCGTTCTGATCTTTGCTGCTGACGCGGATGTATCCATAAATACTCAAGCTGGCTCCCCCTGTTCGCTGTTTTCCGTAGACATCCGCTCCTTTGACGCCCCTGCCGGCCCCATCATGGCATGGCCGGCCGAAACAAAGAACGGGCGCCCGGCCTTTGCCGAACACCCGCTATCGTCTGTCATCCCATCCAAACGAAAAGCGCCCCTCCCATTACGGGAGAGGCGCCCAGAGCGCTGACAAAGCCTACAACCGCAAAAATTGCCCCGATAAAAGAGAAATCGGATGCAATTTTTGCTTCCTGCGTCAGCTGCACTTGCATCCTGCGGTCACTTACGTCCATGTAAGCTCCCTTGGATGCAAGTTTGCTTCCTTGGCTTGC
>DVOU01000012.1:0-43634 GCA_018713365.1 Candidatus Pullichristensenella excrementipullorum
GCTGGCGTTTTCACGCTCGGTGATGGCGCCGCGGGAGAGCTGGTAGTTGGAGAGGATGGAGCTGTACTCGATGACGATGGTGTTCTCGCCATCCACCAGGTATTCGCTGATGTCGACGATCGGGTTGGTCCAGCTCACGCCGCCCGTGTACTGCTCGGTGCCTTCGTAGCCTTCCACGATCGACGCCGGGGCCTTCGTCGGGTTCTGGCTGACGTCGCCGCCGACCTTCTGGCCGTTGATCCACACCTTCATGCTCGATTCCAGCGTGTCGCCGAAATTCAGATACGCGCCATCCGCCGCGGAGGCATCCCAGTTGAACGTCGCCTCGTAGTGGCCAAGGCCGGACACGTTCTGGCCGATCTCGGGAATGTTGTTCCAGGTGTCCAGCGTCTCAAGCTGCACGTTGATCTCCGTCTTGATCGTCTCCACCGTGGTGTTGACCGTCTTGACGCCGAAGAGTTCCTCTTCGCTGTAGATCTTGTCCTCGCCCGCAGTCCACGATTCGACCGTCAGGTCCCAGCCGGTGATGTCGTAGGCCTCGGGGACCTCCACGGTGTATTCGTGCGTGTTGCCATCGCTGGTCTGCGCGTAGTAGTCGCCGCTCTCGGTCGCGCGGATCACCAGACCCGCTTCGCCCGCGTAGGCGGATTCCGCGTTCGTGTCCACGATGTGCAGCTTCTCCTCGCTCACCGCCTCGAAGGCGTACAGCGCGATGTTGGCGTAGTCAAGGTCCACAATGAACACTGTCTGACCGTCTTCGTAGGTGTAATCGGCCAGCTCCGTCACCTTACCGGACCAGGCGTCGATCTCGTAGGGCACGTACATGCCGTCCACCTTGATCTCCGTCTTGATGTTGGTGCCGTGGTCCTCGGTGCGCACGCTCTCGATCGAGCTGTTCTCATGGTAGTCGTTCGGGCAGTAGTTGTACACGTACAGGTAGCGGTTGCCGTCCGCATCTTCGCGCGACTGCGTCAAGAGCTGATGGTTCGGCTCAATGTACTCCGCGTAGGGACGGATGCCCATTTCCTGCATCGCCTCGTACAGACCGTCATCGTAGCCTTCGGCGATCTGCTTGAAGTAGTCGAAGTCCTCGGAGTCGTCGTAGATCTCCACGCGGCGGACGTTTTCAAGCGCCTCCAGCTCCGCGATGGTGTTCGACAGCTCCTCGTCCCTGCCGTCGTTGAACGGGGTGCGCTCCGCCGCGTGTTCCATGATGAACACCGGCAGGCCCTGCTTCGCCCAGTCGAGGATCAGCAGCGCGCCGTCCGCATCCAGCCAGTTCTGGTAGATTACCAGCGCCTTGTAGCCGGCCGGCTCGATGGTCCTGGTCTCGGCGTCGAAGTACACGCCCTCGGCCTTGAGCAGATCCGGGCTGAGGTAGTCGTAGGTGTAGCCATTGTCCTGCAGCTCGGTGGAGCGGTAGTAGATGCCCTGGTGCGCCAGCTGCCAGTTCATGCTGTTCAGCTCGTTGCCGATGCCGCCGAAGGTCTTGATGCCCTGGTTCCAGTTGTTGTGGATGAAGCCGACATCCGTGCGGGAAACGCCGGTCTGCAGCAGCTGCTGGATGCGGCCGATGTGGGCGTTGAACTCGTCAAAGTCGCGGGCATCGGGTTCCCTTCTGCCCCAACGGTCGAAGTTCTGGCCCCAGCCCGGCCACACGCTCTCCTCGCCATAGGCGTAGGTGGAGCTCCAAATGTGCCAGATGACGCGCTGATAGCCGGCGGCATACTCGGCGTAGATGCCGTTGAGGCGCATCTGCGGGGTCATGGCGTCGTTCTGGGCCTCGCCGCCGGTCTCGGTGGAGAGCACCTTGTTCTGCAGGTGCGCGCCGCCGGTGAGCAGGCGGAGGATGTCAACGTTGTCATACATGTTCAGGCTCTCGCCTTCGGGATAGTCCACGTACTGGGACGGCTCGCTGATCTCGAAGGAACGGCCGTAGGAGATCTGCGCGCGGGTCTCGATGCCCACGGAGTTCAGCCACTCCTTGAGCGGGATGAGCATGTTCTCTTCATAGAGCGTGGTCAGCACATCCACCCAGTCGTTGACGAACTTGTCGCAGAAATTGGTGTTGTCGCTGAACTCATTGTAGCCCTGCGTCGGGTCCATATAGGGGTTGAAGTTGGCGTAGACCTGCGGCAGGCCCTCCACGAGCAGTATGTAGGGCAGCGGATCGTAGCCCTTGCGGTCGATGAACTCCTGACGGATGTCCTCGGTCCACCAGGTGATGCCGCCATCCGGGCTGAGTTCGATGGAGTCCATGAACAGCTGCACATCGCCCTCGAGGATCTTGGCGTTCAGTTCGGGATCGTCGAGATAATGGGCGTTCCAGAACTCCTGCAGCGCCTCGACGCCGCGGATGTCGAAGTAGTTGGTGGCGTAGCAGGTCTCGGCGCCGGGCGAGGAGACCTTGTAGTTGCCGTGCGTCCACAGGCCGACGACCATGTATTCGCCGTCGTCCGGGGCGGTCCACTCGAAGGCCTGATCGTAGACGGTCCCGCCCTCGGTGAACTCGAGGTCGTTGAGGTCGATCACGGAATCATAGGCCAGCTCATAGATGGTGAACTCCGTCGGGCCGACCCACGGGACCTCGCCATTCCAGAAGCCCGTGCGCTCGCCGGTCTTCTTGTAGGCATAGGCGCCGAGGAAGGTGCCCTTGTTGCTCTCGCGCATGGTCTCGGGCTTGGGCAGGGCGGTGATGGTCTCGCCGGGAGCGACGATGACCTTGCCCATGGCGATGACCTGGCTGGCCGACTGGCTGTCAGGATCGAGGCCGGGCACGTTGGAGGTCGCCCAGTTGGTGCCGGAGGTCAGGGACACTTCCATGCCCAGATCCAGCAGCTTGTTCATCATCAGCTTCCACTTGTGGGACCACATGTCCGAGCCGTAGGCGTAAGTCTCGTCCGGGGCGTTGCCATCGTCCTGCATGCACAGCTCCACGCCGTGGAAGCCGCCATCATACATGGCCTGGATCTCCTCCAGCAGCACCTCGTCGGTCAGGGACGCGTCGCCCAGCCACCAGCGCACGTCGGACTGGTAATAGAGGTCCGGGTCGACATAGTCTGCTTCGAGCCGATCGGCAAAGGACAGCGTTTCCTCCGTCGCCTCAGCCAATACCGCGGTCTGCGCCAGGCCCAGGAGCATCAGTACGGTCAGCAACAGTGCGATTCCTTTTCTCATGGAACACCTCTTCCTTTCTTCACATTCTTCTTTCCTTTTCCTGAGGATGTTTCCGGCGCTTCGGCTCCGCGACGCGAGCGTCCCTCCTTACCGGCGCAGAGCAAGCGCCCAACATCTGGTATGAATATGATACCCCCCCCCCGCATTTTTTCAATGCCTAAAATTAAACTACTCAATGCCTAAATTGCAAATATTATTATCGTATGATATGACTGGAACGTATCTTTATATGCACGGTTCTCCGACTACCGTCTGTCCCGAAATGCCATATATGCGTTCAGCGGACAGATGCGGATGACGCGATCCTGTTTTCCTCTGCGAAAAAAGGTTTACAGAAGCGGGGCGGACGTGGTATACTGCAAAGTGGATAAACGGGGGTGTGATATATGGAAAAGATCCGCACGACCGTGCGCGTGGCGGGCAAGGATTATACCATTGCCAGCTACGACCCGGAAGCCCATGTGCAGCGCGTGGCCGCCTTTGTGGACCGCAAGCTCAACGAGCTTTCCGCGGCCACGCGGCTGCCGCAGGCGCAGCTTTCCGTGCTGGCGGCGCTCAACATCGCCGACGACATGCTCAAGGCCCACGACGAGATCACCCGCCTGCGCCGCGAACTGATGGAGACGCAGCAGAAGCTCGAGGCGGCGGGCAAATGAGCGAACTGCTCGCCCCCGCCGGGGGCAGAGAGGCGCTTATCGCCGCGGTGCAGAACGGCGCGGACGCGGTGTATCTCGGCGCGCGGCTGTTCAACGCCCGGCGCGGCGCGGACAACTTTGACGAAGGCGGCCTCCAGGAGGCGGTCTCCTATTGTCATGCCCGCGGCGTGCGCGTCCACGTGACGCTCAATACCCTCGTGCGCGACGGCGAGATGGCGGCGCTGGAAGGACAGGTATACGAGGTGGCCGAGGCTGGGGCAGACGCAGTGATCGCGCAGGATCTGGGCGTGGCCGCGCTCGTGCGGCAGATGGCGCCGGGGCTTTCCCTGCACGCCAGCACGCAGATGGCCGTACATGACCGGCAGGGCGTGGAATACCTGCGCGATCACGGCTTTGACCGCGCGGTGCTGGCGCGGGAGATGCCGCTTGCCGAGATCGAACAATGCGCCGGGCTGGGCGTGGAATTGGAAGCCTTCTGCCACGGGGCGCTGTGCGTGTGTTGCTCCGGGCAATGCCTGTTTTCCAGCCTCGTGGGCGGGCGCAGCGGCAACCGCGGCATGTGCGCGCAGCCCTGCCGCCTCCCCTATCGCCTCGGCGATGTGCGCGGCTATCTGCTCTCCCCGCGCGACATCATGCTGCTGGATGAACGAAAGGCCATGGAGCGGGCGGGGGTCTGCTCCTTCAAGATCGAGGGGCGGTTGAAGCGGCCCGAGTACGTGGCCGTGGTCACCTCCGTCTACCGCCGCGCCCTCGACGGCAAGCCCATCACCGACGCCGACCGCGAGGCGCTTTTGCAGATCTTCAACCGCGGCGGTTTCAGCCATGGCTACCTGCGCGACATGAACGATGCGGAGCTGATGTTTCCCGAGCGGCCCAACCACATGGGCGTGCTGGTGGGGGCAGGCGGCGCTTTGCGGCGCGACGTGGACGCGGAGGACGCGCTGGCGGAGCGCCGGGGCGATAAAGAGCGGCCGGTGAAATTGCAGGGGCGCGCCGGTGCGCGCGTTGCCGTGCGCGGCGATATTTACCGCCTCGTGGACGCGGCGCAGATGCGCGCGGCGCGGGAAAGCTATGCCCATGAGCGCCGCCTGACGCATTTGACGGCGAAGTTGACGCTGCGCGTGGGCGACATGATGCGTTTGCGCGTCTCGGACGGAGAACATGTGTTTGAAGCCGTCGGCGAAGAGACGCAGGCGGCGCGCAACAGGCCGTTGGACGCTGCCCGCGTGCGCGAACAGCTGCAAAAGACCGGCGGCACGGTCTATGTGCTGGACGCCATCGACCTCGATGCGGACGAAACGGCCTTTGCCGCCGCTTCACAGCTCAACGCCCTGCGCCGCGCGGCGCTGGATGGGCTGACGGCGGCGCGCGTTGCCGCGTTCGCGCCGGAAAAGGCCGTATGCGCGGCAAAGCCTTTGCCCGCGCCGCGCCCGGAGGCGGCGAAGGCGCGCCTCATCGCCCGCTCCGACCGGCCGGAACTGTTGCTGGCGGCGCGGGAAGCGGGCGCGGACGAATTGGCGCTCGACCCCCGCGACTGGCGGCGGGAGGCTTTGGACGCCTGCCTTGCCGCGCTGGACGGGGAGCGCTTCGCCCTCGTCCTGCCCGCTGTGGCCAACGCGGATGTCTTGGATGGCGTACACGCATGGGCGCGGGCGCATAGAGAGCGCCTCACGGCGGTGTACGCCGCCAACGTCGCCCATTTGGGCATGGACTGGGGCGTGGAAATGCGCGGGGACTTTGCCCTCAATCTCTTCAATTCCCGCGCCGTGGACGAGGCGGGGCTTGCGCGCTACATGCCTTCGCTGGAGTTGACGGCGCGGCAGATGGCGGACATGCCCGGGGAAAAGGAACTGCTCATCTGGGGCCGCGCGCCGCTGATGCGCCTGCGCCACTGTCCGCTGCGCGCGGCGCAAAAGCTGCCCGGCCCGCACGACGCCTGCCGCCGCTGCGACCGCGCCGGAGAGCCCATCGACGACATGGCGCTCATCGACCGGCGCGGCGCGGCCTTCCCGCTGCGGCGCGTGGCCTCGGACGGCGGCTGCGTGGTGGAATTACTCAACAGCGTGCCGCACTGGCTGCTGCCCAAATCCGAGCGGCTCTGCGCCTGCTCGGGCTGGGTACTGATGCTGCGCGCGGGCGAGCCGGTCAGAAAGATCGTTTCCGCCTGCCGCGCCGCCCTCGACGGCAAAGACGCGGACCTTGCGCCCTTTGCCACCATTGAGACGACCACAGGACACTTTTTCCGCGGCGTGGAGTGACGCTGGGACAAGATAGACATCCGGGAACGACCGGGGAGAGAAAGCGATGCAAGAAAGAGACCTGCGCGTACTGGAATATCCGAAAATACTCGAGCGGCTGGCTTCCATGGCCATGACCGAGCCGGGCAAGGCCGCGGCGCGGGCGCTGCGCCCCTCGGGCGACATAGGTGAAGTGCGCCGCCTGCAACAGGAGACGGAGGAGGCGCTGTCCGCCTACGCCTACCACGGCGGCTCGCCGATGGCCTATTTCAGCGACGTATCCGAATACCTGCAACTTGCCAAGATCGGCTCCACGCTCTCGATGAAGGCGCTTTTGACCATCGCCGAGGGGCTGCGCGCGGCGCGCACGGTGCGCAGCGCGCTGGTCAGCGACCGCGAGGACACGCGCGCGCTCTCCGCCATCGCCTCGGAACTGGCCACGAACCGCTCTTTGGAGGAAGAGATCTTCAACGCCATCCTCTCCGAGGACGAAATGGCCGACCGCGCCAGCCCGGAACTTTACGACATCCGCCGCCGCCTGCGCGCCCTCAACGACCGCGTGCGCGACCGGCTCAACGCCATCATCCGCTCCTCGTCCCTGCAAAAGTACCTGCAGGACGCCATCATCACCATGCGCAACGGGCGCTACGTCATCCCCGTGCGCGCCGACAGCCGGCAGTACGTGCCGGGGCTGGTGCACGATCAGTCCGGCAGCGGCTCGACGCTGTTCATCGAGCCGGCGGCGGTGGTGGAGGCCGGCAACGAGATCAAGCAGTGGACGCTCAAGGAGCGGCAGGAGATCGACCGCATCCTCGGCGAGTTCACCGACCGCGTAGCCCCGGACGCCGACCTCTACCGCCACAACATCGAGGTGCTGGCGGACCTTGACATGATCTTTGCCCGCGCCGCCCTCGCCCGCGAGATGCGCGCCGCGCCGCCGAAGATCAACGAGGAGGGCCGCGTCAACCTCATGCGCGCCCGCCATCCGCTCATCGACCCGGAAAAGGTCGTCCCCTCCACCTTGTGGATGGGCGGGGAGTTTACCACGCTGGTCATCACCGGCCCCAACACCGGCGGCAAGACGGTGACGCTCAAGACCGTGGGGCTGCTTGCGCTGATGGCGCAGTCCGGCCTGCAGATCCCCGCCGCCTACGGCAGCGAACTGCCCGTGTTCGACGAGGTGTTCGCCGACATCGGCGACGAGCAGTCCATCGAGCAGTCGCTCTCCACCTTTTCCTCGCACATGACCAACATCGTCGCCATTTTGCAGGCGGTGACGCCCCGTTCGCTGGCGCTGTTTGACGAACTGGGCGCGGGCACCGACCCCACCGAGGGCGCGGCGCTGGCCATGGCCATTCTCGAACACCTGCTGTCGATGAAGGTGACCACGCTGGCCACCACGCATTACAGCGAACTCAAGGCCTTCGCCCTCTCCACGCCGGGGGTGGAAAACGCCTCCGTGGAGTTCGACGTGGAGACGCTGCGGCCGACCTACCGCCTCTCCATCGGCGTGCCGGGCAAGTCCAACGCCTTTGAAATTTCCCGCAAGCTGGGCCTGCCGGACTTTCTCATTGAGAAGGCCGGTCAGCACCTGACCCGCGACCAGATACGCTTTGAGGACGTCATCGCCGGCGCGGAGTACCACCGCCAGATCGCCGAAAAGGAGCGCCGCCTGGCCGAGGAAGCGCATCAGGAGACGCAGAAACTGCGCGACGAGGCGGAAAGGCTGCAAAAACAGCTCGAGAGCCGCCGCGAAACGGAGATCAAAAAGGCCAAGGAGGACGCCCGGCGCATACTGCAAAAGGCGCAGCGCGACGCTGAACAGGTCATTTCCGAATTGAAGCGCAAGAGCGCCGCCACGGTGAAGGAACACGAACTGCACAACCTGCGCGCGCAATTGCAGGACGCGCTCGATGCCAACGCGGAGACCATCCAGCCCGCCAAGGCGGACGAGGGCGGCGCGCCCGCGGACATCCGCCCGGGCGACAGCCTCATGCTCCTCACGCTCAACACGCGCGGCGAGGCTTTGACCGCGCCGGACAACAAGGGCGAACTGACCGTGCAGGCCGGGGCGCTGAAACTCAAGGTCAACGTGCGCGACGTGCGCCGCGCCGCGCCGGAAAAGCAGGAAAAGCGCCGCCCCGCGCCGGGCAAGGTCGCCGCCATCGCCCCCCGCGCAGTGGAGACGGAGTGCGACGTGCGCGGCATGACGCTGGAGGAGGCCATTCTCGCCGTGGACATGTTTTTGGACGGCGCGACGCTCAACCGGCTGAAAATGGTCTACATCATCCACGGCAAGGGCACGGGCGTGTTGCGCGCCGGCATCCAGAAGCATTTGAAAAAGCATCCCGCCGTCAGCGAGTTTCGCCTCGGGCGCTACGGCGAGGGCGAGGACGGCGTGACCGTGGTGACGCTGAAATAGGCGCAACGTTCACGCCCCGTTCACACGCGGGCCATATATGCGCGCTAGTATAGTATCAACAAACCATGGGGCGAGGAGGGCCAGCGATGAAGACGAAGATCATGGTCGTGGACGACGACCCCAACATCCGCGAACTGGTGCGGCTGTATCTGGAAAAAGAGGGCTTTGAAGTGACCTGCGCCGAGCGCGGCGACGAGGCTGTGAAGCTGTTCCGCGCTTCGCCGCCGAACCTGATGCTGCTGGACGTGATGCTGCCCGGCATGGACGGCTGGCAGGTCTGCCGCGAGGTGCGCAAAATATCGAACATACCCATCATCATGCTCACCGCCAAGGACGAGACCTTTGACAAGGTGCTGGGGCTGGAACTGGGCGCGGACGACTACATCGTCAAGCCCTTCGACATGAAGGAGCTGGTGGCGCGCATCAAGGCGGTCATCCGTCGCTTCCAGGTGGCCGAGGCGCCGGAAAAGGAACTGGTGTTCCCCGGGCTGACCATCAACATCAGCCAGTACACCGTCACCTACATGGGAAAGCCGTTGGAGATGCCGCCGCGCGAGATCGAGCTTCTCTACTTCCTCGCCAGCCATCCCGGCATGGTCTTCACCCGCGAACAGCTTCTGGAGCAGGTGTGGGGCTACGATTACTTCGGCGATTCGCGCACGGTGGACGTACACGTCAAGCGCCTGCGCGAAAAGCTCTCCGGCGGCGAGGAACTGGGCTGGCAGATCAAGACCGTGTGGGGCGTGGGCTACAAATTCGAGGTGAAGTAGCGTGCAGGAGACCTTTTCCGGCGGCGACGCCTGCCGGCAGATGACCACCGGCGCGCACCGCCACGGGCCGCACGGCGGCATCTTCCTGCGCACGTTTCTGGGCTTTCTGGCGCTGACGCTGGCGACGGTGCTGTTGTTCACCTTCATCCTCACCGCCACGCTGCAGGCGGAGCGGCAGGCTGCCTACGAGGACGAGGTGCGCGCGCAGGCGCGCGAGGTGGCGGGCTATGTGGCGCACCTGAATCAGTTGCAGTTCGTCTTTGAAAGCAGCACCATGCGCTATGTGCTTCTTTCCAAGATGCAGACCATCCACGACCATTACAACGCCGATGTCTGGATCGTCAGCTACGACGACGGCCGCCTCATCTACCAGTTTCTGGACAGCGGCGGCAACATCGTCGATCCCCGCTACATCTCCAGCGATGCGGTGCTTGCGCAGATCGCCAGCGTCTATCAGGGCAACGAGATCCGCGTGCAGGGCCTGTTCCCGGAACTGGGCGAGGACATCGTCACCATCGGCGTTCCGTGGCGGTACAGCGACGGACACGTGGTGGGCGCGGTGCTGCTCAACATCTCCACGGAAGATCTGCGGGTGCGCTTTATGGACGTATTGCCCTCGCTCCTGCCCGTGGGCGTGGGCGTACTCATCCTCGGCGTATTCTGCTCGCTGCTATTGGCGCGCTCGCTGACAAAGCCGCTCAAGGAGATCACCGCCGCCGTGCGCGACTTTTCCAAGGGCCGGCTCGACCGCCGCGTACAGCTTGCCTGCGGCGGCGAATTGCAGGCGCTGGGCGAGGAGATCAACCGCATGGCCTTTGAGCTTTCCAACATGGAAGAGAGCCGCAAGAGCTTCGTGGCCAACGTTTCCCACGAGCTGCGCTCGCCGCTGACCAGCATCCGCGGCTATGTGCAGGCGCTGCGCGACGGGGCCATCCCCGAGGAGGAGCGCGAAAAGTACATGGACGTGGTGCTGGACGAAACGGCGCGGCTGACGGCGCTGGTGCGCGACCTTTTGGACCTCTCCCGCATCGAGAGCGGCAAGTTCCCCATGGAGATGGCGCGCGTGGACCTGTGCGAGCAGATGCGGCGCTCGCTGTTGAGCTTTGAGGGACGCATTGAGGAAAAACGCGTGGAAGTGGCGGCGGAATTGCCGGAAGCGCCCTGCTGGGTCATGGCCGACGCCGGGCGCATCCGTCAGGTGATCGGCAACCTCATCGACAACGCCCTGAAGTTTTTGCCCGAGGGCGGCACGCTGCGCGTGGGCGTGGGCAGCGCCGGCAGGCGCGTTTACGCCTACGTGGAAGACAACGGCCCCGGCATCGGCAAAGACGATCTGCCCTTCATCTTCGACCGCTTTTACAAGGCGGACAAGGCGCACACCGCCGGCATGGGCACGGGGCTGGGGCTGTCCATCGTCAAGCGCATCCTTGAACAGCACGGAGGCGGCATCTCCGTCTCCTCCGAGCCGGGGCGCACGGTGTTCCGCTTTGAGCTGGACGCCGCGCCGGAGGAAAAGAAGGCGCCGCCCGCGCAGTAGAGGCGGGCAAACGTTCACCGTTCGTTCACGCGACGTCCGCTTTTTTCCGCTATACTGGGTTCAAGTCAAAGGAAAGGATGGCGATGGCCCATGCGGGCGCGAAAAAAGTGGCCGCGCGCGCAAACGTTCACAGTTTGTTCACGAGAGGGCAAAAACTCCGGGGTATACTGTGTACAGTTCCAAGGGAGAGCGGGCGAAGCGCCCGAAAGCCCGAAGGACGGAAAAAATGTTCACCGTCCGTTCACACGGACGTGAAAATGGTTTTGTATACTACATGCAGACCGCAAGAAAGGTGGCATCAACATGAGAAAGCATAATGTTTTGAAGAAGGTCAGCCTCTTCCTGGCGCTGGCGCTGTGCGTGGGCTTTGCCGGCGGCGCGCTTTTGACCAGAAAGACCGAGGCCATGGCTGAAACGGCGGACGCCACGGTCGGCTACGACGCCGTGTATTCCTCCGACAACCCCGTGCCCGAGATCGCCGCCAACGTGCGCCCCTCGGTGGTGCAGGTGATCACCAGCGCCGCCACGTGGGACCAGCGCACCCGTGAAGTCTCCACCGAGGAGATTGGCTACGGCTCCGGCACCTACTTCCGCACGCTGGACGGCGGCGAGGGCGGCTACATCCTCACCAACAACCACGTCGTGGACGAGGGCGAGACCTACCAGATCGAATGGCTGGACGGCACCATCATGGACGCGACGCTGGTCGGCGCGGATGAAGGCACCGACATCGCCGTTTTGCAGTTCAACGAGCCTGCGCCCGAAGGCGCCACGCCCGTTCCGCTGGGCGATTCCGACGCATTGCAGATCGGCGAACTGGCCATCGTCATCGGCAACCCCGGCGACAGCGAGGAAGTGCTGTTTGGCACCGTGACCGCCGGCATCATCTCCGGCCTGGAGCGCGAGGGCGTGTCCGCGCAGGGCAGCTTCAACCGCCCCGTTTCCACCATTCAGGTGGACGCGGCCATCAACACCGGCAACTCCGGCGGCGCGCTTCTGAACGCGCAGGGCGAACTGGTGGGCATCCCGACTTTGAAAATGACCGCCAGCTACACCACCATCTATGAAGGTCTGGGCTTCTGCATCCCGATCAACACCGCCAAGGACATCATCGAGCAGCTGATCGAGAACGGCGAGGTCGTGCGGCCGAGGCTGGGTGTCACCGTGGTGGCGCAGGACGGCCCGGATGAGCCGATGCGCAACTTCGCGCCTGCCGGCGTGCGCGTTGAGAACGTCGAGGAAGGCACGCCCGCGGACGAGGCCGGCCTGCAGCGCTACGACATCATCACCGAGATCAACGGCATCCGCGTATACACCAACGAAGACCTCATCGGCGAGATCGACCGCCACAGCGCGGGCGATACGGTGGAGCTGACCGTGTGCCGCTATTACAGCGAGAACGGCACGCCGCTGGCGCAGTACGAGGTGTTCACCGCCGAGGTCGAACTGAAGATTATCGACTGAGCGGACTTCACGATCCCTTCTCCTTTCTCCCCATGGGCGCCCGGGATATACCGGGCGCCCGCTTTTTGCGCGGTGGATTTTGGCGGCGGGATGTGGTATACTTTTTTCGATCAAGAGGAAAGCGCAGTTCAACATCCAGACCATGGAGATGATGCAGGGCAGCCTGCCGCCATTGGCATAGGAGGTGCTTCCATGATACGACGCATCCAGACCGTGCGGCCTTTGCCGGACTTTCTGCTCTCCGTTTCCTTTGACGATGGAAAGCGCGTGGTCTACGACGTCAAGGAAGACATGGGGCTGCCCGGTTATATTGCGCTGCGGGATGTGCGGGGACTGTTTGAACAGGTGCAGCTCGACCCCAGCCGCACCTGCGTCTATTGGAACAGCGAAATAGACTTGCCCAGCGACGCCATCTACGAGTACGGCCGGCCGCAGTGAGCGGCGCTTGCACATTTTACGTGGCTGTGGTATGCTCGTTTCCAGTTTGGCGGAGGGACGCAAGCTAAGACCGAGGAAGTCGGAGGATAACCGGGCACTGCTCAAGCAGCTGGGGCTGTAGGAGGAAGGATGAAAAATGCCCGTCGATAAGTAAAGACCTATCGCGGGCAACTGCCTTCGGACTCAGTTACAATAGAATCTAAACTCTGGTGGTTCCATGCTGGACAAACAATAGAATCTTATGTCATAGCCGCGCCCAAAGCCCCCACCGCTTTGATTTGGCTGAAGCGGGAGAGGCATGTACAGGTCAAACCAACTGCGAAGATTGTCAATATCCGAATAATACGTGGTACCTTCCACTTCGGCAATGGCTTTCATGAGGGAAATAGCACAAGTAGTCCAGTAATCTTGTGAAAATTCACCAGGAATGATCAATTTGTATTGTGAGCTGCAACTCAATGAAAAACGGTCCCCGGGTATCTCTGGTTTACTGGTATCCTGAAAATACACGATATAGTTAAACTCTGAGAAATCACCCGGACGGGTCTCGTCGCCAGTGATCTCAAGATCGATTCCCTGTTCGCGCAAGCAAGCAAGGAAGTGTTCAACGACAAGCGATGCGTTATCATAGCTTCGTAGACTGACCGCATCGTTTGCCTCGGAAATAATCGTGCGTAACTCCGCGTCGCTATAGCTGTCATAGTCCAGCAACGGTTCACCGAATGCAGTAGGAAGGAGTGAGAAAGCGATCAGAAGGAAACAAATCAGCCTTTTCATACAGATCAAACTCCTCTTATAGCTATACGCATATAATAACACGGAACGCCAAAAATGGCAAGGAGGCTTTAACATGGTGGATGAAAAGACCTGTACGGGCGTCAAACATGGGTAACACAAATCAAGCGAGGAGCGTCCGGGAATGGGCGAAGATCCGCAAAGCAAATGCTTCCCGAATATGACGATGGCAGGCAGCGCAGAATGGACATTGGCCGCCGAGCGGCGCTTGCACATTTTACGTGGCTGTGGTATGCTCGTTTCCAGTTTGGCAAAAGGAGGCGCGCATATGTCTGTGGAGCGCGTGCGGGAATATCTGAAACAATATGGACTGGATGGGCGTGTAAAGGAGTTTTCCGTTTCCAGCGCCACGGTGGAGCTGGCGGCGCAGGCCGTGGGTGTGGAGGCGGCGCGCATCGCCAAGACGCTCTCGTTCCATCTGGGCGAGGGCTGCGTGCTGGTGGTGGCCGCCGGCGACGCCCGCATCGACAACCGCAAGTTCAAGGAGACCTTTCACACCAAGGCGAAAATGCTCACCGCCGACGAGGCGCTTGCCATGACCGGGCATGCCGTGGGCGGCGTCTGCCCCTTCGCCCTGCCCGGGGGCGTGCGCGTGTGTCTGGACGCGTCGCTCAGGCGCTTTGACACCATCTATCCCGCCGCGGGCAGCGCCAGCAGCGCCGTGGAGCTTTCCTGCGAGGAATTGCAGAAAAGCACCGGCGGCGAGTGGGTGGACGTGTGTAAACTGCCGGAGGCGTGCATGGAAAGCAGCCCCGCGTCGTGACGGCGCGGGCGTGGAGCGCTGACAGGATCCTTAAACGCAAAGATCGCCCCGACAAAAGCGGCGGCGATCTTTCTTGCGCTCTTTCTCAACGCGATGACCGCTTGACCTCTTTGCTGATGCCCCAAGGCCCCGCGTCGTGACGGCGCAGGGCCTTTTGCGCGGTTCAGCGGTGGAGGAAGGAAAAGAGGCCCTTTTTTTGCGCGTATGGCTCGCGGATGATGGAGGTTACTTCGTAACCCGTATCGCGGATGACCTTTTTCAGCTCCTCGTCGGCGATGTCACGTTCGGCGAGGATGACCGTCTGCCCCCTTGCGTGGGAGGAGGTGACCTTTTGGACGGGGAACGCGCGGCGCACGACCTCGTTGACGTGCGCTTCGCACATGCCGCAGCGCATGCCCTCGACCTGCGCGGTGATCTTGACCATGGTATCGCTTCCTTTCATCATTTGGCTATTTCCGGCCCCAGAGCAGGCCCATGTTTCCCAGCGCCATGCGGGTGTTGAGATAGGACGGGGCATAGTCCGGCTTGCGAACGTCTGTGAAGTGCAGCTCGCGCACGTGCGGGCGCAGCGCCGCCATCAGCGCCTGCATATCGCCGTAGACGCGGCGGTCGAAGAAGGTATCCTGAAAGGCGAACGCCCCGCCCGGACGCAGCGTGCGCAGCGCTTCGAGGATGAGCGCCCGCTTGTCCGGCTGCGCGCGCACTTCGTGGAAGACGAAGTTGCTGACAGCGGCGTCGAACGCGCCGTCGGTGAAGGGCAGGCGCGCCGCGTCGCCCCGCCGGAAACCGACGCGGGCGGCGACGCCCTCCAGACGGGCGTTGTCCTCGCAGAGCCGCTGGCTGTATCCCCAGCGCTTTTCCCAGAGGTCTACGCCGGTGATGAGCGCGTGGGGGTGGGCCTTGGCCAGTTTCACCGCCAGCGCGCCGCTGCCGCAGCCGATGTCCAGCACCCTGCCGTGGCCGTCCCAGCCGGCCTTTGTGAGCTGGCGCGCGAGCGCGTCCAGCGCCTTGCCCTGCACGCCGCCGCCCGCAAAATCCAGCGCCGTGCGCACGCGCAGCAGGTAGAGACCCAGAAAGAGCGCCGCGAAGGAGAGCAGCATCAGCGCCATGCCGGCGATGGCGCTCTTTTCCACCAGCAGGCGCGCGATCAGCAGCAGCGCCAGCGCCCCGGCGAGGACGGTCGCCACCAGCCAGAGCGGCATCCAGTTTTTGTAGCGCGGTTTCTCCATGTCATTCACCTCGGTGTCCGTAAGTTAGTCATCGCTAACTTATCGTTCAAGGAAACGCCCTCGCGAAAAGGGCCGGGGAAGTCCTCCCCCGACCCCTATGATACCACCGCGCGGGCGCGATGTCAACAGCCGCCTTCGAGAAGTTCGCCGTTTGTGGCGATGACGCGGACGGCGAGCGGTATCTGTTTGCCGCTCATTGCAAGGGCGCGGCGCACAGCGCTTTCCAGCCCGCCGCAGCAGGGCACCTCCATGCGCGCCACGGTGATGGAGCGTATGTTGTTGGCGGCGAATATCTGCGAGAGTTTTTCCGCGTAGTCCACGGCGTCGAGCTTGGGGCAGCCCACCAGCGTGATGCGGCCGCGGATGAAGTCGGCGTGGAAGCTGCCGTAGGCAAAGGCGGTGCAGTCGGCGGCGATGAGCAGGTCCGCGCCGCTGAACCACGGGGCGTTGACGGGCGCGAGCTTGATCTGCACCGGCCACTGGGAGAGCTGGCTGGGCACATTGTTCGCGCCTGCGGGGCGCGCCGCGCGCGCGAAGGTCGCAAGGCGGGAGCCGGGGCAGGCGTGGGGCGCGGCGGCTTTGGCGGCTTTGACGGCGGCCTCGTCGTAAGCGGCGGCCTCGCGCGTCTCAAAGGAGATGGCCCCCGTGGGGCAGGCGGGCAGGCAGTCGCCCAGACCGTCGCAGTAGTCCTCGCGCGTGAGGCGGGCCTTGCCATCCACCATGGCGATGGCCCCTTCGTGGCAGGCGCGGGCGCAGGCGCCGCAGCCGTTGCACTTTTCTTCGTCGATGCGGATGATCTTGCGGAGCATGGTATCCCCTCCATTGCGTTTCATGCCACGAGTATAGCATGCGGACAGGCATTCGTATGTTGTTTTTACAACACGACGAACTTTTTACAAAAGCGCCGGGAACGGATGTTCCCGACGCCTGTTTTTGTGGATCGAGCCTAGCTCCAGCAGTATGGGCAGGGGCTGAAGCCCTGCGCACGGGCAAAGTCGATGACCACCATGGAGCCGCTGGTCATGCCCGCGCGGGAGCATGTGGAGTGGCTGTGGAAGATGGTGCTGTTGGAGCTGCCGCGCAGGTCGATGTAGACCTGGGTGGCGCTGGAGAGGTCGCCCGTGCCGGTGTTGCCGCCCGTATTGCCGCCGGTATTGCCGCCGGTCGTGCCGGTGTTGCCGCCGGTCGTGCCGGTGTTGCCGCCGGTCGTGTTGCCCACCACGCAGAGCGGGCAGGGCTGCTTGCCGACGGCGCGGGCGATGGCCAGATAGCCGGGCGTGGCCTCAGAGCCGGCGCAGGACTGGCTGTAATGGTAGTAACGGCTGGAGCTGGTGGCGTAGACGGTGCGCCGCGCGATGTTGGAGCAGGTGGTGCAGGGGCTCTTGCCGTAGTTGAGCGCCGTTTCCAGGGTGACGCGGCTGGCGCCGGACTCCATGTTCGGGCAGTTGGCGTTGATGTGGAAGCGCTGGCCCGTCAGCGTGGCGTAGACGTAGAGGCCGGAGGTGCCGGACTGGTAGCGGCCCGAAGAGGTGGGCACGGACGCGCCGCCGCTTTCATAGCGGGCCTTGCAGACCGGGCAGGATTCCTTGCCTACCGCGTTGGCCACGGCGAGCGTGCCGGGCGTGGCCCCATTTCCGGCGTGATCGCGGTAGATGTGGAAGTAGCGGTCGCCGGACGTGGACCAGACGGTGCGGTCGGTCAGGGACTTGGCGCAGTTCGGGCAGGCCGTCTTGCCATAGTTGAGCGCGGTCTCCAAAGTGATGTAGCTGGCCTCGGAGCCGGCGCAGGTGCGGGTGAGGTGGTAATACTCGCCCGATTGCGTGGCGTAGACGCGGATGCCGGAAGTGCCGGGCGTGTAGTTGCCATCAATCGTATCGGTCTCGCCGCCGCTGCTCGTCTCGCCGCGCACGCAGGAGGGACAGGCGCCAAAGCCCGCCATCAGCGCGCGCGCCAGCGTGCCGGAGGAGGCGCGGGAGAGGTCCTCGACGCGGCAGCTGTTGCTGTAATGGTAATACCGGCCGCCGTTGACGGCGTAGACCACGCGGTCGGCGATGGAGCAGCAGACGGGGCAGGCGGTCTTGCCGCGCGCCACAGCCTGCTCCAGCGACACGGGGTAGGCGCTGGTCATGCCCTGACAGTACTGGTCGTTGTGATACCATGTGCCGTTGTCGGTGCAGTAGACGGTGACGCCGGAAACGCTCTCGCCGGTACTGCCGCCACCCGTCGTTCCGCCCTGCGTCGTGCCCGAGCCGGAGGAAGTCCAGCAGCGCGGGCAGCGCTCAAAGCCCGCCGCCAGCGCCTGCGCCAGCGTGCCCGGCGTGGCGTGCGTCATGCCCGAACAGGTGGCGTAGGAGTGGTAATAGGTGCCGCCGCTGGTGGCGTAGACGACGTTGTTGGCCGTAGAGCAGCAATCCGGGCAGGCTGGACGACCGATGTCGAGCATGGCCCTGAGAGGCACGCGCTCGGCGTTCTGCATGCCGTTGCAGGTGGCGTTGGAGTGGTAGTATTCGCCGTTCTCCGTGGCGTAGACGTAGACCTGATCGTCGCTGCCCGAGGAGGATGAACCGCCGCCTGAGGAGGACGAGCCGCCGCCGGGCGTGTTGAGGTTGATGGTCACGCCGCTCAGGCACTCCGGGCAGGGCGTCTTGCCCATGACCAGCGCCAGCGCCACATAGGTGCGCTGCGCGTTCAGCATGCCCTGACAGTTGGCGTCCACGTGGAACCACCTGCCGCCCTCCGTACAGTAGACGACGTTGCCGGCCACGCGGCAGCAGGTCGGACAGGCGATCTTGCCGTTGCGCAAGGCGGTGAGCAGGCTGATATGCGAGGCATCCTGCATGCCGTTGCAGTTCGGGTCGGTGTGGAAGTAGGTACCGTCGAGGCGGGCGTAGACCATGACGCCGCTGCGGTCGGTGGAAAGGGTGCGCGCGTAATTGCGCACAGCCGTGCCGTTGAGCATCGCGTTATCGAGGTTGACGCGCGGCGCGGTGCCGCCGGCGCAGACGGGGCAGGCGACCTTGCCCGCCGCCTCGGCGCGCTCCTTTGTGGTCTGGTAGGCGTTCTGCATGGGCTGGCCGGTGCCGCCATCACAGTTGGGGTCTGTGTGGTAATAGGTGCCGCCGGAGGTCATGTAGTAGACCTGCTGGTTGTAACAGGTGGGGCAGGCCTGGAGGCCGCGGCGCTCGGCGATCTCCAGGCTGACGTACTGCGGCGTATCGCTGCCCAGCTGCGGGCAGTTGGCGTTGCTGTGGTAGTAAAGGCCGGTGGCGCCCGCGTAGACGAACTCGCCGACGTCCCCCTGCGAGCTGTCGCCGGCAAGGGGCGTGGCCGTGGGTTCGTCGTCAAGGCCCGGAATGCCCGCCGAGGCGCTGGGAAGCACGCCGCCCGTGGGCGACACAGACGGGGAGGGCATCACCGAAACGGTAGGCGTGGGCGTGACGGGCTGGATGGTCGGGCCGCCGGGCGTGGAAGTGAGTTCGCCCTGCGGAGAGGCCAGAGAGACGATGAGATAGATCAGCAGCACGAACCACAGCGCCGAGGCGGCGGTGATGCCGATGCGCATGATCTTGTCAAAGCGTCCGCGGCGCCAGAGCAGGTAGATGCCCAGCGGCGGGAAAAGCACGAGCAGCACATAGGTGACCCAGTCGTTCTCGTCGATATACTGCATGAAGGAGGCCGGCTCGCTTTGCGTGCCCTCTACATAATTACCGTCCTCGTCGTAGTAGCCGCCTTCGTCGTCATAGCCGGCGTCGTCGTAGCTGCCGTCGTCATAGTTGCCGTCGTCATAGCTGCCATCGTCGTAGCTGCCATCGTCATAGCCGCCGTCTTCATAGCTGCCATCGTCGTAGCCGTTATCATCGTAGCCGCCATCGTCGTAGCTGCCGTCATCATAGCTGCCATCGTCATAGCCGCCATCGGCGCTGCCGTCGTCGGCATACGTATAGGAAGCATCGTCGCCGGCATCATTGCCGCCGTCGTAGTCGTAGGCGTCTGCGTCGTCAGAGGCGTAGTCGTCATAGGCCTGCGCGCCGTCATCATAGGCGTCGTCAAGCTGATCGAGGCCGTCATCCACGTCCTCCTGCTTTGAGTTCAGGCCAAAGGGAAAACGCCGGACCTCACCGTCGCCCCAGCGGAAAGCGAACCCCGCTTTGGAGAGGTTGACCTTCAGTTTTCCAAGTTTGTATGTTGCCATGCCATACACCTCGTATCGCGGATAAGCAGGATTTACATTGTCATACTTCTGTAACATTATCCTCTATTAGCATACACCATAAACGCCCGTTCGTCAATCGAATAAACCGAAAAAAACTGCCCTAAAATTGTACATTATCCGCGCGTCTGCCCCGCGAAGGTCATTTTTGCGTACATTTTGGCAGTTCATAGAAGATATTCCCACCAAAACGTCGCAAAGAATGCCGAATCTCCCATTGCCCCGCGCTCATGGCTTGTGCTATAATAGACTGGCACCCACTTATATATACCGCAGCCGGAGATCTGGAGGGACGAACGCATGGCAAAGAAAAAGAAAAGCGGCCTGCACATCGGCAATTACGTCATCCGCCCATTGGGCCTGACGGTCATCGGCCTTTTGCTGGTGGCGCTGATCGTGGTGGGCACACTGATCATCGCGCGCTCCATCAGCGGAAACGAGCCGGAGGACCTGAGCGCGCCTGACCCGACGCGGCAGGTCATCACGCTGACGCCGGACCCGACGGTCGAGCCTGAAGAGACGCCCGAGCCGAGCGTGACCCCGTCGCCCTCGCCCACGCCCTCGCCCACGCCCGGACTGCGCTCCGCCACCATCCGCTCTCTGGGCGAGATCGTGGTGCAGCAGAACGTGCTTAACGCCGCGCGCACCGAAACCAGCTACGACTTTACCCCTATGTTCGAATACATTAGCGACGTGGTGGGCAATGCCGACTGGACGGTCGGCGACGTCGAAGGGCCGATGGACAACCGCCCCGACAGCGCCTATTCCGGCTCCGATCCCTTCAATACCCCGCCGCAGATCATGCTGGCGCTCAAGTCCGCCGGCGTGGATATGCTCACTTTGGCCAACGGGCAGACGCTGGACATGATGTTCGAGGGCCTGCAGCAGACCATCGCCAACTGCAAGACCGAGGGCGTGAACATGGAGTACATCGGCGCCTTCGCCTCGCAGGAGGAATTTGAAACGCCGAAGGTCATCGACGTCAACGGCATCAACGTCGGCTTCCTCAACTACACCACCAGCATGGGCGGCATGGAGCAGCAGTCCAAGGCCGAGGCCCTGACCTACGGCGTGGCCACCACCAGCAACACAAGCCCCCATGAGGACGTGAAGAAGGCCCGCGAGGCCGGCGCGGACGTGGTGGTCGCCTACATCAGCTGGGGTCAGGTGGGCCAGCGCGAGCTGGGTCAGGCTGAGTTCAACGCCGCCACGGCGCTGGCGCAGGCCGGCGTGGACGTGCTGATCGGCTTCCACCCGCACACCGTCATCCCGCCGCGCTGGTTCGACGTGCAGCTGGAGGACGGCTCCTCCCACCGCATGCTCTGCCTCTGCGCCACGGGCAACTTCCTCTCCGACCAGCGCGACCGCTACACCTGCAACGGCATCATCTTCGAGTTCACCATCGAGGAGACTTCCGCCGGCGTGTTCGAGATCACCGAGCCGACCTACATTCCCACCTATGTGTGGCGCTATCAGGCCGAGGACGGCGACGGCTACGACTACCGCGTGCTGGCCGTTGGCGAGTGGCTGGACGAGCGCCCCGAGGGCATGAGCGACCAGGATTACTCCAACATGCAGACCGTGTGGAACGATTTGCAGCAGACCATGTCGCAGGGCAACGTCGGCGCGAAGCTGTCGGCGAACTGACGCTTTGAGGTCAAACGCCCCGTCCGCGTACTTGCGGGCGGGGCGCTTCTCTTTCCTTTGTAGTCTGGTATCGCGCGGCGCATCGTTCAAAGGCCCTTGAGGAAGCGCCGTTTTATAAAGGAGGAAAATACATGGATGCGATGGCCTTTCGCCGCGCCCTGCTTTACTGGTACGACCGCGCAAGGCGGGAACTGCCCTGGCGGGGGACGCGCGACCCTTACCGCGTGTGGCTCTCGGAGATCATGCTCCAGCAGACGCGCGCCGAGGCGGTCGCGCCCCGCTACGAGGCGTTCCTTTCCCGCTTCCCCACCGTGGAGGCGCTGGCGGCGGCGGACGAGGAGGCCGTTTTGAAGGCGTGGGAGGGCATGGGCTACTACTCGCGCGCCCGCAACCTGCGCCGCGCGGCGATGGAAGTCGCGCGGCGGGGCGGATTTCCGCAGAGCGCGAAGGAACTTAAAACGCTGCCGGGCGTGGGCGATTACACGGCGGCGGCGGTGGCCTCCATCGCCTTTGATGAGGCCGCGCCGGCGCTGGACGGCAATCAGGCGCGGGTGCTTGCGCGGCTGCTGGCCTTTGAGGAGACGGTGGACACGCCGCAGAAACTGCGCAGGGCGGCGGCGGCGCTTATCGACCGCGAACGGCCGGGGGATTACAATCAGGCACTGATGGATCTGGGCAGCGGCATCTGCACGCCACGCGCGCCGAAGTGCGAAACTTGCCCGGTGGCGGCGTTCTGCGCCGCGCGCGCCGGGGGCGACGCGGAGAGCTACCCCCGCCTGCCGCCGCCCATCGCGCGGCGCGAGGTGGAAGTGACCGTGGTGCTGGCGTATTTGGATGGGCGCGTGCTGGTGCGCAGGCGGCCGTCCAAGGGCTTGCTGGCGGGGCTGTGGGAGTTTCCCAACGATTCCGGGGGAACGCTCGCGCAGGCGCTGCCCGGGGCGCGGGCGACGGGAGAACTGGCGCGCTCGCGGCACGTGTTCACGCACCTTGTCTGGAACATGCGCGGCCTGCGCGCGGAGGTGGATGCGCTGCCGGAGGGCATGCGCGCCGTGGACGCGGAGGGGCTCAGGGCGCTGCCCTTCCCCACTGCGCTGCGCGTCTACCGGCAGATCGCGCTGGAAGAACTGGAAGGGCGATGAAAGGGACGCGGCGCGCTCGGATGGCGTGCCGCGTCCTCTGTGCGGAAATTGTTGGGAAGGGCTTTGTTCATTCCGCCACCGTCAGGCGGCAGACGTCGTATTTTCCGTTGACGGACGTGGCGATGATCTCGCATTCGCCCGCGCCTACGGCGGTGACGAGGCCGTTTTCCACGGTGGCGACGCGCTCGTCGCCGCTCGACCAAATGATGGAGAGGTCATCCGCCCACTCGGGGATGACGGCGGCGGAGAGCTGCAGCGTCTCGCCGGGGCGCAGCGTTGCCTCGCGGGGCGCTATCTCCACCGAGGACGGTTCCACGGGATAGAGGGAGATCATCTCCACTTCAAAGGCGATGTCGGGGCCGGAGGACGCGCCGGCCTCGACGCGCCAGCGCTGGTTCTGCTCGTAGTCCTTTGTCAGTTCCGGGCGGAAGATCAGGCAGGGGCCGGCGCCATATCCGCCCGCGTCGACGGCGAAGTAGCCGCCGTCGCCGGGAAATTCGTAGACCTCGCCGCTGTTCAGGTCCGTCAGGCGCACCCACGCGCCGTCGGTATCGTAGAGATCGGGATCGAGGATGATCGACCATGCAAGTTCCTTGCTCATCAGCTCCGCCGGGAAGGCGCCCGCCGAGGGCCAGGCGATGTACTGCCAGTCGCCGGGGTCGGCCTGCAGGTCGTGGGCGTACATGGTGATATAGCTCATGCCCGCCTCGTCCATGGCCAGACCAAAGCCCGTGTAGGCCATGTTGGGGTTTAAGAGCCAACGGCGGTGGCCGAGGGTGGAGAGGTTTGCCTCGCCATCGTCGCGGGCGAAGTAGAGAATGCCCTGCCGCAGCACGTCTTCGCTCGTCCAGTTGAGGCGGGCGATGTTGCAGCTGGAGGCGGCGTAACGGGCGGCGTCATAAAAGACGGCGTCCATGTCCGCGGGGGCGGGCGGATCGTGGCTGACAAAGCCGTTGGCGGCGCTGAGTACCGCGCCCTGCTGGGCGATGCTTGTCAGCGCCGGGTCGAGTTCCACGGGGGCAAGACCGGCCAGATCGCGCAGGAAGTTGAGGTAGGCAAGCGCATCCTCAAGGGCCTCCGCGCGCACCTCTCCGGCGGCGTAGGGGGCGGATACCGAGGGCTCTTCGGCAAAGAGGCCGCCCTCCGTCCAGTCGTTGATCGCCTGATAGCGCGCGCGCACTTCCTCGCGCGTATAGGCCGAGGCGGGGGCGCTCAGGAGCAAAAGGGCCGTCAGGGCGGCTAAAAGGCGTGGCAATCGCATTGTGCAATCCTTCTAAAATCGTTGTTTTAAGCAATATTCCCCGCAAAAGACAAAATTCCTTCGGAAAAGGTCTTTTCAAATCGGGGGTTTTCTGTTAAAATACATATATAATGGCGCGTCAGGCGTCCGTGCAGAAAACCTGCGCCTCTGTGCGCATGTCGCGCACGAGTATCTATAACCTAACAGGGGGAATTCGTACATGAAGGACTATCAGGCCAAGAACATCCGCAATATCGCCGTCGTCGGACACGGCAGCGAGGGCAAGACCACGCTGGTCGAGGCCCTGCTGTACACCAGCGGCACCATCGACCGTCAGGGCCGCGTCGAGGACGGCAACACGGTGACCGACAGCGACAAGGAGGAGCAGGGCCGCCAGATCTCCATCAGCGCCGCCGTCGCTCCCCTCGAGTGGAAGGACGTCAAGGTCAACCTGATCGACGTGCCCGGCTACTTCGATTTCGCCGGCGAAATGGTCGGCCCCATGGCTGTGTCCGAGGGCGCGATCATCACCGTGGGCGCGGTCTCCGGCCTGAACGTGGGCGCGGAAAAGGCGTGGGATATGTGCGACAAGACCCACACCTCGCGCATGATCGTCATCAACCAGATGGACCGCGAGAACGCCAACTTCAGCCGCGCGCTTGCCACCATCACCGACAAGTACGGCAGCCACATCGCGCCCATTGAGGTGCCGATCGTGGAGGGCGGCAAGTTCACCGGCGTTGTCTGCGTTCTGGAGAACAAGGCCTACACCGGCGAGGGCAAGACCCTCAAGGAGATCGACATCCCCGCCAATATGGCCGGCGACGTCGAGAGCGCCCGCGAAGCCATCATGGAAGCCGCGGCCGGCGCCGAGGACGAACTGATGGAGAAGTACTTCGAGGAAGGCGAGCTTTCGCAGGACGAGATCATGCACGGCCTGCGTCAGGGCATCAAGGACGGCACGGTGGTGCCGGTGGTCTGCTGCTCTTCGCTGACGCGCGTGGGCCTTGCCAAGCTGCTGGACAACCTCATCGACCTCATGCCCTCCCCGGCGGGCTCCACGCTCGAGGGCGTCAACCCCAAGAGCGGCGATACCGAGGAGCGCGTCTGCGCCGACGATCAGCCCTTCTCCGCCCGCGTGTTCAAGACGCTGGCCGACCCGTTCGTGGGCAAGCTGTCGCTTCTCAAGGTCACTTCCGGCACGCTCACTTCCGGCACGCCGCTTTACAACGCCAACGCGGAAAAGGCCGAGAAGGCCGGCAACATCTACTTCCTGCGCGGCGGCAAGCAGAATCCGGCGCAGAAGGTGTGCGCGGGCGACATCTGCGCTATCTCCAAATTGGGCAGCGTCGCCACCGGCAACACGCTGTGCGACCCAAACAAGCCCGTGAAGTTCGACGAGCTTGAGTTCCCGGCGCCCTGCATCTCCATGGCTGTGTATGCCAAAAAGGCGGGCGAGGAAGACAAGATCTTCTCCGGCCTCAGCCGCCTGATGGAGGAAGATCCGACCATCCGCGTGGAAAAGAACGTGGAAACCACCGAGAGCGTGCTTTCCGGCCTGGGCGAATTGCATCTGGAAGTCATCGCCAGGAAGCTGGCCAGCAAGTTCGGCGCGGAGTGCGTGCTGCAGTTCCCGAAGATCCCCTACCGCGAGTCCATCCGCAAGAAGATCGACGTGCAGGGCCGCCACAAGAAGCAGTCCGGCGGACACGGCCAGTTCGGCGACGTGTGGATCGAGTTCCGCCCCAACGACGACCCGACCGATACCGAGTTCCACTTTGAGGACGCGGTCGTGGGCGGCGTGGTGCCGCGCAACTTCATCCCCGCGGTCGAAAAGGGCCTGCGCGACAACATCAAGCACGGCGTGCTGGCCGGTTACCCGGTGGTGGGCCTGACCGCCAAGCTGCACGACGGTTCCTACCACGCCGTGGACTCCTCGGAAATGGCCTTCAAGACCGCCGCGCGCATCGCCTTCAAGAAGCTGGTGGACGCTTCCCCCGTGCTGCTTGAGCCGATCTACTCGGTGAAGGTCTATGTGCCGGACGAGTACATGGGCGACATCATTGGCGATATGAACAAGCGCCGCGGCCGCATCATGGGCATGGACCAGGTCAACGGCATGCAGTGCGTGTCCGCCGAGGTGCCGCTGGGCGAAATGTTCAAGTACGCCACCGACCTGCGCTCGATGACGCAGGCGCGCGGCTCGTTCACGATGCAGTTCGAGCGCTACGAGGAAGTGCCGGCTGCCGACGCCAAGAAGATCATCGAAAACACCAAGCGCGAGGAGGAAGAGGAGGAGTAATCTCCCCCCTTCCGGCGGGCGACCGCCGCGCGGATATATCTTTCGCCAGCGCCTCTGCTTGCAGGGGCGCTGGGCTGTATCTTGGGAGAGAACGATGGAACGCGAAATTCTCTTGCTGGGAGATGCGCGGCTGTATCAGGTCTGCGAGCCGGTACGCCGCGAAGAACTTGCGGCGATGCCGGCGCTCATCGCCGACATGCGCGACACCATACTCGCCTACCGGCGGAAAATGGGCGCGGGGCGGGCCATCGCCGCGCCGCAGATCGGTGTGATGAAGCGCGTGGTGTGCATGTGCCTTGAAGATGCGCCGGTGGCGTTTTTGAACCCCGTGCTTTCTTTCCCCGACGGAGAGATGATGGAGGTGCTGGACGATTGCATGTCCTTCCCCCATCTGCTGGTGCGCTTAAAGCGCCATCGCCGCTGCGTGGTGCGCTGGCGCGACCTTGACTGGGCTGAGCGGGAATGGGCGCTGGAGGGCGACCTGTCGGAGCTTTTGCAGCACGAATGCGACCATCTGGACGGCGTGCTGGCCACCATGCGCGCCGCATGCCCACGCGACTATGTCATGCGGGCGCACTGAAGGAGGGCAAGATGAAAACGGGACTGGTGCTGGAAGGCGGCGGCATGCGCGGCATCTATACGGCGGGCGTGCTGGACGCCATGGACGCGGCGGGGCTGCGCGCGGCGTTTGACGGCGTGATCGGCGTTTCGGCGGGGGCGGTACACGGCTGTTCGTTCGTCTCCGGGCAGCGGGGGCGCAGCATACGCTATTTCACCCGCTATTGCCGCGACCGGGGATTCATGAGCGTGTATTCGCTTTTGACCACGGGAAACGCCGTGGGCGAAAAGCTCTGCTACCACGACATCCCTGAAAGGCTCGACCCCTTTGACAATGAGGCGTTCATGGCCTCCCCCACCGCCTTTTACGTGGGCGTGACCAATCTGGAGACGGGCGAGGGCGAATATCCGCGCGTGACCGACCTGTTTGCGCAGATGGACTGGCTGCGCGCCTCGGCCTCCATGCCCTATGTGTCGCGCATCGTCATGCTGGATGGCAAGCCCTGTCTGGACGGGGGCATCGCCGACAGCGTGCCGCTGGCTGCCTTTGAGCGCATGGGCTACGCGCGCAACGTGGTGGTGCTGACCAAGGAGGAGGGCTTTGAGCGCAGAAGCGACAACATCCCCCTGCTCAACTTCCGCTACCGCAAGTACCCGCGCTTTTTGGAAACGCTGGCGCGGCGCGTGGAATTGTGCGAGGCGGAGGAGCGCTACATACAGCGCGCCGCGGCGGAGGGACGCGCCTTTGTCATTCGCCCCAGCCGCAAGCCGGAGATCGGGCGTTTGGAGCGCGACCCGGAGCGGCTGCGCAGTCTTTACGAGCTGGGCAGGCACGACGCTTTGGCGGCGCTGCCGGCGATGAAGCGCTTCCTCGGCGCGGAGGGTGAGGCGTGAGCGGTGTTTGGCTGGCGCTCACCGCCATCGCGGGGCTTGTTTTGCTGTTCTGGGCGCTGGTATGGGCATGTTACGCGCTGGCGTTTCGCCGCTACCAGCACAAAAAGACGCTGACTGTGTTCGACGAAAAGCACTACGGGCGCTTTGCCAAGGCGTTGCAGGCGGGGCAGGCGTATTACCACGGCCTGACCTTTGAAGAGGTGGACATCCCCGCCTTTGACGGCCTGCGGCTGCACGCGCGCCTGTGCGGCGCGGAGGCGGGCAAGCCGCTTTTGCTGCTGATGCACGGCTGGCGTTCCTCGGCGGCGCGGGATTTTGGCTGCGTGTTGGAATTTTACCGCGCGCAGGGGTTCGGGTTGATATTGGTCGATCAGCGCGCGCACGGGAAGAGCGGCGGCAGGACGATCTCCTTCGGCGTCCATGAGCGGCGGGACTGCCTTGCCTGGGCGCGCTGGGCGGAGGAGCGCTACCATCCCCCGGCGATGTATCTGGACGGCATCTCCATGGGCGCGGCCACGGTGCTGATGGCCAGCGAATTTGATCTGCCCGCCAGCGTGCGCGGCATCATCGCCGACTGCGGCTATGCCTCGCCGCGCGACATCCTCAAAAAGGTCATCCGCCAGTGCCATTTGCCCGTCGCGCCCGTCTACTTCCTCGTGCGGCTGGGCGCGCGCGCCTTTGGGCGCTTCGACCCGGAGGCGGCGAGCGCGGCGCGGGCGCTGGAAACGTGCCGCGTGCCGGTGCTGTTTATCCACGGCGAGGCGGACAATTTCGTGCCCTGCGATATGTCGCGGGAGAACTATGCGCACTGCGCCGCGCCGAAGACCCTCCTCACCGTCCCCGGAGCCGACCATGGGTTCAGCTATCTGGTGGACAGGGAGGGCGTGGAGGCGGCGCTCAGGCGGTTTTTTGCGGAAACGAAGGGAAAATGAACGCGGCAGGCGCGGGGGCGTCCGCCGCGTTTTCTGTTTTGGGAAGGTCAGTTCTTTGTCGCCGCGTCGATGCAGGCGAGGGCGTTGAGCGTGCGGGGAAAGCCCATGAAAGGCAGAAGCAGCGTGGCGGCCTCGATGAGCGTTTCGCGGCTGTTGCCGACGCTCACATTGGCGGCGGCGTGGGCTTTGGCCTGCGGCTCGCAGCCGCCCAGCGCGCAGATGGCGCTGAAGGTGATGAGTTCGCGCATTTTCAAGTCGAGCGCGCCGCGGGTGTAGAAATCGCCGAAACAGTGGGCGGAGAGGAAGGCCTGCATGTGCTTCGTCTCGGCGGGGGCGGCGGCGCGCATGGCGTCGATGGGTTCGCGGCCGAAGATGCGGCGCTGCACATCGAGGCCCTTTTTGAAGCGGTCTTCTTCGCTGACTGTGCCCTGCGGCGGCGTGGGCAGGGGGACGCCCGCCTCCTTGAAGGCGGCGTTGACTTCCTCCAGAGCGCAGCGCGCGCGTTCGAGGCCGACGTAGGGAGCGCACTGGTAGACCGTTTCCTTGATCTCCACGGGGGACGCGCCGCCGCTCAAGGCCGCGCGGGTGTAGCGGCGCAGGGCGGGAAAGAGGTTTCCGGCAATGAGACCGGCAAGGATGACGAGGGCCTTTTGCGCCTGCGTGAGGCCGTCGCGCGGCAGCACATCGCCGCAGAGGAAGCGGCGGGCAAGCTGTTCGTATTCCGGGTCGGCGGCGGGGTCGCCAAAGGGCGCGCCGCGAAACCACTGTTCGTTGTACTTTTGGGCTGTTTCGGCTCTGTTCATGGCCGATTCTCCTATATGCTCTGTTCGCCCGCGCTCCAGACGTGGGCGCTTTGCGCGTCGGCGGCGGTGTTTTGCGCCATCACGCCGACGAGGGCGTGCGGGACGTAGGGTTCTTCGAGATAGGCGCGTTCCCCGGGCGTGAGTTCCAGTTCGACGGCTTGGGTCATGCCCTCGATGTGATGCGATTTGGTCGCGCCCACCACCGGGGCGGTCACTTTGGTCATGAGCCAGGCGAGGGCGACCGCCGTCATGCTCGTGCCGTGGGCGTCGGCAAGTTCGGCGACGCGGCGGATGATGACTTCGTCCTGCTCTCTGGTCCTGTCGTACTTGAGGCGGGCGTAGTCGTCTTCTTCAAGGCGCTTGGAGGTCTCCCCCGGGCGTTTGGAGAGGCGGCCCCCGGCAAGGGCGCTGTACGGGGTCATGGCGATGTTGTCCTCATGGCAGAGTTTGGCCATTTCCCGCTCCTCCTCGCGGAAGATGAGGTTGTAGTGGCCCTGCACGGAGACGAATTTGGCGAAGCCCTCCTTCTCCGCCAGCGCGTTGGCCTTGGCGAGCTGGTAGGCGTAGCAGTTGGAGATGCCGATATAGCGCGCCTTGCCGGCTTTGACGGCTTCGTTGAGGCCGTCCATGATGTCGAAAAGCGGCGTTTGGTAGTCCCACATGTGGTAGATGTAGAGGTCCACATAGTCCATGCCGAGGTTTTGCAGGCTTTTATCCAGCATGCGGCGGATGTGTTCCTGACCGCTTATGCCGGCGGAGATCTCCTCGTTGGTGCGGGGCAGGAACTTGGTGGCCACCGCCACTTTGTCGCGGCGGGCAAAATCGCGCAGGGCGCGGCCAAGGTACTGCTCGCTGGTGCCGCTCTGGTAGGCGATGGCGGTGTCGAAAAAGTTGACGCCCGCCTCCAGCGCCTGACGGATGATGGCGCGGGAACGCTCCTCGTCCAGCGTCCAGGTGTGCTGGCCGCGCGCGGGGTCGCCAAAGCCCATGCAGCCCAGACAGACGCGGGAAACAGTCAAATCGGTGTTGCCAAGTTTCGTGTAACGCATGCGATCCTCTCCCAAGGCGGCGTTTGCGGCGCGGGCGTTGCGCGCCTTATGTGAACAGCTGTATCGTATCACCGGGGAGGGCGCATGTCAAATACGGATCGTGGATACTGTGCTATAACTTTGGGATATGCGTTTCAAGAGCGCGCAAAGCGGCCCCGCGCGGTGGGGCGCGGGGCGTTGGGGCGTTATTTTGCTTTCCTGCAACGCAGGCGCGCGCGCAGGGGCTGGCGGAAGAGCCAGAGGGTCAGGGCGAAGAGGATGAGCGTCATCCACGCGCCGCAGATGAGGCCGCTCGCGCCGCCCGTGAGCCAGTGTTCCGAGACTTCATAGAGTTGCAGGGCGGGCCGGGAGGCGGTATTGCCGCCGGGGAAGGCGGCAAGGGCGTTGGCCGCCCAGCTCCATGCGCAGCGCAGGCCCACGGAAGTGCCGGCATGGCCCGTGGCGCTCAAACGGGCGCAGAGGACGGCGGTGATGAGCATGTTGACGATGCCCAGCGGCGGCAGGGCGTAGCTGCCGGTGATGGCCAGCAGCATGACGGCGGAGGCGACATAGCCCCAGACGGAGCGGGCGTGGAGCGTGGCCACGCGCATGGTGAGACCGCGGGCGAAGCGCTCCTCGGCCAGCGCCGCGGCGAAATAGACGGCCAGCATCCACAGAAGGTCCGGGGTCGGCGAAAGCGTCCGCTCGTAAAGGCGCATGGAGTCCACAAGGAGGAAGAGCGCCGCGCCCACCAGCACGGGGAGCAGGCCCCAGAGCGCGCCCACGGTCAGATCGCGCGGGCGCAGCTTTTCCATCTTCCCGCCCGCGAGCAGGCGCAGAAGGGCGTGGGCGAGGGCGACCACACCGGCGCTGGAGACGAGCGAGATGATGCGGCCATAGTTGGCAAAGAGCCACTGCGCCCACGACGGCGCGCGCGCGGCGGTGGCGGCGGAGAGGTTCCACGCATGAAAGAGCGCGCCAAAGCCCCGCGAGAGGGCATAGGTGATGAGCCACGCCCAGAGCAGGTAGGCGGCGTAGGCAAACAGCAGCTTCCAAACGGCGCGCGCGCCGCCCTCCTTGCACAGCGCCACGCGCTTTATGCCGCGCAGAGCGCTATTCCACCACCGCATGGATCAGCTCCGGGGGCGTCACCGGGTCGGGCGAGAACTTGAACGCCTTGCCGAGTATGTTGAGCGCGCCGGCCACGTCCGAATGGGCGTTGGCGTGGATGGTGAGCAGCGCGTCGCCGCGGCGGACGTATTCGCCCACGCGGCGCTGCATGACGATGCCCACGGCGGGGTCGATGGCGTCCTCCTTGCGCAGCCTCCCCGCGCCGAGCAGGCGGGCGGCGTTGCCGACCTCCGAGGTGCGGATGGCGGAAATGTAGCCGTCGTCCGGGGCGGGCATGGCGATCCTGCGGCTGGCCTTGGGGAGCAGGCCGGTGTCCTCGCAGACGCGCGGGTCGCCGCCCTGCGCCCGGATCATCTCGGCGAATTTGGCAAGGCCCGCGCCGTTTGCGATCTTTTCCGCGAGCATGATTTTGCCCGCCTCCACCGTGGGGGCGAGTTCGGCGTTTTTCAGCATGTGGGCGCCGAGGGTGAGGGCCACGTCGCGCAAGGGGCCGGTCGTGCGGCCGGAAAGCACGTCGATGGCTTCCTCCACTTCCAGGGCGTTGCCGATGTACATGCCCAGGGGCTGATCCATATCGGTGATCAGCGCCGAGAAGCGGCGGCCGCTGAGGTTGCCGATGCGCACCATGTCCTCGGCCAGTTTGCGGGACTTTTCCGGCGTGTCCATGATGGCGCCGGAGCCGGTCTTGACATCAAGCACCACCACGTCGCAGCCGGCGGCCAGTTTTTTCGAGAGGATGGAGGAGACCACCAGCGGCAGGCAGTCCACCGTCTCGGTGACGTCGCGCAGGGCGTACAGCACCTTGTCCGCCGGGGCCAGTTCGGCGGTCTGTCCGGCGATGGCGCAGCCGACGGAGCGGACGATGGACTTAAATTCATCCACCTCCAAGTTGACGCGCATGCCGGGGATGGCTTCGAGCTTGTCCAGCGTGCCGCCGGTGAAGCCCAGCCCGCGGCCGGACATCTTCGCCACCTTGAGGCCGCAGGCGGCCGTGAGGGGCACGAGGATGAGGCTGGTGGTGTCGCCCACGCCGCCGGTGGAGTGCTTGTCGGCCTTGACGCCGGGGATGTCCTTTAGGTTCAGCGTGTCGCCGGACTTGGCCATGGCCAGTGTCAGCGCCAGGGTCTCGCGGTCGCTCATGCCGTGGATGCAGATGGCCATCAGCAGCGCGGAGGTCTGGTAGTCGGCCCAGCTTCCGTCGGTCACGCCGCGCACAAAGGCGCGGATCTCGGCCTCGTTCAGTTCGCCACCGAAGCGCTTTTTGCGCAGGATGGCGTTGGGCAATATGTTCGTCATCGCAGAAGTTCCTTTCTCCATATCTCCAGTTTTTGCGGATATGGGAGCGTGTGGGCGGGGCTGGTGGAGGGAAGAAGCGCGGTCTCGCGGCCCTGCAGCGACGCCGCGCAGAAGCGGTAAAAGAGCTTTCGCGCCGCCGCGCCGTTGAAAAGCACGCGCTCGATGCGCGGATGGGCGGCGAAAAAGGCGGCAAAGTCGTTGGCTTCCGGCTCGCGGATGGCGCTGTCCAGAGAGCCGCGGCGTTCGCAGGCGCACAATACGTCCCAGAGGGCGAGGCGGTTTTGCAAAAGCAGCGCCTGTTTCTCCCCCACCGTTTCCGGCAGGGGCGCGCCAAGCGTATCGGCGAGGATGCGCCAGAAGGCGTTGCGCGGGTTGGCGTAGTAAAAGCCCGCGCGCAGCGAGGGGACGCCCGGCGCGCTGCCGAGGATGATAAGGCGGCTGTCTTCATCGGCCACCGGGGGAAAACCGACGCATCGTTCCATGGGGATATTATAGCAGATATTCGCAAAAATGCAAAGGGCGCGCCGCGCCGGACGGAAAAAGCGCCTTTTTTGACAGTCTGGCAAAGTTTGGCTTTTCAAAACGGAGTTCATCATGTATAATAAAGGCAGGTACGCGCGCGAGCGCGCACGCAAAGGAGGGGTAGAGTTGCAGGAACTCATGCGCAAAAAAGCGTTCATCAGCGATATGGATGGCGTGATCTATCACGGCAACCTGCTGTTGCCCGGTGTGCGGGAATTTGTAAACTGGCTGGAAGCGAACGGCAAGGAATATATCTTTCTCACCAACTCCTCGGAGCGCAGCCCCAAGGAGCTGAAACAGAAGCTGCACCGGCTGGGGCTGGACGTGGGCGAGGAACACTTTTACACCAGCGCTCTGGCCACGGCCAGCTATCTGAAGAGCCAGTGCCCCGGCGGCTCGGCCTATGTCATCGGCGAGGCGGGGCTGGTGGGCGCGCTCTACGACGCGGGCTTTTCCATGAACGACGTCAACCCCGATTACGTGGTCGTGGGCGAGACGAGCGGTTACAGCTTTGAAAAGATCCAGAAGGCCGTGCATCTGGTGCGCAACGGCGCCAAGCTGTTGGGCACGAACCCGGACATCACCGGCCCGGTGGAGAACGGCATCGCCCCGGCCTGCCGCGCGCTGATCTCCCCCATCGAGATGGCCTGCGGACGGCAGGCGTACTTCATCGGCAAGCCCAACCCGCTGATGATGCGCCACGCGCAGAGCCGCCTCAAGGCCTCGCCGGAGGACACGGTCATCATCGGCGACCGCATGGATACCGACGTGGTGGCCGGCATCGAATCCGGCATGGACACGGTGCTGGTGCTTTCGGGCGTGACCAGTCTGGAGGGCATGGCCACCTACCCCTATCAGCCGCATTACGTGCTGCGCGGCGTGGGCGACATCCCCGCTGGCGCGGAGCCGGTGAGGGTGCGTCCATGAGCGAGAAGAAAAAGATACTTCTTATCACCACCACGCACACGGGCTGTGGGCACAAGTCCATCTCCGACGCCCTGATGGACTGGTTCGTGGACATGCCGGAGGTGGAAGTCAAGCCGGTGGACGGCTTTGAAGATCTGGTGGGCAAGTCCATCACCGCGCTGGGCGACAGCTACGGCGTGGTCACGCGGCACGCCAAGTTCCTCTGGAAAATGACGTGGGACTTTGGCACCCAGTTCAATTCCACCTACTGTTCGCTGATGTCCACCTGGGCGGAGAAGCGCTTTATCGAGACGGTGGCGCGGGAGCGGCCGGACGTGGTGGTGACCACGCACCCGATGTTCAATTCCTCGCTGCTCACCGTGTGCGAAGAACACAGTTTGGACATCCCCTTCGTGTCCGTGCAGGCGGACCCGGTGACGGTACACCCCTCCTGGTGCGACCCGCGTTCGGCGCTGACCGTCTGCGCGACCGACGAGGCGGTGGCGCGCACGCTCTCCTACGGCGTGCCGCGCGAGCGCATCCTCAAGGCGGGCTTCCCCACCCGCCGCCGCTTTACCGACCTTGCCCAGCGGGTGGAAAAGCCGGCCTGGGACCCCGCGCACCCGGCGCGCTGCCTGCTGATGTCCGGCGGAGAGGGCAGCGGCATGCTCGGCTCCTACGCCGCGGCGCTGATGACGAAGACGGACGTGAATCTGACCATCGTCTGCGGGCGCAACAAGCAGCTGAAAAAGCGCCTGGAAGCGCTGCTCAAGCGCAAATACGGCGAGCGCGTGCGCATCCTCGGCTTTGTCACGGACATTGAAAACCTTATGCTGGAGAGCGACATCATGATCGCGCGCGGCAGCCCCAACTCGTTTTTCGAGGGCGTGGTGATGAACGTGCCGCTCATCATCACCGGCGCGCTGCCGGGGCAGGAGCAGGGAAATCCCGAACTGGTGGAGCGCTACGGCCTGGGCATCGTCTCCGAAGGGGTCAAGAAACTGCCCGCGGCAGTGAAGCGCCTGCTCGCCGACGATGGCCGGGAGCTTGCGCGCATACGCGAATGCCAGCAGAAATACCGCCGCTTTGACAACGCCAGGCGCATCGCCGAAGCCGCGCGCGATCTGGCGCTGGGCAGGCGCTGAGAACGCGCAGATACAAACGCCCCCACGGATATGGGCCGTGGGGGCGTTGCCTGTTTTGGGGCGTTCAGAGTTTCTGGCTGGCGGCCAGCAGTTCGTGGTAATAGCCATGGGCGTGCGGCTGCTGCGCCTGCGGGCCCTGCCGCCAGTTGCATTCGACGATGGCGATCTCGCCGTTTTCGAGGAAGGCGATGTCCCAGCCCAGATAGCGGCAGCCGGGCAGGGCGTACATTTCGCGCGAGGCGCGGTGCAGAACGTCCAGCGCCTTGTCCCAGTTGGGCAGCTGGAAGCCGTTGAGCTTCGTGCCGGTGAGGGGATGGGTGGGATAGTCGTGCATCTGCTCGTCGGTGGCGTTGGAGCAGAGCTTGCCGGTCGCAAGATCCACCGCCACGTGGATGCCGCCGGCGTCGAAGTTGTCCACGATGGAGACGCCGCGCGCCGTGCGCAGCGTGGCCAGCAGTATGTGTTCATCGTAGCGGTCGGTATAGGTGGCGACGCGCACGGTGTTGATGCAGTTGGGGTTGATCTCGTTGAGCGCCGGGTGCTGGCGAAGCACTTCCTCGACCAGCATCGAAGCGCCCACCAGGCGGTCGTGCAGGGCGCGGGCCTCCTCATCGGTGGTGTATTCGTAGATGCTGATGCCGTGGCCCTTGCCATCGCAGGCCGGCTTGAGCATCACCTTGCCGTGCTTTTTCACAAAGGCGACAAATTCCTCCGGCGTGGCGGAGGTGGGGTTGATCCACTCGCGCGCCAGATACTTGCCAAAAAGCATGTTGAACAGCACCTTGTTGCCCGGCACGGTGGCGTTGCTGGTCTGGTCGTCGTTGATCCTGCGAATGATGCTGTCGCGGCGCTCGTAGGTGAGATAGGTATCGCGCTCGGCGCTGTCCTTTTTGTAGAACTGGAAGAGGAAGTATTCGGCGATGTTGCAGCCCGTCTGCTCGCGCGCGGCGAGATAGTCCTCAAAACTCGCGCTTGCCGCCATGGCGCCCTGCTCGGCCTTCTTCTGCGCAAACTTCGCCATGCGTTCCTGCATGACCTTGCGATGGCGATGGCTTTCGCAGCACACATGTACGAGATGGCGCATCTCCTTGATGAGCTTGAGCAAAGTGGATCCCTCCATTTTCCCGGGCGCAAGCGCAGGCAGTGCCCGCGGCATGTCACAGAATGTTCATGGTATTATAAATGATATGATATTTCCATGAACAAATCAATGCGAACCTTCGGACAATGCTGTGAAGAAAATATGCGCGGCGCGCAAAAAATGGAGATGGACGATGGCGCTCAGCGACGCTTGTCGAGCGCTTTCAGCGCGAGGCGAAAGCCGCGTTCGTGCGGGGCCTGTGTCTGCATGCCCTGCTGCCAGTTGCACTCGATGACGGCGATCTGGCTGCCCTGGAGAAAGGCGATGTCCCAGCCAAGGAAGCGGCAGCGGGGAAGATGGTACATTTCGCGCGAGGCGCGGCGGACGACGGACAGTGCTTCTCTCCAGTTGGGCAGTTGAAAGCCGTGCAGCGGTACGTGCGTGTGGGGGTGGGCGGAAAAGCGGCGGCCCTCCTCGTCAACACCGTCGGAAACGACGCGGCCCGTGTCCAGATCGACGGCCATGGCGATGCCGCCGGCGTGGAAGTTGTCGACCGCGCTTTCGTCCGTGGCGGAGCGCAGCGTGGCCATGAGGATATGCGCCGCGTCGCGGTCGGTATAGGTGGTGAAGCGCACGGTGTTGAGGCAGTTGGGGTTGAGGCGGTCGAGCTGCGGGTGCTGGGCGGGCATCTGTTCGACGAGCATGGCCTTGTCCGCGAGCGCTTCATGGAGCGCCTTCGCCGCTTCGTCGCTCTCATAGGCATAGACGAAGATGCCCTTGCCCTGTCCGTCGCCGGCGGGCTTGACCATCACGCGGCCATGCCTTTTCACAAAGGCGGCAAATTCCTCCGGCGAGGCGGCGGTGGGATTGAGCCACTCCCGGCCGAGATACGGCGCAAAAAGCATGTTGAAGAGTATCTTGTTGCCGGGCGCGGAGGTATTGCGGGAAAGATCGTCGCCGATGCAGGTGACGAAGGCGTCGCGCTGGGCGGTGGTCATGAACGTTTCGCGAACGGCGGCGGGGCGCTCGTGGAAGCGAAAGAGGAAATACTCGCGGACGCTGCAGCCCGTCTGCTCCTTTGCGTCCAGAAAGTTCCGCCACGACGGGCGGATGCCGTGCGCGGCGCAAAGGCGTTGGAAATCTGCGCGCTCCTTTTGCAGTCGCTCATGGCGGCGGAAGCGCTGGGCGAGACGATGGACGGCATGGCGGGTCTGTGCGGCGATATGGGACATGGCGATCTCCTTTCTCCTCGCTTTGTCAGGCGAAGGGCGCGCTTGCGCGCAGTGTCGCGCGCGCGGCGGGCACATTGCGGTCATTTTTCCGTTGTAAGCGTTGGATGTGTGTGCGCGGAAAGGCGGGACGGGGAGAGGACGCGCGGCGCGTTTGGGGGAGGGTCGCGTCCTCCGTCCGCGCAAAGGGGAAAGCAAAGGCCCCGCGTTTGCGCTCGCGGGGCCGTCTGTGCGTTACCAGACCATGTACTGCTTCGTATTGGCGTCGTATTCTTCCTCTGTCGCCGCACGCAGGCCGGTCAGAGCGCCGCTTTCGTCGCGCACGGCGTAGAGGTCGAGGGTGCCGCCGTCGTTTTCGTAGTGGATGTTCGCGCCCTCGTCTTCGAGGTAGCGCACGTATTCACCATTGTAGATGAGCAGGTCCTGCTCGGTGGTGATGCCGAAGGCCGCGTAGCCGGTCTCGGCGATGTTGATCCCGCCGGCGGTGTCCGGGTCGTCGATCCAGAGGCCGTTGTTCTTCATCTCCTGCGTGTACATGGGCTGCATCACCAGCGCGTCGGCGGACTCGTCTTCGGGATACCATTGCTGGGACGATACAGCGGCGTCTTCCCCGTAGCCAGCGGCGCGCAGGCCGGTGAGCGCGCCGTTTTCATCGCGCACGGCGGAGACGTCCACTTTGCCGTTGGGGTCGCACAGCACGTCGTAACCCGCCGCCTCGTCCACAAAGGAGCGCACCGCAGCGCCCATGAAGGCGACCATGCCGCCTTCGTCGTGCAGGCCGTAGGGCGCGTAGGTGGCGATGTCCGCGCGCAGCGCCTCCGTTTCCGGCAGGGGCCAGACCTCGGACGGGGCGATGTAGCTCCCGGCGGCGGACTCCTCCATGCCGAACCAATGAGCGCGGATACGCGGCTCTTCCATGGTGTTCTGGTCAAATTCCTCCCGTGTGGCGGCGCGCAGGCCGGTGAGCGCGCCGTTTTCATCGCGCACGGCGCTTACGTCCACATTGCCCTGCGCATCCAGCGCGAGGATGCCCGCGGCGCGGTCGTCAAAGGCGCGCACCCGCACGCCGCGGTAGAAAAGCCCATCGTCGAGCGCGCCCAGCCCGTAGGGGGCGTAGGCGGAGAGGTCGCTTGTGGAAACGCCGCGATACTGGGCGTTGGCGTTCACCGCCGCGTCCACGGCGGCGACGAGGTCGGCATGGGTCATTTCCGTATCGGCGGGAAGCGTGGCCGTCCCGCTCTCAGGCGCGGCGGCGAAGGCCGTCAGGGCCACGGCGACGATCAGCAGGGTCAAAAGCAGGGCGGAAACGGATATCTTTTTGGCGTTCATGATGGCACCGATCCTTTCTTCCAGCGCGTTGCGGCTGAAGGCGTTGGTGAGGGGCAGGACATGGGCGCGCGCTTCCTCCATGCGCAGAAGCGCGGAGGCATAGGCGCGGCGTTCTTCCTTTCCGCCGCGGCGCAGCACGCGCGCGTCGCAGCAGAGTTCGATATCGCGGCCCGCGAGGATCGCCATGGCCCACACGAGGGGGTTGAACCAGTGCAGGCAGACGGCTGCGGCGATGAGCGGCTTCCAGACGGCGTCGAAATGGCGGATGTGGGAAAGTTCATGGTCCAGCGCGCACAAAAGCGCCTGTGTGTCGGCCTTGCCGACGCTCTCGGGCAGGAGGATGACCGGGCGCAGAACGCCGTAGGTCATCGGGGAATCGATGCGCGCACACAGGCGCACTTCCAGCGGGCGGCGCAGGGCGTTCTGCTTCAGCCACGCGCGGATGAAGGGACTTTGCAGGGGCCGGGCGCGGCGAAAGTTGCGCAGGCCGCGCGCGTAGGCAAGGCCCAGAAGCAGCGCCAGCAGCAGGGAGACGGTCAGCCAGATGCGCGTGAGCAGCGGCGTCAGGGACGCCTCGGGCGCGGCGGCGGGCGCGGGGCGCGCGGGAGGGGCCGTCTGCGCGCTGACGGCGGGCGGCGCTTGCGGCGCGGCGGGCGCGATCGCGGCTTCCGTCCTCGTAGCCTGCGCGCCCTCCCCCACCATCTCGACTGCCGCCTGCTGTACGACAGGCGCGCGCGCGAACACGCTCAGGGGCGAGGCGGGAAAGACCGGCAGCAGCAGGCGCAAAAGCGCGAGCATCCACAGCCAGAAAAACAGCGCCTTGGGCAGGCGGTGCAGCAGCAGCGCCCGCAACACGATGACGACCAGTATGAGACAGCCTCCCGCGAGGCTCATTTCCAGAAGCGTGGAAAGCATATTCTCCCCCATTCCTGCTTACGCAGCGTTGTTCATGCGCGAAAAACGCTCATCCCGGCGGCGCGTGCGCGAAAAGTCCGTTGCACGCGCCGCTCCCCCTTGCCGTTTCCGGCCCCCTCCACCGCGCGGGTCACTCGTCTTCTTCGATCATCGCGCGCAGGCGCTTGAGCTGTTCGGGGGTGAGGCGCTTGCGGCCCAGCAGCGAGGCGAAGAGCTTGTCCGCGGAGCCATCGAAGAGGCGGTCGATGAGGTCGTCGGCCTCGGCGGCCTGCGCCTGCTCGCGCGTCACCAGCGCGTGGCAGAGAAAGCGCGGGTCGCGCCGCTCGATGGCCCCCTTGGCGATCATGCGCTTGAGCATCGTGTAGGTGGTGTTGACGTTCCAGCCCGTCTGCAAACCCACCACCTCGGCGATGTGGCGGGCGGGGACGTCGCCCTCGCGCCAGAGGACTTCCATGATCTTCAATTCCGTATCGTGAAATTTCATCGCGGCGTCTCCTTTGCCGTTTGATCAGTACCAGTCTTCCGCCGACTCGACGGAGCCGAGCGGGCCGCCCTGCTGCGGGGGCGCTTCGTCTTCGTGCAACTCTCCCGCGATGGCGGCGGACTCCTCCGCCGTGGCGACGCGCAGGCCAGTGAGGCTGCCGCTTGCGTCGCGCACGGCGCGCAGGTCGAGCGTGGCGGCCCCGGGCGCGACGGTAGAGACGACGGTCTGCGGCGCGGCGGTGGGCGCGGCGACGATGGCGGGGAGACCCTCCCCTCCCCCGCTCTCCACGGCTGGGAACAGGCTCAACGGCGACGGGGGAAAGACGGGCAACAGCAGGCGCAGAAGCGCCGCCGCCCAGAGGGCGCACAGCAGCCGCCGGGGCAGGCGCTGGGCAAACAGGGCCCGCAAAACGGCGATGACGAGGATCAGCGCGCCGCCGGATACGCTCATGGCGAGAAACGTGGACATCCCCCTTCCCCCTTTCGTGTTCTCTTGCCTATATACTACCATTGTAGTATAAGTTTGTCAATACTACATTCGTCTTATGGAATGTTAAATCTGTTCCGAAACGCCGCATACTGCTTGACGCGCTATACTGTGCGTTGTATAATATTATGCGAAGGGAGGCGATGGCGTGGATCCACAGCTGAAGCGCGGCATGCTGGAGGCCTGCGCGCTGGCGGTGCTGGCGCGCGGGGATTCCTACGGGTATCAAATGGTCAAGGACGTGGGGGCGCACGTGGAGGTGTCCGAATCGACGCTCTACCCCATTTTGCGGCGGCTGGAGGCGGGCGGCTATCTGCGCGTGTACAGCCGCGAACACAACGGGCGGCTGCGCAAGTATTACGGCATCACCGAGGAAGGCCGCGCGCATCTGGACGAATTGCGCGGGGAATGGCGGCAGGTGCTGGACGTATATGCCTTCATCATGGAAGGGACGGAGGGAGAGAGATGAAAAAGGAAGCGTTCCTGCGGGCGCTTGAAAAGCGCCTGGAGGGGATGAGCGCCGAGGAAAGGGCGCGGGCGCTGGAATTTTGCGCCGAGAGCATCGACGACCGCGTGGAGGACGGCATGGATGAGGAAGACGCGGTGGCGGCGCTGGGCGATGTGGAAACTGTGGCGCGCGGCCTGCTCGCCGACCGGCCGCTGGGGGCGGTGGTGCGCGAGCGCGTGCGGCGGGAAAGCAGCGCCGGACGCGTGATCCTGCTGATCTGCGCTTCGCCGCTATTGTTGACGCTTTTCGCCGTGGGGCTGAGCGTGTACGCGGCGCTGTGGGCGGCGATGATCTCTATCTACGCGGCGGTGGCCTCGCTGCTGATCGCGGGCGCGGGCTGCGCGCTGGGAGGCGTGGCGCTGATGTTCATGCAGGGCGCGGCTCCGGGGCTGTGCGTGTGCGGCGCGGGGCTGGTGAGTTTCGCGCTGGGGCTTTTGCTCATCGCGCCGATGAAGGCGGCGGGCAAGGGGCTTTGGAAGCTGACGAAGGCATTCGGGCGCGGCTGCAAGCGGCTGATCGTGGGAAGGAGGAAGGACGGATGAAGAAGACGGCAAAAGTCGCGGTGGCCCTTTTGATCGCGGGCGTCGCTTTGGCGCTGGCGGGCTTTGCGATGGCGGGGTTTGATTTTGGCAACCTCAATGCGGGCGGGGCGCTGGTGGAGAGGCAGTACGAGGCCGAGGGCGATGTGGTGGAACTGGTGGTGGCCGACCGCAACGCGGACATCGTCATCACGCCTTCCGAAGACGGCAAGGCGCGGCTGACCTGTCAGGAAAACGAGGAGGCAGCCTACGACATCCGCGAGGAGGGCGGCAGGCTGTACATTGAAAAAATCGAACAGCGGCAAAACGGCCTTGGCGCCTGGTTCGGCTTCCATCTGAACGGAAAATTGGAGATCGAACTGCCTGCCGGCGCGCATGTGGATATTTCCAACGGCAACGGCGCGGTGCGGGTGGATGGCGGCGACGGCGTTTCCTTCCCCACTGTGACCATCGCGACGGACAACGGCCCCATCGCCGTGCGGAACGTATCTGCCGGGGCCGTCGCCCTCGGCACAGACAACGACAGCGTGACCGTGGAAAATGTGAGCGCGGATACGCTGCGCGTTGAGACGGACAACGGCTCTATCGACCTCAACGGCGTGCAGGCCGACGACATCTCCCTGCGCACCGGAAACGACAACGTGCGCATGGAGGGCGTGGAGGCGGATGCGCTGGAAGCCGTCACCGACAACGGCGATGTGACCTTTGACGGCCTCACTGTGCGCGAGAGCCTCTCTTTGCAGACCGACAACGGCGACATCCGCGGTCAGCTGCCGGGGGAGATGCGCGACTATCACATCGAGAGCGAAACGGACTACGAAAACAACCTGCCCGCCCTGCTGGACAGCGAGGGCATCTTCCTGCGCGCGGTGACCAACAACGGCGATATCGACGTGACGTTCGCAGAATAAACGAAGACCGCTGTAAACTTTTGAACAATTTGTAAACTTTCACCGGGGCACTTGACAGTCGCCCCGGTATTCTTTATAATAGTCAAAGAAGGTCAAACATGGCCGTCGAGGGGAGGCAAGGACTCTATGAACATGGAAAAATTCACCAAAAAATCGCTGGAGGCCATCCGCGATGCGCAGCAGGTGGCTATCGAGCATCAGAATATGCAGATCGACCAGCAGCATCTGCTCTACGCGCTGACCGCGCAGCAGGAGGGGCTGATCCCGCAGCTGTTCACGGCGCTGAACATCGAGCCGCAGCGCGTGCTTTCCGCCTGCGAGCGCGAGATCGAGCGCATCCCCAAGGTGTCCGGCCCCGGCCGCGACCCGGAGAAGGTGTACATCTCCCAGAGCGTGGACGCGGCGCTCAATGAGGCTGAAAAGCAGGCCGAACACATGAAGGACGAGTATGTGTCGGTCGAACACATCGTGCTGGCGCTGATGGAGAAGCCCAACGGCGTTTTGAAGCGCCTGTTTTCCGAATTGGGGCTGACGCGCGACGGTTTCCTCAAGCAGTTGCAGGCCGTGCGCGGCAACGCCCGCGTCACCAGCGACCAGCCGGAGGACACCTACGACGCACTGAAGAAATTCGGCACCGACCTTACCGACCTTGCGCGCAGGCAGAAGCTCGACCCGGTGATCGGCCGCGACGCCGAGATCCGCAACGTCATCCGCATACTCTCGCGCAAGTCCAAGAACAACCCGGTACTCATCGGCGAGCCGGGCGTGGGCAAGACCGCCATCGCCGAAGGGCTGGCGCAGCGCATCGTGCGCGGCGACGTGCCCACTTCTTTGAAGGACAGGACGCTTTTCTCGCTGGACATGGGCAGCCTCATCGCCGGCGCCAAGTACCGCGGCGAATTTGAGGAGCG
>DVOU01000013.1:0-29141 GCA_018713365.1 Candidatus Pullichristensenella excrementipullorum
AAGAACTCCTCGATCTCCTTGGGGTAGATGTTCTCGCCGCCGCGGATGATCATGTCCTTGATGCGGCCGGTGATCTTGTAGTAGCCGTCCGGGGTGCGGCGGGCGACGTCGCCGGAGTGCAGCCAGCCGTCCTCGTCGATGACGGCGGCGGTGGCCTCGGGCATCTTGTAGTAACCCTTCATGATGTTGTAGCCGCGGGCGCAGAACTCGCCGTCGGTGTTGTCGGGCAGCTCCTCGCCGGTGTCGGGATCGACGATCTTGCACTCCACGGCGAACATGGCTGCGCCCACGGTGTTGACGCGCACATCCAGCGAGTCCGTGGTCTTGGACATGGTAGTGGCGGGCGAAGCCTCGGTCTGGCCGTAGGTGATGCAGATCTCGGACATGTGCATCTTGTCCACCACGTCCTGCATGACCTTCACCGGGCAGGGCGAGCCGGCCATGATGCCGGTGCGCATGTTGGAAAAGTCCGTCTTTTCAAAGTCCGGGTGTTCCAGCATGGCGATGAACATCGTCGGCACGCCGTGGAAGGCGGTGATGGTCGGCTCTCTGCGAATGCATTCCAGGGAGACGCGCGGGGAGAAGTAGGGGATCGGGCTCATGGTGACGGCGTGGGTCACGGAGGCGGTCATCGCCAGCACCATGCCGAAGCAGTGGAACATCGGCACCTGGATCATCATGTGGTCGTGGCTGGAAAGGTCCATGCAGTCGCCGATGGCCTTGCCGTTGTTGACCACGTTGTAGTGCGTGAGCATGACGCCCTTGGGGAAGCCCGTGGTGCCGGAGGTGTACTGCATGTTGCACACATCGTTTTTGTCGATCTGGCGCGAGCGCTGGTAGACCTCGCTCATCGGCACGTCCTTGGCCAGCGCCAGCGCGCCCTCCCAGGTAAAGCAGCCGGGCTGCTCGGAATCGCAGGTGATGATGTTGCGCAGGTGCGGCAGGCGCTTGCTGAACAGCTCGCCCGGCGCGGTGGTCTTCAGTTCCGGGCAGATCTCGTTGATGATCTCGACGTAGTTGGAATCCTTGTAGCCGTCGATCATCACCAGCGTGTGGGTGTCGGACTGGCGCAGCAGGTACTCGGCCTCGTGTACTTTATAAGCGGTGTTGACCGTCACCAGCACCGCGCCGATGCGGGCGCTGGCCCAGAAGGTGATGAACCACTGGGGGATGTTCGTCGCCCAGATGGCCACGTGGTCGCCCTTCTTCACGCCCATGGCGATGAGCGCGCGGGCGAACTGGTCCACGTCGTCGCGGAACTGGGCGTAGGTGCGCGTATAGTCGCAGGTGGTGTAGCGGAAGGCGTACTGATCGGGGAACTCCTTCACCACGCGGTCGAGTACCTCGGGGAAGGTGAGGTCGATCAGATGCTCCTTGGGCCAGAGGTATTTGCCGGTGCCGCGGTTGTCGGTCTGCAGGCACTGGGCGGCGTAGGTCTGCATGAAGTGGGCAAAGTGCGGGAAGACGATGCCGGCGTCGGTGAGGTCGGGCATCCAGCGCTTGACCCATTCCAGGGAGACAAAGCCGTCAAAGTCGATGGCGGTGAGCGCGTCGAGCATGTCGTAGACGGGCAGGTCGCCCTCGCCCATCATCTTGTAGACGATGCGGCCGTTTTCCACCACGGAGTCCTTGGCGTGGACGTGGCGGATGTAGGAGCCGAGGTTCTCCACCGTGGTCTTCGGGGATTCGCCGAAGTAGCGGTAGGGGTGATGGATGTCCCACAAAGCGGCGATCTCCGGGCGGTTTACCCGGTCGAGCAATTTGCGCAGGCGCGCGGTGTCGCCATAGACGCCGTTGGTCTCCACCAGCAGCGTGACGTTCTTGCCCTTGGCGATGTCGGCCAGCTGCAAAAGCGCCTCGGCGATCTTATCATCGTCCACTTCGCCTTCGGGCGCCGCGTCGCGGTCGGCCAGCACGCGGATATACGGCGTGCCCAGCTCGTGCGCCAGCTCGATGTACTCGGTGATCTCAAGGACGGCCGCTTCGCGGTCTTCCTCATCCTTCAGCGCCGTGTTGGTGGAGAAGCAGGGAATGGTAAGTCGCAGATCGCTCAGCTTCTGGATCGTCTGGTTGATGCGGCGGGGGGTAAAGGGCGCCGCCGTCACGGCGTGGATGTTGCGGCCGATGCCGCGCACCTCGATGCCGTCAAACTGAAGATCCTTGGCCATGGTGTAGATGTCCACCCAATCAAAATCAGGACATCCGAGCGTTGAGAAAGCGATCCGCATAGAGTTCCCTCCAGTTCCTGATGGTATGGGAATGATTTTAACATTCGCTCTTGGCAAAATCAACGCTTCAAACGTTAAAATCGCGCACCATGCCCGGACACAAAACTCCCCAAAATCGTTCACGGGGCGTTCATGGCATTTTTAAGGTTTAATTTAGCCATCCTTTCTACGATAAATATATCGCGGCGACGCGAAAAACACAGGACGGAAGTGAATGTACATGAACAGGAAGTGGACGCGCGCGCTGGCGCTGTTGCTGGCGCTGATGACCCTGACCGCCCCGGCGCTGGCCGAGGGCGTTGCGGAAACGGAAACTCCGGCCGAGCCGTATGTGGAACTCAGCACCCCCTACCCGGCGATGACCGTCAACGCCGGGGACGAGATGACGATCGACCTTGCCATCGACAATTACAGCGGAAGTTCGCAGGACTTTGCCCTCGCCATCGCCGAACTGCCCGAGGGCTGGGAGGGCGACTTCAGCGCCAGCGGGCAGCGCGTAAGCACCGTACACGCGCGCAACGGCGAAGTCATTGAGGACGTGGCCTTTGAACTGACCGTGCCGCTGGAGGCGGAGGCGGGCGACTACGCCATCGTACTGGGCGCCACGGGCGAGGACTTTGCCGACGAATTGACCATCGACCTCACCGTCAGCGCCGAGGAATTGGGCAACAGCAGCTTCGAGGTGGAATACCCGGAGCAGGAGGGCGACGCCCAGACGGACTTCACCTTCTCAGCCACGCTGATCAACAACACGCTGACTTCGCAGTCCTACGCGCTGTCGGCCAGCGCGCCCGCGGGCTGGACGGTCAGCTTCACCCCCTCGGGCGAAAGCACGCGCGTGGCGGCGCTGGAGCTGGAGGCGCGCACCACGCAGGGCGTGAGCATCACCGTCGTGCCGCCGCAGAACGTGGCCGCCGGAACGTATGAAATCCCCTGCACGGCCACCACGGTGTCGGAAAAGCTCTCCTTCACCCTCTCCGTGACCATCAACGGCACCTATGACCTGATGCGCTGGACGGCATACAGGGCTATTACAACACCCTGAGCAACTACGAACTGCAGCTGGGGCTGGAGCGCTGTTCCCCCTACTACCTCTACTCCGAGGCGGCGACCACGCTGCTCAACCCCGATGTGCGCTTCATCGGCTTCACCACCACGGACGCGCTGGCCGGGGCGCTGTCGGGAACGCTCTCCTTTGGTCAGAGCGCGCTGCTGGTGTGGCCGCACCTTGTGTACATGGTGGCGCTGGCGCTGCTGGCGTTCGCCGTTTCCTACATCGTCTTCATGCGGCAGGAAGTGCGTGCGTAAACAGCGCCTCTCCCAAACGCAGCAACTGCCAGAGACCGCGCGCCTCTGGCAGTTTTTTGCAGTTTTCCACTTTGCCGCCCGTCGCGCGGCTTTGCGCGTCAGTAACCCATGAATTTGTACATTTGCCGGCAGTAATTGCACAAGTAGACAACTTCCCCCTCGTCATACGGGCCGTCTCTTCCCGTGCAAGTGTATTCCTCCAGAACCTCCTCCTGCCCGCAGCTTTCACAGACGCCCCGCTTTTCGCAACCGGTCAGCGAAAGCGCCATGACGAAGATGAGCAGCGCCGCGATCAGCACAGTCAACAGTTTCCGATGGCCATAATTCGTAAACATGATCTCATTCTCCTTTCCGTTCCGTCCCGTGGCCGCGTCAGGCCGCGTCCCGATAGCGATACTGCGTCTTGCCCTGCGGCGCGGGGTTGCCGCTGTCGATCCAGGCAAATAGCCTGCCGTAGCTGGCATCGTCGTAGTAGTACCTGCCCGTTCCATGCCAGTCGTTGAGCGAGGCGGCGGGATCGCCGTAGTCGTAGGCTCTGGTGGTGAACACCCACGTCCAACCGCTCTGAATGGAGCCGGAGTACCCGCAGCCGCCGCACCATGTGGGGTCGCCGCAGTCCCACACGTGTACATGGTTCCCGCAGCCGGGGCAGGCAAAGTAGTAATAGCCATAGACGGTGCGGGTCTCGACCTGCCGCGTGCTGGAGGAGGAGACGGGCGTATCCTGCCAGTCGCTCCACGCGCCGTACTGCGGCGTCGAAGGTTCGGAAGACGGGCGTTGCGCCGCCGTGGGCGGGTCATAGCTCAAATACTCCATCAGCACATAGCCCACCATGCCGTTGTAGTCAACGAAGGCGAAGCGCTCATCCACCTGATAGACTTCCAGATACGTCCCCAGCGGTATCCTTGCAAGGCGGGCGGAACTTGTGCTTGGGGATTCCCGCAAGGAGATCCATTCCTCACAGTTGACCACATACATGCCGCCGAGGTAGTAGCCGGGATCGTCGCGGTAGTCTTCCCCGTCATCATAAGCGCCGCCATCGTAAGAATTGGACGGTTCAAGATACTGCGCCTTGATCCAGCCGTAGCGCCCCTGATATTCGCTGAGCGCCCAGTTGCGCCAGAAGCCCTGCACCTGCACGGTCGCGCCCAGCGGAACTTCCAGGATCCGCGCCGTCTGATCGTCGGCCTCCATCCGCAGGGAGACATACGAATTGCAGTTGACGACCCGGTAATCGCGGCCGCCGCCCGAGGAGATCAGCAGCATCCAGACCGGCCAGCCCGCCGTATGGGAAGTGCTGGCATAGCTGTCGTTGAACGCTTCATAGTCGGGATAGCGCTGGAAAAAATCCGAGATCGTCAGTTCCTGTTCAACGCTTCCCAGGCCGGTCGGGTCGTAGGCGCTTTCCATGGCGAGGTATTCGTTCCGAATGTAGCCCCAGCGCGTGTCATAATAGCAGTAGGTAAATTCCTCGTTTTCGTAATATGCCTCTACGACCGCGCCCAGAGGCACTTTGACGATCCGCTCCGAGCTGGCGTCCGGCAGCAGCCGGAGCGACACCCATTCTTCGCAGTTCACAACGCGCATGGTGCCGAGATAGTAGTTTCCTGAAGCGAGCGCGCCCGCGCAGGAAAGCATCAAAAGAGCGGCCAACAATATCGCAATCCAACGTTTCACCAATATCCCTCTTTTCGATTCGTTCAGGCGCTGCAGCTTGCCTCTTCATCAGAAATACGGAAAAGGGCCGGCAAACGTTACATAGATCAATAATTTTTCCACAAATTCGTTTCCGCCGCCCTGCGGGAACGTCCCTGTGCGCAAGACCGATGGCGCAACGGGACAGAAATGGGGCCGTGACGGCTACCGCGCCGCTCGGCCCCTGTGCCTTTGACGCCACCGCGCCGCCGGGCGTCGCTCACACGCCGCTTGCCCCGTAGTTTCCCAGCACGCGCGCGGAGGGGTCGTCCACGTCGCAGCCGGGCCAGTCGCGGTTGGGCATCCAGAAGTCAGCCACCATGCGGCTCTGGCCGGGGTAGAAGCGCTCGAACAGCTCGCGGTAAAGCAGGCTCTCCTTCGTAAAGGGGCGCGCGTGGGCGTAGCGGGCGCACTTTTCCGCCGCTTCGGCGTCCGTGTAGGTCGCCTCCGCCAGCGCTTTTAAGTCGTCCACCAGCGAATGGCCCACGGCGTCCGAAAAGGCCGCCTTCTGCCGCCAGAGGATGTTCTCCGGCAGGAGCCCATCCCGCGCGAAGGCCTTGCGCAACAGGTACTTGCCCATGCCGTGGCGGTTCATCTTCAGCGCCGGGTCGATGCTCATGGCATAGCGCACAAAGGCGAGGTCGCCAAAGGGCACGCGCGCCTCCAGAGAGTTGACCGAGATGCAGCGGTCGGCGCGCAGCACGTCGTACATGTGCAGTTCGCGCACGCGCTTTTCCGCCTCGCGCTGGAAGGCGGCGGCGCTGGGGGCAAAGTCCGTGTACTTGTAGCCAAACAGCTCGTCGGAGACCTCGCCGGTGAGCAGCACGCGTACGTCCGTATACTCGTGGATGTACTTGCAGACGAGGTACATGCCCACGCTGGCGCGGATGGTGGTGATGTCGTAGGTGGCGAGCAGTTCCACCACCGCGGGCAGCGCCCGCAGCACGTCCTCCTTGCTGATGATGACTTCCGTGTGGTCGCTTCCGATGTACTCCGCCACCTGCCGGGCGTACTTTAAGTCGATGGCGTCCACGTCCATGCCGATGGCGAACGTGCGGATGGGCTTACCCAGTTCGCGCTGGGCGATGGCGCACACCAGCGAGGAATCCAGCCCGCCCGAGAGCAGAAAGCCGATGGGCGCGTCGGCGTCGAGGCGCTTTTTCACGCCCTCGATCAGCAGGTCACGCAGCCGGGCGCAGGCGGTCTCCTCGTCCACCATGGCAAACTGATCCACGTGCGCGGCGTCCGCGTAGCGGACGAACTGGCCGTCCGCCCAGTAACAGCCGGGCGGGAAGGGGAGGATCGCTTCGCACAGGCCCACGAGGTCCTTTGGCTCGCTGGCGAAGGCCATGCCGCCGCCCTCGATCTCCCCATAATAGAGCGGGCGGATGCCGATGGGGTCGCGGGCGGCGACGAGGCTGTTTTTCTCCGCGTCGTAAATGACCAGCGCGAACTCCGCGTCCAGCGCGCGGAACATCTCCAGGCCATATTCATGGTAGAGGGGCAACAAAATCTCGCAGTCGGATTCGCTGACGAATGTATACTTCTCCTTGAGCCGCTCGCGCAGGGGGCGGAAGCCGTACAGCTCACCGTTGCACACCACATAGTCGCCGCCGAGGCAAAAGGGCTGCATGCCGCGCTCGTCCAGCCCCATGATGGCAAGGCGCTGAAAGCCCAGATAGCCGCAGGGTATCTCCACAAAGCGGCTCATGTCCGGCCCGCGCGACGCCGTGCGCGCAAAACACGTTTGCAGGATCTCCGGGGCCACCGTCTTTCCCAACACACCCAAAATGGAACACATAAAAGGCACCTCCGTTTTTCGCGGCGCTCATCCTGATATTTCAGGACGAAGGCCGCTCTCCGTGGTGCCACCCGATTTGCTTCTCTGCGGGCCCAAACAGGCCCCGACGCTTGTAACGTGCCGTCTCCACGCCGCCCCTACTGGCGGCCATGCCGCGTTGGGTTTGGGCTTGGAAGTGTTTTTCAGCCGGAGGCCCGTGCGGGGCTTCCACCAACGCCCGCTCTCTGAAACGCGGCGCTTCCGGCCTACTCCTCTTCCGCATCGCTTTGTGTGTGAAACTATGGGCGCATTGTAGCACCCGCGCCGCTTGCTGTCAAGGGCAGTCGGCCACAAATAACGCAAATCTGCAAGTGGTGCAAGTGAAACCATCATTTTTTAGCAAAAATACGCAAATGCACTCATCATAATGGTTTTTTTACAAACACATGCTTCATATCCCCCTTGACAGAGGGCGCGCATCGTGCTATGATGGGCGTGCAGAGCAAAGGTGTGATGCGCAAGTACACCTTTGCTCTCTTCATTTTTTCCGGGAGGTCTCAGCCATGAGCAAGTACAGCAAGGAAGACATCATCCGCATGGCGCGCGAGGGCGACGTGGAGTTCATCCGCATGCAGTTTACCGACATCTTCGGCCAGCTCAAAAACGTGGCGATCACCGTCAGCCAGATCGAGAAGGCCGTGAACGGACAGGTGATGATCGACGGCAGCTCCATCGAGGGCTTCACCCGCATCCAGGAGAGCGACCAGTACCTGCGCCCCGACCTGGATTCCTTCACCATCCTTCCCTGGCGACCGCAGCACGGCAAGGTGGCGCGCCTCATCTGCGACGTGTACAACCCGGACGGCACGCCCTTCGTGGGCGATCCGCGCGGCGTGCTGAAAAAGGAGCTTCAGCGCGCGGCGGACATGGGCTATTCCTTCAACGTCGGCCCCGAGTGCGAGTTCTTCCTCTTCCAGACGGACGAGAAGGGCGCGCCGACCACGCAGACCGCCGACGAGGCCGGCTACTTTGACCTCGGCCCGCTCGACCACGGCGAAAGCACCCGCCGCGAGATCTGCATGACGCTGGAACAGATGGGCTTTGAGATCGAAGCCTCCCACCACGAGGTCGCCGCCGGCCAGCACGAGATCGACTTCAAGTACGCCGACGCCCTCAGCGCCGCCGACAACATCATGACCTTCAAGCTCGCCGTCAAGACGCTGGCGCAGAAGAACGGCTTGCACGCCACCTTCATGCCCAAGCCGGTGTTCGGCATCAACGGCAGCGGCATGCACACCAACATGAGCCTGTTCAAGGATGGCAAAAACATCTTCGCCGACCCCTCCGACGCGCGCGGTCTCAGCCGCGAGGCCTATGCCTTCATCGCCGGGCTGCTCAAGCACGTGCGCGGCATGGCGGCCATCACCAACCCGCTGGTCAACAGCTACAAGCGGCTGGTGCCGGGCTACGAGGCCCCCTGTTACTTGGCGTGGTCGGCCAGCAACCGCTCGGCGCTGATCCGCATCCCGGCGGCGCGCGGTCAGGCCACGCGCGTGGAGCTGCGCTGCCCCGATCCCACCTGCAACCCCTATCTGGCGCTGGCCGTGTGTCTGGCCGCCGGTCTGGACGGCATCGAAAAGGGCCTGACCCCGCCCGAGGAGGTCACGGATAACATCTTCGCCATGGACGATGCCGCCCGCGCCGCGCACGGCATCGAGAGCCTGCCGGGCACGCTCAAGGAGGCCATCGACGCCATGGAGGCCGACGCGCTCATCTGCGAGACGCTGGGCAAACATGTCACCACGCAGTATGTCGAGGGCAAGAAGCGCGAGTGGGACGCCTACCGCACCCACGTCAGCGACTGGGAGCTGGGCAAGTATCTGGTCATCTATTGACGCGCCCGCGTCCGAACAGGGGAGGTGAGGGGCTGTGACGAACGTCATCGTCGCCTTTGCGACGGAGGAACAGTGCGCGCGCTGCACATCGGCGCTGGAGACGGGCGGCATTCCCGTCGCCTGGCGCTGCACCAGCTTTGGCGGCGTCCGGCGCGTCTTCGACCTCTGCGGCCACGGCGTACTCGTCTGCGCCTGCCGCCTGCCGGACGGCACGGTGGACGATCTCGCCTGGGATCTGGGCGAGCGCGCCATCGTCGTGGCCGTGGGCAAGGCCGCGCAGTTGGAAACGTGCGAACACCCGAAGCTCTTTCGCCTGCGCCTCCCCTGTTCCCGGGGCGAACTGGCCAGCGCTGTGAACATGCTTTTGCAGCTGCAGCGCATGCGCCAGCCTGACCGCAGCGAGGGGGAAAAGCGGGCCATCGCCGAGGCCAAGGCGCTTTTGATGAACAAATTTGCCATGACCGAGCCGGAGGCGCACCACTCCCTGCAAAAGCGCGCCATGGATCAGGGCCTGAAACTTCCCGAAATGGCCGCGAAAATACTCGCGTCAAACACATAGCAATGGAGGAAAACGCCATGACGAGCGCCTTTCCGCTCTACAATCCGCAGATGGAGCATGAAGCCTGCGGCGTGGGCGCGGTGATCGACCTGCGCGCTCAGGCCACCCACCGCACCGTATCCGACGCGCTGACCATCGTCGAACGCCTGGCGCACCGCGCCGGCAGCGACGCCACGGGCACCACCGGCGACGGCGTGGGCATCCTCACGCGCCTGCCGCACGCGCTCTTTGCCCGCTGGGCGGCGGAGGCGGGCGTTTTCCTCGGCGGGGAAGGCGAATACGCCGTGGGCATGTTCTTTCTGCCGGATGACGGCATCGCCGCGGACAACGCGCGCCGCATCTTCGATTCGCTGGCGGCGGCGGAGGGGCTGCGCGTGCTTTGCTGGCGCGACGTGCCCTGTCGCCCGGAGCTGCTGGGCGCCGCGGCGCGGCTCGCCATGCCCCGCATCCGCCAGTGCTTCCTCGCCCGTCCCGCGGACGCCGCTCCCGGGGAAGCGTTCGACCGCCGCCTCTACATCCTCCGCCGCCAGTTTGAAAAGCAGCAGACCGGCGCCTACGTCTGCTCCCTCTCCTGCCGCACCATCGTCTACAAGGGCATGATGCTGGTGACGCAGCTGCGCGCCTTTTACGATGATCTGCAATCAGCGGACTACGCCTCGCCGCTGGCGATGGTACACTCCCGCTTTTCCACCAACACCTTTCCCAGCTGGTCCAAGGCGCACCCGCAGCGCCTGCTTTTGCACAACGGCGAGATCAACACCATCCGCGGCAACTTCGACCGCATGCGCGCCCGTGAGGAGACGATGCGCTCCCCGCTGCTGGGGGAGGACATGCTCCGCGTGCTGCCCGTCATCCAGATGGGCGGCTCGGATTCGCAGATGCTGGACAACACGCTGGAATTTCTCTACATGAACGGCATGCCCCTGCCGCTCGCGGGCATGGTGCTTTTGCCCGAGCCGTGGCAGGGCCAAACGGAAACGACGCCGTGGCGCGACCTCTACCGCTACTATTCGACGATGATGGAGCCGTGGGACGGCCCCGCCGCCGTTTTGTACAGCGATGGCGACGTGGTCTGCGCCTCGCTGGACCGCAACGGTCTGCGCCCGCTGCGCTGCGCTCTCACGGACGAGGGCCGGCTGATCCTCTCCTCCGAGGCTGGCGCGCTCCATGAGGAAAGCGCGCACATCACGCGCCGCTGGCGGCTCAACTCCGGCGGCATCCTCGTGGCGGACGTGCGCACGGGCGAACTTCTGGAAAACGGCGCGGTCAAGGCGCGCTTTGCCGCCCGGCGCCCCTACGGCGAATGGACGCGGGGCATACTGCGCCTTCAGGACATCCCCGGTCCCGTCGCCCCCGCCGCCCCGCTGGGCGAGGAGGAGCGCGCGCGCCTGTGCGCGGCCTTTGGCTACGCGCACGAGGATATTGAAGATACGATCCTGCCCATGGCAGTCAGCGGCGTGGAGCCGACCGTGTCCATGGGCGCGGACGAGCCTCTGGCGGCGCTCTCCCACGCGCATCCGCCGCTGTTTGCGTACTTCAAGCAGCGCTTCGCGCAAGTGACGAACCCGCCCATCGACGCCATCCGCGAAAAGGTCAAGACCGACGAGAGCATCTACATCGGCGACGACGGCAACCTTCTTTCCCCTGCGGCGGAGAATTGCCGCGTCATCGAACTGGACGGTCCCGTCCTCACCGCCGAAGCATTGGAGCGCATCCGCGGCCTGCGCCACCCGGACTTCCGCGTGCGCACCATCCCGCTGCTCTATCCCCGGGCGGGGAATTTGCAGAGCGCTCTGGAAGGCATGTTCGCCGCCTGCGACCGCGCCTGCCGCGAGGGCGCGAACATCGTCATCCTCTCCGACCGCGGGCTGGATGGGGAACATATGGCCATCCCCTCGCTGCTGGCGGTGTCGGCGCTGGAACAGCACCTGGTGCGCGAAAAGAAGCGCACCGCCGTCTCCGTGCTGCTGGAAAGCGGCGAGCCGCGCGACGTTCACCAGCTGGCCATGCTGGTCGGCTTCGGCGCCCGGGCGGTGAACCCCTATCTGGCGCACGAATGCGTGCTGGCACTGTGCGCAGGCGGACGCATCGACAAAGCGCCCGCGCAGGCTATCGCCGATTACGACCGGGCGCTGTCCTCCGGCGTACTCAAAGTCGCCTCAAAGATGGGCGTCTCCACCCTGCAGGCGTACCAGAGCGCGCAGTTGTTCGAAGCCGTGGGCCTCGACGCGGCGCTGGTGGACGCTTACTTCACCAATACGCCCCACTGTCTGGGCGGCACGGGCCTGTCCCGCATCGAGGAAGACAGCCGCTATCATCACGACCGCGCCTTTTTGGGCCTCATCAGCGGCGGGGCGCTGCCCAGCGTCGGCCGCCACCGCCTGCGCACCGGCGAGGGCGCGGAGGAACACCTGTACAGCCCCGAGGTCATCCACACGCTGCAGCAGGCGCTGTGGAACGACGACCGCGCGCTCTTTGACCGCTACGCCGCCATGGTGGAAAGCGATGGCCCACGCACCATCCGCTCGCTGTTGACCTTCCGCTACGAGTGCTGCAAGGCCGTGCCGCTGGAAGAAGTCGAGCCGGTGGAGAGCATCGTGCGGCGCTTCAAGACCGGGGCCATGTCCTACGGCTCCATCTCGAGGGAGGCGCACGAGTGTCTGGCGCTGGCCATGAACCACTTGGGCGGCAAGTCCAACAGCGGCGAGGGCGGCGAACTGCCCGAGCGCTTCGGCACGATGCGCAATTCCGCCATCAAGCAGGTGGCCTCGGGCCGCTTCGGCGTGACGCGCGACTACCTGCTCTCCGCCAAAGAGATACAGATCAAGATGGCGCAGGGCGCCAAGCCCGGTGAGGGCGGGCACCTTCCCGGCGCCAAGGTCACCGAGGACGTGGCGAGAACGCGCTGCTCCACGCCGGGCGTCTCCCTCATTTCCCCGCCGCCGCACCACGACATCTACTCCATCGAGGACCTTGCGGAACTGATCTACGACCTGCAATGCGCCAACGAGGACGCGCGCGTCACTGTCAAGCTCGTCTCCTCCGGCGGCGTGGGCACCATCGCCAGCGGCGTGGCCAAGGCTGGGGCGAGGGGCATCCTCATCTCCGGCGGCGAGGGCGGCACCGGGGCCGCGCCGATGAGCAGCATTCACCACGCGGGTCTGCCGTGGGAGATCGGGCTGGCCGAGGCCCATCAGGTGCTGTGCCGCAACGACCTGCGCCAGTGCGTGACGCTGGAGACGGACGGCAAGCTGATGAGCGGTCACGATGTCGCCGTCGCCCTGCTGCTGGGCGCGGAGGAATTTGGCTTCGCCACCGCGCCGCTCGTCGCTCTGGGCTGCCGCATGATGCGCGTCTGCCACCTGGGAACGTGTCCCTTCGGCATCGCCACGCAGGATCCAAAGTTGCGCAAGCGCTTCGTCGGCAAGCCGGAATACGTGGAACGCTTCATGCGCTTCATCGCCGCGCAGCTGCGCGAGATCATGGCGCGGCTGGGCGCGCGCACCGTCGAACAGCTCGTGGGCCGCGCCGACCTGCTCAAGGTCAAGGAGGGCGCGCCCATCGACCTTTCCGCGCTGCTCGGTTTCTCCCGCAACACCTGCTGCCGCCCGGGCTGCGCCTACGATCTGCATTTGGAAGACCGCGCCGACAAGCGCGGCAGGCGCGCCCTCACCACCGCCGACCGCGCCTTTGGCGCGACGCTGCCGGGTGACGCGGATATCGAGGTCTACGGCTGCGGCGGGCAGGCTTTCGGCGCCTTTTTGCGGCAGGGACAGAAGATCACCTTGCATGGCGAGGCCAACGACTACCTTGGCAAGGGCCTTTCCGGCGGCACGCTGGCGGTGTGCCCGCCCGAGGGCGCGCGCTGGAACGACGGCGACGCGCTCATCGGCAACGTCGCCCTCTACGGCGCGACCAGCGGCGAAGCCTACATCGCCGGCGCGGCGGGCGAGCGCTTCTGCGTGCGCAATTCCGGCGCGGTAGCCGTGGCTGAGGGCGTGGGCGACCACGGCTGCGAGTACATGACCGGCGGCCGCGCCGTCATCCTCGGCCCCGTGGGCGACAACTTCGCCGCGGGCATGTCCGGCGGCATCGCCTACGTGCTGGACAAAGAAAACGCCCTCGCGCGCCGCATCCACGCCGGAGCGCTGGAACTTTCCCCCGTAAGCGGCGCGCGGGCGGAAGAGCTGAAAGTCCTGCTGGAGGCGCACGCGCGCCAGACCGGCTCACCCAGAGCGACCTCTATCCTCTCGCGCTGGGCGGAGGCGCTGCCAGCGTTCAAAATGGTCATCCCCACGGAATACAGGCGCGCGATGGAAGGAAGGTGAGCGCATGGGCAAGGCGACGGGTCATCTGGAATACTCCCGCGTGGAGGAGCCCTTCCGCCCGGAGATGGAGCGGCTGAAGGACTTTGCCTGTCTGCACGAGACGCTTCCCACGCAGGCGCGGCGTCAGCAGGCCGCGCGCTGCATGAACTGCGGCGTGCCCTTCTGCCAGTCGGACTACGGCTGTCCCCTGCACAACCGCATCCCCGAGTGGAACGATCTGTTGTATCAGGGGCAGACGCGCGAGGCGCTGCAAAGGCTGCTGCTCACCGCGCCGTTTCCCGAGTTCACGGGCCGGGTCTGCCCGCAGTTGTGCGAAAAGGCCTGCATGCTCGGGGATGAGGCCACCACCAACCGCGACAACGAACTCTATATCATCGAGGAGGGCTTCCGCAACGGCTGGATCGCGCCCCGCGTACCCATCCGCCGCACGGACAGGCGCGTGGCCGTGGTGGGCAGCGGCCCTGCGGGACTGGCGGCGGCAGACCTGCTCAATCGCCTCGGCCACCGCGTGACGGTCGTCGAGCGCGCTGACCGGCCCGGCGGGCTGCTCATGTACGGCATTCCCAACATGAAGCTGCCCAAGGAGGTCGTCGCCCGCCGCGTGGGGCTGATGAAGGCGGAGGGCGTGGAGTTTCGCCTGAACACCGAGGCCGACGCCTCGCTGCGCGCGGACTTCGACGCGGTGCTGCTCTGCGGTGGCGCGCGGCGCGCCCGGCGGCTGAACGTGCCCGGCGAGGAGACCGTGGGCGTGGCGTTGGCCGTGGACTACCTGAGCGAGGTCACCCGCGCCCTGCTGGAAGGCCGCGAAAGCGCGCTCACCGCGCGTGGCAAGGATGTACTCGTGGTCGGCGGCGGCGATACCGGCAACGACTGCGTGGGCACCTGCCTCCGGCAGGGCTGCAGATCGGTCACCCAGCTGGAAATGCTGTCCGCCCCGCCCGTGCGGCGCGCTCAAAACAACCCCTGGCCCGAGTGGCCGCGCGTTTTGCGCACAGATTACGGCCAGATGGAGGCCATCGCCGTGCAGGGCGGCGACCCGCGCCTGTTCGAGACCACTGTCGAGCGCGTCCTTGCCGATGAAAGCGGCTTTGTCCGCGCTGTGGAGACGGTGCGCGTCGCGCGCGGGACAGACGGCCGTCTGCGCCCCGTTGAGGGCACGCGCCGCACGCTGCCCTGCCAGCTGTTGCTCATCGCCGCCGGTTTCGTCGGCTGTGAACAGGAGACTGCCGAGCGCTTCCACGTTTCCCTCAACGCCCGTTCTCTCCCAGACCTTCCCGCCGCCACCCACACCATCGCTCCCGGTCTCTTCGTCGCCGGTGATATGCGTGGCGGCCAATCACTGGTGGTGCGCGCTCTCGCCGACGGTCGTGCCGCCGCCATGGAAGTCCACCGCTGGCTCGGCGGGGAAGATCGCTGACGGCATCCCAAAACCGAGGACACGGACAAAGACGCCCGGATGCGCACGATGACGCGCGCTCGGGCGTCTTTTCTGTTTTTCATACATAGCATCAGGGAGGAAGGGTGATCTCATGTTTTCCGGCATCAACACGATATGGGTCCTGGTCGGTTCAGCGCTTGTATTTTTCATGCAGGCGGGCTTCTCGATGTGTGAAGCGGGCTTTACCCGCGCAAAGAACACAGGCAACATTTTGATGAAGAACCTCATGGACTTCTGCATCGGCACGCCCTGCTTCTGGCTGATCGGGTTTGGCATCATGTTCGGGGCAGGCGGCGCGCTCATCGGCTGGATCGACCCAGGCATCGCCGGGGATTACAGCCACCTGTTGCCCGCCGGAGTGCCGCTGTGGGCCTTTGCCATTTTCCAGACGGTCTTCTGCGCCACTTCGGCTACCATCGTCTCTGGGGCGATGGCCGAGCGCACGAAGTTCAGCGCCTATTGCATCTATTCAGCCTGCATCTCCATTTTCATCTACCCGGTCTCGGGCCACTGGATTTGGGGCGGAGGCTGGTTGAGCCAGCTTGGCTTCCATGACTTTGCCGGTTCCACGGCGGTACACATGGTCGGCGGCATCTGCGCCCTCATCGGCGCGAAGATGCTCGGCCCCCGCCTCGGCAAGTACGGCAGGGACGGCAAGCCGCGCGCCATCCTCGGGCACAACCTGACCTTTGCGGCGCTGGGCGTGTTCATCCTCTGGTTCTGTTGGTTTGGCTTCAACGGCGCTTCCACCGTGGCCATGGACACAGACGTCGCCATCGAGAGCGCCAGCCTCATCTTCTTCAACACCAACATGTCTGCGGCGGTTGCCTGCTGCGTGACGCTCGTCTTCACATGGCTGCGTTACGGCAAGCCGGACGTCTCCATGACCTACAATGCCGCGCTCGCAGGTCTGGTGGGCGTCACCGCCGGCTGCGACGCGGTCTCGCCGTTGGGCGCGGCAATCATGGGGGCAGTGTTCGGCATCGTGATCGTGCTGGCGGTCGAGTTCTTCGACAAGGTCGCCAGGATAGACGACCCCGTTGGCGCCATCTCTGTACACGGCGTCTGCGGCGCGCTGGGCACGGTGATGACCGGCCTGTTCGCCACGGGCGTCTCCACGGAAAAGGGCCTCTTCTATGGCGGCGGCTTCCACCTGCTCGGCACGCAGTTGTTGGGCGTCCTCAGTGTGGCGGTTTACGTGGCTGTGGTCATTGCCATCGTCTTTGCCATCATCAAAAAGACCATCGGCCTGCGTGTGGACGCGGAGGATGAAATCGCCGGACTGGACGTCACAGAACACGGACTTTTGTCCGCCTATGCCGGTTTTTCCATGCTGCCTGAGCCGATCGGGGATGCGCCCACAATGGCCATCGCGGGCGATACGCCGGTCGCGGAAGCCGTTCCCGTCAAAAAAATGCCAACGTTCAGCGACGACCGGCGCAAGCTCACCAAGGTGGAGATCATCTGCAGGGAATCTCGTCTGGAGGCACTCAAAAACGCCATGACGTCCATCGGCATCACCGGCATGACCGTATCCCACGTGATGGGCTGCGGCGCCCAGAAGGGGAAGCCTGAATACTACCGCGGCATTCCCGTCGAAGCGACGCTGCTGCCCAAGGTGCAGGTGGATATCGTCGTAAGCAAGGTGCCTGTGCGCAGCGTCATCGACACCGCCAAGAAGGTACTCTATACCGGCCATATCGGCGATGGAAAGATCTTCGTCTATGATGTGGAAAACGCGATCAAGGTGCGCACCGGCGAAGAAGGCTACGATGCGCTGCAGGATGTCGAGTGACGCGGAAGCGGTCAACAGACATCGATATTCAGGAATGCCACAAGGCACCCCAGACCGTTCCGCCAGCGCGGCTTGCGGAACACCAGGGGATTCGAGGAACACAAGACCGGAACGCGATCAAGGTCGTGCGCAAAGGTCGACCAGACAAAGGGAAAGCCCCGAAAACGCAATGTTTTCGGGGCTTGGTGCAGCTGAGCGATCCAAATCCGAACCAGTTTTCTTATCGGACAGTGCGGTTTTGAGGTCGTCAAAAGTGACAGTTTCTGTCCCTTCCCTGTAGTTGAAAGTTATCACCATCTTGTCATCGTACAGGAAAATGGCGTTGATAAAAGTGTCGATCAGCATCTTCCGGTGGGACTTCTGCCGCACGTCCAGCTTGCGGAAGCGGTGCAGCCAGAAGGTCATAAACTCGGCGCTGACTTTGGGCTTCGCCAGCTTCTCGCAGGCAATCTTGGTTTCCAGTTCCTCTTTCGCAGCTTCCAGTTCTTCCAGACGGCTTTTTGTGGACTTGGTGAGGATGCCCTGCTGGATGGCGTTCAAGAGGTTTTGAATGGCTGTGTCCACCTCCCGCAACTGCTGTTCGTAGAGCGGCAGGTTGACATTCTCCCTGTCCTGCAAGTCCATCAGCATGGACACAATGGCCTCAATCGCCTTATCGTCCATCACCATCTTCATGGTTTCGCTGACCACCAAATCTTCGATCCATTCCTTGCGGACAGACTTCTTGTGGCACTCGGTACGCTTCTTTTTCGCGGATACGCACTTGTAGTAACAAAAAAGCAACAGGGTCGTTCATCGCGTCCAGATGTTTTCCACGTCCGCCGATGCGCGCGGGCGTACTTCAGCTTCTTGCGGGCAGCGGTCGCCTGCTTTTGCCGTTGGTCGCGCGGATAGTCGTTCCGTCCAAGCCACAGCGTCTTCGCCTCCACGAGCTTCATTTCCTGACACGCTCACACGAAGATGAGAAACTTCTTTTTCAGCAGCTTTCTGTGCTTCCTTCAGAAGTCTGCGATGGTGCGGAAGTCCGGGCTCAGGCGGTTGAGAAAAAGGGATAGCTCTCTTGGGGGGCAGTTCCTTAGAGGTAAAAGGACTTTAACACCTTCTTGCTTTGTATTACTTTTTCGCCCAACTGAATCGGGGCTGCGAAAAAACAATCATTGTTTTTCCGCAGCCCCGTTCAGTTTTGTGCTTTTGCGGGATGTCTAACCACTTACTCTGCTAATCTAGCCTCAGTATTTGCGTCATCGTCTGTATTGAGCAACCCCATCGCCATGGCGATGTCGATGTTGACGCCCAGCACATTGACGGTCTCATCGCCGAAGATGCCCAGGAATTTTCCTTCGGTGTGGCGGGCAATGATCTCACGTACCTCATCCTCGCTGAGGCCAGAGGCCTTGGCAATGCGGGGCACCTGAATCTCAGCGGATTCGGGCGAGATATCCGGATCAAGTCCCGAACCGGAGGCCGTAAGCAGGTCGGTGGGGATATCTTCTGCCTTCACATCCGGGTTCTTGGCCAGGAAAGCTTCCAAGTCGGCCTGCACGCGCTCGGCGAGGGCGGGGTTGGAGGGAGCGTAGTTGTTGGAGCCGGAGGAAAGGCCGGCATACTCGGAGCCGTCGCTATAAGTCTGGTTTCCCTCTTCATCCTCATAGTAGGTATTGTAATGATACGCTGAAGGACGGCCCCAGAGGAAATAGTCCTGCGTGAATTCCTGGCCGACATGTTCCGCGCCCACGACCTGGCCGTCCACTTCGATCAGGCTGCCATTTGCCTGGTGAGGGAACAGTACGGAGGAAAGGCCCGTAAGCAGCAGGGGGAACAGGAGGCCGCAGATGACAAGCAATATGACCGTGACAAGGATGACCTGGCGTCCATTATGCAAAAAGCCGCTCTTTTTTTCAGAATCCTTCATCGCTGGAAAACCTCCTTAAAGCCCGATCATGGTCAGCAGTGGCGCGATGATCAGGTCGATGATCTTGATGCCGATGAACGGCGTGATGACACCTCCAACGCCATAGATCATCATGTTCCTGAGCAGCATTTTGCCTGAGGACATCGGCCGGTATTTGACTCCCTTCATCGCCAGAGGGATCAGGCAGGGAATGATGATGGCGTTGAAGATCAGCGCCGAGAGGATCGCGCTGTACGCTGTGGTCAGGTGCATGATGTTCAGGACTTTCAATTCCGGGATAAGCATCATGAACATGGCCGGTATGATAGCGAAGTACTTGGCGATGTCGTTGGCGATAGAGAAGGTCGTCAGACTGCCGCGGGTAATGAGCAGCTGCTTGCCGATTTCCACAACCTCCAGGATCTTGGTCGGGTCGGAATCAAGGTCTACCATGTTGGCGGCTTCTTTGGCCGCGGTGGTACCGCTGTTCATCGCCAGTCCCACGTTGGCCTGCGCCAGGGCGGGCGCGTCGTTGGTTCCGTCGCCGGTCATGGCCACGATCTTACCCTCGGCCTGCTCGCGCTTGATGACGTCGATCTTGTCTTCGGGTTTGCACTCGGCAATGAAGCCATCCACGCCGGCTTCCTTGGCAATGGTAGCCGCGGTCAGGGGATTATCACCGGTACACATGATTGTCTTGATGCCGATGGCGCGCAGTCGTTCGAATCGCTCGACCATGCCGGGCTTGACCGTGTCCTTCAGGTAAATGACACCAAGAATACGGTTGTTTTCACAGACTATCAGCGGCGTGCCGCCCAGTCCGGAAACCTTTTCAACCTGCTCGTGCAGATTGGCGGGAATCTTGCCACCCTGCGCCTTGACATATTGCTCGATGGCGTCGGCAGCACCCTTGCGCACCTTCGTGCCATCCGGCAGGTCTACGCCGCTCATACGCGTTTGAGCAGTAAATTCGATGAAGTTGGAGCCGGGAGTTTCAACGCTCTGATCCCCAAGCTGGCGGGCAAGTTCTAGTGTAGACTTGCCTTCCGGCGTTTCATCGTGGAGGGAACACAGCGCGGCGCAGCGCACCAGATCGCTGCGGTTAGCGCCGCCCACGGGGAAGAACTCAGAAGCCAGTCTGTTGCCGAAGGTAATTGTGCCGGTCTTGTCAAGGATCATCGTATCCACGTCGCCGCAGGCTTCAACGGCTTTGCCGGACATGGCGATAACATTGAAGCGTGTCACACGGTCCATACCGGCGATGCCGATGGCGGACAGCAGGCCGCCGATGGTGGTCGGGATCAAACAGACGCACAGGGCAATCAGCGTGGAAGTCTGAAGCTGTACGCCCGAGTAGAGGCCGATCGGGTACAGGGTGACGATGACGATCAGGAAAATGATGGTCAACGAAACCAGCAGCGTGTTCAGTGCGATCTCATTCGGCGTCTTTTTACGGGACGCGCCTTCGACCAGCGCGATCATACGGTCGAGAAAGCTGTTGCCCGGATCGGAAGTGATGCGGATCTTCAGCCAGTCGGAAACGATGGTCGTACCGCCAGTGACGGAGCAGAAATCCCCGCCTGACTCACGCACGACAGGCGCAGACTCGCCGGTGATGGCCGACTCGTCCACAGAGGCGATACCTTCGATGACCTCGCCATCGCCGGGGATGATCTCCCCCGCGGATACCATGACCACATCTCCCTTTCGGAGCTGGCTGGAGAGGACTTCCTTCTCCGTGCCGTCCGGCATGAGCAGGCGTGCCTTGGTATCCTTCTGCGTCTTTTTCAAGCTGGCCGCCTGCGCTTTGCCACGGCCTTCAGCCACGGATTCGGCAAAATTGGCGAACAGCACTGTCACAAACAGCACCACGCAGACGATAATATTGTACATACGCAGGTTCGTGCCTTCTGTGACCGCATCGCCGAACAGCCCGGGGAAGATAGAAAGGATCAGGGAAATGGCGCAGCCGACCTCCACGACGAACATGACTGGGTTCTTCATCATGTAGCGCGGATTGAGTTTCTTAAAAGAACCGACGATTGCATCACGCAGGATCTCCGGCGTGATCAGCTTTTGCGTGCGTTTATTGCTCATAACACATTCCTCCTTATGCCCATAGAGTCAAATGCTCTGCGATCGGGCCAAGCGCCAGCGCCGGGAAGAAAGTCAGCGCCGCGAAGATGTATACGATGAATACCAATATGATCGCAAAGGAGAAGGTATCCGTATGCAGCGTACCCACAGAGTCGCTCACAAACTTCTTCTTCATCAGCGATCCAGCGATGGCAAGCTGGATGACGATAGACAGGTAGCGGCCAAAGAACATGGCCAGGCCAGTGGTGATATTCCAGAAATAGGTGTTATCTGCAAGCCCTTCAAAGCCGGAGCCATTGTTTGCCGCTGCAGAGGCATACTCGTACAACACCTGCGACAGGCCATGGAAATTGGGATTGGTGATCCCTTCCCGCCCTGCCGTTGTCGCCACCGCCAATGCGGAGAAAGCAAGGATCAGGAACGGGTGGATGATGATGCACAGCGCGGTGAGTTTCATCTCGCGCCCTTCAATCTTCTTGCCAAGGTATTCAGGCGTACGGCCAATCATCAGACCGCAGATGAACACGGCCAGGATGGCGTACATGATCATATTCATCAAACCGACGCCCTTGCCGCCAAAGACAACGTTGAGCATCATGTGCAGAAGCGGGATCATGCCGCCCAACGGCGTCAACGTGTCGTGCATGTTGTTGACCGTGCCGGTGGTAAAAGAAGTCGTCGTAGTCGTGAACATTGCGGACTGGGCGATACCGAAACGCACTTCTTTGCCTTCCATGCTGCCCATGGACTGCGACAGGCCGACGTTGGCCAGCGCCGGGTTGCCCTGCAGTTCGGCCCAGTAGCAGACGCACAGGCCGATGAGGAAGATGATTCCCATCGCGGCGAAGATGCTGCGTCCCTCGCGACCATACATGCGCACGCTGAGGGCGGAGCGGTCATTAACAACTTTCTCTACGGGCATGTCACGCTTGCGGTCGCGTACCATCTTGCCAAAGGTAATAACACAAGCGCCCGGCAAAATCATCATCGAATACAGTTCGATAAGATTGGTGAGCATCGTCGGGTTCTCAATCGGCGTCGATGAGTTGGCGCCCAGGAATCCGCCGCCGTTGGTACCGATGTGCTTGATGATTTCAAGAGCCGCGACTGGTCCGGCAGCAATGGTCTGCTTCGCGCCTGTAATGGTGTCTACGACAATATTGCCGCTCAGGTTCTGAGGCACACCCTGCCATACGAGCAGCAGACCGCCAACGATGGAAAATGGGATGAGCACGCGCGTGGTAATGCGTGTGAGATCAACAAAGAAGTTCCCAACATTTTCCTTGGTTTTGCCTGCAAGGCCGCGGATGAAGGCGATACAGGCGGCATACCCACTCGCGGCGGAGACGAACATCATGAAGGTAATGACCAGCATTTGCGACATGTAGGATAGGCCGCTCTCCCCAGAATAATGCTGGAGGTTGGTGTTCGTCATGAAGCTGATGATCGTATTGAAGGAAAGCGTCTCCTCCATCGCTCCGATTCCATTGGGGTTGAAGACCGGTAAAGCCTGCAATCGCAAAATGGCATATCCGATCAGCAGCATCACGCCATTGGTCGCCAGAAGCGCGACAGCATACTGCTTCCAATTCATGCCCTTCTTTTGATCAACGCCACCGATCTTATAGATGGCCCCGTCGATCCGGTTAAACACTGGATCCGCAAACGTATGTTTCCCGGCGGCGATATGGTACACATAGATACCTACCGGAACGACGATGACCAAATAAATGATGATCGTCAAAGCCAACTGTAGCATGGCTGACTCCTCTCCTCCCATTCAAACTGGAACTAAAATTTTTCCGGATGTACGAGCGCATATACGAGATACCCGCCCAAGAACAGTACAATAATTCCCAAGACGATCATGTTTATTTCCTCCTTCACGCAAACAGAGGTGCTAGTCATTCGAATCTACCTGTTTCTCGCACCAGCGGATAAGCAGATAAATCAGGCCGCAACACGCCAAAAGGATAGCCACCATCGCCAGATCAAGCACAGTACTTCCTCCTCTCTATTTTTGCTCAATTATTATAGCAAGTTTCTTATGAAGGTGCCCTTAGAGCTTTTGCTGGCGCATTAGTATGAAATAAAGATTCTACCCCCGACCGATAAAATCTAGCCTCCTTCGCAACCTATATGTTGGAAGAAGGCTATTACGTTTCCTTGCCATAATCAGTGACGGAGCATACGATACCCTACCCCAATATGCGTCTGAATATACTGGGGAGTTGAATGATTCTTTTCAATCTTTCTGCGCAGCGTTGCCATAAACACGCGCAATGTAGGCACATCGCTGGCCTGCGGAACGCCCCACACCTCATTGATGATGTAATTATGTGTCAATACCTTGCCGGTGTTCTTTGCCAGCAAGCATAGCAGCTTATATTCGATAGGTGTGAGATGGATTTCAACACCATCCACATATACGCATCCGGCGAGATAATCGATCCTCAATCCGCCGTTTTCGTACACGCTGGACTTTTCGACCGTTTCATTAAATATCCAACGGCGTAAAGCCGCGCGAAGACGCGCCAGAAATTCGTCAATGCTGAACGGTTTGGTGAGAAAATCATCTGCACCAGCGTCGAGTGCTTCCACCTTATCCCGGTCATCACTCCGGGCGCTGACTACGATGATTGGCGTTGTACTGAAAGAACGCACCTTGCGGATGATGTCTACGCCATCCATATCCGGCAATCCAAGATCCAAAACGATCACTTCCGGATTATACGAAACTATTTCTAACAACGCGCTTTCTCCTGTCCCTGCCGCATGAAACTGATATCCATGCGCTTCCAGCGTCGTACGAATCAGATTGCTGATGGCCGGATCGTCTTCGACGATCAATATCTTCGATTTATGCATTGAATATCTTTACCTCCTCCAGCGGCAGCGTAAAGGTAAACACAGAACCGCGCGGCACATTGTCGTATACGCGGATTTCGCCTCCATGCGCCGTTACGATAGAGCGGCATAGATTCAGTCCCAATCCCATGCCCCGCCGATCGTCCCCTCGCTTTTTATTGGCAGTAGAAAACAGATCAAACAGATGCGCCTTGGCCTCATCGGAAATACCAGGTCCGTCATCGGAGATACTGACGCGAGCCATGCTGCCATCTTTCTCCGCTCGCAGAACGATGTGGGAGCCGGGTGGTGTATATTTGATGGCATTGTTAACGATATTAATAATCACTTGAATGATGAGCTGCACATCCATGCGTGCCATAATCAGATCGTCCGGCAATTCTACGGAAATGCGATGCTCTTGCGCTCTCCGGTCGATATGTTTGAGCGCCTCCTGGAAAACATCGTCGAGCAGCTGCGCTTCTGTGTGTAGGCTCAACGTGCCGTTTTCAATGCGCGTGATGGACAACAAATTCTCTGTCAGATTGACCAGCCACATCGCATCATCGTAAATGGAGTGATATAGCTCTTGTTTTTTCGCCTCGTCCAGCGTGATGCCCTTTTCCATCAGCACGCCAGCATTGCCGCTGATGCTGGTCAGCGGGGTACGCAAATCGTGGGAAATAGCGCGTAGGAGATTGGCGCGCAAACGCTCTTGACGAGTCTCCATTTCGCTATTTTGCTTTTCCTGCCGCAACCTGCGTCGTTCCAGAATAATGCCACTCTCATTAAGAATCGCAATCATCAGGTTTTTTTCGAAAACCTCCAAATCTGGATAATGTCTAATTGGTACGCCGACAATCCCCATTGGCCCTTGAATGCCACGTACGGAGAAATATAAATTCTTTGCGTCAGAAAGTGTCCTGGTGGTCGCGCCTGCGCGCTTGTTGTTCTTAACCACCCACTCCGCGACGCCCAATTCCTCCGATGTCAGTGATTCCAGCAGTGTTTTCGCCGTTTCAGGATGTTCCGCAGAAATGGCGTCAAATTCGAACTTGGTATCCAACCCTGTAACGGCGAAAAGGATCGGCCGGTTGAGCAGTTTGCTCACCTGAGCGGCGGCAGTGCGCAATATGTCTTTTTCATCTCTCCCTTGTTGTATCTTTTGACTGCTGGTTAGCAAAATATCCGTGTAATACGCTTTCTGGGCAGATTGACGCGCCTGCTTCTTGACGCGATTCGCTAGCGTACTGGCCATAACGCTTGCCACGAGCATAATGACAAACGTAATAGGATAACTGGCGTCTGCCACCGCTATCGATAAGCGCGGATCTGTAAAGAAGAAATTGAAAGCAAGCACACTCAGGAGCGAGGCGATGGCGCCATAGAGATATCCGTGTGTCCATACGGCGGTAGTCAGCACTGAGAGGATGTAAACCATAATGATGTTCGCTTCCCGCAAGCCCAAACGGTAAAAGAGCTCGCTCAACGCAGTCGCCAATACCGTCAGGCCGACAGCTTTGATCAAGTCTAAGGGATGGAACTCCGGCCTGACCGGCCGGAAAAGCGCTGGCTTTTTTCGGTAGATCGGCTGCGTATCCGGAATGATATAAATGTCGATACTGCTGGCGAGGTCAGCTAACCTGTCAGCAAGTGAGGTGCCACCAAAGAAAAAGATGCGGCGGTGATTTGTCCGGCCAAGAACGATCTTGGTTACGCCGCTGACTTTTGCATATTCTGCGATCTGCGCTGCCGCGTCTTCGCCATATACGGTGGCAACCTGCGCGCCCAACTGCTCCGCAAGCCGCACATTGTTCTGCAGGCGCTTAAACGCCTCTCCCTTGAGTTCCCTTGCCTCCGATGTCTGCACCAGTAAGGCTGTAAATCCGCTGTGGAACGCCTCCGCCATGCGCGCCGCCGTGCGGATAACCCTGGCGTTAGAAGGCGCTCCGGATAGACAGACGAGAATATGTTCGCCAGCTCGTGCAACGGTGCCGTCTCCTTCCTGTTGGGCAGTGCGGTTAAGACGGTCAGCGGTACGCCGCAGGGCGATCTCGCGCAGCGCGGCCAAATTGCCATGAGAGAAAAAGTGATCCAGCGCCCGCTTCGCCTGATCTTTGCGGTAGACTTTGCCGCCCTCCAGGCGGGCGATCAAATCCTCCGGCTCGATATCAACCAACTCTACCTGCGCGGCAGAGTCAAATACGCGATCAGGAATGCGTTCGCTGACCGCTACGCTAGTGATAGAAGCCACGAGATCGTTCAAGGATTCCAGATGCTGCACGTTCACCGTGCTGTATACGTCGATACCCGCGCGCAAAAGCTCCTCGACATCCTGATACCGCTTGGCATGGCGGCAACCGGGGGCATTGGTATGTGCCAACTCGTCTACAAGGATCAGCTGCGGCCTGCGCGCGAGAGCGGCATCCAAATCGAATTCCCGCAGGTCTACGCCTTTATAGGAAACGGTCTTGCAGGGAAGCTGTTCCAGCCCATCCAGTAACGCCAGCGTGTCCGGCCGGCTATGCCGCTCCACATAGCCGACAACAACGTCCCTCCCGGCGCGTTTGGCCTCGTGCGCTGCCTCCAGCATGGCGTAGGTCTTGCCCACACCCGCTGCATAACCAAAAAATATTTTTAACTTGCCGCTGTTTTCTACGTCTTCCTCGCGCCGAATGGCATCCAGAATACGCTTCGGATCAGTTCTCTGTTCCAAAATATCACCCCTACTCCTGTCGCATACGGCGCTGACCGCTTCCTATAATTATTATACCATCTGTCGGCCTTCCGAGGCATTAAACATTTTCCTGGCGTACTAAGATTCCATAAAGGCATTACGTTTTCTCGCTTACAGGAATATCTGCAAGGCGGTATCCAACGCCAATCTCCGTAAGCAAATAACGCGGCTTAGAAGGCGTCTCTTCGATTTTACGGCGCAGCCCCGCCATTAACGCCCGCAACGCCTGCGTGTCCGATCCATAGTTGTTTCCCCAAACTTCGCGAATAATATAATTTGAAGTAAGCACCTTGCCGGCATTGCGAAACAACGTTGACAAAAGGGCATATTCCATCGGCGTTGTATGCAGCTCTTCTTCGCGCAGGTAGACCAGCCGCTTCTCCAGGTCGATCTTCAGATCACCTGTGCGCAGAATATTCGTTCCTTTGGATTTGGTTTCCCTGTAAAGGTGCCGCAGCGCCACACGTATGCGTGCCATCAGTTCCGTGGTTGAAAATGGCTTGGTCAGGTAATCGTCCGCACCCGCGTCGAGCGCGTCCGCTTTCTCTCGGGCCTGATCCCGGGCGGAAACGACAATGATCGGCACCTGCGACCATTCGCGTATCTTGCGAATGACGTCCATGCCGTCATAATCCGGAAGACCGAGGTCCAGGAGCACCAGATCTACGATTTCCGACACGAGAACGCTCAGCCCACGCTGCGCGGTAGGGGCGTCCAGCACTCGAAAACTCTCTTCTTTCAGCGCATAGCCGATGTATCTGCGTATCTGCTGATCGTCCTCGATAACCAGTACAGTAGCGGAAAAATTCATAGTGATCCCTCCTGTCTCGCCTGTGGCGCGTCTTTGGGAAGTGTGAAGCAAAACTGCGCGCCGGGACCGTCCTCGCGGTTGGACGCGGCGATGGAGCCTCCGTGCGCCTGCACGATCGCCTCGCAGATTGCCAACCCCAGGCCCATTCCCGGAGACGCATCCGGCCGGCGGGCGCGCGATGTGTAGAACATTTGGAAAATGTTGGGCAGGTCCTCCGGCGCGATGCCGCATCCACGGTCCAAAACACAAATGCGCACCGCTTCTGGCAAATCCTCTACTTTAATGGAAATTTCCTCATTTTCGCAGGTATGCTTGATAGCGTTGTCCAGCAAATTGACGATCACCTGCTCGATCAGCCGGGCGTCCATGGGGATTACGAGAAATTCCTCCGGCGCATCCACGGCGATCTCACGCCCGCCCGCGCGCTTGGCGATACGGCAAATGGCGCTGCCAACAACTTCTTCTACCGCTTCCATATCGCGATTGAGCGCCAACGCCCCCGCCTGCAGGCGCGTCAGATTGAGGATATTTTCCACCAGCGAATGCAGCCAGTCGGCGTCCCGATAGATTCCCGCCGCCATTTCCCAACAGTCCGGCCTGTCCTCCAGTTGATGCTCGAGCATTTCCGCCGCGCCCATGATGCCCGCCAGTGGCGTGCGCAGGTCGTGGGAAATGGCGCGCAGCAGGTTTCCGCGATAGCGCTCGCGCTCCGCCTCCTCGCTGGAACGGAAATGCAGCTCCAGCGCGGTGATGCGCTCCAATGCCAGCGCCAGCGTATCCGCGATTGACTGCATCAGCTGCATATGCGTGCCGTCCAGCCCGTCCATCTGCCCGGCATCCAGCCTGAGAACGCCAAGCGTCCCGTTTGCGCCTTCCACCGGAAATTCCAGCGCCGCACTTTTCTTGGGGAGTCCCTTGTCCCCGGCGGGAAGGAAAGAGGCGGGGACCCCGGCGCTTTCTTCCATGGATTTTGCGGCGATGCGCGCGGCTTCATCCCGATTTTTCGCGCTCGCCATCTGCTGGGTGAGATGGTAAAGCGTTTTTGTCTCCTCCTCCCGTTCGTGCGCGTCCTGTGCGTTTTGCTTTGCGCGGGAAGTCAGCGTGCTTGTAATGACGGCAATGACCGTCATGATAAGGAATGTCACCCAATAACTCGGGTCGTTTACGGCCAGTGTGTAGACCGGGGCAGTAAAAAACCAGTTGAAAAGGAGCGTACCCGCGACGCAGCATGCGACGCCATACAAATACCCGGGCGTGAGCCACGCTGTCATGACCACCGCAAACAGGTAGCACAGGACGATATTCGCTTCCGGAAAATTGAGCGACTGGAAGGCAAAACCCAACGCTGTCGCTACCGTCAAAAAACACGCCGTAAGAACCCCTCTGCGCGGTTTCCAACACATCGCTTTCCTTCCTGTTACTATATATTTGAAAGCTCCCGACAGCCAGCCGGGGCTGCATCTTATTGCCTAAGCTGCTAGAATGAGAGAAGCAAGGATGACCTGTGCCTCCAAGGACTATAGCGTCCGTTGCAAAGTCCGTCAGCCATTCTCTCATTCGCAGCGTTCGATTTGTGCAGGTAGAACCACGATTTTGAAAATATCGAAGCGTTCGCGTCACCGAACAGATGGACAAAGTTGGCGATCCGCAGGATTGCCAAGCCGCCCTGGCGGCCGCGGCGGTCAAATTGAAAATTTGAGCGCCGCGCTTCGGCAATGGGATCGGATGGCAG
>DVOU01000014.1:0-9243 GCA_018713365.1 Candidatus Pullichristensenella excrementipullorum
ACCGCAAAAATTGCCCCGATAAAAGAGAAATCGGATGCAATTTTTGCTTCCTGCGTCAGCTGCACTTGCATCCTGCGGTCACTTACGTCCATGTAAGCTCCCTTGGATGCAAGTTTGCTTCCTTGGCTTGCAGGCTTTCTCAACGCTCTGACAGTCTGTTGACTTTGTCAACATCCTGAGCGCCCCTCCCATTACGGGAGAGGCGCTCAGGCATATGCGCTTTACGCGAAGGGATTCTCCTCGGGATAAAGCACGCCCTTGGGCTGGTTGTAGCCGACCCAGTCCACGCCCAGCATCTTGAAGATGCTGAACAGGGCCTTGCCGTGATGGCCGAAGGCCACCGCGCCGTGGTGCGGATAGCCGCCGCCGATCAGCACATGGCGGTAGAAGCGGTTCATCTCCGGGATGGCGAACACGCCGATGCCGCCGAAGGACTCGGTGGCCACGGGCAGGATCTCGCCCTGCGCCACGTAGGCCTGAAGCACGCTGTCCTTGTTGGCCTGCAGGCGGTAGAAGGTGATCGGGCCGGGAACGATGTCGCCCTCGAGGGTGCCGCGGGTGATGTCGGGCTCCTTGTCCGGCTCGAGGGAGCGCTTCATGATCAGCTGGTACTTCATCGTGCCCTTCACCAGGCGGCACATCGGCGTGTTGCCGCAGTGGAAGCCCATGAAGGTCTCGTTGTGGCGGTAGGGGTACTTGCCCTCGATGGAGGCCTTGTACATATCCGCCGGCACGGAGTTGTTGATGTCCAGCAGCGTCACGCTCTCGCCGGTCACGCAGGTGCCGATGAACTCGGACAGCGCGCCGTAGATGTCCACTTCGCACGCCGTGGGGATGCCCATGGCGGTCAGGCGGGAGTTGACGTAGCAGGGCACGAAGCCGAACTCGGTCTGGAACGCGGGCCAGCACTTGTTGGCCATGGCCACGTACTTGGCGGCGCCCTTGTTGGCCTCCACCCAGTCCAGCAGCGTCAGTTCGTACTGCGCCAGGCGCGGCAGGATGCCGGGCATCTTGTTGCCCTCGCCCAGCTCGTCCTCCATCTCCTTGACCTTGGCGGGGATGCGGGGGTCGTTGGCATGGGCCTTGTAGGCGGCCAGCAGATCCAGCTCGGAGTTCTCCTGGATGTTGACGCCCAATTTGAACAGCGGCGCGATGGGCGCGTTGCAGGCAAGGAAGTCGAACGGACGCGGGCCGAAGGTGATGATCTTCAGGTCCTTGAGCGCCAGCAGCGTGCGGGCGATGGGGATGAACTCCGCGATCATGTCCGCGCACTCCTCGGCGGTGCCCACGGGATACTCGGGGATGTAGGCGTTGATGCCGCTCAATTTCAGGTTGTAGCTGGCGTTGAGCATGCCGCAGTAGGCGTCGCCGCGCTCAGAAGAGAGAACGGCGATGTTCTCCTCGGCCGCCGCCACGTACATCACCGGGCCGCCGAACTTCTGGGCGATGAGCGTTTCCGGGCCTTCGGGGCCGAAGTTGCCCAGGAACACGACCAGCGCGTTGATGCCGGCCTTCTGGATGTCCTCATAGGCGTCCATGACGTTGGCGTCGATGCCGCCCTCGATGATGACGGGGCTCTCGTAGATGTCATAGCCCTTGGCCTTGAACGCGGCGACCACGGCCTTGCGGCGCTTTTCAGACAGGGTGATGGGGAAACAGTCGCGGCTGACGGCGACGATGCCCAGCTTGACCTCCGGGATGTTCTGCATGCGTATCTCCTCCATATCCATTAAATGTAGTTTACGTGGACCTACGATTATATTATGTATGTTGGCGGCGCATCTGTCAAGAGCGAATTTTTCTGAAAACGGGTATATGATTTTCTAACCTCAAGTTAGCCTGTTTGACTTGTAATCCGGGCGAAAATGTGGTTAAATAGTAGATGAAACATCGCTGAAAGAGGGGGATGCTATGTTCGGCTACCGCCCTGACGGACGCCCTGTCCCGGAATATGTGGATCCCATCGTGCAGTTCACGCCGTTTATCATGACCACGCGCAACGACGCGCAGAACTTCGTCACCTTCCCCGTGGAATACAAGCCCATGGCGGACTACATCCGCGCCCACCGCGACGCCGAGGAACCGATCAGCTTCATGACCATCCTCATCGCCGCCTACGTGCGCGCCGTGTGCAAGCACCCGGAGCTGAACCGCTTCGTGGTCGGCAAGCGCCTCTACGCCCACAAGGGCATCAGCATCTCCTACATGGTGCTGCGCGAGACCAGCGATGGACGGCTTGACGAGGCGGCCATCAAGCTGCACCTTGAGCCCACGGACACCATCTTCGACGTGGCCCGCAAACTGAACGAGCAGATACGCATCGCCCGCAAGCCGCAGAACAAGAACGGCACGGTGGATTTCGCGCGCCGCTTTTTGAAGATACCCATCATCCCGTGGCTGCTGGTGAGCTTCATCAAGCTGCTCGACCGCTTTGGCCTCATGCCGGGCAAGATCATCGAGGTCTCGCCCTTCCACTGCTCGCTGTTCGTCACCAACATGATGTCCATCAACCTGCCCTCGATCTACCATCACCTCTACAACTTTGGCACCTGCTCGCTCTTCCTCGCCCTTGGCCGCCCGGAGCGCCAGGTCATCGCCAACAAGGAGGGCAAGGCAGTGCGCCAGCTGATGGTGCCGGTGGGCGCGGTGACCGACGAGCGCGTCTGCGGCGGCGCGTCCTACGCCGTGGCCATGCGCACATTGCTTAAGTACATGCTCGACCCCACCGCGCTGGAAACGCTGGAAGAGGAACAGCCGGAAGCCTGACACAGTTTTGCCGGCATTTGCCGCCCCCGCGCGCTTGACGAACGGGCGCGGACGGGGTATAATAGCGTAGACCCATACAACAAAGGAGATTTGACGATGGGAATTTTCTGCATGGTCTTTGGCGTGGCCGTGTTCGGCGGTTTCGTGGCGTTCGGAGCGCTGCTTCCGACGTTTGAGGCCGCTTTCTACACCGGCGGCCCGCTTGTCACGATGTTCAACATGACCACGGAGCCTTTGCCCTACATGCTCGTGTTCGGCTTCATCGGCCTTTTGATCGGCCTGTCCTTCTTCATGCAGGGCCTGACCTATCAGAAGGTCAGCAAGATTGCGCGCCGCCGCCGCGAGCGCGACCGCTGAGGATACGCAAACGCGAAGGACGCCTCCGCCCGGCAAGGGACGGGGGCGTTTTGCGTTGCCCGCAAGCCCCGACGCGGAGCGCGGACAGCGCCCGCGAGCGCAAAAACTGCCCTGCCGGACCGCAAATCCGCTCCCATGCCGGGCTTTTCCGGCCCGCCCCGTCAACGCAAAAGCGCCCCGCCTCCCCGCGTATATCGGGGGAGACGGGGCGCTCTCTGTTTTCCGTCAGATGCGCTCCGCGCCGTTTTCCATGGGCGGCTGCGCTTCGCGGCCATCGTCTTCGTCGCGCGGCTCGTCGCGCTCCTCGGTGAAGTCGCCGCGGAAGTACGTCTCCGCGCCGTCCACCGTGGCCATGCCCAGCGCCTCGCCCTCCACATAGAGGGTGTACGTCGCGCCCTGTTTGAGCGCCGGGGAGGTCAGCAGCAGGCGGGAGAAGTCCGCCTCCGGCTCGAAGGAGAACGCGGCCTGACCGTTCTCATCCTCCACCACCACGCGCACGCCCTCGCGCAGCGTGCCGTTGAAGCGCGCCCGCAGAACGGCCTGTGCGGAATCTTCGGCGATGGCGCTCTCGTCGCTGCCGCCGACGGCGATGAGCGTGCCGCCGTCTGCGAACACCTCGCCCGCGGCGTTCAGCGGCGCGCCGCTCCTGCCGGAACAGCAGATGCTCGTCTCGCCGCCCGCCAGATACACGTCCGCGCCCGCGGCTATGCCGTCGCCCCCGGCGGCGATGGTCAGCTTCGCCCCGTCCAGCACGCTCGCGTCGCCGCCGCGCCCGGAGAGGGCGTACAGGCCCGCCCCGGCGCTGACGATGCTCACTTCCGCGCTTTCCACGGATACGTTCGCGCCCGACAGCCCCGTTTCGCACTCGTCCACCCAGATGACGCCGCCGGACACCGCCACGTCGCCGCCCGCGCGCAGTCCGTCGCTGCCGCAGGTGATGGAGAGCGCCCCGCCGGCCATGGTCAGCGCCCCGTCGGCGCGCAGCGCGTCGCCGCTGGCGTCAAGCACGAGGCTGCCGTCCTCCATGACGATTTCGGCGGCGGAGACGGCGTCGTACACCCGCGCTTCGTAGCCGCCGTAGCCGCCATAGCTGTCATAGCCGCCGGAGTAGGGCGAGCCGAAGAAGAGATCAAAGGGGTCGTAGCCGAAAAAGCTGTCGTAGTAGGCGGCGGTGGGGGAGGCCGCTCCCGCCCCGCCTCCGGCGCTCACCTGCGCCGCGCCGCCGGAAACGGTCAGCGCGCCCTCCACGTAGAGGCCGTCCGCGCCCGAGGTCAGGCGCAGATCGCCGCCGCGCAGGGCCGCGTCGCCCCCGGCGTAGACGCCGATGCCGTCCGCCTCCACCGCCAGCTGTCCGCCGGTGAGTTCGAAGGCAGTCTCGCCCGCTTCCGCCTCCAGATGGACGCCGTTTTCCCCGGCCAGCACGTTCAGCGCCCCGCCCTCGAGCGTCAGCCCCGACGCGCGCAGCCCGTGCCCCGCCTGCGCGGTCACGTTCAGCGACCCTGCGCCGGATACAAATACCTTTCCCCCGGCGGCGATGGCTGCGCCGCCCCCGTCCAGATACCAGTCGGGCCGCGCGTCGCTCAGCGCGCCGCCGTTTTCGGTCAGCGTCAGGGCAAGGTCGCCGCGCGCGGACAGCGGCGCGGCCGTGGAACAGGCGATCTGCGCCCCGTCCCAGATCAGTTCCACGCCGTCCGCCTCCACGGCGATATGCCCCTCCGCCATCGTCCCGGTGAGGCGGTAGCTGCCGCCCTTTACGATGGAGATACTGCTTCCGTCCACCTCCACGCCCGCGCCCGCTTCCACGCCCGCGTCGGCAAGGCGGATGTCCGTCTCCGCCAGCGCCGCGCCCAGCAGCACAAGGCACATCGCGCACAGCGCCGCAAGGTATTTTTTCATCTATGAACACAACTCCTCATCATCATTTTGCCCTTATGGTAGCATCCTCTTTTGTACAAACCGTGAACAGAGCGTGACAACTTGCCGCCGCCACAAAACCTTTACAAACCGATAAGACTTTTCGGGGGAAATATGCTATAATATTGCTTGGAACAGCGCGTTCCCGGCGGGGGCGTCCCCGCGCGTCGGGCCTTTCTAAGGAGGAATACGGCTTGGCACCCGACCCTTTCAGTTCGCTCATCCTCATCATCCTGTTCATGTTCGCCGGCGCGTACCTGCGCGCGGCGGAGGCGGCGGCGCGCCTTATTGATGAAACGGCGCTTGCCAAGGACAGTCCCGCCGCCCGCTTCGTCTCCGCCTGCGACGACCGCTTTGGCGCGCCCAGCGCCGCCTTCGGCCTGATGATGCTCGCCGCCTGCGCCTGCGCCTTCAGCGCCTTTTTCGCCCCGCTCGCCCAGTGGCTGGACGGCCTTTTCCACGCCCAGCTCCTTGCCTCGCTGCTCTCGGGCGTGCTTTTGTGGCTGCTGACGGCGCTTCTCTACATCTCCGTCTGCGCCCTGCTGCCCACCTACGTGGCCGCCCACGCCCCGGAAAAGACCTTCGCGCGCACGCTGGGGCTGGCCATGTTCCTGCTTGCCCTCTTCAAGCCCTTGCTGCTCTTTGCCAAGGGGCTGGCGTCGCTCATCCTCAAGCCCTTCCACGTGCCGGTCAGGGCGCTGGGCGAGCGCATCACCAAGCAGGAGATCCGCATGATGGTGGACATCGGCGAGGAAAAGGGCGAGATCGAGGCCGATGAAAAGCAGATGATCGAAAACGTCTTCGAGTTCAACAACATGACCGCCGTGGAGTGCATGGTACACCGCAAGGACGTCACCGCCATCGACGTGGAGGACGACCCCGCCGCCATCCTCCAGACCATACAGGACAGCGGCCTTTCCCGCTTTCCCGTCTACGAGGAGGACGTGGACAACATCCTCGGCATCCTCACCTCGCGCGACTATCTGCTCAACGATTGCTTCGGGCGCGGCAAGACGCTGCGCGAACTGATCCGCCCGGCCTACTTTGTGCCGGAGAGCCTGCGCGCCGACCTGCTCTTTTCCGAGATGCAGAAGCGCAAGCAGCACATGGCCATCGTCGTGGACGAATACGGCGGCACCAGCGGCATCGTCACGCTGGAAGACCTCTTGGAGGAGATCGTCGGCAACATCTACGACGAATTTGACCCCCAGGCGGACGAGGACATCATCCCCCTGAGCGACACGCGCCTGCGCGTCAGCGGCTCGGCGCGGCTGGACGCGCTGGGCGAAAAGCTGGGCATGGAGCTGGATGAGGACGAGGACTGCGACACCCTCGGCGGCCTGGTGTTCTCCCAGCTTTCGGAGATCCCCTCGGATGGCGAGCGCCCGGTGGTCACCTGCCGCGGGCTGCGCATCGCCGTGGAACAGCTCACCGACCGCCGCGTGGAGTGGGCCATCGTGGAAAAACTGCCCCCGGAGAACGAGCCCGGGGCGGAGGGGGCGCAGACCGTCCCCGCGAAATAAACGACGAATAAGGAGGACATCACTATGTTGAAGGGCATCCCCACCATCCTTTCCCCGGAACTGCTCAAGGTACTCATGGAGATGGGCCACGGCGACGAGATCACCATCGGCGATGGCAACTACCCCGCCGCCTCCACGGCCCGCAAGCTCATCCGCCTCGACGGCCACGGCGTGTGCGAAATTCTCGACGCCATCCTCACCCTCTTCCCGCTGGACACCTACGTGGCAGAGCCGGTGCTGCTGATGGAGAAGACCCCCGGCGACACGGCGGACACCTCCATCTGGAACGAGTACAAGGCCATCGTCGAAAAGCACCAGCCGGGCACGAAGGTCGGCTTCCTCGAGCGCTTCGCCTTCTACGATCGCGCCGCCAAGTCCTACGCCGTCATCGCCACCGGCGAGACCGCCGTCTACGCCAACGTTATCCTCAAAAAGGGCGTCGTCAAGTGAACCAAATGCCGCCGCGCGCCGTCCAAGAAACATCCGTCCGCGCGCGCGGCGGAAAAAACAACCAGTAAAGGGAATGGGAGGAACAGAGGATATGAAGAGAATGAAGAAACTGCTCGCCTGCGCGCTGGCCGCGCTGCTGCTCATCCTGCCCGCCGCCATGGCGGAGGAGAGCGCCATGGTCGAGGCGCACACGATCACCATCGAAAATCCCAGCATGACGATGATGGGCATCCCCATGGCCGATTTGGACGGCCTCAGCCTTGAGGCCACCTACGCCGGCGATGAAAACGATTGCGCCTTCCTGCTGCGCCTGCTCGGCGGCGAAGAAGTGGCCGCCGAGGGCTACGCGCTCTTTGACGGCCGCCAGCTCGTCCTCGGCGCCGACGGCCTCACGGACACCTACGCCGTGCCGCTGGAGAAGATGATGGGCGACATGGGCTCGGTGAACTCTGCGGAGATGGAGATGCTCATGCAGCTGTTCTCCCCGGACACCTACACCGCCATTTTCGAGGCCGCTTTCGCCTCCACGGTGGGCATGTACGAGGCCATGGCTGCCACCCGCACGGACCTTGGCACCCAGACTGTGGAGATCGGCGGCGTCGCCATGGAGGCGCAGGGCGTCTCCTACACCATCACCGCGGAGATGGCGGAGGAAGTCATCATCAGCTATGCCGGGGCGCTGGAACAGATACCCCTCTTCGCTATGGCCTTGGAACAGGCCGAAACGGCGCTCTCCCCGGACGGCTACAATGACGAGAAGAACGCCGCCGGGAACGACCTTGAGAGTATGCTGCGAAGCAATCTGACGGCGCTCGGCGATTCGACATACACCGCTTGGTACGTCGGAGACCCCGCCGCGCCCGAGGCTGTGCGCACGGAGGAAAGCTCGGAAGACGGCCGGATGACCGCCGTCATGGAGTACATCCTTCAGGAGGATGGCAACTATACCTATACCTGGGACTACGCTGCGACGCTGGAGGACGGCTCGGAAAGCTGGCTCACCGTCGAGGGCACGTTCGCGCCCAGCTGGGTCGCGCCCGCCATCATCGAGCTGAGCGACCCGAGCGGCCTGACCGAAGCCGTGTTGGCTGCCTTCGCCGACCCCGGCATGATGGACATGCGCTTTACCGCCGATATGGGCGAAGAGGGCGTCATGACCGGCGCGTTCTCCTTCTACCCGCAGGGCAGCAACGCGCAGACCGCCGACCGCACCACCTTCGCCCTCAACGCGACCATCGAGGAATCCGACGAGGAGCCGACGTTCATCAATCTGGAGGGCTACTACGCGCCCGCCGACGGCGTGGAATACTTCCACGATGAATGCGTTGTGACCCTCAACGCCGGCACGGCGTCGCAGAACGGCACGATCGAGGCGGTGGTGCAGACGCAGCACGCCGACGGTCAGGAGTACTACGGCGCGGAATTGACCATCTCCGACCCGTACAGCGGCGCGCAGAGCCTCTTCTACACCTATGAAGGCACCTACGCCGCAAACGACCTCGGCACGGAGGACAACACCGGCCACCTGACGCTCGGCGCCGGCATCGGCTATGGCGATCAGTCCATCACCTACGAGGTGGGAGCGGACGTGACCGTCACCCACGCGTTGGTGGACGCCGCCACGCTGCCCACCGTCGAGGGCGAGCCTGTGGACATACTGATGCTCGATGAAAAGGGCGAAGAACAGCTCACGACCGAGGGCGAATTGATGGCCACGCGCGCGCTTGGCATCCTCATGGCCAACGTGCCCGCCGTGACGCAGCTCTTCGCCGGAGCCACCGCCTACTAAGCCGGAACCCCAAAATCACTCTCGCCGCCGCGCAAAAGAACGCGGCGGCGTTTTGTCGCGCCCGCACAGGGCGGGGAGTTCAGAAAAGAACTGTCCGCCCGCCCCAGACGCGCGTCCGCCGGAAAAGCCCGCCGGAAAAGCCCGCCGGAAAAGCCCCGGGAAAGCCCGCCGGGAAAGCCCGCCGGGAAAGCCCGCCGGAGGCCCCGGAAAAGCCCCGGGAAAGCCCCCGGGAAAGCCCCTAGGGAAAGCCCCGTGAAGCCCGCCGGAAGCCCGCCGGAAGCCCGCCGGAAGCCCGCCGGAAGCCCCCGGGAAGCCCGCCCGGAAGCTACCCCCGTGAAGCCTGCGCCGGTGAAGCCCAACGCCGGGAAACCCCGCCCCCGGAGGCTCGTCCTCCCCAAGTCCCCCAAGCGCCCAAGCGCCCAAGTCCCCCAAGCGCCCAAGCGC
>DVOU01000065.1:0-10478 GCA_018713365.1 Candidatus Pullichristensenella excrementipullorum
GGCGAAGACATCGACAGCTTCAACGACATGCAGGGCTACCAGTTCCGCCTGATGCTTGCGGACATCTACGCCGCCTCGCAGGCCATGGACGAGATGCCGACCAAGGAAATACGGCTGTCCATCCACGAGGAGAGCGGCAACATGGGCTTTGGCGGCGAGGCGCGGACAGACACAGATGGCCCGCACTACGATTTCTACGGCCCGGTGCATTTTCGCGCGGGAAGCACGGGGCAGACGGTGTATTCTGCGGAAGAATTGGATACGGGCAGCGTATGGATCGACGGCAGGCCCATCTATCGCGTTTGCGGGATGCAGGCGCGAGCCATGGCAGCATCAACATTTACAGATATAGAGCTTGGTGTTGCGGCCATAGAAAATGTTATTTGCGCGGATGTATACTTGCGACAAGGTGCGGCATGGCGACCCGCAAACTATCCGAATCGCAACACGCTGAGCGTTCATACATGGCTCATCAACAACAGCGACACCGCCCCATCCCTGCGCATCATCATGGGCAATGATATGTCGGCGGATGCGGTTTCCTACGCCATTGAATACACCAAAGCAGAGGATATGCCGACATATTACTGGTTGCCGTTCCTGTCATCGCCCAACGAAGAAGGGTGCGTGCTTACTGCGAGCAGCGAATATTCTTCGGGTTATCAGGTTGAATACGCGTTCAATGGCCTCACAAGCAACTACTGGGCGTGTACGAACAACGACTCACAGCGCTGGGTGCAGGTGCAAATGCCCTACGCGCTGCGGAACATCACAGTCAAGCTGGTCAGCCCGCAGGGCAGCGCGGTGCAGACGGCCAACGTTCCCGTTTCTGGGTCGTTCCAGGGCAGCAACGACGGCTCTTCGTGGGCGGCGCTGGGAAGTTATTCAGGCCGCAGCACTGCGGCGGGCAGCGTCACTACGCATTCCCTGAACAACAGCACGGGCTACAAGTATCTGCGCATAAGCATCACGTCCCCGGGGGCATCGTCCGGCGTCTGGACGGGATTCGGCGACATACGCATCGAGGGCGAAGTGGCATAACGACCGGCGAAAGAGGAGGAGAGACACATGGCAGTATTGATCGGCAGCGCGCGCATCGACGAAAACGGCAGGGCGCACGGCGGCAGGGCGGGCGACCAGACGGGCAAAGAGGTATCGACGCAAAGTTGGTACAGGCATTCCAAGGGCTGGGTGGTGCTGCGCGCCAAAGACCCGAAAAAGGCGGCAAAGATCGCGCAGGCGATGCGCGCGGCGTGTGCGAATGACAACATCGGCTACGACCAGTACCAGAACCAGACGCTGTGGAACGCGGTGAAGGACAAGGGCTACGACCCGGCCAAGGCGACAGTGAAGTGCGAGACGGACTGCGCGCGGCTGGTGCGCGTGTGCTGCGCCTATGCGGGCATCATGGCGCGCGATTTCTACACGGCGACGGAGGCCGCGTATCTCATGGACACGGGCGAGTTCGTGAAGTTCACGTCCAGCAAATACACCAGTCAGGACGACTATCTGGGCGCGGGCGACATCCTCGTGACCAAAACGAAGGGCCACACCGCCGTGGTGCTGACCAACGGCGACCGATACGACGGCGAAGTGGAGGAACCCTCCATCCCCCTTGGCAGCCGCATCCTGCGGGACGGGAGCGAGGGCAAGGACGTGGAAGACCTGCAGCGCCGCCTCAAGGCCGCGGGCTACGACCCCGGCGAAGTGGACGGCGAATACGGCCCCAACACGGAAGCGGCGGTAAAGGCGCTCCAGAAGGACGCGGGCATCCTCGTGGACGGCGAGTTCGGCCCGGATTCCCTCAAGGCGCTCATGGCGCTGGAGGTGGACGACGATGAGGAAACGGAGGACAAGCCCTCGACCGGCAACGTCCTCATCTCCGGCGGCGACGCCTACATCCGCACCGGGCCGGGGACGCAGTACGACAAGGCGGGCGTGGTGAAGAACGGAGACAAGCTCACCCACGCCAACGAGGATAACTGGGTGCCTGTGCTTGTCGGCGGGCGCATCCTCTGGGTCAGCGGCAAGTACGCAAAGGTGGTGAGCGCATGAGCGACGTCGTGGTGGTGGCGCTCATCACGGGGGCGGTATCGCTGCTGGGCAGCGCCGCAAACATGGTGGTGAGCGCGAAGAAGGCCAAGCAGCAGGCGGACGTGACGCTCTACCGCATCGGCCAGTTGGAGGCGAAGGTCTCCAAGCACAACAACCTGATGGAGAGGACGTACAAACTGGAAGGGCGCATGACCGAGGCGGAACACGACATCCGCGACATGAAGGGGAGGGAGAGAGGATGAAGGAAAAGCTGCTCAAATGGCTGCGCGCGGCGGGCGTGCGGGCCTTGAAGACCGTGGCGCAGACGGCGGTGGCCACCATTGGCACAGGCGCGGTGCTTTCCGAGGTGGACTGGCGGATGGTGCTGTCGGCATCCATCCTCGCGGGGGTGCTGTCGCTGCTTACCAGCGTGGCCGGATTGCCGGAAGTGGAGAAATAAAAAGCGCCGGACGGGAACTGCCCCGTCCGGCGCTTTTTGCGTGGAAAAAACTACATCAGCGGCGCGAAGATGCGCAGTATCTCGCGGGCTATGCGCCGCAGGCCGCCCGCCTCGCACTCTTCGGGGGCGATCTGGTGGCAGTGGGCGATGGTCTCCAGAAAATCGCGCTTCACGTCCAGCACCGCGCCGCCGCCGTAGAGGCACACGCCGCACTCAAAGTGCAGATAGAGGCTGCGGTAGTCCATGTTCACCGTGCCCACGGTGGCCACGGCGTCGTCGCAAACGAAGGTCTTGGCGTGGTTGAAGCCGCCGGTAAATTCGTAGATCTTCACCCCGCCGTCGATCAGTTCGCGGTAATAGGAGCGCGTGGTCATGTGAACCAGGCGCTTGTCCCAGTTTTCCGGGGTGAGGATGCGCACGTCCACGCCGCTTCTGGCCGCCAGCGTCAGCGCCGAGAGCATCAGATCGTCCACGATCAGGTAGGGCGTGGAGATGTATAGGTACTTGCGCGCCCCGTTGATGATCTGCATATAGACGCGCTCGGCGACGTTTTCCACGTCCAGCGGGCTGTCGCAATAGGGCTGCACATAGCCGTTGCCGGGCACGGGCATGCGCTCGGGCGTGAAGCGCTCGTAGAGCGGCAGGCGGCGCGTGGCCAGCCCCCACATCTGCAAAAACATCAAGGTCAGCGACCAGGCCGCCTCGCCCTCCACCATCACGGCGGCGTCGCGCCAATGGCCAAAGCGGTCCACGCGGTTGATGTACTCGTCGGCGAGGTTGGCGCCGCCGGTAAAGGCGGTCACGCCGTCGATGGAGACAATTTTGCGGTGGTCGCGGTTGTTCTGCAAAATGGTCAGCGCCGGGCGGAAGGGGCTGAACACCTCGCACTGTATGCCCTTGGCGCGCACTTCGGCGCAGTAATCGCGCGGCAGTTTCACAAAGCAGCCAAAGTCGTCGTAAAGCACGCGCACTTCCACGCCCTCGCGCGCCTTCTGTTCGAGGATCTTCAAAACCTCGCCCCACATCTCGCCTTCCTGCAGGATGAAGAACTCCACGAATATGTAGCGCCTGGCCTTGGGCAGTTCGCGCAAGAGCGCCTCGAAGAACGCCTCGCCGCTGGGATAGTACTCCACGCGCGAAGCCGGGTAGACAGGAAAGCCCACGCCGTTTTCCAGATAGCGGGCAAGGCGCGCGGCGCACGGCCCCTGCGCCTCGGCCTCCCTGAGCGCGCCCTCGTGGCGCGGCAGGCGGCGGGTGAGCGCCTCCTGCGAGCTTTCCACCTGCTTGCGGAAGCGGTGTACGCTCGGCTGGAGCTGCATCATCAGGTAAAACGCGCCGCCGAAGATGGGCAGGGTGAGGATGGTGAACACCCAGGTGAGTTTGTAGCCGGGCTTTTCATGCTTGCTGACCACATGGATGGCCACCAGCATGCTCACCAGCGAGAAAAACAGCGATACCAGCCACGAATCCTGGCTGCCGCTCAGCACCAGATACCCGAAAAAAGCGATCTGCAAAAGCAGAAGCAGGATGATGAACAGCCGGTGGCTGAGTACCCCCCGCAGACGGTTTTTGTTCATAAAGACCTCCCGCAAGGCAGTATAGCACAAAGCGGGAGGAATGAACAGGGGTATGTGTGAAAATTGTCGGCAAAAATACGTTCACGCCTGCGGCCAGGAGAACTTCAGGCTGATGTCCAGCGCCCGCACGCTGTGGGTCAGGGCGCCGATGCTGATAAGGTCCACGCCCGTCTCCGCCACGGCGCGCAGCTCTGCGTCCGTTTTGTCGCCCATGTTGCCGGAGGCTTCGACGAGCGCGCGGCCATGGACGCAGCGCACGGCCTCGCGCATCATATCCAGCGGCATGTTGTCCAGCATGACGATGTCCGCGCCCGCGTTGAGCGCCTCGCGCAGCTGTTCCAGCGTTTCGACCTCCACTTCGACCTTCAGGGAGTGCGGCGCGCGCTTTCTGGCCGCGGCCACGGCTGCGGCGATGCCGCCCGCGGCGACGATGTGGTTGTCCTTGATCAGCACGCCGTCAAAAAGGCCAAAGCGGTGGTTGCCGCCCCCGCCCGCGCGCACGGCGTACTTGTCCAGCGCGCGCAGGCCGGGCGTGGTCTTGCGCGTATCGACGATCTTCGCGCCCGTTCCGGCCACGGCGGCCACGGCGCGCGCCGTCTGCGTGGCCACGCCGGACATGTGCTGCAGAAGGTTCAGCCCCACGCGCTCGCCCATGAGGATGGCGCGGGCGTTGCCGGAAACGGTGGCAATGACGTCGCCCTTCGCAATGGGGTCGCCATCCCCTGCCAGCGGGGCAAAGGCGATGGCGGGGTCGAGCAGGGCAAAGGCGCGGGCGACAAGCGCCAGCCCGCAGAGTACGCCCGCTTCCTTGGCGATGTAGCGCCCCGAGATCTGCCGGTCGGGCGCGACGGTGGAGATGGATGTGATGTCGCCCATGCCGATGTCCTCGGCGAGGGCGCTTTGCAACAGACGGTCCGCCTCAAAGGCGGAGATGGTTTCCAGCATGCTCGGCTCCTTTCCCCGCGTCAGGCCTGCGCCTCGCGGCCAAAGATGCGGCTGCCGCAGCGCACGGCCCAGGCGCGGCCATCGCGGATGAAAAACTCCAGATGCGCGCGCTGGCGCTGCGGCTCCGCTTCGTCCATGGCGAGAAAGCGCGTGCCGCCGCACCAGGTCAGAAAGACGGCGCGTTTGCCCACCGTGCCTTTCAGCGCGCCGTTTTCCAGGCGCACCGTCACCACTTCCGGCACGCCCTCGTGGCCCACGAAGCGGCCTTCCAGCATCTGCGGGTCGGAAAAATCGCGCCCCGCGGGCACGAACCACTCGTGCGAGCTGTCGAGAGGCAGGCCGGTGACGGCGTTGTAGAGCGTCCACATGATCTCGTCCATGTCCACATCGCCCTGATTGCACAAAACGGCAAAGCCCCAGCCCTCGCCCAGCAGCAGGCCGCCCTTGGTGGACACGCCGTGCAGGCCGCCAGAGTGTTCACAGATCACGTGGCCGGCCTTGACGCGCTTGTAGAGCCCGAGGCCGTAGCAGGGGATCTCGCGCGCGGGCACGCGCGGGCCGACCATTGCCTCCACCGCCGCGCGGGGAAGCACCTGTTTGCCCTCGTGCATGCCCCAGTTGGCGAGGCAGCGGTAGTAGATCGCCATGTCCCGCGCCGTGGACTTGACCATGGCGCAGCCGCGGAACGGGGGCAGCACGCTCCAATCGTCATCGCAGGCGAGCGCGCCGTCCTCGCCGCGCTCGAACAGCGAGGTGATGTTGCCGCCGGCCATGGCGCGGGCGGAGGCGCAGTCGTCGTCCATCACCGTGCGCGTCATGCCCAGCGGGGCGAAGATGCGCTCCTGACAGAACTGTTCCAGCGGCATGCCCGCCGCCTGATCGGCCACGTAGGAGAGGATGGCGTAGCCCTCGTTGCAGTAGCTCATGTTTTCGCCCGGCGCGCCCACGGCGGGGTAGGGGCAGTGGGCGATGTAGTCGATGACCTGCTCGATGGTCGCCATGGCGTTGGGGGCGCTTTGGCGCATGGCGCGCGACCATTCGCTCTCCTCGCGCTGGCTGTTCATGGCGATGGACCATTCCAGCGGCTCCATGGGCGGTATGCCGCTGGTGTGTTCGGCCAGCGTGCGCAGCGTCACCGTATCGCGGGCGGCGCCGGGTACGGAAAAATCGGGGAAATAGCGGTACACGGGGTCGTCGTAGCAGACCTTGCCCTCCGTTTCCAGAATGGCGAGGGCCAGCGCGGTGATGGACTTGGACATGGAGGCAATGCCAAAGACGGTGTCCACATCCGGCGCGATGGCGTGGGCGGCGTCGCGGAAGCCGTAGCCCCGGGCAAAGCATATGCCCTCCGGGCCTGCGGCGCAGACGGAGACGCCGGGGAACTGGTCGCGGGCGATGAGCGAGGATATGCGCGCGTCCACGGCGGCGGTGTCAAACGGCATGCAAAGACCTTCTTTCGTACAGACTGCCTCCATTGTACACGCGCGGCGGCGGGGATGCAACGTTTTTGCGTAAAAAAGCCCCCGACACAGCGCCGGGTCTCAGAGCGCCGATAAAGCCCACAACCGCAAAAATCGCTCTGATAAAAAGGATCAGAAGCGATTTTTGCTTCCTGCGTCAGAAACCCTGCCGCCTGCGGTCACTTACGTCCATGTAAGCTCCCTTGGCGGCAGGGTTTCTTTCTTGGCTTGTAGGCTTTCTCAGCGCTCTGAGCCCCGGCGCAGCGCCGGAGGCAGAAAAGACGGAAAGTTATTCGCCCTCGTAGTCGTAGACCACGTTGACGGCCGCGAAGCGCTCGGCCAGATCGCCAAAGTCGATGAGGCTCCACTCCAGTTCGCTGCCGCGGTAGTAGATGGTCTCCAGTGCTACGGCGGCGTCAAAGCCCGAGGCGTCCTTCAGGCTCACCGGCCAGACGACGCTCTTGAGCGCCTCGTTGGGGTAGAAGGAGGCATTGCCGCCGATGGAGAACTCGGTCACGCCCTCGGGGATGGTCAGCGCCTCCACCTGCGCGACATAGGGCAGCACGCCGTCGCCGGATTCAAGGCCGTGGGGAAGAAGCAGCTCCGTCAGCGCGGGCAGGTCGCCGCAGGGGTCGTACATGGAGGTAACGGCCGTCTGGGAAAGGTCGAGGCGCACAAGGGACGGACAGTTTCTGAAGGCGTTCATGCCGATCTCCTCCACGCTCGCGGGCAGCACGACCTCGACAAGGCCGCTGCCGGAGAAAGCGCCGCCGCCGATCTGCGTGAGGGTCTCGGGGAAGTCGAGATGCGCAAGCGCCGCCGTGCCGGAGAAGGCGTCCGTGTCGATGACCTCCAAATTGGCGGGCAGTGTCACCGAGGTGAGAGCCGCGCAGCCCGAGAAGCACTGATCGGGGATGATGCGCACGCTGTCGGGGATTACGACGCTCTCCAGCTTTACACAGCCGCTGAAACATTTGTAGTTCAGTTCCTGCAGATCGCCGAAGAAACGCACGGTTTTCAGTTCCCGCGCGCCGCCGAACGCGCCGTTGGTTTCCGGGACGGTGCAGGGCGACCAGATCTCCTCGAGCTGCGAGCCGTTGAAGGCGACGTTGCCGTAGGCGGTGATGTCCTCGCTGACCACCAGACGGCCGTACAGCCCCTCGTGGACGCCCTTGAGGGTCGCGCCGTCGTCACTGAGTTCGATGTATCCGCCCGCGGCCAATTCGTCCCAGGTCATTTCCAGTTCGCCGTCCACGTAGAGGCCGGGCTCCTCCCAGCCGCACACGGAACAGACGCCGTCCACCATCGTGTGCGCAAGGCGGGGGCTGAACTCGCCCTCCACCACTTCGCCGCAGACCGCGCAGGTGCCTGTGCCGGTGTAGCCCTCGCGGGTGCAGGAGGCCTCGCGCGCGCCGGTCACGTTTTCCAGCGTGTGGGGAACGCGGGGGATGTCCTCGCCATTTTCCAGCCATTCGCCGCACACCGCGCAGTAGATATTGCCGGTGTAGCCCTCCTGCGTGCAGGTGGCTTCCACCGCGTTCTGCGGCTCGCCGGGCGTGTGGGGCAGCTTTTCGATCGGCTCGCCGACGCTGACGCAGGTGTTGCAGACCGTGCAAAGCTCGTCGCCGGTGTAGCCCTCGCGCTCGCAGGTCGGCTCGCGGTCGTTCACCAGCTCGGTTTCGCCGTGGCCGGTGGCGGGGATGATCTCGCCCTCGGAAAGCACCGCGCCGCACACGGAGCAAACGGTGTCGCCGGTGTAGCCGTCGAGCGTGCAGGTGGCCTCCAATGCGCCCTCCACCGTTTCAGTGTGGGCCAGCATGGGAATGGCCTCGCCTTCCTTGACCGTCTTGTCGCAATCGAGGCACACGGTGTCGCCGGTGTAGCCCTCCTGCGTGCAAGTGGCCTCGATCGCGCCCTGCACTTCGGTGTTTTCATGCTTGCAGCCGCAGGCGCTCAGGGAGAGCGCCACGGCGAGGATGATGAGCAGGAGCAGAGTCTTTTTCACAGTCGTTTCCCCCTCTTGTCGCAGTTGATTATACAGCGCCGCAAAACGCTCCCCCTGCGCTGTGCAGAGGGAGCGTGCCGACGTCGATCTTGCCGGAGCGTGCCTTAGCCGATGACCTTCTTGGCGGTCGCGGCCACGTTCTCGGCGGTGAAGCCGAACTCCTGGAAGAGGAGCTTGTAGGGGGCGGAAGCGCCGAAGCGATCCAGACCGATCACCGCGCCGTCCAGACCCACGTACTTGTGCCAGCCGAAGGTGGCGGCAGCCTCGACGGCCACGCGCGCGCGCACGTTGGCGGGCATGACGCTCTCCTTGTACTCGTCGGACTGGGCCTCGAACAGCTCAAAGGACGGCATGGAGATCACGCGCGCCTTGACGCCCTCGGCCTTGAGCAGCTCCTGCGCGCCCATGCACTGTTCCACTTCGGAACCGCTGGCCATGAGCAGCACGTCGGGCGTGCCTTCGCAGTCGGAGAGGATGTAGCCGCCCTTGAGGGCGTCCGCGCCGCTCTTTTCGTAGAGGGGCAGATCCTGACGGGTGAGGACCAGCGCCACCGGGGTATCGCCGGTCATGGCGGCGACCCAGCCCGCGGCCACTTCCTTGCTGTCGGCGGGGCGGAACACGGTCAGGCCCGGCATGGCGCGCAGGCCGGCCAGCTGCTCGATGGGCTGATGGGTGGGGCCGTCCTCGCCGACGCCGATGGAATCGTGGGTGAGGATGTAGGGCACGTTCAGGCCCATGATGGCCGACATGCGCATGGCGTTCTTCATGTAATCGCTGAACACGAAGAAGGTGGCGCAGTAGGGGCGCAGGCCGCCGTGCAGGCGGATGCCGTTGCAGATGGCCGCCATGGCGTGTTCGCGCACGCCGAAGTGGATGTTGTTGCCCTCGGGCGTCTCGGCGGAGAAATCGCCCTTGCCCTTCATGTTGCTCTTGTTGGAGGGCGCGAGGTCGGCGGAGCCGCCAAAGAGGTTGGGCACGCGCTCGGCCAGGCGGTTGAGGACGACGCCGGAGGAATTGCGGGTCGCGCTCTTGCCCTCGAAGGCCCAGAAGTCCTTGTCGTTGAGAAGGTCGACCGGGATCTCGTCAGAGAACCACACGTCCCATTCCTTCTTCAGTTCGGGATACTTCTTGGCGTACTTGGCAAACAGCTCGTTCCATTCCTTCTGCGCTTCCGCGCCGCGGCGGGCGGCCTCGCCGGTCTGTTCGTAGACGCAGGCGGGAACGGCGAAGGGTTCGCCCTCGGGCCAGCCGAGGTTCTTCTTGGTCGCCTCGAGGTTTTCCTCGCCCAGAGGCTCGCCGTGGACGCTGGCCTGACCGGCCTTGGGGGAGCCGTAGCCGATGGCGGTGTGGCAGACGATGAGGTTGGGCTTGTCCGAATCCTTGGCCAGGCGGATGGCGGCGTCCACTTCCTCGAAGCAGTTGCCGTTCTTGACGTCGATGACGTTCCAGCCATAGGCGCGGAAGCGGGCGGGCACGTCCTCGCGGAAGGCGATGTCGGTGTTGCCCTCGATGGAGATCTCGTTGTCGTCATACAGGGCGATGAGCTTGTTGAGCTTCAAGGTGCCGGCCAGAGAGCAGGCCTCGTGGGAGATGCCCTCCATCATGCAGCCGTCGCCGAGGATGCAGTAGGTGTAGTGATCGACCACGTTGAAGCCCTCGCGGTTGAACTTGGCCGCCAGATGCTTTTCCGCCATGGCCATGCCTACGGCGTTGGCGATGCCCTGACCCAGGGGGCCGGTGGTGGTCTCAACGCCCACGGTGTGCTTGTACTCGGGGTGGCCGGGGGTCTTGGAGCCGAACTGACGGAAGGACTTGAGGTCGTCGATGGTCAGGCCGTAGCCGAACAGGTGCAGAAGGGAATACAGCAGCATCGAGCCGTGGCCGGAGGAAAGCACGAAGCGGTCGCGGTTGACGAACTTGGGATCGGCGGGGTTGTGGATCATCTCGCGGCCCCACACGGCGTAGGCCATGGCGGCCGCGCCCATCGGCATGCCGGG
>DVOU01000066.1:0-89550 GCA_018713365.1 Candidatus Pullichristensenella excrementipullorum
ACAGTGTTTCCTGACAGCAGCTGTGCAAAATATCAAGAGGCTGGTGGCCTCTTTCTATCGCGCGTTTCCAAATTTTCTATCATTTTACCCCTGCGTTTGTGCCTGAACGCAGGGGTTTGTCAGTGGTCTGAGCGGCGGCCGCAACAGCGACCGCCGCTTTTGTATGCGCCGCGCCCCGTCAGCGCGCTCTTTGCCAACAGCAACACCCCGCCGGACAGCGCCCGTACCGAGACAAGCGCTTCGGGCGGGTTTTTTGCCGCCGTCAGCGCGCCTTGCGCGCGCGCAGCAGTTGCAGCGCCGGTGCCGCCGCGGCGCCAATGAGCGCCAGCGCGCATACGGACATGCCCCAGCGCATGCCGGCGCGCTCCTCGATCATGCCGATCAGCGGCGAGGAGACGCAGTTGCCGGCAAGCATGCAAAGATTCATCAGCGTCGAAGCCAACAGCGTGTTGGAGGCAAAACCGGCGCAGGCCGTGCCCAGCGCCACGGGAATGAGCGCCCCGCACAGCAGCGAGCAGGCCAGCACGCAGCCGCACATCACCGCCGCGTTGCTCGCGCACAGTCCGGCGGCAAGCACGATGGCGCCAAGCGCGCAGGAGGCGCTTATGTAGGTCAGCGGCTTTACGCGCAGCAGTGGTACGATCAGCCGCGAGAGCGTCAGACCGGCGTAGAGGAAGGCCAGCGCCAGCGCGCCCAGCGCGCTTTGCAGGCCCACGTCCACATAGCGGTCGATCCAGACGATCATGCCCGAGAGGTGGATGCCGTAAAAGAGGATGCAAATGGCCAGCGCGCGCAGCGCGGGGTCGCGGAAAAAGGCGACAAGCTGGGCGCGGGTCAGCGGCTCAGGCCGCGCGGCGGCGTCGCTCAAACGGATGCGCGCGTTGGCCGGCCACAGCACGGCGACCGTGAACAGGCCGACGGCCAGAATGGTCAGATAGGCGCGCGGCATGTTCCCGGAAGAGCCCAGCATCGCGCCGAGCAGCAGCGGCGAAACGATGCCGGACAGCCCGTGGCAGGCGTGCATCACGCACATCATCCGCGCCGAGTTCTTCCCCGGGTGCAGGTCGGCGATCATCGAGGAGGAGATGGCGTCCATGTAGGCGTAGGCCACGCCCACCAGCGCGTACAGCCCCAGATACACGGGGAAGGAGGGCAGCAGCGAAAGCGGCACCATCAAAATCGCCATCAGCGCCACCGCCGCGGTCAAAAGCGTCTGCTTGCGCAGGCGGCCGATGACCCACAGGGAGGTGAACATGGCCGCGATGCAGCCGATGTTCTGCGCGGAGTTGGGGTAGCCCTGCTGCGAGGAAGCCAGATCGTAGTGGGCGATCATCGGCGTGAGCAGCGCACCGTGCGAGGAGTTGACCGCGGCCAGAAAGATCGTCGAGAGGCACACCGCCGCCGTCAGCAGCCAAACCTGCCGCTTCGTCATGAAAGCCACCTTCCTTTCCGCGCCATTATACTGTACAGCGTGTAAAAATACAAGATGGATACGCGCCGCAAACGCATTTTTTACGCGCCGCGCGGGCGAAAAATATCCCGCCGCCACCCCTTGAAACTTAACATGCCTCTATACTATAATGCAATTGGAATGGACACACGCCCCGACGTCCGCACGATGCTCCGCGGGCCGTTTTTTTCGGAGGAACGATGCAGTCGATAGGAAAGAACATGACCGCGGGCAGCCCGCTGCGGCTCATCCTCGCACTCTCGCTGCCGCTGATGGTGGCCAACGCCTTCCAGCAGCTCTACACCGTGGCGGACACGGCCATCGTCGGCCGCGTGCTTGGCCTCGAGGCGCTGGCGGCGTTGGGCGCGGTGGACTGGTTCAACTGGATGATGCTCTCCATCGTTCAGGGGCTGGCGCAGGGCTTCTCCGTGCGCATGGCGCAGCAGTTCGGCGCGGGGGACGGCGCGGGCCTGCGGCGCACCATCGGCAACGCCTGCTCGCTCTCGGCCATCTGCGCCGTGGCGCTCACCGCCGCCGCCCAGCTGCTCACGCCCTTTGTGCTGCGCGTGCTGGAAACGCCCCCGTCCATCGTCGATACCTCGCTTGCCTACATACGCATCATCTTCTGGGGCCTGCCGGTAGTCATGGCCTTCAACCTCTTTTCCGCCATCCTCCGCTCCGTGGGCGATGGTCGGACGCCGCTTCTGGCGATGATCTTCGCCTGCGCGGTCAATATCTCGCTGGACCTGCTCTTCGTCGCCTCCTTTGATATGGGCGTGGAGGGCGCGGCCATCGCCACAGTCATCGCGCAGGGCTGTTCGGCGCTGATCTGCCTGCGCGCCCTCTGGCGCAGCGGCCTCATCCGCGTCGGCCGGGAGGATCTGCGCCCGGACGTCCGGCTCTGCCTGCGCCTGATGGCGCTGGGCGCGCCGGTGGCGGTGCAGAACATGGTCATCTCCGTGGGCGGCATGATCGTGCAGCGCGTGGTCAACAGCTTCGACGTCGTCTTCGTGGCCGGATATACCGCCACCAACAAGCTCTACGGCGTCCTGGAGATCGCCGCCACCTCCTTTGGCTACGCCATGACCGTCTACGTGGGGCAGAACCTCGGCGTATCTGCCTATGGCCGCATCCGCCGGGGTGTGCGCGCCGGCGTGGCGGCGGGGGTGCTGACCTCGGCGCTGATCTGCGCGGCGATGCTGCTCTTTGGCAAATCGCTGCTTTCCGGCTTCATCACCTCGCAGGACGCGGCCGAGGCCGCGCAGGCGCTTGAATACGCTATGCAGTTTTTGCGCCTGATGAGCGCGTTTCTGCCGGTTCTGTATATCCTGCACATCATCCGCTCCTCGCTGCAGGGCATGGGCGATACGCTCTTTCCCATGTTCTCCGGACTCGCGGAGCTGGCCATGCGCGTGGGCGCGGCGCTGTTTTTGCCCGCCCTGCTCGGCTATGAGGCTGTGTTCGTGGGCGAGGTGCTGGCATGGGCGGGCGCGGATGTCATCCTCCTGACGCGCTATCTGGCGCGCAGCCGCCGCTTTCCCGCCGCCGATGGCGCCTGCGAAGCGCCTTCGCGGTGACACGATGACCATTGAAGGTTGGAGGTATTGGGAAAAATGTTGCTGAGGTACCGCATAGGCCGCTGTCTGGAGGCCGTCGCCGCGCCGGTGCGCAAGTTGCTGCCGCACCACGCCCACCGGGAGATCGACATGGTCAACGGCCCGGTCTTTTCCAACGTCCTGCGCTATTCCATCCCGCTGATCCTTTCGGGCATGTTGCAGCTTTTGTACAACATCGCCGATGTCATCGTGGTGGGCAAGTTTGAAAACCCGGCGGCAGTAGCCTCGGTGACGGCTACATCGTCGCTGATCACGCTGATGGTCAACCTCTTCATCGGTCTGTCGGTGGGCACGAGCGTGCTGGTGGCGCAGTTCACCGGCGCGGGCAAGTACCGCGAGGTGCAGGACACGGTGCATACCTCCGTCGCCCTCAGTCTGGTGATGGGCGTGCTGGTGGGGGCGTTTGGCCTCATTATGTCGCACACTTTTCTGGTGTGGATGGGCACGCCCGAGGGCGCGGTACTTGATGGCGCGTCGCTGTACATGCGCATCTACTTCCTCGGCATGCCGGGCAACATGCTCTACAACTTCGGCGCCGCCATCATGCGCTCGGTGGGCGACACCAAGCGCCCGCTGTACTATCTGTCGCTGGCGGGCGTCATCAACATCATTCTCAACATCGTCACCGTCGCCGCCTTCGGCATGGGCGTGGCAGGCGTGGCGCTGGCTACCATCGTCTCCCAGTACATATCGGCGGCGCTGGTAACGCTCAACCTCATCCGCTCCCACGGCAGCGTGCATCTGGATGTGAAAAAGCTGCGCATCCAAAAGCCCATCCTCGGCGGCATCATGAAGATCGGCCTGCCGGCGGGATTTTCCAGCATCATCTTCTCCATCTCCAACGTGATGATCCAGTCCTCCATCAACGCCTTTGGCGAGAACGCCATCGCCGGCAGCGGCGCAGCCTCGCAGCTGGAGAGCTTCGTCTATACGGGCATGAACGCCGTGTCGCAGGCGGCGCTCTCCTTCACCGGGCAGAACATCGGCGCGCAGCGCTATGATCGCATCTCCAAAATCATGCGCACCTGCTCGCTGGTGGTCGTGGCTGCCGGTGTGGTGGTCGGCTCGCTGGTAACGCTCCTCTCCGAGCCGCTTCTGCATATGTTTATCAATGAGGAAGTGGATCCCGCCGCCATCGCCGATGTGGTCCACAACGGTCAGATACGTCTGGAGATCATCTGCCTGCCGTACTTCATAGACGGGTTGATGGAAGTGTTTGCCAGCATGCTGCGCGGCATGGGCAGCGCCATCGCCCCGACGGTCATCACAGTGGTGGGCATCTGCGGTGTGCGCATCCTCTGGCTGTACACCATCTTCGCCGCCGACCACGTGCTGGATGTACTCTACCTTTCCTATCCCGTCTCGTGGTTCCTCACGGCAGCCACGCTGCTGTTCTGTTATTTCCACGTCCACAAAAAGCTCATGCGCTCCGTCTCCGCCATCCCGGCGGCAAACGCCTGAGCGCGCCTTCCGCCCGCCCTCACGAAAGCGCGTGGGGGCGGGCCTTTTTTGTCCCCGAGGCATCCAAAATGGGAATTATTCCCAAATCGTGCTTTTGTTGGGTTTTCTTTTGGACAGCTCTTGCATTCAAGGTAAAATTCGTTTATACTATATATGTATGATTTTGCGTGAGGTGGAATATGTCGGAACTTGAGAATTATCAGGCTTCGGATTTCGCGCGGCAATGCGGCGCGTTGCTCTCAAAGATACCCGGCGTGTTCTCCGCCAACGTCAGCGAGGATGAATTGGGAGACATCGCCGAGATACACATCCTCGCCTCCACGCGGCGCAACGCCAAGCAGATCAGCCGGGATGTGCAGTCCGCCATCACCGCGGCCTTCCACCGCGAGGTGGACCACCGCACCATCAGCATCGCCCAGATCGACTCCACCGCCTATGCCGGCGTGGACGACTGCCGCATGCGTCAGGCGGCGCGGCTGCGCTACGCGGGCATGAACGTCTCCATGCGCGATGGGCGGCGCGTCTATGAAGTGCGCCTCACGCGCGAGGACACGGACTATACCGGCGAGGCGTCCTGCCCCAACTCGCCCCACCAGAAGCGGCGCGCCGTGGCTGAGGCCACTATCCGCGCTCTGGAAAGCGCCCTTTCGCTGGATGGCGAGCTTTCGCTGGTGGCGGTCCACAATTCGGACATTGCCGGCATCCCCATCATCGTCTGCGCCATCGAGTGTCCCGAAACGCGGGACGGGCGTCTGCTCATCGGCGCGGCGCACTATATGCGCGATGACGACGAGGCCGAATGCGTCGTCCGCGCCACCCTCGACGCCCTCAACCGCTTTTGCGGTCGACTTGCCGTGCGCGATTAGCGCGGCATTTTTTGAAAGGGAGGAAAACAGCTCCGGCGCCTGATCGTGATCTCTAGCGTAGCGGAAATATAGCGTGCCTGCTAGCGAACGGCATAGCCTTGGTAATAGGAGGCTATATTTCAATGAAGACCAAGATCGTGGCTGCCCTGACCGCCCTCGCGGCGTTCGTTATGTCCTGCGGCGCTTTCATCACCTGGCGATAACGACGGCATAGCTTGCGCCGGAGCTGTTTTCACATACATGCAGTTTTGCTGGCAGGAGTAGAAGACGGAATGCAGCAGAAGTGGGAGCGACCTTATATCTGGACGATCATATCCTTGGGCTTTGCCCTGGTTGCGGTCGCCATTTACAGCGCCGTGCGCCAGTACGCCCTCGCGGATGTGGGCGAGTATCTTCGCCAGACGCTTTATCTCACCATCATCTGCGCCGTTTGCCGCTCCCTGCCGGTCTTTTTGTCCAACAACAAGGCCATGGATCTTTCGGTCATCAGTATCCTCATGACCCACCTGACCATGGGTACCGCGCAGGCCATCACCGTATACACGCTATCCACCTTCATCACCTTTTCCTTCAACGAGCCGGGCGGCAAGCACGTTTCCAGCATCTACAACAGCGACCCGGTCAAATCGCTGTTCAATCTGGGCAGCATCGTCATCGCCATCGCCGTCTCCGGCCTCATCTGTTCGCTCACCGGCTGGCGCGCGGGGCAGTTCGTCTACCCGCAGATTTTGATCGTGACGGCCCTGTTCGCCATCTTCGCCTTTCTGGTCAACGCCCTGATCATGATGGGGTTGTTTTCCATGATCGACGGCCTTGGCCGTTATGAGGCGCTGCACATGCTCGTGGGCCTGATCCCCAACGTACTGCCGGTCATGCCGCTGGGCTACGTGATGGCGCTGTTTTTGCGGCAGGAAAACGGCGTGCTGCTGGTCCTGTTCATGCTCCTGCCGCTGCTGCTCGCCCGCCACGGCTGGAAATTGTACGTGGATTCCATCAACCAGCAACAGCGCCTCGTAGACGCGCTCAACGCCTCCATGGAGGCGCGGGACGCCTACACCAGCGGTCACGCAAGGCGCGTCAGCGAATACGCGATGATGATCGCCCGCGAGATGGGCATCAGCGGCCGCGATATATACACCCTGCAGCGCGGCGCGCTGTTGCACGACGTGGGCAAGGTCGGCGTCAGCGATACGGTGCTGCTCAAGCCCGGCAAGCTCACCCCCGAGGAGCGCAAGCACATCGAGACCCACCCCGTCGTCGGCGCCAACATCACCACGCAGGTCGAGTTCGACGCGGACATCATCGACATGGTGCGCCATCACCACGAGCGCTTTGACGGCACCGGCTATCCCGACAAGCTCAAGGGCGAGGACATCTCCCGCAACGCCCGCATCCTGGCCGTGGCCGATTCTCTGGACGCCATGCTCTCCGACCGCCCCTACCGCAAGGGCATGGAGAAGGAAAAGGCCCTCGGCCTCATCCGCGAGGCCTCCGGCACGCAATTCGACCCCGTCGTGGTCGAAGCCCTGATGCGCGCCGCCAGCCATGAGCCGCTGGGGGAGGAGCGCAAGCCGTGTTGATGCTCGTCGCTCTGGTCGCCTCTGTCCTCATCGGCTACGCGCGCCGCGGCAGGCTGCGCCACTATCTGGAACGCCCCCTGCGCGGCATCTGGCTGCCCATCGCCGCCTACGCGCTGGAGTTCTCCTTTGACGCGCTGGAAAGGATACTGCCGTGGCCGCCGTCCGCGTGGCTGGGCGTTGCCGTCTGCGCGGAATACGCGCTGCTCTTTGTCTTCCTCTGGCTCAACCGCGAGCGCAAGGCCTTCTGGGTGCTGGCCATCTCCTCGCTGCTCAACTTCGTCGTCATTGCCATGAACGGCTTTCGCATGCCCATTTCGCCGGTGGTGCATAACTACCCCATCTTTGAAAACATCGTCAGCCGCGTCAGCGCCGGAGAGATGGTCGAATACACGCTCGTCGGCTGGGATGGCCCGCTGTGGTGGCTGGGCGACACCATCCCCGTGCTATGGGTGGTCCCGGGGCTGGCCAGCGTCGGCGACATCGGTCTGGCCGTGGGCATGTTCATCCTCATACAGGAGATCATGTGCCCCAAGCCGCGCAAGGGCCGCCACTGAGCGCCTCCCGGCAAGGCCCGCGCCGCAGGATCACGCTGAGAGAAGATCAGGCGCGATGTTCGCATTCCTGACACGCAGTCTTTTCAACACCTTGTCAATACCCCGAAGCCCCGTCCCGCTTTACCTTGGGACGGGGCCTGCCTTTGCCCGCGCGCGCCCTTCCACCACCAGCGCCCGGTGCAGCGCCCGCAGACCATCGCTCAAACAGCGCCCGCGCACGCGCAGCAGCAGCTGATCCCGCCGCGCTTCCAGCCCTCGCGGCTGTATCCCGGCCCCGCGCAGCGCTTCCACCGCCGCGCCGCAGGCCGCGAAGGCGTCCGGGCAGAGCGCGGCCAGCAGCGCCTCGCCGCTGCGCAGCGTCCGCCCGCTCACGCAGGGCACGCGCGTCCCTTTGCCGGCGCGGACCAGCGTTCCCGGCCGCTCGGGGCAAAAGCTGTCCTTGAGCGCCGTGGGGATGCCGGCGCGCATCACCGGAAAAAGGCTGTCCGGGTGCAGCACCTGCGCGCCCATGCGGCTCAAAAGGCGCATTTGCCGGTAGCTGATCGTCGGCACGCGGACCGTGCCCTCCACCAGCTGCGGGTCCGCGGAGCGCAGCCCGTCCACGTCCGTCCAGTTTTCGTAAAGGCGCGCGCCCAGCGCCGCCGCCACCAGCGCCCCGGTGATGTCCGAACCGCCGCGCGGGAAGGTGCGTATCCCGCCCGCCGCGTCCGCGCCGTAAAAGCCGGGGATGACCGCGTTGCGCAGCGGCTTCAGGCGCCGCAGCAAGTGCGCGCAGCTTTCCTCCACATCATCGCGCCCCGCCCGCAGGCAGATCACCTCCGCCGCGTCGATAAACGCCCAGCCGAGGTATTTCGCCAGCAGCAGCGCGCAGAGGTATTCCCCGCGGCTGGCGGCGTAGTCCGTGCCCCGGATGGGCACTTCCGCCGCCGCGCGCCGCAGTTCGCCCTCCATGTCCACGCCCAGTTGCGCGGCCATGGCGGCAAAGCGCTCCAGTGCCGTATCAAGCGCCCTGGCGTCTCCCCCGGCGGCGCGCAGCAAAAGGTCGGTGATCTTTTCATCGCCCGCGAAGCGCTTTCCCGGCGCCGAGACCACCGCGAAGCGCCGCGCCGCGTCCGCGCGCAATATCTCCGCGCAGGCGCGCACTCGCCCCGCGTCGGCAAGCGAACTGCCGCCGAATTTGCATACGATCATGCGTATTCCTCCCACAGACGGCGCGCAGCCGCCCACGGCATGGTATGGCGCGGCCCGCCGGTCGGTGTCTCGGGCAAAACAGACTGTATTCTGTTTTATTTTTGTTAATTCAGAAAAGTGCGAAGGTTTTTTTGCGCGCGCGTGGTATATACTTTTTGTGTAGGCTCCGCGCCGCGGGAAGATAAAATGCTGCAAAATGTCGAACCCCCGGCAGGAATCCACCCCGCAAACGGCGAATCATAAAAAACGTAACAGAACGCCGCGAGGCGTCGGCAGGGACGAAAATGGTTGCGGGGAGTGCGCATGGCGGGAAGATTTTCAGACGCATGGCTGGACGAATTGCGTTCGCGCGTCAGCATTGAGGAGATCGTTTCCGAATACGTTCCGCTCAAGCGCAAGGGCCGCCGCAGCTGGGGCCTGTGTCCGTTCCACAATGAAAAAACACCATCCTTTTCCGTGGATACGGAAACGCAGCTCTTCTACTGCTTCGGCTGTCACAAGGGCGGCACGGTCATACAGTTCGTGATGGAGATGGAGCGGCTGGACTTTTCGGAGGCCGTCAAGCTGCTGGCGGAGCGCGCGCATCTGCCGCTGCCGGAGGGCGCGCCGAGGACAGACCCCATCCGCGCGGACGAGCGCGAGCGCATCTACGAGGCCAACGTCGCGGCGGCGCGTTTTTTTCACGCCACATTGTGGACGGGGGAGGGCGCGGAGGCGCTTTCCTACCTCTATAAACGCGGCCTTGCCGACGCGGATATCCGCCATTTCGGCCTCGGCTTCGCCCCTCGCGGCTGGGACGCCACCCTCAAACACCTGACCGGGCAGGGCTTTGACGAACAGACGCTGGAGCGCGCCGGCCTCATCGTGCGCCGCGAGGGCAGCGTTTACGACATGTTTCGCGGCCGGGCCATCTTTCCCATCATCAGCCCGCAGAGCAAGGTGCTGGGTTTTGGCGGCCGGGCGCTGGGCGACGCGCAGCCCAAGTACCTCAACACCGCCGATACGCCGGTGTTCAACAAGCGGCAGGGCCTCTACGCCCTCAACTTCGCCAAGAAGGAGCGCTCCTGCGGCCATCTGGTGCTGGTGGAGGGCTACATGGACGCCGTCTCCCTGCGCAAGCACGGCGTGCAGGGCGTGGTCGCCACGCTGGGCACGGCGCTGACCGAGGAACAGGCGCGCCTGATGAAGCGCTATGCCCCCGAGGTGTGGATCAGCTACGATGGCGACGCCGCCGGGCAAAAGGCGGCGCTGCGGGCGCTGGACATCCTCGAACCCACGGGCCTGCGCACGCGCGTCATCGACTATCCCCCGGGCATGGACCCGGACGACTTTATCCGCGCGCGGGGCGCGGCGGGCTTTGAGGCGCTGAAAAAATACGGCGCCGTGGAGTACCGCATGCTGCGCGCCCGCGACGATGTGGACGTAAACACGCAGGAGGGCATGACGCAGTACGTGCTGCGCTGCTGCCAGATCCTGCGCGGGGTGCAGAGCCCTGTGGAACTGGAAAACCATCTGCGCCGCCTGTCCACCGAGAGCGGCTACGACCGCGAGATACTGCTTCGCCAGATCGGCATTTCCCTGCCCGCGCAGAGCGCCGCCGCCAAGCCGCGCCTGCGCGCCCCGCGCGAGACGGCAAGCGCCGCCGACAGCGCCCAGCGCGCCCTGCTCACGCTTTTGTGCGAGGGCCGCATCCCCGCGCAGATCGTCGAGCCGGACGATTTTGCCGAAGGCCCCATGCGGGACTGCGCCGCGTGGTTGAGAGCGGGCAAAGCGGTCAATGCTTTTCTCGAACAGTTGGACGAAGCGGAGCGCGTGCGCCTTTTGCCGGCGCTCAACTACGCCCCGCTGCCCGAAACGCGCGAAGAGGCGCTCAGCCTCGCCGAGGACAGCCTCGCCGCCATCCACGCCGCGCGCCGCGCCGAGGAGCGGCAGCGCCTTCAGGACCGCGCGGCCACGGCGGACGCCGAGGAGCGGCGCAAGATATACGAGAGCATCGAGAAGCTCTTTTGAGCCTTCTCTGAACGTGACCGGTCGAAAGGAGTGACCAGCATGAAAAAGCCCAACGCAGAAGTCATGGAAGCCCGCGTCCGCGAGCTGATCGAGACCGGCAAGAGCAAAGGCGTGCTGACGTATAAGGAGATTGTCGAGCTGCTCGGCGATGTGGAGCTGGATTCGGAACAGTTCGACCGCATCCTCGACACGCTCTCCGGCCTCAATATCGACGTGGTCAAGGATGAAGCCATCCCCGATGTCGACCCCCTGCCGGACGTCGCCGAGGAGGAGATCGACATCTCCGTGCCCGAGGGCATCTCCATCGACGACCCGGTGCGCATGTATCTGAAGGAGATCGGCAAGGTGCCGCTTCTGACCGCCGATGAAGAGATCGAATTGGCCAAGCGCATGGAACAGGGCGACGAGGAGGCCAAGAAGCGCCTCAGCGAAGCCAACCTGCGTCTGGTCGTCTCCATCGCCAAGCGCTATGTGGGCCGCGGCATGCTTTTCCTCGACCTCATTCAGGAGGGCAATTTGGGGCTGATCAAGGCCGTGGAAAAGTTCGATTACCGCAAGGGCTATAAATTCTCCACCTACGCCACCTGGTGGATCCGTCAGGCCATCACCCGCGCCATCGCCGATCAGGCGCGCACCATCCGCATCCCCGTGCATATGGTGGAGACCATCAACAAGCTCATCCGCGTCTCGCGCCAGCTTTTGCAGGAATATGGCCGCGAGCCGCAGCCCGAGGAGATCGCCGAGGTCATGGGCATCCCGGAGGACAAAGTGCGCGAGATCATCAAGATCGCGCAGGAACCCGTCTCTCTGGAGACCCCCATCGGCGAGGAGGAGGACAGCCATCTGGGCGACTTCATTCCCGACGACGACGCGCCCGCCCCGGCGGACGCCGCCGCCTTCACGCTGCTCAAGGAACAGCTGATGAACGTGCTTTCCACCCTCACCCCGCGCGAGGAGATGGTGCTGAAACTGCGCTTCGGCCTTGAGGACGGCCGCGCCCGCACGCTGGAAGAGGTGGGCCGCGAGTTCAAGGTCACGCGCGAGCGCATCCGCCAGATCGAGGCCAAGGCGCTGCGCAAGCTGCGTCACCCCAGCCGTTCGCGCAAACTGAAGGATTCCATCGACTGATGCTGCCGGAAAACGCCATAGCGCTGGACGCGCGGCTTTCGGCCATACGCGACTTGGCCGGGAGCTGCGCGCGCTTTGCCGACATCGGCGCCGACCATGGCCGCCTCGGGGCGCACATGCTTTTGCGCGGCCTCTGCGAGCGCGCCCAGTTGGCGGACATCTCCGAGGCGTCGCTCGCCAAGGCGCGCCGCCTCATCTACGGCCTCGGCCTCACCGGCCGCGTCGATTTCTGCGTCGGCGACGGCGCGCAGGCGCTCAAGGAGCCGCCGGACGTGGCCGTCGTCGCCGGCATGGGCGGACAGACCATCGCCGGCATCGTCGAGCGCGGGCGGGATATGCTCAAAAACGCCCGCCTCGTTTTGCAGCCCAACGTGGCCGCGCCGGAGCTGCGCGCGCGCCTGCAGGCGGCGCATTTTCGCATCACGAACGAAGTCATCGCCCGCGACGGGCGGCGGCTGTATGTCATCATCGCGGCGGAGGCGGGGGAAATGTGCCTCACGCCGGAGGAAGCGGAGGTCGGGCCGGTGCTTCTTCAAAAGCGCCCGCCGCTGCTTTGCGACTACGCGGCCTTCCGCCTGCGCGTGGCGGGCAAGGCGCTCACGGGCGCGCGGCGCGGACACGGCGACGCGGCGGCCTTTGAACGGGAAATTTCCATCTGGGAGGCGATCATCCATGGCGACCGTGCGGGACATCCTTGACCTTCTGGAGGGCATCGCCCCTCTGGAAACGCAGGAGGAGTGGGACAACGCGGGCCTGCTGGCCGGCGACCCCGCCGCGAAGGTCACGCGCGTGCTTGTGGCGCTGGACCTGACCCTGGAAGTGGTGGAGGAGGCCGAGCGCCTCGGCGCGCAGCTCATCGTCACCCATCACCCCATCCTCTTCCGCGGCCGCAAGAACCTGCGCGAGGACGACGCGGAGGGTAAGCTGCTCGCGGCGCTCATCCGCGCGCGCCTTGCCATGATCGCCATGCACACCAACTTCGACAGCGCCGAAGGCGGCGTCAATTCCGCTCTCTGCGAGCGCCTCGGCATCCGCGAAAGCCAGCCCCTTGCGAGCGGCATGCGCATCGGCGAGATCGACCCCATGCCCCTTGCCGACTTCCGCCGCCACGTGGAAACGCGCCTGGGCGGCGTGGTGCGCGCCTACGGCGGGATGGACAAGCTCATCCGCCGCGTGGCGGTGCTGGGCGGCGCGGGCGGCGGCTACGCCTCCATCGCGCTTGACGCGGGGGCGGACGCCTATGTGACCGGGGAATTTTCCTACCACGCGGCGCTGGATTGCGCGGCGGCGGGCATGGCCGCCCTCGAAGCCGGCCACGCGGCCACGGAATGGCCCGCGGTACGCGTCCTGCGCGAAGGTTTACAAAAGGCGATAAATGCGGTACAATATGATGTGGAGACTTTTGAGAGCGCGCACAGGCCGTTCTTGTGATATGGAGGGATGCTCGTGCAGTTGGATGACCTTTGGAATTTCATGCAGGTGGACATGGAGGCGGATAAGTTTGAAAACCAGATGCGCCTTTCCCCGAACCGCCAGAAGTTGCTCAAACAGCGCAACTTCATCCTCGAACAGCAGAACAACATGAAAAAGCTCGAGGCGGACGTCGCCGTGATGCAGGATCGCCTCGCCGCCGTGGAAGACGAGGCCCAGCGCCTCTCCGGCGTGCTTTCCGGCATGGTGGATGAATTGGAAAAGGATCCGCCCGCCACCATCGAGGAGAGCGACCGCCGCGCCGAGGCCGCCCAGCGCCTCGCCGACACGCTCACGCGCTACGAGCAGGAGCTTGCCAAGATGCGCAAGGACGCCGAAGCCCGCGATCGCCAGCAGAAGGAGATCCGCGTGCGCGCCGCCAGGACCAAGCAGGAGTACGACCAGCTCAAAACGGTCTACGACGAGGAGTTCAAGCGCGACCAGCAAACGCTCAAGACCATGCGCGCCAACATCGAAAAGGAGGCCGCCAAGCTCGATCAGGCGCTGCTTTCCCGCTACCGCGCCATCAAGCAGCACTGCACCCCGCCGATGGCGAAACTGGTGGATGGCCAGTGCGGCGGATGCTTCATGTCGCTGCCCTCGGCCACGCTGCGCGAACTCAAGCTCGGCGAAAAGACCGTGGAGTGCGACAACTGCGGCCGCATACTCTACGACCCCAGGTAAAAGGCGTTATCGTGAGGGCGCCGGACGGCCGCAGGCGGCTTGACCGTCTGAGGAAAGTCCGAGCACCGCAGGGCAGGGTGCCGGTCAACTGCCGGTGGAGGCGACTCCAAGGAAAGTGCAACAGAGATATACCGCGTCCCCTCGGGGGCGTAAGGGTGGAAAGGCGAGGTAAGAGCTCACCAGCGGCATGGCGACTTGTCCGCTCTGTAAACCCCACCTGGTGCAAGATCGATAGGGGAGCATATGCGGCGGCCCGTCGCGCTCCCGGGTGATCGCTTGAGCCCGCTGGCGACCGCGGGCCTAGATAGATGGCCGTTCAAGACAGAACTCGGCTTACAGACGCCGCTCACGTTCGCAGCCGCGCCCGCTCTCCGGGCGCGGCCTTTTGACAAAAACCGTGTTAAATTTCCTGCGTCCGGCGCATTTTGCCGCGCGGGGTTTGACATTTGCCCCGTTTTCAGATATAATTATACGGAGCCGCTCATGGGGGGCCTGCAAACGCGCGCCTGCGCTGCCTGCCCGTGGCGAGTATTGGAAACAGGAGGTGCAACGCGTGTACGCAGTCATTCAGACCGGTGGCAAGCAGTACCGCGTCCAGCAGGGCGACGTTATCTTCGTTGAGAAGCTCGACGTTCAGGCGGGCGATGCGGTGAAGTTTGACCAGGTACTCTTCGTCGGTGGCGACGAGGCCAAAATCGGCACTCCCGTGGTCGCTGGCGCCAGCGTGGAGGGCAAGGTCCTCGCGCAGGTCAAGGGCCAGAAGATCGTCGTCTACAAGTACAAGGCCAAGAAGAACGAGCGCAAGAAGCAGGGCCATCGTCAGCCCTACACCAAGGTCGAGATCACGGCCGTGAACGCCTGATGACGACCGTCACCGTCTTTCGCCGTCCGGACGGCGCGCTGTCCGGCTTCGATTGCCGGGGTCACGCGCTCTATGCCGACGCGGGCGAGGACATCGTCTGCGCCGCCGTTTCGGCTTTGACGCAGGGAACGCTCAACGGCCTTCTCAACGTCTTAAAAGCGCCGGTGGACTACCATATCGACGAGAAAGACGGCATCCTCACCGCCTCTCTGGGGGAAGTTCCCGAAGGCAAGCGCGCAGGGGCGCAGCTCCTGCTTCAAACGCTCGTCTCCGCCCTCCAGATGATCGAGGCGGACTACGCCCGGTGCGTCCGGGTGATCTTCAAGGAACGGAGGTAAGGCACCATGTTCAAGATGAATCTGCAGCTCTTCGCGCATAAAAAGGGAATGGGCTCCTCCCGCAACGGCCGCGACAGCCACGCGCAGCGTTTGGGCACCAAGCGCGCCGACGGTCAGTTCGTGCTGGCGGGCAACATTCTCGTGCGCCAGCGCGGCACGCGCATCCATCCCGGCCACAACGTGGGCATTGGCGATGACGATACGCTCTACGCCAAGATGGACGGCGTCGTCAAGTTCGAGCGCCTTGGCAAGACCCGCAAGCAGGTCAGCATCTATCCCAAGGCCGAGGTCGCCGCGCAGTAACGACGCTCTCAGCGCAAAAACGTGCCGCAAGGCACGTTTTTGTTTGAAACAGAAGATGATCAATATGGAAACACAAAAGCAAGTTCCGGCCATCGACCTGCGCCTGACGCTCATCGACGCCGCCCAGTGCTTCCACTGGGTGGAGACCGAGCGCGGCTTTGGCGCGGTGCTGGAAGGCAACGCCGTTTGGCTGCGCGCGGGCGAGGACGTGAGCGATCCCCGCCTGCGCCGCTATCTCGATCTCGACCGAGACTATGCGTCCATCCTTGAAGAATACGCGGACATCCCCGCCGCGCAGGCGGCCTTTGCCGCCTGCCCCGGCCTGCGCGTACTTGATCAGCCGCCGTGGGAGGCGCTGTTTTCCTTCATCCTCTCGGCCAACAACAACGTCGTGCGCATCCGCTCCCTCGTCTACGCCCTTTCCAGCGCCTACGGCTCCGAGGCGGACGGCCTTTACGGCATCCCCGGTCCCGAGGCGGTGGCAGGCGCGACGGAGAGTGAACTGCGCGCCCTCGGCGTGGGCTATCGCGCCCCGTACCTGATCGAAACGGCGCGCGCCGTCTGCGAGGGCTTCCCGCTGGACGAGCTGCGCGACATGCCCTACGAGGAGGCCCACGCGCGCCTGACCGCGCTCAAGGGCGTGGGCGACAAGGTGGCGGACTGCGTGCTGCTCTTCGGCTGCGGCCACGCGGAGGCGTTCCCCGTCGATACATGGGTGGCGAAACTTCTGCACGAGTGGTTCGGCATGCGCGGTTCCCGCCGTCATCTGGCGCGCATGGCGCGCGAGCGCTTCGGCGCGCACGGCGGCATATTGCAACAATTCCTGTTCCACGCCGCCCGCACCGGCGCGGTGAAACTCTAGGAGGGGGAAACGATGCTCGGCGTATGGGTCAACTTTGCCGGCGTGGTGGCCGGCGGCCTGCTCGGCACGCTGCTGCGCGGCGGCGTCCCGAAAAAATACCAGACGGCGCTCAATCAGGTGCTGGCGCTGTGCGTGCTGGTCATCGGCGTTTCCGGCACCATCAAGACCAGCAATGTGCTCATCGTCATCGTCTCGGCGGTGGTGGGCACGTTCATCGGCGAGCTTCTGCGCATCGAGCGCGGTCTCGATTGCCTCGGCGAATGGGCGCAGGCGCGCTTTGCCCGCGGCGAGGGCGGCTTTGCCGAGGGCTTTGTCAACGCCACGCTGCTCTTTTCCGTCGGCGCCATGGCCGTGGTCGGCTCTCTGGAGGCGGGATTGCGCAACGACTCGGATACGCTTCTGGCCAAGTCGGTCATCGACGCCGTCTCGGCGGTCATCTTCGCCTCCACGTTCGGCATCGGCGTGGTCTTTTCCGCCATCCCGCTGACCATCTATCAGGGCGGCATCGCCGCGCTTTCCGGCGTGCTGGCGCCCTTCCTCACCGACGCGCTGATCAACGAGATGTCCGCCGTCGGCTCGCTGCTCATCATCGGCCTTTCCTTCAACATGCTGGGCGTGACCAGGGAGCGCCTGCGCGTGGGCAACATGCTGCCCGCCATGCTCGTGCCCTGCGCCTATTTTCCCATCGCCGAATGGCTGGGGAGACTGTTTTGATGACCGCGCGGGAATACCTCGTGCCCATCCCGCCGCTGGAACGCTGGAAGCGGGACGTGGCCGCGCGCCCCACGCCCTTCACGGACGGCCTCCGCGCCGACGCCCCCGAGGGCGCGCGCTCCGTGCGCCTCTTCGTGCTGCCTTACACGCCCTTCTCGCCCGCGCCGGAGGAGCCGACGCTTTCCGCCTATTACCTCGCCTCGCAAGCGCTCTATGAACACGTAAAGGCCAACTGCGCCCGCCCTGCCTTCCGCCTGCCGCTCAAGCCCATCCTCGCCGGCTACGGCTTGGGCAGGCGCGGCCGCAACGGTCTCGTCGCCATCGAGGGCATGGGTACCTGCTTTGCCATCGAGGCGGCGTGGAGCGGGGAAGAGGCGCCGCCCCGCGCGTGGACGGAAGAACCGCCGCTGGACGGGGCCTGCAAAGATTGCGGCCTCTGCCTGCGCGCCTGCCCCGTGGGGGCGCTGGACGGCGCGGGCTACGTCGATACCGCCCGCTGCCTGCGCGCGCTGGCGGCGAAAAACGCCCCACCCATGCCCGAGGAAGCCATGGCCCTGACCGGCAACAGCCTTTGGGGCTGCGACCTCTGCCAACAGGCCTGTCCGCGCAACGTCGCCGTCCGCCCCGTCCCCATGCCAAAGGACGTGCGCGCCGCCATTTCCCTGGACCGCCTGCTGGCGGGGGACACGCGCGCCCTGGCCCCGCTGATCGGCGCGAACTACGCCCGCAAAGCGCGCATGCGCATCCGCGCCTGCCTCGTCGCCGCCTGTCTGGGGAAGAGCGAACACCTCCCCGCCATCCGCGCCCTTGCGGCCGACCCGCTGGTCGGGCCCTACGCCCGTTGGGCGGCGCGGCGGCTGGAAGAACGTTGAAAAATTTCCCCAGTATATGGCATTTCCTTCCCGGACATGGTATGATAGAGGCGTTGGGAAGGAGGCGCATCCATGCAGTCCATTCGCGAGATCTACAAAGTCGGCCGCGGCCCGTCCAGCTCCCACACCATGGGGCCGGAGCGCGCCGCGTTGCGCTTTTTGGCCGAACACCCCGAGGCCGACCGCTTTACAGTGCGCCTCTACGGTTCTCTGGCCAAGACGGGGGAGGGCCACGGCACCGACCGCGTGCTGATGAAAACGCTCTCGCCCGTGCCCACGCGCATCGAATGGGTGCCGGAGCCGGATTTTCCCCTCGAACATCCCAATACGCTGGACTTTATCGCCTGCAAGGGCGAAAAGCAGACGGGCTTTCTGCGCGCCCTCAGCGTCGGCGGGGGAGACGTGCGCTATCCCGGCGAGGCGGCGGCGGAAAAGGCCGACGTCTACCCGGAAAACACCTTTCACGCCATCGCCGAATACTGCAAAACGCATAACCTGCGCCTGAGCGACTATGCGGCGCTGCGCGAAGGCGAGGGCATCTGGGACTTCCTCGGCGAAATCTGGCGGGTGATGAACGCCGCCTGCGACGAGGGCCTTGCCCGCCGCGGCGTGCTGCCCGGCGGTCTGGGCGTGGAGCGCAAGGCGCAATACCTCTTCCAGCAAAAGCATATCGACGAAAGCCCGGAGACGCGGGAAAACCGCATCGTCTGCGCCTACGCCTTCGCCATCAGCGAACAGAACGCCGATGGCGGCGTCATCGTCACCGCGCCCACCTGCGGCGCGTGCAGCGTGCTGCCCAGCGTTTTGCGCTACATGCAGGAGCAGCGCGGCATATCGCAGGATCGCGTGCTGCGCTCGCTGGCCGTGGCGGGGCTGATCGGCGATCTGATCAAGACCAACGCCTCCATCAGCGGCGCGGAATGCGGCTGTCAGGCGGAGATCGGCTCCGCCTGCGCCATGGCCGCGGCGGCGTTGGGAGAACTGTTCGAGATGGGCATCGACCAGATCGAGTATGCCGCCGAAGTGGCGTTGGAACACCACCTCGGCCTCACCTGCGACCCCATCTGCGGCCTTGTGCAGATCCCCTGCATCGAGCGCAACGCCGTGGCCGCCATGCGCGCCATCAACGCCGTGCGCATCGCCAACTTTTTGACCGCCACGCGCAAAATATCGTTTGATACGGTGGTAAAGACAATGTACGAGACGGGGCGCGATCTTTCCGGCCGCTACCGCGAGACCGCCGAGGGCGGTCTGGCCAAGCATTACCGCCATTCCTGAGAAAAATTGCCCGCGCGGCGCAAGATTTTACAAATATCTGTTGCGCGAAGGGGCCAAACTGTGCTATAATTTGTCGGAAAACGCACTTGCGCCGATCCGCGCGGCGTTGTCCCCCATGGGGATGCCGTCCGGAGACGAAGCGCAGGGTGGAAAAAACAAGGAGGGAACCCCACAATGGCAGTCATTTCCATGAAGCAGCTCCTCGAGGCCGGCGTCCACTTCGGCCATCAGACCCGTCGCTGGAACCCGAAGATGGCGCAGTACATCTTCACCGAGCGCAACGGCATCTACATCATCGACCTGCAGAAGACCGTGCGCAAGATCGACGACGCCTACATGTTCGTCCGCGACGTGGCCATGGAAGGCAAGTCCATCCTCTTCGTCGGCACCAAGAAGCAGGCGCAGGAGTCCATCGAGGCCGAGGCCAAGCGCTGCGGCATGTTCTACGTCAACAACCGCTGGCTGGGCGGCACGCTGACCAACTTCCGCACCATCCGCACCCGTATCGACCGCCTCAACGCCATCGACGCGATGGAGAAGAACGGCCAGTTCGACGTCCTGCCCAAGAAGGAAGTCATCAAGCTGTGCGCCGAGCGCGAAAAGCTGCAGAAGAACCTGGGCGGCATCCGCGAGATGCGCAAGCTCCCCGGCGCCCTGTTCATCGTCGATCCCCGCAAGGAGCGCATCGCCGTGGCCGAGGCCCGCGCGCTGGGCATCCCGATCGTGGCCATCGTCGATACCAACTGCGACCCCGATGAGATCGACTACGTCATCCCCGGCAACGACGACGCCATCCGCGCCGTGAAGCTGATCGCCGGCAAGCTGGCCGACGCCGTGCTGGAAGGCAAGCAGGGCGAGCAGAGCGACGCGGGCGACGCCCCCGCCGAGGAAGCCGCCGAAGAATAAACGATATATCAGACAAAAACCGACAGGAGGTTTTTCCCATGGCTGAGATCAGCGCAAAGATCGTAATGGAGCTTCGCGGCCGCACGGGCGCGGGCATGATGGATTGCAAGAAGGCGCTCGCCGCCGTCGAAGGCGATATGGAAAAGGCCATCGACTATCTGCGCGAGAAGGGCCTGGCCGCCGCCGCCAAGAAGCAGAGCCGCATCGCCGCCGAAGGCCTTGTGGGCAGCTTCGTCTGCAAGGAGTGCGCCACCGGCGCCCTCGTCGAAGTCAACTGCGAGACCGACTTCGTGGCCAAGACCGACAAGTTCAAGGCCCTCGTTGCCGACGTGGCCGAGCAGGTCGCCAAGAAGAACCCCGCCGACGTCGACGCGCTGCTCAAGCAGCCCTTCTTCAAGGACGAAAATACCACCATCGAGCAGATGGTCACCGCCGCCACCGCCGAGATCGGTGAGAAGATCTCCATCCGCCGCTTCGTGCGCTACGAGGGCGGCATCGTGGAAAGCTACATCCACATGGGCGGCAAGGTCGGCGTGCTGGTGCAGGCCGAAGGCACGCCCAATGAGGAAGTCATCCACGACGTAGCCCTGCAGATCGCCGCCGCCTCCCCGGTCGCTCCCGAGTACGTGCGCCGCGAGGAAGTCGATCCTTCCCACCTCGAACATGAGAAGGAGATCCTCGTCGCCCAGGCCCGCAACGAGGGCAAGCCCGAGAAGATCATCGAGAAGATGGTCGAAGGCCGCATCGTCAAGTTCTACAAGGAGGTCTGCCTCCTCGAGCAGGCGTTCGTCAAGGACGCGGACATCAGCGTCGGCAAGATGATCGAGCAGAAGGCCAACGGCCTCAACATCGTCCGCTTCACCCGCTACAAGATGGGCGATGGCCTCGAGAAGAAGGTCAACGACCTGGCCGCCGAGGTCGCCGAGCAGATCGGCTCCATGCAGAAGTAAAAACTTCAATATTGGGGGAACGCGCGAGCGTTCCCCTTTTCAAGGTGTTGAGCATAGGGGAGTGGAACGCATGTACAAGCGCATCATACTCAAACTGAGCGGCGAGACCCTCGCCCCGGAGAAGCCCGAAGGGGCCAAGAGCCCGACCTTTGACGCCCTGCGCGTGGAGGAAGTCGCTCGCGTCATCGCCGAGCTTGCCGGCATGGGCGTGCAGGTGGGCGTGGTCATGGGCGGTGGCAATATCTGGCGTGGCCGCTTTTCCGAGGAAATGAACGCCGTCAACGCCGACCAGATGGGCATGCTGGCCACGGTCATCAACGCCCTCGCCGTCGAGGACGCGCTCTGCCGCCTCGGTCGAAAGGCCACCGTGTTCACCGCGCAGGAGATGAACCGTTTCGCCCGCCTCTATACGGCCAAGGCCGCCATCGAGTGCATGGAAAACGGCGAGATCGTCCTCCTTGCCGGCGGCACGGGCAACCCCTTCTTTACCACGGACACGGGCGCGGCCCTGCGCGCGGCGGAACTGAAGGCCGACGCGGTCTTCAAGGGCACCACCGTCGAGGGCGTCTACGACAGCGACCCGCACAAGAACCCGGACGCCAAACTCATCCGCGACATCAGCTACCGCGAGGCCGTCACCCGCGGCCTGCGCGTCATGGACCTGACCGCCTTCATGCTCTGCATGGAGCAGAAGGTGCCGGTGGTGCGCGTGTTCTCCATGGAAAACCTCGGCAACATCCTCCGCGTGGCTGCGGGGGAGGATCTGGGCACCACCGTACACGAATGAACACATAGGGCATCCGATCGCGGGGCTTTCGCTGGGCGCGGGCCCCGCGCTGTCGATGGGAAGGGGAATGGGAGCCTGTTTTGCCCGGGAGGCGACGGCCTTTCGCATTATCGCGCGCCTTTTCGCGCGCAGCAGGAGGAAACTCCCATGGATGAAAAACGCATACTTGCGGATTCGACGCTTTTTACCGGCATAAGAAGCGCGGAAATATCCGCCATGCTCCACTGTCTCTCGCCCCGCCGCCGCTCCTATGGCGCGGGGGAGACCATTTTGCGCGCCGGCGATCTGGCGCTGGAGATGGCGCTGGTGCTGGAGGGCAGCGTGCGCCTGGAGCGCGTGGACGCGTGGGGCGAGCGCCGCATTCTCGAGCGCTTTGGCCCGGGCGAGTGCTTTGCCGAGGCATATGCCTGCGTGGAGGGCGAGCCGCTGCTCATGAACGCGGTGGCGGCCACGGACTGCCATATACTCTTTCTCGACGCCACGCGCGTACTGACGCTCTGCCCCAACGCCTGCGCCTTCCACGCCCGCCTCGTGCGCAATCTGCTCACGGAGATGGCGAGAAAGAACCTGCTGCTCTCGCGCAAGCTCCGCCTCATCACGCCGCACACCATCCGCGAACGCCTGCTGACCTATCTCTCCGGCGAAGCGGTGCGGCGCGGCACGCGCTCGTTCGTCATCCCCTTCGACCGCCAGCAGCTGGCCGACTATCTGGCCGTAGAGCGCAGCGCCCTTTCCGCGGAACTCTCCCGCATGCGCCGCGATGGCCTTATCGAGTGCGAGCGCAGCCGCTTCACTTTGCTGACGGGCGAGGAGGAAGTATGAAGAAAAAGGAAAAGCGCCTGCGCCGCGCCCTCGCCCGGGGCCGCGCGCGCATCGCCGCCGGGGATGTGCCGCCGCCGTGCCGCAGAAGCGGCGCGGAGCTGCTTTCCTGGCTGGAAGCGCGCTATCGCCTGCTGCCGCTCACCAGTAAGCAGGCCCTGTCCGTGGCGCGGGAAAATGTGCTTTTCAACCCGCCGCTGCGGGAAAAACTGCCGCCGGGGCAGGCGCCGCGCCCCACCGCCTTCGCCCTGCCGGGCCGTGGGCGGCGCGGATGGCCGGCCATGGTCTTTGTGGACCTCGCCTCCGGCTGCTTTTTTGTCGAAAACGACCGGGAACTGCGCGACCGCCTCACCGCCTTTCAGGGCCTCGACGCGGCCGACGCGAAAAACCCCTGGATGGTCAGCGAATACCTGCGCTGCAAGGCGCTCTACGGGGAGGATGGCAATGGAGATACGCCGCGCCCTTGAGGCCTACCGGCCCTTCAACGAACAGGAAGAACGCGACCGGCAGGCGATGCTCGCCGCCATGGCTGCGCATGAAGACATCTTCCTGCGCTCCTGCGCGTTTTTCCACATGACGGCCTCGGCTTGGATCGTCAACGCCCGCCGCGACCGCGCCCTGATGGCATGGCACAACATCTACCGCTCATGGTCGTGGCTGGGCGGCCACGCCGACGGCGAGACCGACCTTCTCTCCGTCGCCCTGCGCGAGGCCCGCGAGGAGAGCGGCCTTGTCCACGTGCGCCCCGCCTCGGAGGACATCTTCTCTCTGGAGATCCTCACCGTCGATGGCCACGAAAAGCGCGGAAAGTACGTGCATTCCCACCTGCACCTCAACGTTACCTACCTCCTCGAAGCGGACGAGGCGGACGAACTGCGCGACAAGCCCGACGAGAACAGCGGCGTAAAATGGTTTTCCCTCGACGATGCCGTAGCCGCCTCCGTGGAGCCATGGATGCAAAGGCGCGTCTACGAAAAGCTCAACGCCAAACTGCGCGCGGGGTGGGAAAGATGAGCCGCTTATTCCGCCTTGCGACGGAGGCCGACGCCCAAGCCCTGCTCGCCATCTACGCGCCCTACACATTTGGCACGGCAAGCTTTGAGGACGGCCCGCCCGCGCTGGAGGAATTTGCCGCGCGCATCCGCGACATCTCCGCCATTTACCCGTACATCGTCTGCGAGGTGGACGGGGAGATCGCCGGCTACGCCTACGCCCATCTGTACAAGGAGCGCGCCGCCTACCGCTGGAACGTGGAAGTGACCATTTACCTCTCGCCCGCTTTCCACCGCCGGGGCATTGGCCGCGCCCTGATGGAGCGATTGCTGGAAATGCTGCGCCGTCAGGGCGTGCGCATGGCGTACAGCTGCATCACATTGCCCAACCCCGCCAGCACCGGCCTGCACGCGGCCATGGGCTTTACCGAGGCCGGCGTGCTTACAGACGCGGGCTGGAAAAACGGCCAGTGGCGCGACGTCGTCTGGATGCAGAAGCGCCTGAACGAAAGCACGGATGCGCCCCGCGAAGTCGTCCCCATCGGCAACATAGACGTGCGCGACCTGTTGGAAAGCGATTGACGGACAAGAAAACAGCCGCCCGCCCGATTTCCGGGTAGGCGGCCGTCCTGTTTTTGGGTCAGATGGCGCTGCGCGTCCGCACGGCCTCATAAAGGGCGCTGCCGGGCGCGAGATCCTCATAAGGCTCCGCCCAGATGTGTACCACATTCAGGCCGTCGCGGTAGCACAGGCGCAGGGCGTAAGGATAGCTTGTGTTTTCGGCCAGCGCAAGGAGCCATTCCACCGTTTCGCCGGGGATGGCCACGTCGAGCGGCAGGAGACTGTCGCCGGCGGAGAAAACGGACAGGGACAGGGCGTCCACGCCCAACGCCTCGGCAAGGTCGGGGCGCGTTTCGCCATCGCCGGTATAGGCGTCGAACACGCGCCGCGCCACCCACCCCCAGCGGCAGCCGGCCATTTCCACGGACAGAAGGCGCGTCCTTCCAAGGAACGTTTCCCGGGAAGAAGCGTAGTTGGCCTGTACCGGGACGAAGAAGGAGCCGTCCGTTTCATAGGCGCTGTATTCGCCCTCCAGCCCGTAGACGTTTTCGATCGTATAGGGCGCTTCCGCTTCCGGCAGGGGCGCGTTGGGATAGGCGGGCGGGAACGGATAAACGGCCAAAACGACGCCCAAAACGAGCGTAAGGCAGATCTCCGCCGCGCGCAGCACGAGATTTTTCTGCCACCAGCGCCGCAGTACGTTCTGACGAACATCGCCCTCGATGGCGCGCACCCCGCGCCGCAGACAGATGGCGGCGGCTGCCAGCGCGATGGCGGAGTATACGATACAGACCAGCCCTCCTGCGCCTTCGCCGCGCATCAGGTGGAAGCCGTCGCCGCACAGCCGCACGATGGCGTACAGCAACAGGCAAGCCACGGCGAGTCCCGCCCATGTCAGCGCCTTCCGCCGGCAGCGGCGGCGCACGTAGGCCTCTGTCGTCCCGTCCTCTATCTCCTTCGCCGTCCCCGCCGCGTCCTTAAGTATGTATACGTCCTCGCCGGAACCGGCTAGGCGCCAACCCTCCGTTTCGCAGCGCTCGAGAAACGCCACCAGCCTCGCCTCCGCGTGCGCAACCACGCGGTAACGTCTGCCGCCGCCGTCCTCTTTGAGCATCACATCCGCATCATCCATCGCCGCCAGAGACCAGCCCTGCCGCGCCTTGTCGTTCAGCCACGCCTCCAGCGGCCGCGTGCGCAGCCACAGGTCGGGGGCGAGCGTCACCAGCTCAGAATGTACAGGCTGGAAAAGCGCCATGGGAACCCTCCTTTCCGTTCATTCCGCCCGCGCGTTCAGCGCCGCGCAAAGCGTCTCCATATCAATGGCGGGGGAGAGGTCGAGATCATAGACGCGCGTGCCGTCCCGGCAGACGAGGTTGCTCCCGCCATCCCGGTCGTTCCACAGGTAGAAGGTCGCCCCGTCCACCTCCGCGCTCTCATAGCCCGAGGCGTACTTAAGCTGACTTTCCAGTACGCGCTCCGCCACCCATGGCCAGCGGCAGTCCATCACCCTGCCGAAGATGGAAGCCCCCTCCGCCTCCTCGTCGTAAAAGGACACCCGCGGCACGAAGAAACTCCCGGACTCGGCCTCGCTGTCGAACGCGCCCGCCACGCCGTAGACCGCCTCCGTCCGCAGCGGCGCTTCCGCCTCCGTCAGCGGCGCGCCGCGCCAGAGGTCAGGCAAGAGGTCGGGCAGGAGCGGGCTCACGCTCGCCACCACCAGCAGCGCGATGTAGCACAGCGCGACGAGCAGCGCCCGGCGCCATCGCGGGGCGGCAAAGAGCGCGGCCTCGCCTCTTTTACCCTCCGCCTTCAGCGCCCTCCGCGCGCGAACGAGCCATGCGCCCGCCGCCACCGCCGCGCAGAGCAGCAAAATGGGCAATATCAGCGTCGGCGAGCCAGACAAAAGCCCGTGTCCGTCGGCGGAAAAGCGCATGATGACGAAATACGCCGCCAGCAACAGCCACGGCAGCGCCGCCAGCGCCGCCCGCCCCGCCGCCTTACGGCGCGCCGCTGGGGCGGTGTCCGTGTCCGCAAAGTCCGCGGCCTGTCCTTCGCGGTCAACGAAAATATGTACGCCGTCGCAGGCGCCCACAAAGCTCCAGCCCTCCGCGCGCCGCCGGGCGAGGAGATCCGCCGCCGCGGCGTCGAAGTCCACGCCCCGTTGCCTGCGCACCAGCACGGCGCGGTAGCGCGCCCGCGCCCCGTCCTGCACGAGCAGCGCGTCGTGCCCGTCCATCGCCGCCAGCGACCAGCCCTGTCGTGCCCTGTCGTTCAGCCACGCTTCCAGCGTCCGCACGCGCAGCCACAGGCTGGGCGCGAACGTAAGTTCTTTATGCGGACAGCGCTCCAGTTCCTCCATATTTTCCCCTCCTCATCCCTTCCGCGTCCGATACCACTTGAGCGCCCGCGCTTCCAGCGCACGCACATATTCGTCCTTGCCGTCGCAATAGCCGTCCCAGTCGCGGGGAAAGCGCGCGGCCAGCGCCCTTTTCAGTTCCCCGTAGGCGCGCGCCTCGTCCGCGTGGGCGCGCAGATAGGCGCTCACGGCCAGATGGCGCTCGATGGCCTCCGCATTCTCCTCGGCAAACACATGCACGTGATGCGTGCGCTCGTCGCCGCCCTTGTGGAAGTAGCGCCGCCCAGGGATGCCAAACTCGCCCATGGGCGTGTAGCCGAGGGCGACAAACCCCGCGTTGCACCCGTCCACGGCCCCGATGTCGCGCACCACGGGCATTATGTCGATGATAGGCTTGGCGCACAGCCCCGGCACGCTCGTCGAGCCGATGTGATGGATGGCGACCATGTTTTCCCCAAGCACATTGGCGATGCGCGCCGCCTCGCGCTTGAATGCCTCCGCCCACTCCGGATGGTAGTCCACCACGACGATTTTTCGCATATCCCATCCCTCCTGCCCTTATCATACCATCTCCGCCGCCCGCGCGCAACCGAAACTTTTCTTGAAACCCACACGCCCCCGTGATAGAATAACGTTTCGGAGGCGGTCGTTTTGCGCAAGGAAATGGCTTACGCCCTCAGGCGGACGGTGCCGGTCGCCTGCGGCTACATCTTTCTCGGCATGGCCTTTGGCGTATTGCTCAGCGAGGCGGGCTACGGCCCGGTCTGGGCGCTGTGTTCGAGCCTGTTTGTCTACGCCGGCTCCATGCAGTTTATCATGGTCTCGCTTTTGGCGGCGGGCGCGCCCGTCTACACCGTGGCCGTGACCACCTTTCTGGTCAACGCCCGCCACATCTTCTACGGCCTTGGCATGCTGGAAAAGTTTCGCGGCCTGGGCAGGCGCTTTCCCTACATGGCCTTCGCCCTCACGGACGAGACGTACAGCGTGCTATGCTCCATGGACGCGCCCACGGGCATGGACTGGGCCGACTGCGCCTTCTACGTCTCCATATTCGACCAGTGCTACTGGGTGCTTGGCTCCCTGCTCGGCTCGCTGCTGGGGCAGACCCTGCCCGTGGACCTCACCGGCATCGACTTTTCCATGACCGCCCTCTTCGTGGTCATTTTCGTCGATCAGTGGAAGCAGTTTCCCTCGCACGTGCCCGCGCTCACCGGCCTTGCCTGCGCGGTGGCGGCGCGGCTGCTCTTTGGCCCGGACAACTTCCTGCTCATCGCCCTCATCGCGGCGGTGGCCATCCTCGCCGCCCTGCGGGGAAGATTGGAGGCGAAGGCATGAACGCCATTCTCATCGTCGCCGTCACTGCGCTCGTGACCATCGCCGTGCGCTTTTTGCCCTTTGCCGTCTTCGGCAAGCGCCCGCTGCCGTGCGTGGTGGTCTATCTTGGCCGCGTGCTGCCGCCGGCCATCATGGCGGCGTTGGTGGTCTACTGCCTGAAGGGCGTGGACTTTACCGCCTGGCCCTTCAGCCTTGCCGAGGTCATCGCCGTGGCGGTGACGGCGCTTCTGCACCTCTGGAAGCGCAACACCCTTCTGAGCATCGCCGCCGGAACAGTTTGTTACATGATCCTCATCCGCACCGTCTTTCCCATATAGCCTTTTTCTCACTTTGGACAAAAATCATACCGACATTTTCAAATTTGGCACATCCATTTTAAGTTCAGACATTGACATTCCCCCAATATGCGGTAAAATATAATCAACAAAGTGGTAAAAACCGTGTATGGGGGCGCTGCCATGTCTGAGTACCTGTTGCAAATGAAGAATATCACCAAGATATTCCCGGGCGTCAAGGCGCTGGACGGCGTGCAGTTCGATCTGCGCGCCGGAGAGATCCATGCCCTCGTCGGCGAGAACGGCGCGGGCAAGTCCACGTTCATCAAGACCCTGACCGGCGTGCATCAGCCGGACGGCGGTGAGATCATCCTCGAGGGCAAGAAAGTGGTCATGAGCGACCCGATCGTCGCCCAGAAGCATGGCATCGCCGCCATCTACCAGCACGCCGCCTCCTACCCCGACCTGTCTGTGGCCGAGAACATCTTCATCGGCCATGAGTTCAAGCGCGGCCCCTTCATCAACTGGGCGCGCGCCAATAGCGAGGCGAAAAAGCTGCTCGACGCCGTGGGTGCGGACTTCAGCCCCACCACGCCGGTCGGCTCGCTTTCCGTCGCCCAGCAGCAATTGGTTGAGATCGCCAAGGCGCTGTCCATGAACGCGAAGATCCTCATCATGGACGAGCCTACCGCCGCCCTCTCCAAGCGCGAGAGCGAGGATTTGTACGCCATATCCCGCAAACTGCGCGATCAGGGCACGGCCATCATCCTCATCTCCCACCGCTTTGAAGACATCTTCGGCCTTGCCGACCGCGTCACCGTCTTCCGCGACGCCAAATACATCGGCACCTGGGACTTAGACGAGGTCGACGAACCCATGCTGGTACACCACATGGTCGGCCGCGAGATCACCCAATTGTTCCCCAAGAAGCAGATCGAGCGCGGCGAGGAGCTGCTCAGGCTCGACAAGCTTTCCCGCATGGGCTATTACAAGGACGTCAGCCTGACCGTACACGCCGGCGAGATCGTCGGCCTGACCGGCCTGGTCGGCGCCGGGCGCACCGAGGTGGTGGAGTCCGTGTTCGGCATCACCAGGGCGGACGCGGGCGACATTTACTTTGAAGGCAAGAAGCTCGAAGACATCACCCCCGACAAGGCGATGAAGATTGGCATCGGCCTTCTGCCGGAAGACCGCCAGAAGCAGGGCCTGCTGCTGGATTGGTCGATCAACCGCAACATCTCCCTCTCCGTACTCTCCAAGTGTCAGAACGGCCCCGTACTCAAAAAAAGCAAGGAATACGCAATCTCCGAGCGTCTCAAGGAGCTGTTGGCCATCAAGGCGCCTACGACCGATACGTTCACCGGCGCGCTCTCCGGCGGCAACCAGCAGAAGGTGGTCGTGGGCAAGCAGCTGGCCGCCGACCCCAAGCTCATCATCCTCGATGAGCCGACCAAGGGCGTCGACGTGGGCAGCAAGGCCGCCATCTACGCCATCATGAGCGACCTTGCCGAGCAGGGCATGGGCATTTTGATGATCTCATCGGAGATGCCGGAAGTGATGAACATGTCCGACCGCATCTACGTGATGAGCGAGGGCAGGATCACGGCGGAATTTGAACCCGCCGGCCTGACGCAGGACGTAATCCTCAACGCCGCCATGCCCAAGAGCAAAGCATGATAGGGGGAGAGAATATGCAGGAAAAGAAAAAAGGCAGACCCCTGTACGCGCTGCTGATCGAGCATCGCGAGATACCGCTGCTGGCAGTGCTTGTGCTGCTGCTCATCCTCGTCAGCATCCGCGTGCCGGGCTATCTGGCTGATAACTACATGAACGTCCTCAAGGGCGGCTCCATCAACATGGTCATGGCCTGCGGCATGCTCTGCGTGCTTTTGGTCGGCTCCATCGACATCTCCGTCACCGCCATCCTCGCCTTTGCCGGCGCCGTATGCGGCAAACTGATGGGTATGGGCGTGATCCAGTCCACATGGATGATGTTCGCGCTGGGCATTCTCATCGGCGCGGTCATCGGCGCGGTCAACGGCGTTCTGATGAGCTACGGCAAGGTCATCGCCATCATCGTCACCTTGGGCACGAGCTACATCGTGCGCGCCCTCATCCCCATGGAGTGGCTGCTGGGCATGAACAAGGTCGTTCCCACGGACCTGACCGAGGGCTTCAAGGACAGCATGGTCACCAATACGTTCCTCGGCCTTCCCTTCCTGGTGTGGATGGCCATCATCGTCACCGTGCTGGTCGGCATCTTCCTCAAGTATTCGCGCACGGGCCGCAACCTCTACGCCGTCGGCTCCAACGCCGAGGCGGCGCAGGTGCGCGGCGTGCCCATCGAGCGCATCAAGGTGCTGGCGCACGTCATCTGCGGCGCCACCGCCGGCCTGGCGGGCGTGATGTGGCTGGGCTACTACTGGGCCATCGAGAAGGGCTCGGCCAACGGCAACGAGATGTTCACCATCGCGGCCTGCGTGCTGGGCGGCGTCTCCGTCACCGGCGGCTACGGCAAGATCACCGGCGTGGTCATCGGCGCGCTGATGATCGCCACCATCGACAGCGCCATCCCCCAGCTGGGCATCGGCAACTCCATGATCACCGAGTTCATCAAGGGCATCCTCCTGCTGTTCGCGATCCTGCTGAACGTCATCCTCCAGCGCATCGCCGACAAGCAGGCTCTGGCGAGGAGGGGTATCTAATGAAAAAGAACAAGCTCGTAGCCCTCTTGACCCGCTGGGAAGTGTTCCTGATCGTGCTGCTGGCGCTGATGTGCCTGGTCTTCAACCTCCAGGACGCCGCGCGCGTGGCCTCTGGTGAAGCCCGGCGCGATGTGTTCAACGTGGCCAACGTCGTGCGCTCCATGCGCCCCTACATGCTCTACAGCTTTATGACGCTGGGCATGATGCTCATCCTCGCCATGGGCGATATGGACATCTCCGTCGGCGCGGCGGCGACCCTCAGCGTGGTCGTGCTGGGCGTGACCTACAACGGCCTGACCACCTCCGGCCTCGTCGGCCTGCCGGCCCTCATCATCGCGCTGGCGGCCTGCCTGCTGGTCGGCTCCCTCTGCGGCGCGCTCAACGGCCTTTTGGTCACGCGCTTCAAGGAGCTGTTCCCGATGATCATCACTTTGGCGACGCAGCTGTTCTTCCGCGGCTTCTCCTATCTGCTCATCGGCGGCCAGACGCTGACCTTCAACGACGATACCTTCGCGCTGCTCAAGAACCTCAACAGCCTCATCGACATGTTCGGCATCAAGGTGCCGGTCATGCTGCCGATCTTTCTGGTGGTGGCGCTGGTGTTCTACTTCTGGCTGCACCTCACCAGCAACGGCCGCAAGATCTTCGCCATCGGCACCAACGCCGTCGCCACCAACTATTCCGGCGTGCGCGTGGACTTCATCAAGTTCTGGTGCTTCGTCGTCGCCGGCCTGATGAGCGCGGTCACGGGCATATTCTTCGTCGGCGCCACGTCCTCGTCGGTCAAGGCTGACATCATGGACGGCTACCACATGTACGCCATCGCGGCGGCCATCCTCGGCGGTTTCTCCACCGACGGCGGCAAGGGCAGCGTCATCGGCGTCATCCTCTCCCTGGTCATCTTCGCCGTGATGAAGATCGGCCTGGGCACGCTCTTCGGCTTTGCGGACAGCGCGGTCAACCTCTCGGTCGGCATCATCCTCATCCTCAGCGTGCTTTTGCCGAACATGGTCAACAAGGCGCGCGACGAGCTGCGCGTGCGCAAGCGCCGCGCGGAGGTCTCCAAGGCTGCGTCGTAACGCTCAATTCGATTCGGTTTTGTCCTTTGGGACAAAAAATTATAAGGAGGGTATATCCATGAAGAAGATCCTTTCCCTGGTCCTGGTCGCGCTGCTCGTGCTGGCGCTGACCCCCGCGTTCGCGGAAGGCGACTCCATCTACATCGGCGTCGTCTACAAGCAGTCCGGTAACGCCTACTTCCAGGCGGCTGTCACCGGCTTTGAGCAGGCTGCTGCCGAGCTGGGCTTCGAGTTCGACCACGACGGTCCCGATGATGGCTCTTCCGATGGTCAGATCCGCATCATCGAGAACTACATCGCCCAGGGCGTGGACGCGCTGTGCGTTTCCGCCAATGACCCGGCCGCTCTGGTCGACGTTTTGCAGGAGGCCATGGCTGAGGGCATCTACGTCATTTCCTGGGATGCTCCCGTGAACGCCGAAGGCCGCACGCTGGATGTGGAGCCCGCCTCCGCCCAGACCATCGCCCTGACCCAGCTCGAGTCTCTGGCGAAGTCCATCAATTATGAAGGTCAGGTCGCCATCGTCTCCGCCGCCGCCACCATGCCGAACCAGAACCTCTGGATCAGCTTCATCGAGGACGCGCTGGCCAACGACGAGGCCTATGCCAACATCGAGTACGTTGGCACCGTGTATGGCGATGACGAGTACACCAAGTCCTTCGACGAGACGCTGGCTCTGCTGAACCAGTATCCGGACCTCAAGGGCATCATCGTTCCCACCACCGCTGGCGCGCCCGCCGTTGCCAAGTGCGTGCAGGATGAAGGCCGCGACGTCAAGGTCACCGGTCTGACCCTGGCCTCCGACATGCAGGAGTTCATCGAGGCTGGCATCTGCGACGAGACCTTCCTGTGGAACCCGATCGAGCTGGGCTATGCCGCCTCCTACGCGGCGGTCGCGCTCATCAATGGCGACATCACCGCTTCCGTCGGTGACACCCTCACCGTGCCCGAGGTCGGCGATCTGGTCGTCGAGCAGTCCACCGAGGTCAATGAGAATGGCGAACTCGTCGAGGCCGACGGCACCATCATCTACCTCAACAGGCTGAACACCTTCAACGCCGAGACCGTTGGCGAGTGGGTCGACATCCTGTAATCAGGCTTATCCCCGAAACAGCGGCGGCCCCGGGCACTAAGTCCGGGGCCGTTTCCGTTCCAATGGAACGCCGCTTTCAGCGCACAAGCAAAAAGGCCGCCGCCCGTCCCCGCTTGGGGGATGGACGGCGGCCTTTCGCGCGCCGGAGGGCGCTCACTTGGAGACCTTGTGATACAACAAAAACTTGCGCGCCACGAAGTTCCATACCAGCACGATCAGCGTGGCGATGATCTTCGAGACCATGAAGTACAGCCCGACCCACTCAGTCAGCGCGTGGACCAGCCCCATCGTCAGCAGCAGCCCCACCGCGCCGATGAGGGCGTAGCCGAGAAATTCGCCGCCCGCGCCGGTGCGCGCCTTTTCCACCTGAAACACCAGCCACTTGGAAAGCAGGAAATTGACGGTCAGCCCGGCAAAGAAGCCGCAGACCACGCCCACCTGATAGTGCGCGCCGAGGCGCTCCACCAGCCAGACCACGCCCCAGTCCACCACCGCCGCGAACCCGCCCACAAAGGCGTAGCGGAAAAACTGCACCATCGCGTTGGTGGTGGGCCTGCGAAACAGGCCCTGCATGTCCATGCGCCGCAAAAGAGAGAAAAGCTCCCGCATGCGCTCACCTACTTCGCTTCCTTGGATTCGTGATAGCTCTGCTCGGTGTTCACGTTCCAAACATTGTCCTTGCTCTGCGCGCCGCTGAGGATGTTGCCCACGGCCTCAAAGGCGGTGACCATCGAATGGTCCATGTTGTTGTAGCGATGCTGCCCGTTGCGGCCCACGCAGTAGAGGTTTGCAAAGCCGTCCAGCCAGGTGCGCAGCTTGTCCATCTCGTCGTAGGTGTCGAAATAGGCGGGATAGGCTTTCTTCACGCGCTCCTGATGGGCGTCCAGCACCGTTTCCGCGCTGGATAGCACGCCCATGGACACCAGTTCGCGCTTGCCCATGTCGATCCACTCAGCCTCGGACATGTTCCAGTACTTGTCGCCCTCGGCGCAGAAGTACTCCAGCCCGATCCACACCGTGTGTTCCGGGTCCTTGACCATGTAGGGCGACCAGTTGTTGAAGATCTGTATGCGCCCCAGACGCACGTGCGCGTCCTGCACGTAGATCCAGCAGTCCGGCACGATGTTGCCCAGCGTCTTCATATCCGTCTCGTTTTTCAGTTCCAGACGCGGCACCAGCAGGCCCACGGTGACGAAATCGCGGTAGGGGAGACCGGCGGCGATGCGCCGCATGTCCTCCGGCGCGCCGGGAATGCCCAGCACCAGGTCCTTGATGGGCATGGAGCTGATGACGATGTCCGCCGCCTGCGCGCGCTCGACGCCGCCTTCCTCGTAGCGCACGCCCTTTACGCGGCCGTCTTCCACATCCAGCCCCGTGACGCGGCAGCCCAGGCGGATGTCCGCGCCCAGTTTCCGCGCGCGCTCCGCCACCGTCTCCCAAAGCTGGCCGGGGCCGTACTTGGGATAGCTGAACTCCTCGATCAGCGAGGTCTCCACCTTGCTCTTGTCGCCCTTGCCGGGGCGCAGCTTGCGCAGCATGTCCGCCAAAATGGCGCGGATGGACAGGCCCTTGACGCGCTGCGCGCCCCAGGCCGCGGAGATCTCGCGCGGATGGCGGCCCCAGAGCTTCTCGGTGTAGCTCTCAAAGAACATCGAGTAGAGCTTCTTGCCAAAGCGGTTGATGTAAAAGTTTTCCAGCGAATCCTCGGGCCGCTTGTGCGCCGTCGCCGCCAGATAGCTCATGCCCGCCTCCATCGTGGTGGCCAGACCCATGTTGCGGATGGTGTTGGCGTTCATGCGCACGGGGTAATCAAAGAACTTCTTGTGATGGTAGATGCGCGAAACGCGCCGGCGCGTGAGCATCACCTCGTCGCAGGCTTCCGGGTCAGGCCCGCCCGCCTTCAGCGGCACGTCGCGCCCGAGGATGCGGTCGTCCATGGAGGGCGCGCCCTGCAGGGGCATGAACTTTTCCCACCAGTCCACCACGCGGTCGTCCTTGGAGAAAAAGCGATGGCCGCCGATGTCCATGCGGTTGCCGTTGTGGCGCACCGTGCGGGAGATGCCGCCAAATGCCTGCGATTCTTCCAGCACTGTCACCGCGTACTCCGCGCCGCCGCGTTCGAGCAACTCATAGGCCGCCGTCAGGCCGGCGGGGCCGGCGCCGATGATGATCACGTTCTTCATCCCATCACTCCCGATACTGTATGGAATAGCATATACCAACCTTTATGATACCCATTTCGTCAGCGTTTGTCAACCATCGCACCACAGTTTCGTCAAATTTTGTCCACATATAGCAGAAAGCGGATTGACATGCCCGAAAGGACATGTTAACATAATACACGCAAGCCCGGAACGAAAGGAAGCGAGCCCCCATGGAGCGAACCGCCCGATGGCATCTGACCGACCGGCGCAGAAACATACTTTACGCCTGTTTGCTGCTTGCCTATATCGCCTTCAACCTCTCCCTCCTCGTCTGCCACGAAAACTGGCGCGACGAGGCGCAGGCATGGCTGTTGGCGCGCGAACTGAGCATCCCCGAGCTGTTTGCGCAGATGTCCTACGAGGGCCATCCCTGCCTCTGGCATTTGCTCCTCATGCCCCTTGTCAAGCTGGGCCTTCCGTATGTGTCCATGAACATACTCAGCCTGACCATCATGTCCGTGGCTGCGGCGCTGTTTTTGTGGAAGTCGCCGCTGCCGCTGCCCATGAAGGCGCTGGCGCTGTTTGGCATCGGCTTTTCCTACTATTACCCGGTGATCTCGCGCAGTTATTGCCTCATCCCGCTGTTTGTGTTCATGATGGCCTGCTTTTACCCCGCCCGGCGGGAAAAGCCCCTGCGCTATGGCCTCGCCATCGCCCTGCTGGTGCAGACGCACATCATCATGCTGGGCATGGCGGCGGCCGCCTCGCTGGTCTGGCTCTGCGAGGCCATTGCCGGCTACCGGCGCGACCGCGAGCGCCGCGCGCTGCTCTTGCAGGGGGCGGGGCTGGCGCTGCCGCTTTTGAGCTTCATCCTCCTGCTGCTGCAAATCTCCTCGCCGCAGAGATCCACGGCATACAGATTCACCATGGACAAGGTGCTGACGCTGCCGCGCCGCGCCATCGGCGCGATCCGAAAACTCATCGGGTACTTCCCGACCCCGGTGGGCATCGCTCTTTTGCTGCTGGCGGCGGGCGTTTGCGTGTGGCTGCTCATCCGCGCCCTGCGCGGCCGCGAGTTTGCCATGCTCAAGCCCCTGCTGATCACTGTCTGCGCGATCGCCTGGCAATACGCGGTGCATGTACTCATCCGCGCCAGCGCCGCCATTCGCACGCTCTCCATCGTCTTTATCCTCCTCTGGTTCTTCTGGGTCAGCTGGAAAAGCGTGGGCGACAAGCTGCTTCTGCGGCTGATGGCGGTGGCGCTGGTGGTCATGGAGCTGGTCACCTATACGCCTTACTCCGGCGCTCTCAACGAATACCGCCACCTCTACTCCGGCGCGAAAAACTGCGCCGCCTTCATCCGCGAGGAACTGCCCTCGGATACCATTTTCCTGGAGGTCAATGTGGCGCGCGGGTCGTCCCTGTTGCCCTACCTTTCCGAGGACTATGTGTTCTACGAGCCCCACTCTGGCGAGCCCGCGACCTTTGCCACCTGGGATCGCGCCCTTCAGGAGCGGATGGAACTGCGTGGGTATGAGGACATTTGCCAGTGGGCGCGCGCGCTCGACCCGGACTGCGAATTTGTCTGCTTCATCATCACGCCTACCGATGGCGCGCTGGAAGATGGGCTGATCGAAGCGATGGAGCCGTATCTCAGCGATGACGCGCTGCTCTATCGCACGCCCGATGGGCCCATGGCGACCAACGAGAGGTATTCCCTCTACGCCATCCCTGTCGCATAGCCTGTTTCACGGCGAAAGCGCCTCCGCATACATTGTGCGGAGGCGCTTTGTCGATTCGCGGCTGGCCGTCAGAACAGCTCTTCCCACACGGAGATATTGCTGGTATCGAACATATAGGGATCGCCGACGACGATCTCGCTGCCGCCGTCCGCCGCGGGCGTCACCTTGAGTACGCCGCGGTCGCCCGCGGAAAGCACTTCGCCCACCTCGCCGCCGATCTCGCCGCGCACGAGGGCGTCGGCGGCGCAGGCGGCCACATAGCCCACGTCGATGGGATTCCACAGGTACATCCACGGGCAGAGCCCATCGCGGATGTAGTCGCCCATGTCGCTGGGCAGACCCAGCCCGGTCACCAGCGTGGGCGCGCCCGCGTCGCGGATGGCGTCCGCCGCCGCCAAAAGACCTACGACCGTGGGCGCGATGACGATCTTCACCTCGGGGTGTTCCTCCAGCAGCTCTTCCACGAGCTGATAGGACGGCTCGTAGAGGTCGCCGCCGTAGAGCGTGTCCACCAGCGTCATCCGCCCGTAAAGCTCGGGGTTCTCGTCCGTCTCGCGCAGCATCCACGCGACCCACTGCGCCTGGTTGGAGGCGCTGGCCGTGGTGGTGAGGATGGCGTACTCGCCCTCGCCGCCGGCAATCTCCCTCGCCGCCTGCATCAGCACCCGGCCGATGACCTCGGGCGAAGCCTGCTGTATGTGTACCAGCCGGTCCTCGGGCCGCACGTCCGAATCCAGGGAGATGACCTTGATGCCCGCCGCCAGCGCTTCCTGCAGCACGGGCGAGAGCGCGTCGCGGTCGTTGGCGGCGATGGCGATGGCCTCCACGCCGCTGTGTATCAACGAGCGCACGCAGGCGACCTGTTCTTCGACGCTGGCGTCCTCCGGGCCGGAAAGCACGGCGCGCGCGCCCATGGCCGCGCAGGCCTCCGCAAAGCCGGAAAACATGCGCTGCATGTAGGGATTGGTCACGTCCTTGACCACCAGCGCGTAGTAATGCTCCGCCTGCGGCGTGGGGGAGGGGGCGCTCTCCACGGGCGCGGAGGGCGCGCAGCCGCTCAGCCCCGTGAGAAGCAGCGCCAGACACAGAAAGACAAGGCAGACAGCGCGCTTCATCAGCCCGGCCTCCTCTCGTGTACAAAGTCGCTCGGCCAGACGCCCTCGTGGTTTTTGAAGGTGCGCGAGAAGTGGTGCTGGCTCTTGAAGCCGACGTCGAGCGCCACATCGCGGATGAGGGCGTTGGGGTTTTCCAGCAGCATGCGCTTGGCCTGCTCGATGCGGATGCCGGTGAGGTATTCCGAGGGCGACACGCCGTATTCGCGCCGGAAGAGCATGCTCACATAGCTGGGCACATAGCCAAATACGCCGCCCAGCGTCTGGTTGGTGATGTGTTCGGCGTAGTTCTTGCGCAGATACTGCTCGATGCGCTGGGCCACCGAGGCCGTCTCGCTGCTGCTCTCCTCGCCGCTTGCGCACAGGGAGGCGAGGTCGCCGCGCAATTCGTCCATCGTCAGCGCCGAGCTGATGGAATCGGCCAGCGCCGCGCGCAGCCGTTGCGCGCGGGCAAAGTCGCTGGGGGTAGAGTCGCAGAACTTCGTGATGGCCATGGAAAAGAGGCGGTAAAGCTCGCCCTGCGACCATTTTTCCTGCGCAAAGCGCTTGAACAGGCGCGCAAGCGCTTCCGCGTCGCCGCCCATGGCGTTCGCGGCCTCCTGCACGGCCGCCTCGTCGCCGCGCGGCCGCCACGGGTCGTCAGAGATCTCCAGGAGCAGGCTCTCGCCGATGCGCCCGCGCCGCTCCAATTCCTTGCGCAGCGCCCTGAGCGTGCGGTCGATCTCCGCAAGGGCGATCGGCTCATGGTGGCAGGCGCAGGAAACGGGCATGTCCGCGCGCGATACCACCGCGTTGTGCAAAAGCGCGGCGATCTGCGGAAGTTCCCCCAGATCGGCGCGCAGGATGACGATGCGCTCCGCGGGCGTGTTGCCCATGAACTCCCAGGTGAACGTGGACAGCTCGTTGATGGTCTCGTTGGCGGCCTCGCGCAGCGCTCCGCCGCTCCAGAACTCCGCCCCCGGGCACATGTCCGTCGATTCGCAGATGGGCAGCGCCCCGGCGCAGAGCAGGAAAGCCCCCAGCTGTTCGTCGGCGGCGTTCTCGCCCCCGCGGGGCGGCGTGGCCTTGTTGATGCGCTCGGCCAGCTTGCGGCGTATCTGCTCGTGTTCGCGGGCCAGATAGCGCTCCTTGAGCTGCGCGAGCAATTTGGCCAGCGCCTCCTCGGTCAGGGGCTTGAGCAGGTAGTCCACGGCCTGCGAGCGCACCGCTTCGGAGACGTAGGAAAAGTCCGAATACCCGGAGAGGACCACCAGCATGATTTCGGGATACTGCCGGCGCACGCGCTGCATCAGCTCCGTGCCGTCCATGATGGGCATGCGGATGTCGGTGAACACCACGTCGCAGCGCACGGTCTTCAGGCGCTCGAGCGCCTCCTCGCCGTCCAAAGCCGTGGCCTCCACGCGGAAAAAGTCGTCCAGACGCTCGATCATGCGCTGCAAGCGCCGCTGGGCGTGTGGCTCGTCCTCAACGATCATTACCCGGATCATAGGCTCCCTCCGATCACCACGAGCGTACCGCCCTCCCCCGAGGGACGGATGTCGAACCATATCGGCTCCCGGCAGGCCAGGCGCAGGCGCAGCACGGTGTTGACCAGCCCCATGCCGCCCAGCCGCAGTTCGGAATACTTCGCGGCCAGGTCCCGCTGATAGCCGTCGATCTTTTCGTGTATCTTTTGGATCTCCTCATCGCTGACGCCGCAGCCGTTGTCGCGCACCTCGATGCGCCACTTTCCGCCCTCGCAGGCAAAGCGCACTTCGATGTGCCACGGCGGCCGCTTGTTCTTGAAGCCGTGCTGGAAACAGTTCTCCACCAGCGGCTGCAGCGTCATGCGCGGCACACGCAGGCCGTCCAGCCCTTCGCAGGCGAGGATGTCGTAGTCAAACAGCTCCTCGTAGCGTACCTTCATCAGGTCCAGATAGTTGCGCATGTTGGCGATGTCCTCGCGCAGAGACACCTGTTCGCTGGAATAGTCCGCCATGTAGCGCAGCATGGAGGAGAGCTTTTCGCACATGCGCACGGTGCGGGGGCTGCCGTCCTCGTCGGCGGATTCGGCGATGGCTGAGAGCATGTTGTAGAGGAAGTGCGGATTCATCTGCGATTGCAACGCCGCCATGTACGCCTTCATCTCAAAGCCGATGGACTGGTTGAGCTTGAGCAGCATGGCGTGGAAGGTGCGGTCCAGGGCCTGCAATTCCTCCGTGTAGGAACTGGAAAGCAGGGGTATATCGCTGGCGAGGTTGTCCAGACTGATGCGCTCGATGCCCGCGGAAAACTCGCGCAGCGGGCGCGAGATCCTGTCCGCCAGCAGGTAGACCACCACCAGCAAAATGGCCAGCAACACAAGCCCCACCAGCAGGATCAGCAGATAGACCTGCTGGTAAGGCGCGTCCAGCAGGCTCGCGGGCAAAAGCCGCACCAGCGTCCAGCCGGAGAACGGGTCGCGCATGGCGAACACGCTCATGCCGCCGTCCATGTCCAGCGCGTATTCCGCGCTCTCCCCGGGCGCGGGCAGATCGGCAAGCACCGCTTCGGGCAGGGCGGGCCCACCCGCGGGCGAAGCGTCCTCGCCCGACGCGTCGAGCAGCACGTAGGAAGCGCCGTCGCCCCGATCCCACAGGGAGAGGGAATGGAGGACGTCCACGCTCTGCTGGACGCTTATGTAGCCGTACACCTTGGAACTGTACGAGGTGGACAGCGGGCGGACGAGCGAAAACAGGCGCACGCTCTCGTTGTCGGACCAGTAGTCCGCGTGCGGGCCGGAGACGACCACGCCCCCGCCCGCGCCCAGTTGGCGCTCCATTTGGGCAAAGGCGTCGCTGCTGCCCAGCGTGGCGGCGATCTCTTCATCCGTCTCGTAGAGCGAGCCGGCGCTGATGTAGTCGCCGTGTTCGTTGAACACGCTGATGCGCAGGGCGCGGCGGTCCGTGGAGTTGATAGTGGCCAGCAGGCTGCCGGCGCGGATGGAGTCCATCAGGTGGGCGCGGAAGTAATTCTCCGGCGTTTCATCATCCTGCAGGGGGATGAAGAAGTTGAGCAGCTCCGTGTTGGACGCGACCTGGGAAGCGAGCGTGTCCATGCCGTCGAACACGGAGAGCAATTCCTGCATGTCGCTTGCCAGCACTTCCTGCTGGTGAAAGCGCTCCAGATCGCGGTTGGCCGAGCGCGTGAAGATGAGCAAAAGGGCCACGACCGCCACGACCACCACGGCGATGAGCGCGGCGTAAGCGCAAAACAGCTTGTTTTTGAATTGAAAGCGGATGGTGGACGCCCCCTGTACAAAGCGAGCCGCCCCATATGGGACGGTCTCGCACGGTCAGTTTTTCAGGCTGTTGAGCGGCGCGGGGATGCGGCCGCCGCGGCGGATGAAAGCGGCGGAGGAAAACGCATGCACCGGCATCACCGGCGCGCGGCCCAGCAGGCCGCCGAACTCCACCGAATCGCCCACCTTTTTGCCCGGCGCGGGGATGATGCGCACGGCGGTGGTCTTGTTGTTGATGACGCCGATGGCCGCCTCGTCGGCGATGATGGCGGAAATGGTCTCCGCCGAGGTGTCGCCCGGCACGGCGATCATGTCAAGGCCGACAGAGCAGACGCAGGTCATCGCCTCGAGCTTGTCCAGCGTCAGGGCGCCCTTTTCCGCGGCGCGGATCATGCCGATGTCCTCGCTGACGGGGATGAAGGCGCCGGAAAGGCCGCCCACGTGCGAAGAGGCCATGACGCCGCCCTTCTTCACCGCGTCGTTTAAAAGCGCCAGCGCCGCCGTGGTGCCGTGCGTGCCGCACACCTCCAGCCCCATCTCCTCGAGGATCTCCGCCACCGAGTCGCCCACCGCCGGGGTGGGGGCGAGGGAAAGATCGACGATGCCAAAGGGTACGCCCAGCCGCCGCGAGGCTTCGCGGGCCACCAACTGTCCGATGCGGGTGATGCGGAAGGCCGTGCGCTTGACCGTTTCGGCCACCACGTCAAAGGGCTCGCCCTGCACGTCCTCCAGGGCGCTTTTGACCACGCCCGGGCCGCTGACGCCCACGCTGATGGCTGCGTCGCCCTCGCCGGGGCCGTGGAAGGCGCCGGCCATGAAGGGGTTGTCCTCCACGGCGTTGGCAAAGGCCACGAATTTGGCGCAGCCAAGGCCGTCGTTGTCTTTGGTCAGTTCAGCGGTCTTTTTGATCGCCTGCCCCAGAAGCGCCACCGCGTCCATGTCGATGCCGGCGCGCGTGGAGGCCACGTTCACCGAGGAACAGAGAAAGGCCGTGCCGGCAAGCGCCTCGGGAATGGACTCGATCAGCCGCCGGTCGGCGTCGGTCATGCCCTTCTGCACCAGCGCCGAGTAGCCGCCGATGAAGTCCACGCCGGTGGCTTTGGCCGCGTCATCCAGCGCCCGCGCCAGCGGCACGGGGTCCTCCGCGCTGCCGAGGATGAGCGCCGCCGGCGTCACGGAGATGCGTTTGTTGACGATGGGCACGCCGAACTCGCGCTCGATCTCCTCTCCCACGGCCACGAGGCGCTCAGCCTTGCGGGCAATGCGGTCGTAAACGCGGCGGCAAAGCACGCCAATGTCGTCGCTGACGCAGGGAAACAGGGAAATGCCCATGGTGATGGTGCGCACGTCGAGCTTCTCGCGGTCGATCATGCGCAGGGTGTCAAGTATTTCGGAAGTCTGGATCATCGCGTTCCACCTCAGATCTGGTGCATGGCCTCAAAGATCTCGCTGCGCTGCACGCGAATTTGCAGCCCCAGCTCCTCCCCAAGGCGGGAAAGGCGCGCCGAAAGCTGGTCAAAGGCGCAGTCCGGCGAGGAAATGTCCGCCACCAGCACCATGTTGAACAGCCCCGACAGAACCGTCTGGGAAATATCGACGATGTTGGCGTCGCATTCGTACAAAACGGCGCTCACCTTGGCGATGATGCCCTTGCGGTCGTAGCCCAATACCGTGACGACCGCCTTTTTCGATCCGTCCATGTCGTTCCTCCCTTGAACACATATGGCGCTTCCCCGGCCAAAGGCGCGAGGTTACGCCAATTTACTGCTTGTAATAGTTATGTAACTGTCTGCTCCCGAATCGAACGATATTTGTCGTAAAAACGCCATTGAGCGAACATTCGTCTCTTTCAGCGGGCCAAATCCCAGCATTTTCCAGCCCACTTAACCAAACAAAAACGGGCGAAGAACCATTTCCTCACAAAGCATTTGGTTACATAGAAACTCAGTCCGCAAATTCGTCCTCATCAGAAGGCGGCACGGGGGTCGTCTCGCGCCCATCGAAGGCGAAGAAGCCCTCGAACGCGCCCGGCTGACGCGCCATGTCGCGCAGTTGTTCACGGGTCAGCGGCGCGCACAATCCCAGACAATCGCGGCAGTGCCGCCCGCACTGGGGGCAGACGCAGCCGAGCTCCGGGCCGTCCGCATGCACCATGTAAGCGCCGCAATCCGGGCAACCGCAACGCATAGACATCCCTCCGGGTCATTCAATACATATTTCGACACACGAGCGCCATTTCCTGCTTCAGAAGCGCCGTTTCCGAAACTTTTTCATTGTTTTGCCCCGGCGCGGGCGCGCCGGGCGGGGCTTATTCGGTGTACAGATCCATATACAGTGTGATCAGGCGCGGGTAGTAGGTGGCGTTGTACATGTAGCGACCGTCGCCGGTGGCGGAGACGTGCGCGTAGGCGCTGTACGTTTCGCCGAGCATGGGCGTGCCGAACCTGGATTCGTTGACGAGGATGACCAGTTTCGAGCCGTCGCCACTGATGTCCATCACCAGCAGCTCCTCGCCGCCCTCCTCGCGTATATCGACGATCTCGCCGATGCAGAGGAACACGCGGTCCTGCCACTGGGCGTAGAGGCGCACCAGCTGGTCGTAGTTCTCATCCAGCGGCCAGGCGGCGGCGGAGTAGTTGGCCAATGTCGGCGTGTAGTTGACGTCGAAGTGGACCTCGGCGTCGGCGCGCCCGTCCATCACGGCGCGGAAGCGCACGGTATTTTCGCCGATGTACTCAAGGTCGGTGAGGAACTCAAAGTCGCCGGTCTCCATGTTGATGTAGAGGCTCTCCTCCACATAGGGCGTATCCACTTCGATGTACGCGCCCGGCTCGCACTTGCCGGAAATGAGCATCTGGCGGGATTCGGTCTCGTTGCGCACGGAGGTGTCCAGTTCGATCTCGATCTCCAGCTGCGCGCGGTAGATGGTCACGTCGCGGCGGGTCTCCACGTGGTTGGGCGTGCGCACGAGGATGGAGATGACGTTGTCGCCGATCGGATACACGTTGACGTTGGCCGACAAAAGGCCGCTGCGGTCCACCACGTCGGTGACGTCCTCGCCGTTGACCAGCACCGTGCTGCCCGGCACCACCTGCACCTCCAGCGGGTAGACGGAGGTGAACACCGTCAGATCGTCCTCCGCGGGGCTCAATACCTCCACGGGCGATTGCGGCGGGTCGATGTTCATCTCGATGGTGGGCAGCTGCGTGCGCTCGCCGTTTTCCGCGATGAGTACGGGGGAGAGGTTTACTTCAGCGCTCTCCACCTGCGTCAGATCCTGCCCGGCGAACCAGTCGCTGTCGGCTACCTCCACGCGGGCCACATTGCCGGCTACCGCGGTGGAACGGCCCAGTTCGGGAATGAAGATCTGGTCGCCGTCCTCGGCGAAGAAGCTGATGGAGTGGGCGACGCGGCCGTCCTCCAGCGTGGTCTCGCTGACCACGGGCGTGCGCTCGCCGCGGGCGTAGAGGCGCTCGATCTGGTAGTCCTCCATCCAGTAGGTGAGCTTGTAGATGGCGAAGCCGACCACGAATATGGCGATGACCGCGCCCAGCACAAAGAGGATCGCGCGCACAAGGCGGCGGTCCCAGAAGCTCTGCGGCGCGTCGGATTCTATGTGTTCAGGAAGCGGCTGGCCGCACGAGGGACAAATGACGTCCGAGGGGCCGAGCGGCGCATGGCAGTAGGGGCACTTCAAACGGGGAAACCTCCAAGGTCAGTTTATTCCGCCTACATTATACTATATTTTCCCGCAAATTGCACCCGCCGGCGGGGGAATTTCATATTTTTACCCCATGTTCTATCGACAATCGCCCAACTTATGCTATAATACAGTGTGGATACGGAGGTGTACGATGGACGTCTTTGTCGAACAGATCGTCTCCCGCAAGCGGCGCGGGCTGTACGATATTTTGTTTTATGGTTGCTGGGCGCTGCTCGTCGCCTGCGGTCTCGTCGGGCTGTCGGGCCTGATGAACATATTGTATACAAGCGCGGATGGCGGCCTCGGTTTCCGTCCGCTGGCCATCGGCATGGCTGTGGTCTTTCTCGGCGCGGCGTTCCTCCTCTGGCGGGTGAGCATGCGCCTGCGCACGGAGTACGATTATTCCTTCACCAACGGCGTTCTCGACGTGGCGCGGGTGATGAACGGCCGCAAGCGCGTTTACCTGACCAGTTTTGACGTCAGGGACCTGCGCGCCGCCGGCGAGGAAAGTTCCAGCGCCTTCCAGTCCTGCGCGCGGCAGAGCGGCGCGCAGCTGCACCGCTGGTACCTGAACAAAGAGGCGAAGAAGTACTTCTTTTTCTACGACAAGAAGGGCGGCAGGCACCTTGCCGTCCTCGAACTCAACGACGAGATGGCAAAGGCCATTTTCAACCGCCGCTATCTTTCGGCGGAGGTCTGGGACGGAGCGTATAAGAGCGTATGAAAGCATATCTGGACAACAGCGCCACCACGCGGCCCACGCCGCTCGTCATCCGCGCGATGACACAGTGCATGGAGGAGGGCTGGCACAACCCCTCGTCCGTCTACGGCCCGGCGGTGGCGGCCTTCCGGCAGGTGCGCGCCTGCCGCGAGGCGATCCTGGAAAAACTGGGCGCGCCGGGGGAAAAACTCATCTTCACCTCCGGCGGCACGGAGGCCAACAACCTCGCCATCCTCGGCGCGGTGGAGCGCATGCACGGCAAACAGCTCGTGGCCGTCAACGCCACGGAACACCCCTCGGTGCTGGCCGCCTTCGAGCGCCTGCGCGAAATGGGCCACGAAGTGCGCGTGCTTCCCGTGGACAAAGAGGGCGCGCTCGACTATGAAGCGCTTCAAAAAGCCCTGGACGACGGCGCCAGCCTCGTAAGCTGCATGCAGGTCAACAACGAGACCGGCGCGCTTCTGGACGTCCAGCGCCTGAAAAGCGCCGTCGCCGGCCGCGCCCTCATCCACGTGGACGGCGTGCAGGGCTTTCTGCGCGTGCCCTTCCACTTTGCCGACGTGGACATGTACACCATCAGCGCCCACAAGCTGCACGGCCCCAAGGGCGTGGGCGCGCTGGCGGTGAAAAAGGGCGTGCGCCTCAACCCGCAGCACATCGGCGGCGGGCAGGAGGAGGATCTGCGCTCCGGCACGGAGAACACCCCCGGCATCGCCGGCTTTTGCGAGGCCGTGCGGGAGATGGACGCCTCCGGCCTGATGGAGAAAAAGCTCCACATGGTCAGGGCGTTCATGGACGCCGTGCCCGAGGCCATCATCAACGGCCCCGCCCCGGAAAAGGGCGCGCCGCATATACTCAACATCAGCTTCCCCGGCGTGCGCGGCGAGACGATGCTCCACGCGCTGGAAGCCGAGGGGGTCTACGCCTCCACCGGCTCGGCCTGTTCGTCGAAAAAGCGCAAGGTCTCCAGCGTACTCACGGCCATGGGCATCCCCGTGGACCGCGCCGAGAGCGCCCTGCGCTTCAGCCTTTCGCCGCACACCACCCTTGAGGAGATCGACTGCGCCGCCGAAGTGCTTCGCCGCGTCTGGCCGCAACTGAGGCGCTTTCAGAGGAGATAAACATGCGAGAAGTTTTGCTGGTACGCTTTGGCGAAGTCCATTTGAAGGGACAGAACCGCCCTTATTTTCTCAAGACGCTCACCGAGAACGTCCGCCGCGCCGTCAAGCCCCTGGGCGGGCAGGTGTGGCTGGCCGATTCGCGCATCTACGTCGCCGGCGTGGAGGACATGCGCGCCTGCGGCGAGCGCGTGCGCCGCGTGTTCGGCGTCTACTCGGTCAGCCCCGCGTGGGAACTGCCCAAGGAATTTGACGTCATCGCCGCCAAATGCGTGGAAATGATGCGCCCGCTCTCCGGCTCGTTCAAGGTCTTTGCCCGCCGCTCGGACAAGCACTTTCCCATGAACTCCATGGAGATCGCCACCGAGATCGGCGGCCGCGTGCTGGAGGACAATTCCAAATTGCGCGTGGACGTCCATCACCCCGAACACCGCCTCAACGTCGAGATCCGCGATCACGCCTACGTCTGCGTCGAGGAATGGAAGGCCGTGGGCGGCATGCCCATGGGCACGGGCGGCAAGGCGGCACTCCTGCTCTCCGGCGGCATCGACAGCCCCGTGGCCGGCTATCAGCTGATGAAGCGAGGCGTCACCACCTGCGCCATCCACTTCCAGAGCCCGCCCTACACCGGAGAACTGGCGCTGGACAAGGTATTGCAGCTGGCGAAGATACTGGGCGAATACGAAAACGGCATGCGCGTCTACCTCGTGCCCTTCACCAAAGTGCAGACGGAGATTCACGAAAAATGCCTCGAGGGCCTTGGCACGCTCATCACCCGCCGCTTCATGATGCGCATCGCCGAGCGTCTGGCGCGCAAGTTCGGCGCCCTGGCGCTGATCACCGGCGAGAGCCTCGGGCAGGTGGCCAGCCAGACCATGGAGGCCATCACCTGTACGGACGCGGTGGTCGGCATGCCCGTGTTCCGCCCGCTCATCGGCATGGACAAACTGGAGATCACCGAGATCGCCGAAAAGATCGGCACCTATGAGACTTCCATCCTGCCCTATGAGGACTGCTGCACCGTGTTCACCCCCCGCCACCCCGTCACCAAGCCCAGGCTCGACACCATGCCGGACGCGGAGCGCAAACTGGATATCGAGGCGCTGGTCGCAGAAGCCGTGGAGAACACGCGCGTAGAGATCGTATGAACGTCGAAAGCTACATCGAACACCTGAAGAGCAGCCCGTCGTTTATGAAGAACGTCACCTCGTGGCGCGTGCTGCCCGCGCGGGAGGCGAAGTACGCCGATTTTCCCGCCGGTCTGGATGCGCGCCTCGTCGCGGCGCTTTCCCGGCGCGGCATCGAGCGGCCCTACATCCACCAGCGCCTCGCCATGGAGGCGGCGCTGGCGGGGGAGGACTGCGTGGTGGTCACGCCCACGGCCTCGGGCAAGACGCTCTGCTACAACGTGCCCGTTCTCAACGCCATTTTGCAAAACGAGGCCAACCGCGCCCTCTACATCTTCCCCACCAAAGCGCTTTCCAGCGACCAGGCGGCGGAACTCTATTCCCTCATCGAGGATATGGGCGCGGAGGTCAAGGCCTACACCTACGATGGCGACACCCCCGCCTCGGCGCGCACGGCCATTCGTCAGGCGGGCCACGTGGTGGTCACCAACCCGGACATGCTCCATCAGGGCATCCTCCCGCATCACGCCAAGTGGGTCAAGCTCTTTGAAAACCTCCGCTACGTGGTCATCGACGAGATCCACGCCTATCGCGGCGTGTTCGGCTCCAACCTCGCCAACGTCATCCGCCGCCTAAAACGCATTTGCGCCTTCTACGGCTCCCATCCCACGTTCATCTGCTGCTCGGCCACCATCGCCAACCCCGGCGAACTCGCCGAAGCGATGATCGGCCGCCCCGTGCGCCTCATCGACGAAAACGGCGCACCCGCGGGCGAGCGCCACGTGGTCTTTTACGACCCGCCCGTCGTCAACCGCCAGCTTGGCATCCGCGCCGGCTCCATCCCGGAAACGCGCAACATCGCCGCCGGGCTTTTGCGCGCCGGGGTGCAGTCCATCGTCTTTGCCCGCGCCCGCCTCACCGTGGAAGTGCTGGTGCGCTATTTGAAGGACATGGTGCGCGATCCGCTCGGCAACGCCGGCCGCGTGCGCGGCTATCGCGGCGGCTACCTGCCCACGCAGCGGCGCGAGATCGAGCGCGAACTGCGCGCCGGCAATATCCTTACCGTCGTTTCCACCAACGCGCTGGAACTGGGCATTGACATCGGCCAGCTCGACGCTTGCGTGCTATGCGGCTACCCCGGCACCATCGCCAGCACATGGCAGCAGGCCGGGCGCGCCGGGCGGCGGGGCGGCAAGAGCCTGATGATCCTCGTGGCCTCGTCCAGCCCCCTCGACCAGTACATCGTCAACCACCCGGACTACTTCTTCGGCAAGTCGCCCGAGCGGGCGCTCATCGACCCGAACAATTTGTACATCCTCCTTAACCACATCAAGTGCGCCGCCTACGAACTGCCCTTTGAGGACGGAGAACTGTTCGACGGCGTCCACGACACGGCGGAGCTTCTGGACTACCTCTGCGATCAGGCCATCCTCCGCCACGTGGCCGGCCGCTACTACTGGATGGCGGAGGAATTTCCGCAGGCGGGCATCAATTTGCGCTCGGCCAGCGACCAGAACTTCCTCATCGTCGACATCACCGCCCCAAAGAAGCATCGCGTCATCGGCGAGATGGACCGCTTCACCGTGCCGATGCTGCTCCATCAGTACGCCATCTACATGCACGAGGGCGACCAGTATCAGGTGGAACAACTGGATTTCGACGACAAGAAGGCCTACGTGCGCCGCGTCAACGTCGGCTACTACACCGACGCCGACCTCACCACCAGCTTAAAAGTGCTGGACGAGTTCGACCGCGTGCCCACCGGCTCTCTGACGCGCTCGCGCGGCGAGGTGCTGGTCAGTTCCATCGTCACGCTGTTCAAAAAGATACGCTTCGACACCCATGAAAACCTTGGCTGGGGCCCGGTGACGCTGCCGGAACTGGAGATGCAGACCACCGCCGCCTGGTGGACGCTGCCCGAATGGCTGGAAACGGACTACGAGCGCGAGCCGGTCAAGAACGCCATGGTCGGCCTCGCCCACATCCTCCGCCACATCGCGCCCATGTACCTGATGTGTTCTTTGCAGGACGTCCACGTGGTCTACCACGTGCGCGACCCCTTCACAGGCTGCCCCACCATCTACCTCTACGATTCCATCCCCGGCGGCGTCGGCCTCTCCGAGCGCGTGTTCGAGATGGACAAGGAACTCTTCCGCCAGGCGCGCGAAGTCCTTGCCGCCTGCCCCTGCGAAAACGGCTGCCCCAGCTGCGTCGGCGCGACCGCGGGCGAAGGCGCCAAAGCCACGCTGCTCAGCGTGCTGGATCGGATGCTGGGGGAGTAGGGGAAAGCGCTTGCATCCCCGTATCTGCAGTAAAGCTGACCCCGTCCGCCGTGTTTTCCAAACGGCAGGGGATATGGTGCAAGTCCAGTATGCAGCGCACCAGATAAAGCCCGAGGCCGCTGCCGCCAGAGGCGCGGTTGCGCGAAGGTTCGGCGCGGGCAAAGGGCTCAAACACCCGGGTCAGCACGTCCTCGGGGATGTGCGCCCGCGTGTTTTCGATGCGCAGGCAACGCGCGTCGAGGCGCACGCGAATGGTCGCTCCGGGCGGGGAATAGAGGATGGCGTTCACCAGCACATTATCCAGCGCGTTCATCAGCAGGTTTTTGTTCCCCTCCATGCGCGCATCGTGAGCGATGTCCTTTTCAAGGCGCATATCCCGCTGCTCCATCAGCTCCGCGTTCTGCGCAAGCGAATGCTCCAGCAGCGTCGAAAGCTCCAGCGGCTCCCTTTGCAGTATGTAGTCCGCCGCATTGATGCGGCTGATGGTGAGTATCTCCCGGATGAGCGATTCCATCCGCGCCGTCACCTTCAGCGCGCGGGCGAGGTATTTTTCGCGATCCTGATACACGCCTACCTGCGCCAGCATGCCGCCGATCTGCCCTTTGAGGATGGCGACGGGCGTCTTCAGTTCGTGCGAAGCGGCGGCAAAAAAGGCCGTGCGCTGCCGTTCCAGCGCGCGCTCGCGGTCGATGTCGCTTTGCAGGGCGGCGTTGGCTTCCCGCAGCTGCGCCAGCGCGCGGGAGAGGTTGTCCGAAAGCAGGTTCAGGCTCTCGCCCAGCGCGCCGATCTCATCGTTGCGCGTCCCCTGCCAGCGCGCGTCAAAGTCCTGCATCGCCATTTTTCGGGCGATGCGGCTGAGCGCAACCATGGGACGTGTGATGACGCGCGAATAGATGACGGCGCCCAGAAAGGAAAGCGCCAGCACCGCCAGCGTCAGAAGCGGCAACAGCTTGCGCATGGCCTCTGTCGCCTGATTGACGGCTTTCATGGCGCTGAAGATATCGAGTTCCGCCTCCAGCCCGTCTGCGAAGGTGAGCGCATAGCGCCCCTGATAGGCATCGTAGCCTTCCGACGCCTCCGCCTGTTCGCTCGCGGCGGCGTCCACGTAAATATCGCCGCTCTCCATGGCATATTCATAGGCCCCCGCCTCCGCGGCGGTGGTATTTTCCTGTAAGAACGTACCAAACCATATATTGCCATTGCGGTCGGTAAGGCGCAATTCAGCGTTTTTCTCCTGCGCAAAGCGCTGCAACAAGCCGGGGGCCGCCTCCGCGTTGCCCTGTTCCAGCGCGCGCACCAGCGCTTCCGCCTGCGCGTCCAACTCTTCTTTCAGCAGCGCGGTGTAGGAAAGCGGCGTCAGGCCGGCGATCGCGCCGTAAGTAATGGCGCAGGCAAGGACGCTAAAGGCGAACGTCAGCCAGAATACGCGCAGCGTCAGGCTGCATTTATACTTTTTCAACACGATACCCCACCCCGCGAACCGTTTGGATGTAGTCTGCCCCCAGTTTGTGGCGGAGGTTTTTGATGTGGCTGTAGATCACGCGCTCGTCGCCGAGATAATCGTAATTCCATATTCTGTTTAAGAGCATCTGATAGGTCATCACCCGGCCTTGATGCTGTATCAACTCCCGCAGGCACTCAAATTCCCGATTGGTCAATTCCAGATCGCGGCCCTCGCGCGTGGCCGTATAGCCGTCCAGATCGAGCACCAGATCGCGGTAGTGCAGCAATCGGGCGGCCTCCTGTCCATCGCAGCGCCGCAGGATGGCGGCGATCTTGCGCAGAAGCACCGGCATGGAAAACGGCTTGGTCACGTAGTCGTCGATGCGCAGGTCGTAGCCGCGCAGCTGATCCGCCTCGTCGTCCAGCGCCGTCAGCATGATCACGGGCACGCCGGAGCGGCGGCGGATCCATTCGCAGACGCCAAAGCCATCCAGCTTGGGCAGCATCAGGTCGAGCAGCACCAGATCGAACGGGGAAGCCGCAAAGGCGTCCAGCGCCTGCAATCCATCCTCAGCCGTCACCACCGCATACCCTGCCTCTCCAAGCCACGCACAGAGCATTTCCAATATATCCAGATCGTCCTCCACGATGAGTATGCGCCGCATACACACACCCCCTTCCCCATAAGTATAACACATGCGTCTGGATTTTTTCTGAAGACGCAAAAAAAGCGGCCCGCCGGTCGTCCGGCGGGCCATGCAGCGCTTAAGCTGCGTTCACCACGCGCAGGCCAAGGAGCCTGCCTACGCCATTCTCGTCCAGATCCGTGCTGTCGCGGATGGTCTCCACGTCGATCTCTCCAGACGCATTGTAGAAGTTGGAGATCGTTCCCGTGAATTTGCCGCTTTCCAGCGCCTCGCCGTTGCTCTTCTGTACGTCGAGAAATTCCCGCACAGTCTTGCCCTGATAAACGAGCGCATCCCGATCGGCGTCATAGGCAAGTCCGAAGGCGGCATAGGGGAGGCAAAACGCTTCCTTTTCCGCCGCCGTCCACGGCAGGCCCTCCTGCGATGTATCGCCGCCTGCCGCCACGCTGTCTTCGGAGACGCTTTCCACGGCGCTTTCCCCGAGGACAGGCGCTCCGGGACTTTCGACGGTGTCTGCGTATTCCGTCTCCCCATGCGTGGCTCCGACGAATGTTCCGTCCGGCAACATGGCGCTGATCTGCCCATCTTCGACGCGGAAGGTGATGCCGTCCACCGCGTAGGTGCCATTCTCCGCGGAGAGAACATACGTCTTGCCGTTCACATCCACGGCAGTCGTTTGCGCCAGCGCCGGCAGGGCGACGGCGACAGTCAACATCAACAGCAGTATGAACCAGGTCTTTTTCATCTTCATCCATCCTTTCTTTGCCTGGGATGCTTTCAGTATAGCGATCCTTTCTGAAATGACGCTGAAAGTTGGTTGAAGATATGCTGTATCACACCGCCCGCTCGCACATTCCCCCAAGCGCGCACCCCTCGCACCGCGCCGCCTTCCGGCACGCGCCGATGCAGTGTTCGAGGATGAGCCAGTGGAAATGCCCGTACACCCGCGCGTCCCGCGGCAGCGCACCCTCAAAGAAGTCCTTAATGGCCGCGTCGTCCGCGAAATTGCGTCCGAGGCGTCCGAGCAGCCGCCGTGTGTAGGCATCCACGATAAAACTCGGGCGGAAAAAGGCGTAGACGAGGATGACGTCCGCCGTCTCCGCGCCCACGCCGCGGATGGCGAGCAGTTCTTCGCGCAATTCTTCCGTGGATACGCCCGCGGCGTTCTGCCGCTCGAAGCCGTATTTTCCGAACCACGCCGTCAGCGCCCGGATGGCGCGCGCCTTTCCCCGGCAAAACCCGCAGGGACGGATGAGCGCTTCCAGTTCTTCCGTCGAAAGTTCCCCAATGACCTCCGGCCGCAGCCGCCCGCCGATGGCCGCGCAGGTCTTTTCCACATTGCCCCACGCCGTGTTCTGCACCAGCACGGCCTGAAAAAGGACGGTATAGGCATCCTCCGACCACCAGCGCGGCTCGCCGTATGCGCGCAAAAGCGCCTCGTACAGCGCCGCCGCGCCCAAGGGACGCTCAGCCATGCCGCGCCTCCTTGCGAAACGACTTCTGCGCCCCCTGCGCGATGGTGTCCTCCGGCCGCAAATGCCCAAGCAGCAGCGGCGAGGCGGGGTCGTGCAGCTTGTAGTTCTGAAAGGCCAAAAGGGGATTCTTGTTGGCGTAGCAGTACTTGCAGCCGTTTAAGCAGGTGTCGTAAGCGCCGATGTCGCGGCTCTCGATGCAGTGACAGCCCTGCCGCGAGCCCTTGTGTTTGAGATCCTTGAATTCAATGCCGTTGGCTCTGCCGAGAATATCCAGCGTCATGCAGCCCGAGGGATGGATGCCGTAGCGGGAATAATCCCCGTTGGTGCCGCAGGTCTGCAAAGAAACGCCGTACTTCCGGGCGATGGCGCCCAGTCCCCGCGCCACCTCGTCCATCTCCCAGTCTGAAAAGGGGATGATCTCCGGCATGTTGCTCTCCAGTTTTTTGTACATCTCCACAAAGCTGAAGATGCAGCGGTCGATGTGCGGCGCGAGCGTCGCGGCCATGCGCTCAAACGTCTCCATATGGCGTTCAATGGTGTACTTGCGCGTGAGCAGCACGGGGTCGTAGCGCCAGGCGACGCGCCCTTTGCCCACCTGTTTGGACAGCGCCATCAGCGTTTCCACGCTTTGCCCGATAGACGGCACGCCCGGCTCCACGTCCTTGCCGTAGGCGGTGATGGTATAGTAAAAGTAGGTGGGGAAGCGCTCGGTAATCTCATGTAGGCGCGGCAAAATGGGCGCGTAGTTCTTGGAACAGAACACCACGCAGTCCACTTTCTCCGGCGTCAGCTCATAGCGCGTCACCTTGTTTGGAAACAGCGGATTGCGCGAAAGCACATAGCCCTCGGCAAAGCGCCACAAAAGCCAGTCGGTATAATACTGCACGGTGTCCGTGCGCGCGCCGGTGTTGACGATCATGCTCGCCTCTCCTTCCATGGTACTCTGCCTCCAATGATAGCGCAAAGCGTCACCGATTGTCAACGTCGTTCTGACTGCCGCAAATAGCGCGCTTTTTCGCTGTAGTCCGACATTTTCTGGCACGGAGCGGGGCTTTTGTGTGAACTGCGCGCCATCCGTCTCGAGGATGTGCTATAATACGGAAAGAAGATAAGGCAGGGAGGGTGCCATGGCGAGGGAGCGAAAGGGCAGGGAAGTCCGCCCACGCAGGAGGGCGCGTCGGGGGCGCGTGTTGCGCCGACTGTTGACGCTGACGGTGTTCATCGCGCTGGTGGCCATCATCGTCTGGATGGCGCCGCGGGTGCTTACAGAGCGCTCGGAGGTGAGCAGTGAGACGGTGGCCATGGAGTTGCGGAACATCGGCGAATTGGCCACGCAGTCCGGCTATTACACCAACGTTCAGGTCATCAAAAGCTCGCGGCAGCTCTTTGGCGTGGACATACCGCTGACGCAGAGCCAGTTCATCTTCAGTTACGATGGCGTGGTCAAGGCGGGCGTGGACTTTGCCGACATCGGCATAGAGGTGCGGGAGGCGGAGCATCGCGTCACAGTGACGCTGCCTGAGGTAAAGGTACTCAGCAACGAGATCGACCTGGACAGCCTGGAGATATACGACGAATCCAACAACATCTTCCACCCGCTGGACATAGACGATATCAACATCTCGCTCATCGAGATGCAGGAAGAATCCGAGCAAAAGGCCATCGAGGACGGCCTTCTCGAAAGCGCCCGCGACAATGCTGAAGCCCTGCTGCGCGGCATGCTGGCCGGTTTTTACGACACGCAGCGCTATACCATCGAATTTGCCTGATGAGGCGAGGAGGGACCCATGTTCAAAGCCCTGAAGAAGATACTGCTGCGCGTGCTGGGAACGGCGGTCGCGCTCATTGCGCTGTTCTATTTGATCCTGCTCATCACCGCGTGGATATGACAGCACCCCACAGAAAGGGCGGCGGACATCGGGTCAGACCCGGCTCCGCCGCCCTGTTGCAAAGCGCCCCGGCCGTCGCCAGGGCGCTTCATCCGTTTACTTCGTCAGTTCCTCGTACTTCTCCACCAGCGCGTCGAAGGCGTCCAGCGCGCAATCCACGGCCTCGGGCTTTTCCATGTCCACCCCGGCCACGCGCAGCGCCTCCAGGGGCGGCACGCTGGAACCGAGAGAAAGGAATTTCTTGTAGCGCTCCACCGCCGCCGCGCCCTCGGTGCGGATGCCTTCGGCAAGCGCCATCGCCGCCGAAAAGCCGGTGGCGTATTTGTAGACGTAGAAGGCGTTGTAGAAGTGGGGGATGCGCATCCACTCGTAGGCGATGAGCGCGTCCTGCCGGACCTGCGGGTAGTAGGCGGCGTTGAGTTTGGCATAGACGGCATTGAGGCTCTCCGCCGTCAGCGCCTCGCCGCGCTCAGCCATGGCGTGCGCCTCGCGCTCGAACTCGGCGAACATCGTCTGGCGGAACACTGTGCCGCGGAAGCCGTCGAGCAGGTGCCAGGTGAGGAACGCCTGCGCCTGTTTGTCATCCTTGTAGCGCTCCATCAGCGCGCGCAGAACGAGGATCTCATTGGTCGTCGAGGCCACCTCGGCCACGAACAATGAGTATTCCGCGTCCAGATAGGGCTGATGTTTGTTGCTCAGATAGGTGTGCAGGGAATGCCCCATCTCGTGGGCGATGGTAAGCACGGAATCGAGGTTTTCCTTGTAGTTGAGCAGCACGTAGGGGTGCGTGCCATAGGTGCCCCACGAATACGCGCCCGCGGACTTGCCCTCGTTTTCGTAAACGTCGATCCAGCGCTCCTCGCGCGCCTTGCGCAGTATGGCCTGATAGTCCTCGCCGAGCGCGGAGAGCGCCTCCACCACCAGCTCGTAGGCCTCGTCAAAGGGCAGCTTGATGTCAAAGCCCTCCACCGCCGGCACGTAGAGGTCGATCATGCGCATGTCGGAAACGCCGATCCGTTCGCCATTGCGCTTCACAAAGCGCGCCAACGCCGGTATGTGCCGCCGCACGGAGGCGACGAGGTTGTCGTAGACGCTCACGGACACCTGATCCGGGAACAGCGCCGCTTCCAGCGCGCCCTTGTGCTTCGCCGTGCGCGCGGAAAAGATGTCGGCGCGTACCGAGGCGTCGTAGAGCGCGGGAATGGTGGAGGCAAAGGACTGATACGTCGTGTACAGCCCCTCGAACGCCGCCGCGCGCACGCCGCGGTCGCGATTCATCATCAGGGGGATGTAGTTGGCATGGGTGATGCGCACGTCCTCGCCCTTTTCGTCCTTGATGACGGGAAATTTCATGTCCGCGTCGGCAAGCATGGTGTAAATGGTGTCCGGCGCGGCGGCCATCTCCCCGGCCATGGCCACGATGCGCTCCTCCGCCTTGGAGAGCGTGTGCGGCCGCTGCCGTTCCACCTCGCGCAGCATGACGGCGAACTCGGCAAACGCCGGTTTTTCGCATACGGAGGCAATGTACTCCGCCGGAAGCGAGAGCAGTTCCGGCGTCAAAAAGCTCGCCGCCGTCTCCACCTTGGTGATCAGCGCCTGCGCCCGCGCCGTCAGCGCCTGATTCGCGGCAACGCGGTTGTCCTCGTCGCGGCGCATGCGCGCGTAGGCGAACACCGTGGCGGCGATCTCCTGCATGGAGGCAAAGTGGCGCAGCGCCTCCAGAAGCGCCTCCTCGTCTCCCAGCGTCCCCTCGAAGCGGCCAAAGTCCGCGGCCAGCTTTTCCGCGGCGCGCAGGGCGTTTTCCCAATCCTCGTTGCTTTCGTAGATGTCCTCCAGCCGCCAGCGATACTCGAGCGGTATGTCCTTGCGTTCGGTCATCGTGAAAATGCTCCTCCTTGTTTGGAAAAGCCCCCGGGCAGAGCCGGGGGCGTCGTCTCAGTGCCTGTGCTTGATAAAGTCCAGCGCCTTGGCCGCCTCCATCGCCACGATGGGGAAGAGGATGAGCGCCAGCGCCCAGAGGTACAGCCCCGTGGGCAGCAAGACCAGCTCAAAAGCGTCTCGTACCAGCGGCACGAAGGACACCAGCAACACCAGCGCGAACGAGGCCAGCGCCGCCCAGTTGAGCTTGTGGTTGGTGAACGGGCCGATCTTGAACAGCGAATGGGTGGAGCGCATGTTGAACGCCTGCACCACCTGCGAAAGCGCCAGCACGAGGAAGGCCATCGTCTGCCCGGCCTGTTCGCTGCCGCCCTGATGCTCGCCGATCCAGTAAGCGATCAGCGTCAGCGCGCCGAACATCAATCCCTGCAGGGCGATCTGCAGGCCGTAGCCCTTGGCGAACAGCCCTTCGCTGCGGGGGCGCGGCTTGTGCTCCATCACGTCCTTCTCCACCGCCTCCATGCCCAGCGCGATGGCGGGCAGGCTGTCGGTGGCCAGATTGATGAGCAGCAGCTGCATGGACAGAAGCGGCGTGCGGTGCCAGAGGATCATGGCAAAGAATACGCACAAGATCTCGCCGATGTTCGTGCCCAGCAGGAAGCCCACGACCTTCTTGATGTTGTCGTAGATGCCGCGGCCCTCGCGCACGGCGTCGACGATGGTGGTGAAGTTGTCGTCGGTCAGCGTCATGTCCGCCGCGCCCTTGGCCACGTCGGTTCCGGTGACGCCCATGGCGCAGCCGATGTCGGCGGCCTTGAGCGCGGGCGCGTCGTTGACGCCGTCGCCGGTCATGGAAACGATCTCGCCCTGACTCTGCCAGGCGCGCACGATGCGTATCTTGTCCTCGGGCGACACGCGGGCGTAGACGGAGATGTTGCGCACGCGCGCGGCCAGTTCTTCATCGGACAGACTGGCCAGTTCCGCGCCGGTCATCGCCTCGTTGCCCTCCACGAGTATGCCCAGTTCGCGGGCGATGGCGGCGGCGGTGACCACATGGTCGCCGGTGATCATCACCGGGGTGATGCCGGCCTTGCGGCAGATCTTCACCGCCTCGCGCACCTCGGGGCGCGGCGGGTCGATCATGCCCACCAGGCCGATGAGCGTCAGGCCGTTCTCCAGTTCTTCGGAGGTGGGGTTCTCCGGCAGATGGTCGAGCTTTTTCGTAGCCACGGCCAGCACGCGCAGCGCCTGCTGGCTCATGTCGTTGACGATGTCCTCGGCCTCCTCCGGGCAGCCGCCCTTGACGCAGCGGTCCTCAATGACGTCGAACGCGCCCTTGACGATGGCGATGTATCCGCCGTCGATCTTGTGTACGGTGGTCATCAGCTTGCGGTCGGAGTCAAAGGGGATTTCGGCAAGGCGGGGGTACTTGCGGTTGAGCGCCGCCTTGGTGATGCCGTTTTTCGCCGCGGCGGCGACGATGGCCGTCTCCGTGGGGTCGCCGATGTGCTTTTCCTTGCCGTTCTCCATCTCGATGCTGCCATCGCAGCAGAGCGTGGCCATGGAGAGCAGGCGGCGCACCGCGTCCGAGCAGTTGGCGCTGATCTCCTCCGTGCGCCGACCGTCCACGGCGTAGGCGCGGGTGAGGGTCATGCGGTTCTGCGTCAGCGTGCCGGTCTTGTCCGAGCAGATGATGGAGGCGCTGCCCAGCGTTTCCACAGCGGGCAGGCGGCGGATGATGGCGTTTTTCTTCGCCATGCGCTGTATGCCGATGGAAAGCACCACCGTGACGATGGCGGGCAGGCCCTCGGGAATGGCGGAGACCGCCAGCGAGACGCTGGTCATGAAGATCTCCAATACGGGGATATTGTTGAGCAGGCCGACCACGAAGATCACCGCGCAGGCGGCGAGGGCGACGATGCCCAGCAGCTTGCCCATGCGCGCCAGTTTGTGCTGCAGCGGCGTCTGCGTGTCGTCGGCGCTTTCGAGCAGCCCGGCGATGCGGCCCATCTCCGTGTCCATGCCGGTGGCGGTGACGATGGCGCGGCCGCGCCCGTAGGTCACGGAGCAGCCGGAATAGAGCATGTTCACGCGGTCGCCCAGCGGCGCGCCCTCGGCCACGGCGGCCTGCGCGTCCTTTTCCACGGGCACGGATTCGCCGGTGAGCGCCGATTCCTCGCTCTTGAGGCTCGCCGACTCGATCAGCCGCGCGTCCGCGGGCACGAAATCGCCCGCTTCGACGAGGATGATGTCGCCCGGCACCAGGTCGCTGGCGTCGATGACCGCCTCGCGGCCGTTGCGCAGCACGCGCGCGTGCGGGGCGGACATGCTCTTGAGCGCCTCCATGGCCTTTTCCGCCTTGCTCTCCTGCATCATGCCCATGATGGCGTTGAGGATGACGATGGCGAGGATCAGCGCCGGCTCGAGGAACTCCCGCGTCTCCCCGCTCTGGGCGGCGACGAAGAAGGAGATGATGGCGGCGATGATGAGGATGATAATCATCGTGTCCTTGAACTGGGCGAGGAAGCGCATCAAAAGGGAGGGCTTTTTCTGCTCGCGCAGTACGTTTTTGCCGTACTTTTGGCGCGCCTGTTCCAGTTGCGCCTGGTTGAGGCCCTTTTGCGGGTCGGCGTCAAAGTGCTTGAGCAGGTCGCCCAGCGGTTCGGTGTAAAAGTTCATGGTCTCCTCCTGTTACTGGCGGGAAAGGGTGGCGAGAATGACGGCCTTGATGGTGTGCAGGCGGTTTTCCGCCTCGTCAAAGACCACGGAGCGCTTGCTTTCAAACACCTCGTTGGTCACTTCCATCTCCGTCAGGCCGAATTTTTCATGGATCTCGCGCCCCACCTCGGTGCCAAGGTCGTGATACGAGGGCAGGCAGTGCATGAAGATGGCGCAGTCGGCGGCGTTTTCAAAGGCGGCGGCGTTGACCTGATAGGGCAGCAGCAGCTCGATGCGCTCTTTCCACACGTCCTCCGGCTCGCCCATCGAGACCCAGATGTCGGTGTAAAGCACTTCCGCGCCGCGCGTGCCGTCGGCAACGTCCGAGGTGAGCGTCACGCTGCCGCCGGTGTTCTCGGCGATCTCCCGCGCGGTCTTGACCAGTTCTTCCGCCGGGAACAGCGCCTCGGGCGCGCAGGCGGTGAAGTGCATGCCCATCTTGGCGCAGGCGATCATCAGCGAATTGGCCACGTTGTTGCGCGCGTCGCCCATGAAGGTGAGCCTCACGCCGGCAAGGCGGCCCAGCTGTTCCTCGATGGTCAGAAGGTCGGCCAGCATCTGCGTGGGATGGAACTGGTCGGTCAGGCCGTTCCACACCGGCACGCCGGAGTACTTTGCCAAAAGTTCCACGGTATTTTGGCTGAAACCGCGGTATTCAATACCGTCGTACATGCGGCCCAGCACGCGCGCCGTGTCCTCGATGCTCTCCTTTTTGCCCATCTGCGAGCTGACCGGGTCGAGGAAGGTCACGCCCATGCCCAGATCGCGCCCCGCCACCTCAAAGGCGCAGCGCGTGCGCGTGGAGGTCTTTTCAAACAGCAGCACGATGTTGCGGCCCATCAGGTGCCGGTGGCCGATGCGCAGATGCTTTTCGCGCTTCAGGCGCTTGGCCAGATCGAGCAGATGGCGGATTTCGTCGGGCGTGTAGTCCAGAAGCGTGAGGAAACTGCGTCCATACAGCGTCATAGGGCATCTCCTTTCCAGTCGGCGAACATGGCGAGGCGGCAGAAGGCCTCAAGGCCGTTCACCAGCGCCTCTTCGTCCAGTGTGAACAGGGGGGAGTGCAGGGGGGCGTTCGAGCCGGTGCCCAGATAGAACATCATGCCGGGCACGCGCTCCAGATAAAAGGCAAAATCTTCGGTGGTCAGGTCGGGCGCGGGCAAAAGGCGGAAGGGCAGGTCACAGGCGGCGACGCGGAAGCGCGCGAACAGCGCCTCGTCGTTGACGGTGGGCGGATAGCCGTCGCCAAACGCCACCTCCGCTTCCACGCCCAGCGGCGCGCAGGCCGCGCATACGGCGCCGCGGATGCCCTCCTTGATGCGCGCGTGGTCCTCGCGGCTGAAGGCGCGCGCCGTGCCGGAAAGCTCCGCCGCGTCGGGCACGATGTTGGTCGAGTTGCCGGCGTGGAACGAGCAGAGGCGAACAAGGCGCGGCATGTCCGCGGGCAAGGAGGCGTCAAAGGTGTACACATTGCGCACGGCCTCCGCCCCGGCGAGCATGGCGTCGCGCCCCTCGCGGGCGCGGGCGGCGTGGGCTGAAGCGCCCGTCAGGCGGATGTGTACCTCCGAGGAGGTGGCCATGAACGCCCCCGGTCTGGAACAGAGAACGCCCCTGTCGATGCCGGGCTGCACGTGCATGGCGAAGATGCGCCGCACATGATGCTCCTCCAGCGCGCCGCTTTCCACGATCAGGCGCGCGCCGCCGCCCGATTCCTCCGCGGGCTGAAAAATGACCAGCGCGTTGCAGGGCAATCCATTTACGCGCCCGGAGAGCCATTCGCAGAAAGCCAGCATGGTCGCCATGTGGGCGTCGTGACCGCAGGCGTGCATCCTGCCGGGATGCTCCGACGCGAAGGGACAGCCCGCCGCCTCCTGTATGGGCAGCGCGTCCATGTCGCAGCGAAAGGCGGTGGTCTCCGCCCGTCCGGCGTCAAACCATGCCAGAACGCCGCTGGGGGAGAGCGCCTTTACGCGCGCGCCCAGTCCCTCGAGATGCGCAAGCACATACGCCTGCGTCCTGGGCAGGTCGAACCCCACTTCCGGGATGCGGTGCAGGGCGCGCCGGTGGCGGCGGAGAGTTTCGAGCATGTCCGTCCCTCCATGGTCATCCTTTTCGTCATTTTAGCATGCCAACATTAAATCTGTTTGTCAACAGTGGTAAAAGATGCAATTTTGGGCAAAGGGACAGTCCTTGCGACAGGGACACATGTATTTGATGCGCGTACAAAATGGGCAACGCGCAACCAAAACTTGCAAAATGCCCAGGACTCTGCTATGATGTTCAAAACGGAAAACGCGGAGGTGCGGCCATGTTTGAAGGCAGTTATGTGGCGCTGGTGACCCCCTTTTACCCGGATGGAAGCATCAACTTCGAGCGCCTGAAGCAGCTTTGCCAGTGGCACGTGGAAAACGGCACGGACGGTCTTGTCGTCCTCGGCACCACGGGCGAATCCAGCACCACGGACGCCGCCGAGGACGCGGCCATCGTCCGCTGCTGCGTGGACGCCATCGGCGGCCGCATCCCGGTCATCGCCGGCGGCGGCTCCAACTGCACGGAAACGTCGCTTGCGAAGAGCCGCAAGTTCCGCGATCTGGGCGCGGACGGGCTTCTGCTCATCACGCCCTACTACAACAAGGCCAACCAGAAGGGCATGTACCGCCACTTTGCCACCGTGGCCGAGGCGGTCGATCTGCCCATCCTCCTTTACAACGTGCCGGGCCGCACGGGCTGTTCGCTCTCGGTGGAGTGCGTGGAAGCGCTCTCGAAGCTCCCCAACGTGCGCGGCATCAAGGAGGCAAGCGGCAACATCTCCTATACGGCGAAGGTGGCGCGGCTGACGAATGACGAGTTCGTCCTCCTCTCCGGCAACGATGATATGATCGTCCCCGTGCTGTCTCTGGGCGGCGTGGGCGTCGTCAGCGTCTGGGCCAACATCTGCCCGAAGCAGGTACACGACCTCGTGGCCGCTTACCGCTCCGGCGATGGCAGAAGGGCGCTGGATCTGCAACTTAAGCACCTCGAACTTATCAACGCGCTGTTCATCGAGGTCAACCCCATCCCCGTCAAAGAAGCCATGAACATGCTCGGCATGGAGGCCGGCCCCTGCCGCCTGCCCCTGTGTGAGATGGAGGACAAAAACCGCGAGGCGCTGCAAAAGGCCCTGCGCGTGCTGGAGGAAGCATGAAGGTCATCCTGATCGGCTACGGTCGCATGGGAAAGATGATCGAGGAACTGCTCGCTGCGCGCGGCGATGTGGAAATCCTCGGCGCGGTCTCGCCCGGGCTGTACGAAAGCCCATGGGACGTGCCCGGCAAGCCCGACGCCCTCATCGACTTTTCCTACCCCGGCAACCTCGAAACCACGCTCGCGCGCGCGGAGGACGCCGCCTCCGCCGTCATCCTCGGCACCACCGGCCTGACTGCGGAACAGGTGGAGCGCGTCCGCGCGGCGGCAAAGCGCGTGCCGGTGGTCTTTGACGCCAACTTTTCCCTCGGCGTGGCCGTGCTGCGCAAGGCGCTTGCGCAGGTGGGGCCGCTGCTGCTGAAGTGCGGCTTCGACGCCGAGATCGTCGAGACGCATCATAACCGCAAGGCGGACGCCCCCAGCGGCACGGCCAAGGCGCTTCTGCGCGCCATCGACCCCGCGGGGAACTACGCGCCCGTCTATGGCCGCGAGGGCTTTACCGGCGCGCGCGGCAAGGAGATCGGCATCCACGCTGTGCGCGGCGGCACCGTGGCCGGAGAACACCGCGCGCTCTTCTTCGGCGAGGACGAAACGCTGGAATTTCGCCATTTCGCCGCCAGCCGCCGCATCTTCGCCGCCGGCGCGGTGCGGGCGCTGGACTTCGCCGTCGGCCGCGCTCCGGGGCTGTACCGCGTGGACGACGTGCTGGGCTTAAGCGACATGCAGGGAGGGACTGACCAATGAACGCCGAGGAGATCATCCGCTTTATTCACGACGCCAAGAAGACCACGCCGGTAAAGGCGTATGTCAAGGCCGCAGGGGATATGGCCTTCCCCGGCTGCCGCGTGTTCGGCGCAGGCGACAGGATCGTATTCGGCGAATGGGGCGACGTGCGGGCTGCGCTTGAGAAAAACGCCGCCGCCGTCGAGGACGTGGTCGTCGAGTGCGACCGCCGCAACAGCGCCGTGCCGCTTCTGGACGTCAAAGCCGTCAACGCCCGCGTCGAGCCGGGCGCCATCCTCCGCGACCGCGTGGAGATCGGCGACCGCGCCGTGATCATGATGGGCGCCATCCTCAACATCGGCGCGGTGGTGGGGGAGGACACGATGATCGACATGGGCGCGGTCCTCGGCGGGCGCGCCACCGTGGGCAGGCGCTGCCACGTGGGCGCAGGCGCGGTGCTTGCGGGCGTGGTCGAACCGGCCAGCGCCACCCCGGTCGTCGTCGAGGACGATGTGCTTATCGGCGCCAACGCCGTGGTGCTGGAGGGCGTGCATATCGGCAAGGGCGCGGTGATCGCCGCCGGCTGCGTGGTGGTCTCCGACGTGCCGGAAAACGCCGTGGTCGCGGGCGTTCCGGGCCGCGTCATCAAGATGAAGGACGAAAAGACGGAAAAAAAGACCGCGCTGGTGGACGCCCTGCGCGCGCTTGACTGAAAACAGGCAAAACAAGGCCGCCCCTCGCGCAAAACGCACGCGACGGGCGGTCTTTTCACAAGGGTTTACTCGCGGTAGGGCTTGGCGATGGGTGCGTTGTCCGGCCCGAGGGGCGTAAAGTCCACCGGCTTGTGGCAGTGGGGGCAGGTATACAGTTCGTTTTCCTCCTTGATCTCGCTCAGCGGCACGAAAAACACCTTGCCGCATTCAGAGCAGACGCTGCCGGCCAGCTGCACAGGGCCCTCCTCGCCCTTGCCCTCCGAGGACAGCACGCGCAGTCCGCTCTCGGCGGCATAGTGCGCGTCCAGATCGTCCAGATCGTCTTCGCCATCGAAGTCGCCCTCTTCATCGGCATAGGCGTCGCGCGCGTCGCCGTCCACGGTGGCCTCGAGGTCCTCAAGGTCTTCGTCGATGCTCTCGACAAAGTCGTTCAGCTCCGTCATATCGTCGCGCAGATCGCCCAGTTCCCCGGCGATGCCTTCCAGCGCGTCGGCCAGCGCCGCGAGCAGGCGGGCCTTGGGAGAGCCTTCCTCCAGCTGCATGCTGCCGATCAGCCCGCGAATGTAGCCGACCTGTTCTGTCAGCTTTGCCATGTTTTCACCTCCGCCCCACGGGGCAGTTGAGTTTACAGAAAATGGGGCGGCAAAGCCGCCCTCATTAACCTGTGCGCTTTCGCGTCAGCTTATGCGCGGCCGAGGTATTCGCCGCCGTTGCGGGTGTCGATCTTCAATTTGTCGCCGATCTCGATGAACAGCGGCACCTGCAGGGTGAAGCCGGTCTCCACCGTGGCGGGCTTGGTAGTGTTGGAGGCGGTGTCGCCCTTGAAGCCGGGCTCGGTGGCGGTCACTTCCAGCTCCACGAAGTTCGGGGCTTCCACGCTGAAGGGCGCGCCCTTGAAGAAGCGCACGGTGACGTTGGTGTTTTCCTTGACGAAGGGGATGGCGTCCTCCACCTGATCCTTGGTCAGCGGCAGCTGATCGTAGGTATCCAGGTCCATGAAGTAATACAGGTCGCCATCGTTGTAGAGATACTGCATCTCCTTGGTCTCGATATGCGCCTTGGCCATCTTATCGGTGGGGTTGAAGGTGCGCTCGATGACCGCGCCGGTGACGATGTTCTTCAGCTTCGTGCGCACGAACGCCGCGCCCTTGCCGGGCTTGACGTGCAGAAAACTGACGACGGTCCAAATGCCGTTGTCCATCTCAATGGTGACGCCGTTTCGGAAGTCGCTTGCGTTAATCATGGGGAATGTGCCTCCTCAAATAGAATGGTAAGGGGTTTACAGCTCGATCAGCTGCTTCGGCGCGTCGATGGGGTCGATATACCCGTCCGAAGTCAGGATCGCCATGTCCTCGATCCGGCAGCCGCCGAGACCAGAGATATATATGCCGGGCTCGATGGTGACGACGTGGCCGGGCCGAAGCACGGTCTCATCGCCCCTGCCGAGCCGGGGCTGTTCGTGGATGTCGAGGCCGACGCCGTGGCCAAGCGCGTGGCCGAAGGAGCCGGGGTAGCGCGCCTCGATAAAGTCGCGGGCCACTTTGTCCACTTCTTCGCACACCGCGCCGGGGCGGACGGCCTCAAGCGCCATTTCGTGCGCCGAAAGCACGGTCTGGTAGAGGTCTTTCAAGGCCCCGTCCACCTTGCCGATGCCCACCGTGCGCGTCATGTCCGAGCGGTAGCCCTTGTACGTCGCGCCAAAGTCCAGCGTCAAAAGCTCGCCCTTTTGCAGGCGGTGTTCGCCGGGCACGGCGTGGGGGAGAGATCCGTTGAGGCCCGCGCAGGCGATGGTGTCAAACGCCTCGCCCTCGCTGCCCAGTTTGAGCATCTCGCAGTTGAGGGCAACGGCCACCTCGCGCTCGGTCATGCCGGGGCGAATGACCTCCAGGATCGCCTTGAAGGCGCGGCAGGCGATGTCCGCGGCGCGGCGGATGCAGCCGATCTCGCCCTCGTCCTTTACAAGGCGCATCTCTTCGGCGAGACCCGCAAGCGGCGTCAGGGCGACGTCCCCCAGCGCGGCCTGCAAAGCGGCCCAGTCGTCGTAGCAGAGAAAGTCCGTCTCCACCGCCACCTGCTTCGCGCCCGAGGCGGCGGCCAGTTCCGCTGCCAGCTCCGGCACGCTCTTGCCCATGCGCGTGCGCACGCATTCGAGCGACGGCGCCTGCCGCGAGAGCTGCTCCACATAGCGGAAGTCGGTCAGCACGGCCTGCCTCTGCGCGGAGAGGAACAGACAGCCCTCGCCGGTGAAGCCGGTGAGGTAGCGCATGTTCTGCGGCTTGTGGATCAGCGCCGCGGACAGCCCGCGCGCCTCCATGGCGGCCAGAAAACGCTCTGTACGCTGCGTAAAACATCCTCCCCTTCGCGCATATAGAATGATTTTATCACATCTTCTGTGAATTTTCCAGTAGGCGCGGCAAAAAAATAGCCGCGCGCGAAAATTTCACCGAAAAAACCCCGCACAGCGGCCCTTGCGGCCCCGCCTCCGTCGCAGAGCAAAGCTCCCCGCGCGGCGATCTGTGCCCTTGGCACGCGCCGCGCGGGGAGCATCCGCATCGTGTACCTTTGCCGCCTGCGCTATTCCGCCGCGCCCGGGTCGGCCGTTTCTTCCTCGACCTGCGGCGCCTCGGCTTCTTCCTCAGCCTCCGGCACGGTGACGATCACGGTCATGCCCAGACGGGTGCTTTCGTCCGGCGTGAAGGTGACGTAGGCGTTGTAGATGGCGTCGCTGGAGGCCTCCGCGCCGGCCTCGGCTGTTTCGGGAAGGAAGGAGATCGCGCGCACGCTGCCCTGCGCGTCGTGGTCGCCGTTTTCATCCCAGTTGAAGCGGATGGTCACTTCGTCGCCCACGTCGATACTGGCAAGGTCGTATTCCTCCACGTCGATCTCAATTTCCAGAGAATCGTCCGGGTAGACGCTCAAAACGGTATCGCCCTTGTTGAGCGTCGCGCCGGCGGAGGCGTTGACGCTGGCGACCACGCCGGAAACGGTGGAGGTGATGGCGCTGCCGGTGGCGTAGAGGCCGTCCAGATCGCCGGAAACGGTCTCAAAGAGCAGCTGGCCGCGTTCGACCGTGTCGCCATCGGAGACGTGCAGCGCCACCACGCTGCCCGTGGCGCTGACGGCCACTTCCGCCGTGCGCGAGACCGTGCCGCGCCCGATGCGCGAGGAGGACTCGCGCTCGCTGCTGCGGTAGATGTTCACCGTTTCCTCCATCATCAGTTCGCCGGAGGTGGTCTCCACGGTGTAGGCGGTGCCCTCGGCGGCGACGATCACGCCCACGGCGGTGTGGTCGCTGTCGGAGGTGCAGGCGATGTAGACCGTCTCGCCGATGTTGACGTACTTGTTGGCGCTGTCGTTGTACGCCTTTTCGATGTCGGCGGAAATGGAGTACTTGTTCGCGGGGGCGATGTAGAGCGCCGCGCCGTAGCGGGCGGCGACGGTCTCGGCATTGTCGCCCGGCTGGACGAAGAGGCCGGTGACGGTGCCGTCGGTGGAGGCGTAGACCTTGGTGGTCTCGATCTCGGCAATGACGTCGCCCACTTCTACGCGGTCGCCCGCCTGTACGGAGACGGTGGACACCACGCCGCCAAAGGGCGCGCGCACGCTCGCCGCGCCGCCGGAGACGACGCTGCCGTCAAAGGACACATCCGCCAGCGCGGCGCAGGGCGCGAGGCAGCAAAGGAACGCGAGCAGCAGGGAAAGCAGCTTTTTCATGAAATGACCTTCCTTCCTTGGTCTTGTCGTTTTGCCGCGCTACATGCGGCGCAGAGCGTCGATGGGGTTGAGGCGGCTGGCCTTGCGCGCCGGCGACCAGCCAAAGAGCACGCCGACCGCCGCAGAGAAGCCCACGCCCAAAGCGATGGCCCCGTAGGAGAGGGAAAAGCCCGTGCCCAGCACCTGGCAGAGGATGGCCGACAGCGCGATGCCCAGCACCACGCCCGCCAGGCCGCCCACCATGGACAGCAGGAACGATTCGATGAGGAACTGCGCCTGGATCTGCCCGGGCCGCGCGCCGATGGCCTTTTTCAGGCCGATCTCCACCGTGCGCTCGGTAACGGAGGTGAGCATCATGTTCATGATGCCAATGCCGCCCACCAGCAGGGCGATGGAGGCGATGCCGCCCAGAAGCGCGGACATCATCGAGAGCATGGATTCCATGGTATCGGCGATGGATTCCATGGTGATGATGGAATAGGTGTCGTCCTCATAGTCAAAGATGGCGTCCAGACAGGTCTCCAATTCCGCTTCCACCACCTCGGCGGCGTTGGCGTCGCCTAAGTAGAGGGTCAGGGAGGTGACCAGCGTTTCGCCGTTCATCTTCAGCGCCGTGGTGTAGGGAACGATCACCGCGTTCGAGCTGGAAAACATGCTGGATACGGAGGAGTCCGCGTCCGCCGCCAGCACGCCGACGACGGTGAAGCGCATGCCGTCCAGATACAGTTCCTGCCCGATGGGGTCATCGCCGTAGAAGAACGTTTCCACCAGTTCCTCGCTGATGAGGCAGACGCGCAGGGACTGGTCAAGGTCGATCGAGTTAATGGCGCGGCCGCGCGAGAGCGTGTCCGGCTCTTGGACGAAGTAGTCGTCGTTGCGGCCGGAGACGCTCACGCCGCTTTCGTAGGCGTCGCCGCGCGCCGCCGTCACCGAGAGGGACACGGAGGGGGAAACGCCCTCCACGTGGTCGAGTTCGGAAATTTCCTCCATGTTCTCCGCCGTCAGGCCGCCCTGCAGGTCGGTGCCGGTGGCGCTCAAGGTCATGGTGCTTGCGCCCATGGAGGAGAACGAATCGGAAATGGACGAGGAAACGCCGGAGATGGTCGTCACCAGGGCGATGACCGCGGTGACGCCGATCATGATGCCAAGGATGGTGAGAAAGGAGCGCATGCGGTTCTGCCGGATGTTGGAAACGGACATGCGCACGCTCTCCACCATCATGGAAAGGCTGCCCGTGAGGCTGCGAAACGCGCTCATGCCCAGGTCGCCTCCTTTCCCTCGGTCAGCTCGCCGTCGATGATGTGTACCACGCGGCGGGCGTGGCGGGCGATGCTCAGATCGTGCGTGATCATGATGATGGTGCGGCCCTCGCTGTTGAGCGCCCCAAACAGCTCCATGATCTGCCTGCCGGTCTTCTGGTCGAGCGCGCCGGTGGGCTCGTCGGCCAGGAGCAGCGTCGGGTCGGTCACCAGCGCCCGGGCGATGGCCACGCGCTGTTGCTGGCCGCCGGAGAGCTGGCTGGGGAAGTGGTGCCGCCGGTCGGCAAGGCCCACGCGCTCCAGCATCTCCGTGGCGCGCCGCTGCCGCTCGCGCGGGCGCACGCCGGCGTAGATGAGGGGCAGTTCCACGTTCTTCTGCGCGTCCAGCCGGGCAAGGAGCTGCGAGTTCTGAAAGATGAAGCCGATCTCCCTGCCGCGCAGGCGCGCCAGATCCAGTTCATCCAACTCCTCCACGCGCTGGCCGTGGAGGATGTATTCGCCCTCGGTGGGCACGTCCAGACAGCCGATGATGTTCATCAGCGTGCTTTTGCCGCTGCCAGAGGGGCCAAGCACGGAGAGGTACTCTCCCTGCTCGATGTCCAGGTCTATGCCGCGCAGGACGGGCACGTCCTCGTCGGCGAGGCGGTAGCTCTTGCAGATGCCCTGCATGTGGAAAAACTGTTCAGCCATGCGCTCACCACCTACATGCCGCCGGGGAAGCCGCCCCCGCCGCCTCCGCCGCCGCCTCTGCCGCCGAAGCTGCTCATGTCCGGCATCTCGCCGCCGCCGAAGTCCATGCCGCCGCCGGGCATCTCGCCGCCGCCGGGCATGCCGCCTCCGCCGCCGAAGAGGCTGGAAAGCAGGCCGCCGCCGCTGCTCGTCTGCGTCTGTTCAAGGACGTAGACCGTGTCGCCGTCCTCGAGGCCGGAGGTGATCTCCACGTAGTTGTCGTTGTCCACGCCCGTTTCCACATAGACGCGCTCCATCTCGCCGGACTCGCTCTCCATCAGCACATAGGCGCTGTTGGTCTCGTCGAAGCTGAGGGCCTCCTTGTTGAGGATGACCGCGTCCACGGCCTCTTCCTCGGGGATGGTCACGGTGGCCTGCATGCCGGGAAGCACATCGTCGGTGACCGTCACCGCCGCGGTGACGGTGTAGTAGGCCGTGCCGCCGGCGGAGGAAGAGATGCGGTCGATGTGGGAAAGCTCGGAATCGAAAGAGAGGTCCAGCGCGGTGATGTTCACCGTGCAGGCCTGACCGACGTAGACGCTGGAGATGTCGTATTCATCCACGCGCATGGAGATGGTCAGGTCGTTGAAGTCCACCACCTGAATCAGCGTCGCCCCGGCGGCCACCTCGTCGCCCTCCTCCACGGAGATGCTGTTGACGCGGCCATCGAAGCTGGCTTCGAGGGTCTGCCCGCCGGTGAGGCGCATGAGCCGGTCGCCGGCCTTGACTTCCTGTTCCTCGGAAACGTAGATCTCGCGCACCGTGCCCGCCGAGGCGGCGGTGAACGTCTCGCTGTTTTGCACGTTGACGTTGCCGGAAAAGCTCATGGCGTTGGAGATGGTGCCGGTGGTGGCGGTGTAGCTGCCGTAGGTGGTGGTGGCCGAAGCCTGAAGGTTGGGCCACACGAACAGGCGCACCGCGCTCGCGGCCAGACCCAATACCACCAGCAGCACGATCAGCTTTTTCAGCCGCCGTTTCCACGGCTTTTTCTTTTTGATGCCGTTCATCGTTCCTCCTGCGACGCCGCGCCAAAGGCGGCGTTCAACATATCCATATCGCCCGTGTAGACGTCATAGTAGTACATATCGCCCTCGCCCGCTTCGAGCAGATAACGCTCGCCGCGCGCCTCCACTTCCATCTCCAGCGCCGGGTCCGGGTCGCCCATCCACAGGGAATAGGCGAACTCGCTGCTGGCCGCGCCCTCGCTCTTGAGGGTGTTGTAGGCCGTGCCGGCGGTAAAGCCGGCGGTGGACAGCGCCGTGACGCGGTCGCCCACGCGCAGCACCAGATACTGCACGCCGCTGCTGAGCAGCGTCTTGTACACATCGCCGGTGAAATCCCAGCGGAAGGCGTAGGGGCTGGCGGCGTCCGCGGACGCGGTGAGGATGAGGGTGTCGCAGTCCTCGTCGCCCTCTTCTCCGTTCCAGACGGCCAGTTCGGCGGTGAAGGCGCTGTATGCGTCCTCGCTGTCGTTGGCGTCGTAGTCGAGCGTCAGCGTCAGGGGCAGTTCCTCGCCGCCCAGCGTGAGGACGAACATGTCGCCCTCCTCCACTTCCAGCGCCACCGCGCCGTAGAGCGTGGCTTCCTCCTCGGAGCTGCTGGAGTGGCTCACGGTGCGCGTCGTGCCGGAAGAGCCGCCGCCGCTGAAGCTGCCGCCGCCGAAACTGCCGCCGCCAAAGCCGCCCATGCCGCCGAAGTCGCCGCCCATGCCGCCGGGAACGCCGTAGCTCTCCGCGCTCTGCCAGCAGTTGCCCGCCGCGTCGCGCACCATCAGTTCGCCCGCCGCTACCTGCGCCGTCAGCGGCGTGGAATAGACGAAGGTGCCATCCTCCGCCGCCGTCATCGCCTGCCACGTCTCGCCGCCATCCAGAGAAATGGCGTCCACGCCGCTCATGGCGTCCGTGGCGGTGACGGTGAGCGTGCCGGTCTGCATATCGAACTGCGCCTGCGCCTCGGGCGCGGCGGTGTCCAGCCAGACGGTGTAGGTGGTGGAGCGCGCCGCCTGCGCGCCGCTTGCGTCGATCAGGTAGAACACCAGCGTGTGCTGCCCCTCCGTGGTAAAGACACAGGGGCTTTCCACGGCCTGCGCCTCGCCGTCATCCACCGAGACGGCGAAGGTGTAGCCGGTCAGCGTATCCGGCACGACGGTGAGCGTGAACGAGGGAGCCGTGGACGACCACGCGCCCGCGCGGTACATTTCCGGCACCACCAGCAGCTCCGCCTCGATCTCCACCGGGTCGGTGGGCTCCGGCTCCGTGGAGGGCGTGGGCGTGGGCGGCGCGTCCTCTTCCTTGCCCGCCCAGAGGTAGATGGTATCTTCCTGCGTCTCGCCGTTCGGGCCGACGTCCGAGATGTAGAGGATGTAGTTCTCCTCCTCGGGGAAGACCTCGGCGTCGAGGGCAAATTCCGCCTCCTGCGCCAGCAGCGCCGCCTCGCCGGTGAGGGTGAACAGTTCGTCCGAGGCGATGTAGATGGTCTCCTCGGTCAGGGTCAGCAAATCTTCCAGTTCGCCGTAGTGCTTTTGCTCGCCGTCCCAGTACCAGGCCGGGCCTTCGCCGACCGGCGCAGGGGTCGTTTCCCCGGCGGTCGGGGTGGGCGTGGGCGTCGCCTCATCGCTGGGGGTCGGGGTGGGCGTCGCCTCCCCGTCCGGCGTAGGCGTTGCGCTGGAGGAGGGCGAGGGCCCGTCCGTCGTCTGGCCCGCGTCCCCGCTCGGGGTGGGCGTGGGCGTCGCGCCGGAGGAGGGGGAGGGTCCGTCCGTCGTCTGGCCCGCGTTTCCGTCCGGCGCCGGCGAGGCCGTTGCGCCCGTGGTCGGGGCCGTCGTGTTCGCTCCATCGTCCGGCTCTGTGGACACAGCGGCGTTTGTGGGCGCGGAGGTCGATCCTCCGTCCGCCGCCTGCGTGACGGCGACTTCCGGCTGCGTGTTCTTCGTCTCTGCCGGAGCCGTTGTTTCCGCGTTCTTCGTCGCCACCGGCTCCGGCGTGACGGGCTGCGCCGTCGCCGGAACGGGGGTGGCGGGCTGCGGCTGCGCCGTGGGCGCTTCCGCGAACGCCGCCGAAAGCAGCAGGCAAAGGGCCAGCAACAAGGCCAAAGTTCGTTTTTGCATCATACGCATGGCTGCGCCTCCTTTCATTCGTCAGCGATCACCGTGGCGGTGACCGTCATGCCCAGCCGCACGTCCTCGGGCGGGTCGAAATCCACCCATGCCGTGTAGACCGTGCCCGCTTCCGTGCTTTCGCCCAGATAGGAGATCTCCGTCACCGTGCCTTCGCAGGTCAGCGCGCCCTCGGCGTCGAAATCGAAGGAGAGGCGCACGCTGTCGCCCAGGTCCACGGCGGCGAGGTCGGCTTCCTCCACGGACAGTTCCACGCAGAAGCCCTCCGTGGGATAGACGGTCAACACCGTGGACCCCACCGCCGCCTGCTGCCCGGCCTGCGCCGCCACCGAGGCGACCACGCCGCTCGCCGTGGAGCGTATCTCGCCGCCCAGCAGCGCGTCTTCCACCGTGTCCGCCTCCACGCAGGTGAAGAGCAGCTGCCCGCGCTCGACGCGCTCGCCCTCGGACACGTACATTTCCACCACGCGCCCCGTGCCGGAAACGGCCAGTTCCGCCGTGCGCGAGACCGTGCCGCTGCCGATGCACGCGGAGGAGGAGTGATCCTCGTCGCGGTAGATGTACACCTTTTCTTCCATATACAGTTCGCCGCCGGTGACTTCCACCGTGTAGGCCGAGCCCTCCGCCTTGACGACGCGGCCCACGGCCACGTGGCTGCCATCGCGGGAACACTCCATGTAAACGGTCTCGCCGACAGTGACATGCTTGTTGGCGGCGCTGTCGTAGGCGTCGGAGATGTCGGCCGTGACCGTGTACTTGCTCATCGGGGCGATGGAAAGCACCGTTTGCCCGGCGCTGTCGCCCGCCTCGGCCATGATGCCGCGCACCGTGCCGTCCGCCGGGGCGTAGACGCCGGTGAGGGCCACGGTGGCCACCGCCTCGCCCGCCTCGACCCATTCGCCCACGCGTACCGCCACTTCCTCGACGCTGCCGCCGACGCTCGCCGTCACCGCCGCCGCCTCGCGCGCGGCCACCGTGCCGCTCAGGGCGATCTCCGCCCGCGCCGCGCCCGTCAGGCAGAGGGCGCAGAGGCAGAGGGAGAGCCATTTTTTACTGCGCATCGTCCGTTCCTCCTTCCAGATCGCCGCTTTCCGTCGCAGGCGGCGCGTCGCTTTGTCCGCCGAAGGACGGCATGCCCGACGAAGGCTCGAAACCCTCCGGCATCTCCATACCCTCCGGCATCTCCATACCCTCCGGCAATTCCATACCTTCCGGCATCTCCATGCCCTCCGGCAGTTCCATGCCATCGGGCGCCTCAAAGCCCTGCGGGGAAGCTGTGCTGTCGGGCGCTTCCGCAGCTTCGGGCGCTTCCGCGTCCGCCGCTGTTTCCGCCGCCTCTGCGGGCGCCGCAGACGCTGCCGGCGCCTGCGCGCCGTCCGGCGCTTCCGTATTTTCCGGCAGTTCCATGTCTTCCGGCATCTCCATGGCTTCCGGCAACTCCATGCCCTCGGGAAGCTCCATGCCGCCGCCGAAGCTGCCGCCCATGCCGCCCGTGCGGTCGTTGACCACGGTCTTTTCCCCGAACAGCGTCTTGTAGATGTTTTGCAGCGACAGGCGGCTCTCCGCGGTCCGCGTGCCCGTCTGCACATAGACGGTGTCGCCCGCCGCCACGCCGGAGACGATCTCCACATACATGCCGTCGCTCAGGCCGGTCTCCACTGCCACCTGTTCATAGCCGCCCGCGCCGTCGTCCACGAGTACGCAGGGCGCGCCCTCTTCGTCGAAGGTGAGCGCCGCCATGGGCAGCATGTTGACGCCCGAGACGCTCTCGCGGGGAATGGTCACGGTGGCCTGCATGCCGGGCAATACGTTCTCCGGCGCGTCGATGTCGGCCGTCACCGTGTAGCTCGCCACCGCGCCCGCGGAGGCGGAGACGCGGTCCACATGGTCGATCTCCGTCTCAAAGGTCAGCCCCAGCGAGACCACCGTCACCGAACACTGCTGCCCGGCCTCGACGGTGCGTACATCGTATTCGTCCACGCTGGTGGCCACGCGCAGGTCGCTCAGGTCGGCGATGGTGACAAGCGCCATCTGCGGCCAGACCGCGTCGCCCCTTGCCACGTTGAGCGTCGTCACCGTGCCGTCGATGGAGGCGGCGAACGTCTCGCCGTTGGCAAGGCGCAGAAGTTCGTCGCCGGCGGAGACCGTCTGATCGGCCTCCACGTAGACCTCCTGCACGGTGGTGCGCTCCGAGGCGGCGAACGATTCCGAATCCACCAGCTCGATCGTGCCGCTCAAACTCATCGAAGTTTCGATGTCGCCCACTTCCACGGTGTACCGCGCGTACACCGGCGTCGTCTCGGCCATCACCAGAGGCCGCAGCGCGTCCCATCCCACCGCGCAGACGACCGCCAGCGCCAACAGCGCCGCCAGGCGGACGAGCCATTTTTTTCCTTTTCTCTTTGCCATATCGCGCCTCCCATGGCCTATTTTTAACACGCCAAGCTAAAGCGAGGCTAAAGGAAGCCATGAACGAAGCGTGAACATTGGTTTCGTTTACAGGAATTTGACCTTTTAGGCACGTTCAAGGTCGAAGGTGTAGGCTATAATGGCAAGGAACGGAGGGATAGCCATGCGGCTTTTGATCGCCGAAGATGAACGGGAACTGGCCAAGGCGCTGAAGACCATTTTTGAAAAGCACAATTACAGCGTCGATACCGTCTTTGACGGGCAGGCGGCGCTGGACTACGCCCTGACGGGCAACTACGACGGCGCGGTGCTGGACGTGATGATGCCCGTTCTCGACGGCTTCAGCGTGGTGCGCCGCCTGCGCGCGCGGGGCGTAAGCACGCCGGTGCTGCTTTTGACGGCGCGCTCGGAGGTGCCCGACCGCGTGGAGGGGCTGGACGCCGGCGCGGACGATTACCTGCCCAAGCCCTTCGCCATGGCGGAACTGCTGGCGCGCGTGCGGGCGCTGGTGCGCAGGCGCGAGCGGCTGGTGCCGGAGGTCATCTCCTTTGAGGGGCTGTCGCTGGACATCTCCGCGTACACGCTTTTTTGCGGCGGGCGCAGCGCGCGGCTGGGCAACCGCGAATTTCAAATGATGGAAATGCTGATGGAGACGCCGCGCCGCATCATCTCCACCACGCAGTTCATGGAGCGCGTCTGGGGCTGGGACGCGGAGGTGGACGTGAGCATCGTCTGGGTCTACGTTTCCAACCTGCGCAAAAAGCTCGCCCAGCTGGGCGCGAATGTGGAGATACGCGCCACGCGGGGCGTGGGCTATTCCCTGGAGGCGAAGGCATGATCCGGCGGCTGCGAAGGAAGTTCGTGCTTTTGTGCATGGGCGTGGTGGTGGCGGTGATGGTGGCGGTGGTGGCGCTGATGAACGGTTTCTTCATCGTCCGCGCCAACGCCACGCTCGACGGCATGCTCGCCTTTCTCGTCGACAACGGCGGGGATTTCCCCGACATGGACGGCGGGGAAGTGCCCCGCATCCCGCGCGGCCCGCGCCAGACGGACTGGGGCGGCATGGACATCGCCTCCCCGGAAGCGCCGTTCATCACCCGCCACTTCTCCGTGCTGTTGAACGCGGAGGGCGAGGCGCTTTCCGTCAACACCGAGTCCATCGCCGCCGTCTCCGGCGAGGAGGCCGTGCTTTACGCGCGGCGGGCGCTGGACAGGGCCGACAGCGGCTATCTGGACATCTACCGCTACCGCGTCGCCGCGACGGACGAGGGGACGCTGGTCGTGTTCCTCGACGCCGGCACGCAGTTGGCCACGGCGCGGCAGTTCCTCGTCATCTCCGGCGCGGTGGCGCTGGGGGTGTGCTTGGCGGTGCTTTTGCTGGCGCTGCTGTTCTCCGGCCGCGCCGTGCGCCCCATCGCCCAGAGCGTGGAAAAGCAGCGCCAGTTCATCACCGACGCCGGGCATGAACTGAAAACGCCGCTGACCATCATCTCCGCCAACTGTGAGGTGCTGGAGATGGAGATGGAGAAAAACGAGTGGCTGACGGGCATCGAAAAGCAGGTCGCGCGCCTGCGCAAACTGGTCAACGATCTGGTGGCGCTCTCGCGGCTGGACGAGGGCCGTCCCATGGGCGAGGAGGCGCGCTTTTCCCTCAGCGACGCCGTCTGCGACACGGCGCTGGCCTTTTCCGCCGCCGCCGAACGCGCCGGCAAGCGCCTGCGGGTGGAGGCGGAGCCGGGCGTGTTCGTCACCGGCGACGAGGCCACCCTGCGCCAGCTCACCGCCATCCTCGTGGACAACGCCGTGAAATACGCCGATGCGGGCGGCGCGGTGTCCGTCTGCCTGCGCGGCGGAAGGCATCCCGTTCTGACGGTGGAAAACGACTGCCGCAGCGTGGACGAGATGCCCCTTTCGCGCCTTTTCGACCGCTTCTACCGCTTCGACCCCGCCCGCACCGGCGACGGCAGCCACGGCCTTGGCCTTTCCATCGCCCGCTCCATCGCCGAAGCCCACCGCGCCGCCCTGCGCGCCGAAAAGGCGGGCGAGGGGCGGATACGCATGCGCGTGCGGCTGTGACGGGCCGCCGGCAGTCCCAAAAACGCAAAGATCGCCCCGATGGAAATGATCGGCGGCGATTCTTGCTTTTTTTGCCCGCGTGCCTTCTCAAGGCGTTGTCCGCCCGCTCTGCCGGCATCCCGTCCAGATGCGCCCTTTTCAGCGCCTTTCCTCGATCGCCGAGGGCAGCTTGTCGATGAAGTGCCGCAGGGCGGGGCTGTCGTTGTCCCTGCGCCAGGCGACGAGGATCTCCTCGGTCTCGTCCTCGCCGGCAAGGGGGACGAAGACGACGTTCTCCGTGCCGATGTCCCACGGATGGGTGTATTCCGGCACGATGGAGATGCCCTCCTCCGCCGCCACCATCATCAGGATGCTCTCCATGTCGTTGGAACGCAGCACTATGTTGGGCTGATAGCCCGCCTGCTGGTAGAGGCTGATGTAAAAGGCGTCGCCGAAGGAATTGCCGGTGCCCGAAGGCGACATGAAAAGTATGTTCTCCTGCTTGAGGTCCTTGCGGGTGAGTTCCCTGCGCCGCGCGAGCGGATGATCCGCGTACAGCGCGACGCGCAGGGGCACGCGCTCAAACACGCGCAGTTCGAGGGCGTCCTCCTTGCGAATGTTGGTGCTGTCCCAGGTGAAGATGATGTCGTATTCCCCGCTGAGCAGCCCCGAGGCCAGCGCGTCCGTGTCGCGGCGGTGGCAAAGCAGCAGTACGTTGGGGTATTCCTGATGAAAGACGCGCAGGTACTTGGGCAGGTCGCTGTGTTCATAGCCCTTCGTATATCCAAGGCGCAGGTCGCCCTCCAGCCCGGTGGAGGCCTCGCGGATGCGCGAAAGCGCCACGTCCATGCGCCCGAGGATCTCCCGCGCCTCCTTGAGAAACACCTTTCCCGCGGGCGTCAGCGAGACGGGGCGGCTGTTGCGGTCGAACAGCCTGGCTCCGACCGTCTCCTCAAGCGCGCGTATCTGCTGGGTGATGGCCGTCTGCGAGATGTACTGATTCGCGGCGGCCCTGGTAAAGCTCCCGCTCTCCGCGACGGACACAAAGTAGCGCAGCTGGTTCAGATTCAAACCCATCACGCTCCGATCATAAGTTTTTCTTATTATAGTATGCGAATGTTGAATTTGCAATCCTTTTCCGAAAGATGTATAATAAGTGTGCCTTGAACAAGGCGGGAAACCATAGGCAAATGCGTTTGAGCGGAAAGAGTAACTGCGAGCGCTTCTTCAGAGAGAGGCCGGTCGGTGCGAGGCCCCGGGGCATCCCAGCGAAGTTCATTCCGCGAGCGGTGTGTTGAAACAGCAGTAGGCACAACGGGTGCGACCGTTACATCGCCAGGACTTTTCAGCCCATGAGCGGGAGCGCGTTCCTTCCCGCGCTGGGTGCGAAGCCCGATGAGGCATGTGCCGCAAGGCAGACGCGAAACAGTGTGGTAACACGAGCGATTCGTCCCTGTACGTTTGTACAGGGCCATTTTTTGCCTTCCGCATCCCAAGCGATGCAGAAATAGATACTTGTTGGAGGTCAGGACTATGAAAAAGACGATCACCTTGCTGATGACCATCGCGCTGACGCTCGCCCTCTGCGGCGGCGCCCTTGCCGAGAACTACTCCGTCGGCGTTTGCCAGCTGATGGTACACGATTCCCTGGACCAGGCTACGCAGGGCTTCAGCGACGCGCTGACGGAAAAGATGGAAGAAGCCGGCCACACCGTGGACATCGACACGCAGGTCGCGGGCGACGCCAGCCTCTGCACCACCGTGGTCAACGCCTTCAGCGCCAAGCGCGTCGATCTGATCATGGCAAACGGCACGCCCGCGCTGCTGGCCGCCGCCAACATGACCACCGAGATCCCGGTGCTGGGCACCTCCGTCACCGACTATGAGGACACCTTCGCCGGCGAGATCCCCGCCAACGTGACCGGCACCTCGGACGCCGTGCCCTTCGCCGAGCAGGCGCAGATGATGATCGACACGCTGGGCCTTGTCGAGGGCGACCAGGTGGGCGTGCTTTACTGCACCAACGAATCCAACTCCCTGATCCAGTACGAGGCCGTCAAGGCGCTGTTCGAGGAAAAGGGCATCGCCGTCAAGGCCTACACCTTCTCCGAGACCACGGAACTGCAGGCCGTGACCACCTCCATGGCCAATGAGTGCAAGGCCGTGTACATCCCCTCGGACAACACCGTCGCCGCCAACGATACCATCGTCGGCACCATCTGCAACGAGAAGAACGTCCCCATCTACACCAGCTACGGCGGGGCCATTTGCTACGCCAGCCTGGCCATCGACTACTACCAGCTCGGCTATGAGACCGGCCTGATGGCGGCGGACATCCTCCTCAATGGCACCGCGCCCGCGAACATCGAGATCATGACCCTGACGCCCGCAGTCACCTACAACGAGGAACTCTGCGCGCAGCTGGGCATCGAAGTTCCCGCCAACTGAACCCGGAAAGAAAACTGAGATCGGAAGAGATACGATATGGCTTTCCTCTACGCACTGCCCGGCGCCATCGCGGAAGGGCTGATCTGGGGCCTGATGGGCATCGGCGTCTACATCTCCTACAAGATACTGGACATCGCGGATCTGACGGTCGATGGCTCGATCTGCACAGGCGCATGCGTCTGCGCGGTATTGCTGGGAAGCGGCGTGCCGGTATGGGTCAGCGTGCTTGCGGCGTTTGTCGCGGGCGCGCTGGCCGGTACGGTCACGGGCCTTTTGCACACCGCGCTGGGCATCCCCTCCATCCTCTCCGGCATCCTCACGCAGCTCATGCTCTATTCGGTGAACCTGTTCATCCTCGGCGGCAAGTCGCTGGTCGCCATCGACCCGCGCGCCAACGCCCTGTGGGTGCGCATGAGCGATAACCCCGCCTCCATTCTGGCGATGCTCATCCTCGTCACGGTGGTCATCCTCTGCCTGTGGCAGTTCTTTTACACAGAGATCGGTCTCACGCTCAAGTCCACGGGCGACAATCCCGACATGAGCCGGGCGCAGGGCGTCAACGTCAAGCGCAATCAGGTCGTAGGCCTTGCCCTCGCCAACGCCATCGTCGCCCTTGCCGGGGCGATGCTGGCGCAGTACAAGGGCTCCGCCAACATCAACGATGGCCGCGGCGCCATCGTCATCGGCCTTGCGGCCATCTTCATCGGCCTGTCCGTGTCCTTGAAGATCAAGCCCAACTTCGTGGTCAGCCTCATCGGCGTGCTGGGCGGCGGCGTCATCTACTACATCGTCTACAATCTGGTCATCCTCATGGGCCTGAAAACGGACTATCTGAAGATGCTCTCCGCCATCATCGTCACCATCTTCCTCGCCGTACCGTACTTGAAAGGCGAGTACTTTACCAAACGCAAGCCCCTGCGGCCGCGGGATACGCCGAATGGAGGTGGGGAAGGTGCTTAGGATCACGAACCTGCAAAAGACGTTCAACGCCGGTACCGTCAACGCCAAGACAGCGCTCAACGGCCTCGATCTGGAGATCAGAGACGGCGAATTTGTCACCGTCATCGGCGGCAACGGCGCGGGCAAGTCCACTTTGCTCAACGCCATCGCCGGCGTGTGGAAGCCGGATTATGGCACCATCGAGATCGACGGCGTGGACGTGACGCGCATGCCGGAATACAAGCGCGCCAAGTTCCTCGGCCGCGTCTTTCAGGACCCCATGAAGGGCACCGCGCCGGATATGGAGATCGCCGAGAACCTCGCCATCGCCTCCAAGCGCGGCGAAAAGCGCCGCTTTGTGCGCGGCGTCAGGCGCGCGGACCGCGAGCGCTACCGCCAGCTGCTCGCCACGCTGGAACTCGGTCTGGAAGACCGCCTTTCCACCAAGGTCGGCCTGCTCTCCGGCGGCCAGCGGCAGGCCATCACGCTGCTGATGGCGACGATGAACCGCCCCAGGCTGCTGCTCCTCGACGAGCACACGGCGGCGCTCGACCCCAAGACGGCGGCCAAGGTGCTGGAACTGACCGACCAGATCGTCGAACAGAACAAGCTGACGACGCTGATGATCACGCACAACATGCGCGACGCCATCGCCCACGGCAACCGACTGATCATGATGTACGAGGGCAACATCCTCATCGACGTCTCCGGGGAGGAGAAGAAAAATCTCACCGTCGAACACCTGCTCAGCCTGTTCACGCAGGCCAGCGGCGTTGCCAACGATCGCATGGTACTCAGCTGATGCGAAAAGAGGATCGACCGCAAATGGGGCGCCCTCCCCATGCCAGCCGGGACCGTACATGGCAAAGCCCCGTTCGCCCTGCAACGAACGGGGCTTTGCGCGCACTTAAGCAGCGCCGCCCTGACCGCCCCACCAAAGGGCATTTCAAAGCCCCTCCGCGTCCGAATCCATCCCTAAATTGCGCAAACAGCCCGCTTCAAACGAAGCCGGACCGCTGACTGGGGTTTGTCAATGGTCTGCAAGATGCTGGTGGCCTCTTTCCATCGCGCTTTTCCAGCTTTTCTGACATTTTACTCCTGCTCTTGTATCTAAACACAGGGGTGTCAGATCTCTGGCGCCTTTTCAGGCGCTCCTGCCATTATCCCATTACCTGCATGGTTTTCTTTAAATACTTCGCAGGAATCTCATGGTGCAGTCGCCACACGATATTCATGGGCCTGCTGCCCTGGTGGCTGACGTAATCCGCTGTACCAAGGAATGTATACGGCGCAGCGCCACAGGCGTCCTGCTTGAACTCACGCACAAACAGGAGTACTTTTCCACCCTGCTCCTTGTGGTGAGTATATCGCTGGCCGGTCGCAGAATCAGCACTGGTTGTGGACTGGCTCTGCCAATGAAACAGGCTGGAGCTGATTGCGTAATCGTTGTAGAGCGTGGTCGGCGAATAATCCTTGTCTGCCTTGTTGAGCGTGATCAGCAGGACATCGGTTTTCTTGTCCTTGAAATACTTCACGCCTTCACGCAGCGTTTTGGGTTTGAGGAAATCCAGCGCGACCAGCAGCTGATCGCGGCTGTAGCTGCAATGAACATCCAGCGGGCAATCATATGGCAGACCAGCGGGAACATCAATAAAGTCGATCTCGTCCAGACGATAACGCAACAGTTCAACCAGTTCCTGCAGCATTACAGGGCTATCGCACAGCGTGCAGAGCTTCTCCCGGACCTCGTCTGCGCCAAAGTCCTCAATCGTCTCCTGCCATACGGTGGTGTAGAACATATTGAGCATCTGCTGCTCCACATGAGAAAGCCTGGTAAGATCCACACCATCAAGGCGCGGCAAGATGTCCAGCAGAAACTGGATCCAGCGGCGCGAATCAATCGCGACCAATCGGCTGAACGCCCTGGTCATGGTTTCTTCGATGAGCTCAGAATACTGCTCACGCACACCGGCCTCAACGCACAAGCGGGAGAAATTGTACCTGGCATACAGCGAGCGGGCATCCATGTGATGATAGCGCAGAAAATTAGCCAGCGTCAGCGGCTGCGCGCTGTCTTCTTCATAGGAGGCGATCAGATTCACCAGCTTCGCTTTGAAACCATAGCTCTGGCGGATGTTTTCAAGGATGACCTGCGCAGCCTTCTTTTCCAGCTGAATATAGCAGCCCTTGGGGACGTTCACAAAGCCATGCTGCAGCTCATATTCTACACTGCGATGATTGCCGGAAAGCAGCGAGGCAAATTTCTCTTCAAAATTGTACTTGCGGTTCGCTGCGCCGATAAAGTCCAGCACGGTCAGACAATCCTTGCCATCAGCCAGGCGCAGACCGCGTCCAAGCTGCTGGAGGAAGATCGTCAGAGACTCTGTCGGGCGCAGGAAGAGTACGGTATTCACTTCAGGAATATCGACACCTTCGTTGTAAATGTCCACAACAAAAATGATGCGAATTTCACCGCTGATCAGGCGCTTGCGGGCATTGCTGCGCTCTTCGTCGGAGGAGGAGCCAACCAGCGAAATCGCCGGGAAGCCGCATGCATTGAAATGATCCGCCATGAACTTCGCATGCTCAACGGAAACACAGAAGCCCAGAGCCTTTACATCGTTCAAATCCGTGGCATAGCGATCAAGGCTGCGCAGAATGTGATCGGCGCGCTTTTCTGCTACAGCGCGATTCGTGGTATAAACATTGCTCAATTCGCTCTTGTCATATCCACCGCGCACCCAGTGCAGCTCGCTCAGATCGACAGTATCGGATACGCCGAAATACTGGAAAGGACAGAGCAGCTTGCGGTCGATGGCTTCCGGGAGGCGAATATCGGCCGCGATGCGTCCATCAAAATAGTCAAGGATGCTCTTGCCGTCCATGCGTTCTGGCGTCGCGGTGAGGCCGAGCAACACCTTTGGCTGGAAGTATTCCAGAGCTTTGCCATAACTGTGCGCCGCAGCATGGTGGGATTCGTCGATGACGATATAGTCGTAATAATCTGCAGGCAGCTTCTCATGGAGCGCTTGCGAATTGAGCGTCTGTACGGAGATGAACAGGTGGTCCAGAGATTCCGGTTTATATCCCCCCACATAGAGTTCGCCGAAATTGGCGTCCTTCAGCACGCCTGCAAAAGTGTCGCGGCTTTGTTTGAGAATTTCCTCACGGTGAGCAATGAACAGCAGACGGTTTGCTTTTCCGGGATTCTGTTTGCAGAAGCGGCGGTAGTCCAGTGCGGCAATAACTGTCTTGCCGGTACCTGTGGCAGCGACCACGAGATTGCGCCAGATGCCGCGAACCACGCGTTCGGCCAGCAATTTATCGAGAATTTCCTGTTGATAGGGATATGGGCGGATGTCGAACAGGAACTGTGGACGCTTGCCGATATTCTTTTCAGCTTTCAATGCCTGCTCAAGACGTTCGCGCTCGGAATCACTGTAGAAGCAAAATTCATCGGAATGCCAGTAGGCATCAAAAGTCGCGGCAATCTTGCGGATGGGCTGTGGCAGATCATGGGCAGTGACCTTCACGTTCCATTCAAGACCGCTGGAAATAGCTGCGCTGGAAAGATTCGAGGAGCCAACATACGCCGTCGTAAAGCCGGTATCACGATAGAACACATACGTCTTGGCGTGTAAACGGGTGCGCTTGGTATCATAGGACACCTTGATCCGGACATTTTCCAGCTTGGCCAACTCCTCGATGGCCTTAATATCTGTCGCCCCCATATAGGAGGTTGTGATGACACGAAGCTCACCGCCACGCTGGGTAAACTCCGTCAGTTCCTCCATAATCAGGCGCAGGCCGCTCCATTTTATGAAAGATACCAGCATATCGATTCGATCGGCGGAGGCAATCTCTTTTTTCAATTCAGAGAACATCTGCGGCTCATGGACTGCGCCGGTAAACAGGCTACTCTGCGCCAGAGACGTCTCTGGACGGACAACGTCCCTGGCGGATTTGCCGAGTGCAATGCGAGGATCCTTGTCCCCGATCAGTGACAGCAACTGCTGAGCACGCTCGTCTACAGAAATGCCATCGATATCCTCTTCGGCAACTTCGCCCACCATAGCAACCAGTTGATTCACCAGCGCCACCTGATCTGGCAGTTCGGATCTACCGTCATGCATCCGTTCCAACGCCTTACGAACGACGTCTGCCACATATTGAGACAGCACGGAAGAAGCCTCCGCCTGATCGATTGCGGCGGTGGCTTTCCGATTTTCCGGCAGCTGATCCAATTCCTGCGCCAGGCGGCGGTCGATCAGCTGCTCATAAATGCCGGGACGGAGCATATTGTTATCCCTCACTTCGTTATTCCTACGCCTCGTTATAGGCACGCTCCAGCAAGGGCTTGGCCTTTTCAAGAGCGGCAGTATTGGGAATTATTACTTGGAGGTCACCGGTACCATAGTGACCGATCCCGCGCATATCGCGAGTGAAGCCTTCTTCCAGTTCCACGGTATCCGGGCAAAGCTTCAGGTCCAGAATGATTTTGTCCCTATATATCTCAATGCAAGCAAAATTCTGCGTTTTCTTATATGCAAGGTAGAGTTTCAGTTGATTGCTGGTCATGTCACCGAGCGATTCGATAAAGTTGCAAACATCTTCGTACAATGCGTGCATTTTGGGCGTGCTGGTGGCAACCTTTTCGATATGTGTCTTGACTCCACGACTATCCGGTTCTGATGTAGGCGGAATATCCACTCCTGTCGGCTGTACATTCGGCGCATTGAGGTGTTCGAACAGGATAAGACCATCAGCGTATTTCTTGTATTTGACCAGCTTAATGTTCTGACGCATGACCTCGACAGCATGCAAATCGTATTTCGTAAAATCACGGGCAATACAGATGACGCACGGAGCGGACCAATCGATAGCTTGTGCGGCTTCCATGCCCAAAGTCTCCAGAACAAGCAGCTTAAAACTGTCCTTATGATCGAGCAGCCAACTCAGGTAGAACAAACCCTGATTGATGACATTCTCATTGACGCTGCGCTTGTATTCAAAAATTGCAGGGCAGTTGTTTTCATCAATGCCGATGCTATCCATTCGACCATTGGCAATTGGATATTCGCTGCGCAGAAAACGCACACCGAAAAAGGCTTGCATGTTCTTTTCAATGCAAGTTTGCAAATTATGCTCCAATGCCGTTTCGGACGGCTTCAATTCTTCCACGGTGGAGTCCAGACGGAACAATTTGATTTCAGCCATGTACATGCTCCTCACGCCGTTATTCGATATATACACCATTTCAAGTTTATTATATCACAAACAGCAAGTCTGCTCAATGAAGCGCTTGCCATGAAAATGATCTATATACCCAACGCAAATCTTCAGCATTGGGATTTGCGCGAAACGCATGGTCCAATAGGGCACCACCGACCCAATTTGACCTTGTTCTTTTGCGAAAAAGATTGACAAATAGAAAAACTAGAAAATATCCATCCGGTTTTGCCCGGTCTGTTGGCAAAGTCAACAAACTGGCAGAGCGATGAAAAAGCCCGCAAGCAAGGGAATTTTGCCTGCGGCACAATTTCAGACCGTTGACAAACCCCAGTCAACGGTCTGACCACCGGCCAAGCGGCAGGTCAGGATTTTTCTTCGGCATTCCATAATAGCCTGACAGAAGCAATACAGAAACCTGTTCTGACCCCCATTTTGACACCCAATTCCCCCGAAATGCACCCAAACAGCCAAATTTCCGAACGGCATCCCGCCCCGCCGAGATATGACAAAACCCCCGAAATGCCTTTATTTTCAAGCATTTTCAGGGGTTTCAGATGGTCGAGGTGACAGGATTTGAACCTGCGACCTTTTGGTCCCGAATTCTGATCTTGTAGGGCTATTGAATTCCAGTCTGTCCGTTTGAATCCTTCCCCGACAGGATTTGTTCGGATGGGAAAGCGTAGAAAATTGGAGGATTTGTGTTGCTACTAGCCGGGATTCTGCGCGACATCAGGTATGTCCTTGAGGATCAGTGGCCGAACGGATAGATTCAATACGACGAGGTCATATTCCGCTTTGGTCAAGTATTGGTCTGCCGCCAGTTCATTCCAACTCCACATCCTCTGCACGTCAATATCATCCTCTCTGATGCCAAGATTCTTCATGACATCCGCTTCACTGTGCGCGCGTGAGAGTTTGTCTCCGTCAAGGCCACCATATCAATAGAAACACTGGCGTTATTTTCTGATGTAGGTTTGGTTTCTGGATGTAGGCTTGTCCGGGACACCCATGGCAATCAGGTTTTTTTCAAGAGCCGGGAGCAGGTAGAGTTTCCGGAAGCTCGCTCGGGATTTCAAACCCAGCTTTTCCATCAGCTGCGCGGCAGAATACGGGACGTCAAAATCCATGACGTCCAGCAGCTTCTGCACGGTCTCCGGGAGGTATGCGTCCTTCTGCGTCGCTTGGTCCAAGGCCCAATCCAGCGTCAGGTTGATCTTATCCAGCATGAATGTGATGAATGCATTCGAGTTCCCCGATCCATGGCAAGCGGCGATCGCATCATAATAGCCGTCCTGAAACTCCTGGATGCGGCTTTCCAGAGGCAGATACTGAAAGATTGGGTTCCACTCGGACAAAAGCGCGGTTTGCCACAGTCGGGCCATGCGCCCGTTTCCATCCGAGAACGGATGGATGAACACGAATTCATAGTGGAACACCGAGGACAGGATCAGCGGATGTATCTCTTTCCTGGCATTGACCATCCAGCCAAACAGCGCTTCCATCTGCCCCGGAACCAGATGCGGCGGCGGAGCCATGAAGATGCACTGATTGCCCTTGAAAACCCCTTCGTTGTGACTGCGGAACACACCGGATTCCTGCACGGTCAGATGGGTCATGATTCCATGCAGCCTTTTTAGGTCATCCAGAGAATACGGATCAAATCGTCCGATTTGCTCATAGGCCCGGTAGGCGTTTTTGACCTCCTGGATTTCCTTCTGCGGCCCGATGACCGTCTTTCCACTGATCACGCTCCGCACCTCATCCAGCGAGAGAGAATTGGCCTCGATGGCCAGAGAGGAATGAATGGATCGGATGCGATTGTTGCGGCGAAGGTGCGGCTTTGTTTCAAATGAATGGAAATTGCTTATGTTTCCGGTCTTTTCGGCGATCTCCGCGACCAGCATGAGCATCTGATTGGTGATGGTAAATGGCGGCATATATCGTTCCATGGAAACACCCCGCTTTCCCTTACAGTATAGCACGAAACTGGCTCGGCAATCAATATCTTATATGTTTTCTTGTATTCTTTCTTCGCTGCGAGAAATAAATCAAGGCACAGGAATCCAAAGACACGCGACATCAAAATACAGTACAGACAAAGTGAACAGGGCTTTCTGTACTCCGAGACAGCGCCAGGGTGCTGGCAATGGAAGCGGCGTCCATTATTCAGCATCGCTTCTCGTATAGTATACTGCGCGTCCGCTGCCATGCTTGACGAGGATGCCTTCCTCAATTAGCTTTTTGATGGCGTTTTCCACCGAGGACTTCCCGATGGTGGGGCATAGCGCCATGAGATCAGTCTTGGTAAATTTGCCGATCTTCTGCTTGGCAGGTTTCTGTTGCAACGGCTCCTAGCCTCCCTTGTATTCGTGAATTTGTGCGGCCAGGCTGAGCATTTCACTGCCCCAATGGCGCTTTACAAGCTGCGCAATCGAATGGGCGAATACTTTTGCCCACCTCGCCTTGTTTCGCCTAATAATACAGAAAATTAGGCGAAAAGTCAACTGAACAGGCACGGGAAATAGAAACACCGTGATACTCATGCTGGGTCTAAGACCCTTTCGACTTTGATACAAAAACGCCCCGGAAATCTCTTGAAAATAAGGGGTTTCCGGGGCGCTTGATGTCTGCGTAGGCGTTTGGGATGAACCTGTGAGGCGGATGCTATTCAGGTGGTTT